>JAOUJZ010000002.1 GCA_029882915.1 Gammaproteobacteria bacterium | reverse complement strand
AGAACAAAAGAAATAATTTTTTCACTGCAGGATAGAGTGACGCGTACCCAGGTTCGCTCGCCAGTGAAAGGCACAATCAAGCAACTCAAAGTCAATACGATTGGTGGCATTATTCAGCCAGGAATGGACTTGGTTGAAATTGTTCCTGTGGAAGACAATTTGTTGGTAGAAGCTCAAATTAGGCCTGCAGATATTGCTTTTTTGCGTCCAGGACAAGAAGCGATGGTAAAGCTAACAGCCTACGACTTCTCAATCTATGGTGGATTGCCAGCAAAATTGGAACGAATAAGTGCCGATACCATTACCGATGAAAAAGGTGATAGTTTCTATTTGATTTATTTAAGAACAGATAAAAATTATATTGATAGCAGTCAAAAAGGACATTTGGATATAATTCCTGGTATGACAACCAGTGTGGATATTTTAACGGGCAAAAAAACGGTGTTAGATTATCTATTAAAACCAATATTAAAAGCTAAAAACACAGCATTACGTGAAAGATAGTTGGCATATAATGGGAACTATGATGACTAATCCAATTCTCTATGTGGCTGTTGCAGATGATAACTTGCGCCATGCAATTAAAACTGGTTTACCAGCCGGATATACGACATCGTTCTACAATGATCTGGATTCATTAACAACTGCAGCCCACGATAAAAAGCCGGATTTGATCTTATGTCATCAGGATTTAATTGGCCATGAACAAACACTCGCGCTTGGGTCACTTAAAACAGCGAGTCCAGACAGTAAGATTTTAGTGATAGGATCGAGACGCCCAATAGCAATACAGATAGAAGCACTGACACATGGTGCCCGTGGTTATTTTGACAGTTCATTACCTGTCGCAAAGTTGCATGAGGCATTGCAGATGATATTGCACGGTGAGGTCTGGGTTGAACGCCATGTTATTTCTGGCTTGATAGATGAGTTGACACATATACCAGAGATTAGTGAACAGCAACGACAGGCCGTTGCAGCATTATCACCAAAAGAATTAGAGGTTGCCAAGCTGGTTAGCCATGGCGCAACAAACAAAATGATTGCAAAAAGTATGGATATTACTGAAAGAACGGTTAAGGCTCATTTAACGACAATCTTTCACAAGATGGCTATTCCAGATAGATTGTCATTAGCTATTTTTTTCCGCGACTTGAGATGAGTAGTTGACTTTTTAGTTTGTTGCATTTAAATTCATGTACTTAGAAGCAATAATTGACAAACAATATTAGAGTTTTCTTACAGTTGTGTTGGGTGAGGGGATGCCGCAAACAATACACAAACATAACTACAGGACTGAGATTATGACCATTAAGCCATTAGCTATAGCTATCCCATTATTACTAGGGCTAACTTCAACTTCATTGTTTGCCACCACACTGCAGGAAGCGGTCGATACAACGATTAAGACTAACCCTGATGTGTTAGCAGCCGGTAATGAACGTAATGCCGTTGCTGAAGAAATTAAACAGGCGCGGGCAGGATATTTACCCACAATTGATCTGGCTGTAGGTACTGGGTATGAGTCAACCGATAGTCCTATTACAAGAGCAAGAGTTGGACATAAAAATGTTCATATGAACCGAGATGAAGCTAGCATCAATTTACGTCAAATGTTGTTTGATGGCATGGCGACTAAAAATGAAGTACGTCGTCATACTGCACGTACTGATTCTCGTGCTTATGGCGTGTTTGGTTCTGCAGAAAATACTGCTCTGGAAGCTACGGATGCTTTTCTGAATGTATTGCGAAGACAGAAACTAGTCGATCTTGCTAGCACAAACCTTGAGGCTCATGAGCGTACCCATGACCAGATAAAACTTCGTAGTGAACGTGGTGTTGGACGTAGAGCTGATATGGACCAAAGCCAGGGACGTGTTGCTTTAGCTAGAAGAAATTTGATTGCAGAACAAGCCAACCTGCGAGATGCTGAAACAAATTACTTACGCGTAGTCGGTGTGGCCTCCGATAATTTAACTGATCCGCAATCACCTTCAAGCCTTATCCCTGCGACACTGGATGAAGCGATTGCCCAAGCATTGGATAACCATCCAACATTAAAATCAGCAGAAGCAGATGTTGAATCAGCGAATGCGCAACATGACACAGCTATATCACCCTTCTATCCGCGTGTGGATTTTGAACTAGGTGCAACAGCAAATAATGATCTTGATGGGTTTAATGGGCACAATAACGATGTGACAGCGATGTTTCGCCTTCGTTATAACTTGTTAAATGGTGGTAAAGATAAAGCCCGTCGGCAGGAAACAGCTCATTTGATTAACCAATCAGCAGAAATTCGTAATAATACCCATCGCGAGGTGGAGCAAAGTGTTCGCTTGTCTTGGAATGCATTACAGACGGTTAATGACCAAATGGAGTTTTTCGAACTGCATGTCCAGTCAAGTGAAAAATCACGTGATGCCTACCAACAACAATTTGGTTTAGGGCAGCGTACCTTGTTAGATTTATTAGACTCTGAAAATGAAGTATTTGTATCACGACAAGCCTTGGTTAATGCGCAATACGACCAATTATTCTCGATGTACCGTATTCTTAATAGTATGGGGGCATTGCTACAAGGTCTGGATGTGACTTTGCCTGAAGCCGCAGCAACGGTTACAGCCAGTAAATAATTAATACTCAAGTTAGTAAACAAGCCACGGCATACATTACCGTGGCTTTTTTTTGCCTAATATTTCGAGCAATAGTTCACGTTTTTTTCTTGTTTTCACGTGGTCGTGATATCATAATGTCTGCCCAATATGGAGGCGATTTTAGAAGAATTCATGAGTAAACAATCATCATTTACATACGAAGAGCTTTTGCAATGTGGTCATGGAGAAATGTTTGGCCCCGGCAATGCACAATTACCCACACCAAATATGTTGATGATGGATCGCATCACTCATATTGCCAATACAGGTGGCGAATACGGCAAAGGCGAAATTATTGCTGAATTGGATATTAACCCTGATTTATGGTTCTTTCAGTGTCACTTTCCCGGTGATCCTGTGATGCCAGGCTGTCTTGGCTTGGATGCAATGTGGCAGTTAGTTGGATTTTTCCTAGCCTGGGATGGAAATCTCGGTCGTGGTAGAGCACTAGGTTCTGGGGAAGTAAAATTTTCAGGGCAAGTACTTCCAACAGCAAAAAAAGTGACTTATAAACTGGATTTAAAACGGGTAATTGCCCGTAAATTAGTTCTGGCTATTGCTGATGGTACAGTATCAGTAGATGGCCGAGAAATTTATAAGGCAAAAGACCTACGGGTTGGTTTATTTACTTCTACAGATGATTTTTAGGAAACAGCGATGAGACGTGTTGTTGTCACAGGTTTAGGTATCACATCTTGTTTGGGTTTGGATGCCGATACAGTTACTGAATCACTTCGTTTAGGACGATCAGGTATACGTTTTAAACAAGAATATGCCGATATGGGCTTTCGCAGTCATGTAGCTGGCAGTATTGATATTGATTTTAAAGAACACATAGATCGTAAAATATTACGTTTTATGGGTGATGCGGCAGCTTATGCGTATATTTCAATGCAACAGGCGATCACTGATTCTGGATTAACCGAGGAACAGGTTTCTAATCCACGTACAGGATTGGTTATGGGATCGGGCGGTGCATCTTCTTCAAATCAGGTTGAAGCAGCAGACATCCTTCGTGAAAAAGGTTTGAAGCGCATTGGGCCTTATCGCGTCACACAGGTAATGGGAAGTACCACTTCTGCTTGTTTAGCGACGCCTTTTAAAATAAAGGGTGTGAACTATTCAATGTCTTCGGCCTGTGCAACCAGTGCTCATTGTATTGGTAATGCGATGGAGCAAATCCAGCTTGGCAAACAAGATATTGTATTTGCGGGTGGTGCAGAAGAAGAACATTGGACTATGAGTTCATTATTTGATGCCATGGGAGCTCTGTCAACGAAATATAATGATACACCTGAAAAAGCATCACGTGCTTATGATGCTGATCGTGATGGTTTTGTTATTGCTGGCGGCGGCGGCGTATTGGTGTTGGAAGAATACGAACATGCCAAAGCACGCGGTGCGAAAATCTATGCCGAATTAACTGGCTATGGAGCGACTTCTGATGGTTACGATATGGTAGCGCCATCCGGTGAAGGTGCTGCACGTTGTATGCTATTAGCAACTGACACTGTTACGGCCCCAATTGATTATATTAATGCCCATGGAACCAGTACGCCAGTAGGCGATTTAGCAGAGCTGGGTGCGATTAAACAAGCCTTTGGTAATGCTATTCCATTAGTTGGATCGACCAAATCATTGTCAGGACATTCATTGGGTGCGGCGGGTGTACAGGAAGCTATTTATAGCTTATTGATGTTGGAAAATGACTTTATTGCCGCATCGGCTAATATTGAAACATTAGATCCTGAAACTGATGGAGTACCTATTATTCGTGAACGTAAGGATAATGCAGGTTTGAAAACGGTGATGTCGAATAGTTTCGGTTTTGGTGGTACCAATGCCAGCCTAGTATTTGAAAAGCTAACAGACTAGTCCGGTTATACTTTTATTAGATTGCAAAAAGGCCACCTGAAAGGTGGCCTTTTTATTTATATCAGATCATTGTCAGTGATAGGGCCACGTTTACCAGAAAGTGATTCTTGAATTAAGCTGATAAGTTTGATTTTTTTATCGGGATCATCGAGGTGCTTCGAACTGAAGGTAATACCGTGTTTAGCTGCATATTGCTGTACTAACATGACTAGAATAGTTTCGTCTTCCACAAAATATCTCCAAATGACATAAAATTGCACCATTATAAAGATTAACGATAGAGAAAGTAGCCGATTAATGAAATTGCATTATCAGATGGTGGGATCAGGCCAAGCATTGGTGATTATACATGGCTTGTTTGGATCATCAGATAATTGGCGAGCTTTGGCTAAACAGCTGGCGCATTACGCTAAGGTCATTACGGTAGACTTACGCAATCATGGTCGCTCACCCCATAGCCCAGAACAGAACTATCAATTAATGTCGGACGATTTAGCCGAATTGTTAGATGATCTCAATCTGGATATGGTGGATATTATTGGCCATTCTTTAGGGGGTAAGGTGGCGATGGCTTTTAGTCAGCGTTATCCGCAACGAGTACGAAAATTAATGGTAGTCGATGTTTCACCCCGACAATATCAGGATGAACATAGCAATATATTCAATGCTCTATTGGGGGTAAATCTATCACGGTTTTCCAGACGCAATGAAGTGGACGAAGCATTAAAGCTGTCAATACCAGACAAAACCGTGAGACAGTTTTTATTGATGAATCTGGATGTCAACGGAGAACAGTTGAACTGGCGGATAAATTTGCAGGCTTTGTTTGCAATTTATCCTCAACTGCTTGAACCGGTGTGTCAAAATACTGAAATAAAGATTGATAGTTGCTTTATACGCGGCGGTCGCTCAGGCTATGTTGGAGATGATGATGTGACTTTAATTAGTACTATCTTTCCTAATGCAGAAATCGTGACAATTGAACAAGCGGGTCATTGGGTGCATGCTGAAGAACCTCAACTATTCATAGACAAAGTGAAACAGTTTTTTAATTATGATTAAATCGGAATTATTACAGAAAATAATTGAATTTAGGCGAGAGCGAGACTGGGAACAGTTTCATAGTCCTAAAGACCTAGCGATTTCAATATCTATTGAGGCATCTGAGTTACTCGAATGGTTTCAATGGCGTACTGATGATGAGATCACTAAACAACTTGCTTCTGATAAACGAGAATTACTTGAAGATGAAATTGCGGATGTGGCGGTGTACCTAAGTTATCTTTCTCATGATTTGGGGATAGATATAAATGAAGCGGTTGCAGCTAAAATTGAAAAAAATGCCGCAAAATATCCCATTGATAAGGTTAAAGGTCGTGCTGATAAATATAATGAATACTAATAGCTACACCGGAATGCTAGGATCTTGATTATTAGATCAATACGATGAACATGTTTAAAGGTAGCAGTGATTCATGAGTTCAATAGTTTTTCTTATTCAATGCCCTGATCAAAAAGGGCTGGTGGCTGGTATAACCAGTTTTTTTACTGAACGTAATTACAATATTTTGCACTGTCAGCAATATACCGATGTGCAGGATGGGCAGTATTTTATGCGCATCAAGCTGGAAGATGAAGGTCATTTAGAGCGGCCAAGTTTAGAAAAACAGTTTGGCACATTCGCTAGTACTCTGGGTTTAATCTGGTCGGTAAAATATACGGACCAACCCTACCGTGTTGCTCTACTGGTAACTCGAGCATCACATTGCCCCTACGATTTATTGTTACGCGAACTGGAAGGAGAATTGAAATGTGATATCCCGCTGATTATTGGTAATCACAATGATCTGGCAGATATGGCAAAACAATTTGATAAACCTTTTTATCATTTACCCATTTCTAAAGACACCAAGCAACAACAAGAAGCACAAATTAAAGCTTTACTGACTGAATACAATATTGATTTAGTTGTGATGGCGCGTTATATGCAAATTCTATCTGAGCAGTTTGTGCAGGAATATGCAGGTCGTGTGATTAATATTCATCATGGCTTTTTACCCGCCTTTCAGGGTGCTAAACCATATCATCAGGCCTATGATCGTGGTGTTAAAATTATTGGTGCCACATCGCATTATGCGACGGCAGATCTAGATGAAGGTCCGATTATTGAACAAGATGTTGAACGTGTGATGCATGGTAACAGCCCAGAAGACTTGGTCATGATCGGTAAGGATATTGAACGACTGGTATTGGCCCGTGCGGTTAAAGCGCATATTGAACATCGCATTATTATTGCTGGACGACGAACTATCGTATTTTCTGAGGGTGCTTAAAGGCAAAAGGTCATCACCATTATGAAAACAATCATGATTACAGGTGCCACATCGGGTTTTGGTGAAGCGTGTGCCCGCCTGTTTGCTGATAATGGTTGGCGATTGATACTGACTGGACGACGTCAGCAGAGATTGGATAAGTTACAACAAGAATTAGGTGGTGCTGAAAATGTGCACTGCTGTTGTTTTGATATCACTGATCGTCAAGCTGTAGAGAACGCATTCCAATCATTACCCGAAGTTTTTGCTGATATTGATGTTCTGGTCAATAATGCCGGTTTGGCTTTGGGACTTGAACCGGCCTATCAAACTAGTCTTGATGACTGGGATAAAATGGTAGATACCAATATCAAGGGTTTGATGTACTGTACTCGCACGGTATTGCCGATGATGAAACAACAAGGCAAAGGTTATATCATCAATATAGGCTCAATCGCAGGCAATTGGCCTTATCCTGGTGGCAATGTATATTGTGCAAGCAAAGCATTTGTTCGCCAGTTTTCGTTGGCAATACGCGCTGACCTATTGGGCTCAGGTATTCGTGTGACTAATATTGAACCAGGCAATGCTGAGACAGAATTTTCGATGGTCCGCTTTAAGGATGATGAACAACGTGCCGATGGAGTCTATCAAGACACAGTCGCATTAACGGCACAAGATATTGCTAACACCGTATTTTGGCTAGTGAGTACTCCAGAACATATGAATGTTACTACCATGGAAATTATGCCCACACAGCAGGCAACAGGGCCGTTGGCAATATATAGAAAAAATAATTAGAAATGCGTATAAATTTCTAGTAGATGGTGTAAGACGATAAAGTTAATTGATCATTGTTATATTTTTAACAACACATTATCCATCACAATGAAGTTCATCCCTTTGCAATCAGCAGTATTTAATAGTGATTGTATTTGGCATTAATACACAGTACCCGAAAGTATTATCGGGTACTGTATAGATGCATGATGGTTAGCTACCTAGATTGAAGCGGAAACCTGTCATGATAGTTCTGCCAATGATGGGAGCTTCATCTTTAAGAAAGCTTTGATGACGTCTGCCGTCTTCATTAAGCAAGTTGCGGCCCTGAATAAAAATTTCACCGCCTTTCAATATGGCTGGTTGCCAGTTGGCATTAAATGATAATTTGTTGAAACCACTGGTATCAGTTTCAACTTCAGCTATTTTGGTTTGTTTGAAAACATGCTGAAAGTCAACGCTGAAAGTCCAGTCCTGATAACTTGAATCAAATCCCATACCTAAACGAGCAGGGCTGATTCGTGGCAAGTTATCGCCGTCTTGTAATTTAGCACGAACATAATCACCAGACAGACGGATGCTTAGTGGGAGCGCGCCATGAATCAGATCGGCAGCTGCTGTGAATTCTGCACCATAAAAGCGCGCATCGCTCTGTTGATTCAATACAAGCGTATCGCCTTCAATTTCTATGGCATTACCACTGCCATCATTTTGTGGTGTCAAATAGATGAAGTCAGTCACATGGTTGTAAAACAGCGAGCTATCAAAGCGAAAAGCACCTGAATGTCTGTCGAAGCCGATTTCTAGATTGGTATAGGTTTCCTTATCCAATTTTGTATCGCCAACTTCAACTGTCCCGGAGGCGGCATGACGGCCAAAAGCATATAATTGCTCTGAAGAAGGTGCCCGTTGTGAACGTGTCACCGCCAAACGAAGGTGGTGTTGTTCATTCAAATCAATGATCGATCCGGCAGATAGACTGACAGGTGTATAACTACGACTACCGAGTTTCGCCTCCTGTTCAAGTTCAGTTGCATCAGGTAGAACAATATGACGTTGTTCATTAAGTGTTTCCGGAGCGGAATGTATATGGTCAACGCGTGCAGCAAACTCCAATCTGCCGAAATCGGTTAAACGTTCTTCAAGGACAAACAACCCTAGAGAACGAGTATCATTGGCTCTAACATAAAAACCGCTGGCACTGTGTGCATGTTCAGAGTGACCCGAACCCTTGGCATCAAACTCACGCTCATTGACTTGGAGACCAATCACACCTTGCCACAAACCTATTGGGTTGTGTACAAGATCGAGTCGGGCTTCTCGTTCATCGTTTATAAACTCGGTCTCAACCACACTTTCTTCTAAAACACCGGCATGGTAAACAAAGCCTTTTTCTTGTTGACCAAAATTGGTGTTTGATAGTTTCAAGCGTGCCGTACGGAAGCCCGGTAGTGGCTGGTCAATTTCAGCACGCAAATCTACGCGTTCATAGTCTGCAAGAATGCGCTCTTGTTCTTCTTCACCTTCGGCCAAAAATACTTCTGGAATACCATAATCACTACGCCACCGACTATAAGATAGGCCAGCATGTCCCCAGTCTGCGGTGAATAGGCCAGTAAGCGAGAAACTATCGTTGTTGGCATCACTGTTTTGCAAACGGTCTTTGTCACCGGATGTTTGTCCCTGTTGCTGAAAACCATCGATATTAAAGTCGCGACTACGTCTGAGACCATAGTCACTTCGCAGAACAAAGTTGTCACTTAACGGCAGTTCCAGTTGTACATTACCCAGACGTTCATTGCCGTTATAGCCATATCCCATCTGTGTATTGAAACGGAATGAATCACCAAAGTCAGGATTGAAGCGATTGCTTTTGACATTGATTACACCGCCCGCTGCGCCACTGCCGTAAAGCAGGGTCGCTGGGCCACGGATGACTTCAATTTGCTCAGCGCGCATTGAGTCAATGGCGATAGTGTGATCGCCACCTTCACCTGATACATCTGCAGTTTTGAGACCATCATCCAGAATCTGAACTCGTGATCCTTGAAGTCCCCTTACTACGGGTCGACCAACACCTGGACCAAAATCTGAGTTGGATACGCCAGGCAAGCCATCCAGAGTTTCACCCAGTGTTCCAGCACGACGTTGATCTAACTCTTCCCCGGTTAATACGGTAACGGGAATAATAAGCTCATCAGGGCTGCGTGCTCCAAGTGGGTCAGCCGTGACGATCAAACTAGGAATTTCAATTGCTGGAATTTGATTATCAGCTATTGCGATTGAAGTGAATGACAGAAATATGGGTAGAGCCTTTCCAAAAAGCGCCATTGTTGTTTTTTTGATAAACATATTTTTTCTCATAGCATGTGTTGCTGATCGCATCCATTTTACGTAAATAACGCAAGGATCTATCTGGCAAATAAAATGTAAAGATTAAAGTGGGGTAAATGCTATGAAATAAAAGGAGGTGCGCGAATGCCATGACTATCACGTAGCCGTTTGGGTAAATACGCAACAGAAGTAGTGGGTTCAACAGCACTAAATTGCGAGATAAAGATGGGTAAGATTGATAATGAAGGCTCAACCGAGGGAGTGTGGCTGATTACCTCAAACTGCTGACAAGGCGTATCGGCAATATGGAATGGATGAGTCACATCATGCCATAAGGCGAACGACTGCATAAACAGCAGTAATGCTGTTAGCAGGTAAAGCCAGTGACGTTGTTGTTTGATGACAGACACGAGGAAATAGTTACTCGACTAGTAAGTTTGTCAAAAGAGTCTCGTAGATTGCAGACAAAGTGTCAAGATCGGCCACAGAGACACATTCATCAATTTGATGGATAGTGGCATTTAGGGGACCAAGTTCTATGACTTGAGCACCAGTGGGTGCAATAAAACGCCCATCTGACGTACCGCCGGAAGTAGAGAGTTCAGTTGCATAGCCTGTCGTAGTTTTGATTGCTGTTTTAACAGCATCCACCAACGCACCGCTAGCGGTGCGGAACGGTTTACCGGATAACTCCCATGTCAGATCATAATTTAAACCATGATTATCTAAAATGGTTTGTACACCTAGTTGCAACTGTTCATGAGTAACTTCGGTTGAATAACGAAAGTTGAACACAAGATCGGCAGTCCCCGGAATTACATTAGTGACGCCAGTACCAGAATTTAGATTTGAGATCTGAAAACTTGTGGGTGGGAAGTCCTCATTACCCTGATCCCACTCTATTGCACACAGTTCATGGAGTGCAGGTGCGAGCAGGTGAATCGGATTCTCTGCCAGTTGGGGATAGGCAATATGACCTTGTTTACCCTTAATGGTTAAGCGTCCATTTAATGAACCTCGGCGGCCATTCTTAACAACATCGCCAACTTTATCCGTACTGGTCGGTTCGCCGACTAGACACCAGTCGATTTTTTCATTTCTGGCTTCAAGGGTTTCAATCACTTTGACTGTTCCACCTGTCGCTGGGCCTTCTTCATCACTGGTGATTAAAAATGCAATGGAACCCTGATGATTAGGATGATCAATTATAAAGCGTTCACAAGCCGTTACCATGGCAGCAATACTGCCTTTCATATCGGCAGTGCCACGACCATAGAGTAGACCATCACGAATTTCTGGTTTGAATGGATCAGATGACCATTTTTCAGCTGGGCCAGTTGGCACAACATCGGTATGACCAGCAAAAACGAATACAGGCCCATCAGTACCACGGCGCGCCCATAAGTTATCAGTATCACCAAATCGTAAATGCTCAGTGGTGAAGCCAATGGCGGCAAGACGATCGGCTAATAATACCTGACAGCCTTGGTCATCCGGTGTCACACTAGCGCAGCTAATTAAATTTTTTGTTAAATCAAGCGTGGCAGACATAGCTTATTTTCCAAAATGAGAAGCATAATCGGCTTCTTTAAATCCAACCAGACAATTGGAGTTATCAGTTAACACAGGTCGTTTGATCAGTGTTGGATTTTCAAGCATTAAATCAATTACGGTGGTCTGGTCGAGCTGTTCTTTACGAGGATCTTCAAGCTTGCGCCAGGTGGTGCCACGTTTATTAAGTAACACTTCCCATGACACAAATTGTAACCATGACTCAATGGTGGATTGATCTAAACCATCGGTACGAAAATCATGAAACTGAAAATCGACGCCGTTAGCATTAAGCCAACGGCGTGCTTTTTTTACAGTATCGCAGTTTTTAATACCGTATAAAATCATTACAGATTAGATATCGCGTAATAATTCGTTGATACCCACTTTACCTAAAGTTTTAGCATCAACTTGTTTAACAATCACAGCACAATACAGGCTATAAGTACCACATTTAGACGGTAAGTTACCTGACACCACAACCGAACCAGCTGGAATACGACCATAAGAAATTTCACCGGTCATGCGGTTGAAAATCTTGGTACTTTGACCGATGTATACACCCATTGAAATAACAGAACCTTCTTCGACGATGACGCCTTCAACTACTTCAGAACGGGCACCGATAAAACAGTTATCTTCAATGATCGTTGGACCTGCTTGCAAAGGTTCCAATACACCACCGATACCTACACCACCAGAAAGGTGAACATTTTTACCAATTTGAGCACATGAACCAACGGTAGCCCAGGTATCAACCATGGTACCCGAATCAACGTAAGCACCAATATTGACGTATGAAGGCATCAAGACTACACCTGGTGCAACATATGAGCCTCGACGAGCCATCGCTGGCGGAACAACACGTACTCCGGCTTTATCAAAATCAGCTTCGTTGAAGCTGGCAAATTTAGGATCAACTTTGTCGTAATAGTTGGTTTCGCCACCCGCCATGATTTTATTATCGTTCAAACGGAAAGACAGTAATACCGCTTTTTTTAGCCATTGATTTACAACCCAGTCACCATTTTGTTTTTCAGCAACGCGGGCAGAGCCATTATCAAGCATGGCGAGTGCTTCATTAACAGCATTACGAACATTCGCATCAGCATTAGCAGGGGTAATGTCGGCGCGACGCTCAAAAGCATCTTCAATAATTTGTTGAATTTCACTCATTTTAAAACTTCTCCATTAAAGGTTTTCAATTAGTTGTCGAATACGGTGTGCAGCATCAATGCATTCCGAAAGAGGGGCTACCAAAGCCATTCGGATCCGGTTCTGGCCAGGATTACCATTGTCGGTATCACGTGCTAAAAAGCTACCTGGTAAAACAGTGACATTGTGTTCGTCAAACAGACGACGAGCAAAGTCAGTATCCGTAATCGGTGTTTCTGCCCACAGATAAAAGGCAGCCTGTGGCAAACTGACATTCATTATTGGAGACAGGATTTCCAAAACGGCATCAAATTTCTCACGATACAGCTCACGATTATAAGTAACATGATCTTCATCTTGCCAGGCAACAATAGATGCTGATTGAGTGGCTGGAGGCATCGCACAGCCGTGGTAAGTTCGGTATCGCAGGAAGTCTTTTAATACCTTAGCATCACCAGCTACAAAACCAGAACGTAGACCCGGCGCATTCGATCGTTTAGACAGACTATGGAATACCACACAATGGCTAAAGTCATGGTAGCCGGCTTTAACTGCCGCTTCTAATAATCCAATTGGTGGCTGGTTTTCATCAAAGTAAATTTCTGAATAACATTCGTCTGATGCGATAATAAAATCATGTCGATGAGCCAGCTCGATCAAGCTAGTTAAAGTGGCTAGGTCAACAACTGCACCAGTGGGATTTCCTGGGCTACATAAATAGAGTAATTGACAGCGATCCCATATATCAGCACTCACACTGTTAAAGTCAGGAATAAAATTGTTTTCGGGATTGCAGTTTAAAAAATATGGTTCAGCACCCGCTAAAATGGTGGCACCCTCATAGATTTGATAGAAGGGGTTAGGCATCACAACCAATGGCTTGCTCTCTCGGTCAATCACTGCCTGAGCAAAAGAAAACAGGGCTTCACGAGTGCCATTAACAGGTAACACTTGGGTGCTGGCATCAATATTTCCGGCCAGATGAAAACGATTATCTAACCAGCTAGCGATAGTCTGTCTAAGTGCGATTGTGCCAGCCGTAGTTGGGTAGATCGATAACCCATGTAAGTGTTCAATCACGGCTTCGGTAATGAAACCTGGAGTAGGATGCTTTGGCTCGCCAATCGATAAAGCGATATGAGTCAGATTTTCAGGTGGCATACATCCTGCCTTGAGTTGGGCAAGTTTTTCAAACGGATAAGGATGCAGTTTGGCCAGATCAGGATTCATAATGAAGTAATGATTAAATAAAGCCGACTATTATAACGAGTTATCCCCAACTCGTGGTATAAGGTTCTGCTATGAATATATTGCATCATGTTAAAAACCGTTTGGCTATTGCCTGTCTGTTGTTTTCTTCCACGATGTGGGGACTGATCTGGTATCCCATTCGTGTGCTTGAAAATGCGGGCATGTCAGCTGTCTGGAGTTCATTGGTGATGTATTTCGCTGCAGGACTTTTTGCTGTCACTCTATTATGGCGGCATGCTCACTTGCTAACTAAACACGCAGGGGATTTATTATTGTTGGCCACAGCAGCTGGTATAGCTAATATCGCTTTTCTAGAGGCGCTGACCAAAGGCGAAGTCATGCGAGTGATGTTACTGTTCTATTTATCACCATTATGGACGGTACTGCTCGGTCGCTGGTGGCTAAATGAGCGATTAACGGTTCCTGCAATGGTTATGTTAGTTATTGCGATGTCAGGTTCTATGATCATGTTATGGAATGTAAATATGGGTTGGCCATGGCCCCATGGACTGGCTGACTGGTTAGCGTTAACGGCTAGTGTCGCGTTCTCAGTGAATAATGTTCAAACCAGAAAATTGGCTTCAGTCCCAATGGGACTCAAAACCGGCGTAGTCTGGTGGGGAGTTGTTATCATCTCACTATTGGTTCTTTTGTGGCAACAGTCTACGCTTCCTGATGTTTCTATCTCTGTATGGGCTGGGGCCTGGTTATTAGGCTGGTTAGGTATTGTAGCGATGACAATTGCTGTTTTGTATGGCGTTGCCAGCATGCCGGTTTACCGATCAGCTGTCATTATGTTGTTTGAACTGGTAGTGGCGGCTATCGCCGCCTGGCTACTGACCGATGAAGTGATGTCATTACAGGAATGGTTAGGCGGCAGTTTGATTTTATTAGCTGCCTATGGGGTAGCGCATACTGAAATGAAAAATGAACAATAAAGAAATATATAAACAGTTTGTTACGAGGATATATCCATGATTAAATCAATTGCCCATGCTAGCTTCTTAGTGGCAGATGTTAAGCAATCTCTTGAGTTTTATTGCGGCGTATTGCAGATTCCACTTAATACAGGCCGCCCTGATTTCCCCTTTGATGGTGCCTGGCTTGATTTGGGTGACAGTGGCCAACAATTACATTTAATGCAATTACCTAACCCCGATTCGGCCGAAGGTCGACCAAAACATGGTGGCAAGGATAAGCATGTTGCTTTAGTGGTTGACGATTTGGAAGCACTGGCACAGAGACTTGAAAATGCAGGCATCACTTTATCTAGAAGTAAGTCAGGTCGTCCTGCATTTTTTTGCCGTGATCCGGATGGCAATGCCTTGGAGTTTGCTGAAAATTTTATTCCAGTCAAATCATAAGAATTTTATGCACCATTTTGGCCTTTCAATGACTTACAGAGTTACTCACATTTTCTGTGGATAACTCTGTGGTTAACTATCTTTATAAACAGCTAAGTCATTATTCTGTAAACCAGTCATTCAAATTGGTCAAAAAACAACCAGTCAGAAAACTCGTTTAAAATCAGTGGCATACAATTGATTTTAATGGTATCAATGACTTAGAGATGATAGTTGCGACACTTGTGTAGTAGCTACGCTAACTGGTGAATAACTTGTTGAACTATTATTCGAAAACCGAAGTACTTACTTCAATCATTAGCCTTGCTGTCCATCTTCTCTAGGCTGAATAAATATCAAAAAATAGCGATATAAAAAGAATGAAAATGCAATGATCCATAATGACTGAGATATACCTATCCAGTACATGTATAAGCTCGGTGAAAAAATAGGTGTCACTACACGAATGAGCGCACCTACGAATAAGCTTAAAAACACCCATGTCAGTATTTGGGGTGGTTGACCTATATTTCTACCTGTGTGTCCAAGACTGACACGTGACACCATACCTATAGTCAGCATGCCAATGCCGCCATAGGTAAAGGCGTGGAGAGGCAGAAATGTTGGGTATAAAGAAAAATAATTGAATGCTTTTAGCAAAAAGCCGAGTACAAAAAAGCCATAGCCAAGGAAGAGTACCCACAATAACGGTTTTTGCCAGATACCTTTAGTGTGCCACCCCCATAATCTGACACCGTGTAATACTGCGAGTATGGCTGATAAAAGCGCTGTTAATAGTGGCTGCTTGAGAAACACATCAACCAGCCATAATGCAGTTAAAAACAACAGGCTGCTTGAATCAATAAATGACCAATTTTTGAGTTGAACCTGATACCCAATACCGCGCTCAATAAAAAAGGGCATTACTCGTCTTGCTAGAGTAAAAATTAGTGCCAACACCAGATAAACTCCAGAAAATAAACCCCAGGAAATGCCGAGATCGAAAATATGAAACACACCAAGGTAAAACAACACATTGCTAGTGAGCAGTAGAGCTAGAACAGATACGATAAATAACTGTCGCCATTGCTTAACCTTGGCAATAGGGTGAAATACTGCAAGAGTCAAAGCTGATAAAAATACAATATCGAATAATGCTGCCCATTCATATAATAAGGGTGAATTAAACAAGGGTAGAACTCGGGCCAGCAGCCATGATAATGACAATAATACTAATGGAATTCCATTGATTGTCTGTACACCAGTCCAGTTTTTAACGGCTGTTAATAAAAAGCCAGCAATAATCGCAACACTGTAACCAAATATCATTTCATGACCATGCCATGCGATGGGAGTTACAGTGCTAACTGGCAATGACCAGCCAAAAGAAAAATTTGCCATCCATATTGCGGTAGCAATGATTGAGAATAGGCTTCCGAGCAAGAAAAAGGGTCTGAACCCCAACTCGAATAAAGCAAATTGTCTGATCGGTTTGGGGTTTAATGTTGGCTGTTTCATCGGATGTCCCTATTGTAAAAGCAACTATTGTCGAGCTAAAGCTGGAAATTGAAGATCATCATGGTTGGTGTCTTCATCACCAGTTGGTGTCTGGCGCTGTAATTCCAGATCTTTAAAGTTAAACAGGTCATTATCTGCCAGTTGTGACGGTGAAATATTTTGTAAACTACGGAAAATATTTTCCAAACGGCCAGGTTGCTGTTTTTCCCAATTTTGCAGCATGTCTTTGATGATTTGCCGTTGCATATTTTCTTGTGAGCCGCATAGGTTACAAGGAATGATAGGGAATTGCTGATGCTCAGCGTAACGTTCGATATCTGATTCGCGACAATAGGATAATGGACGAATCAATATATTGGTTTTGTCATCACTCAATAATTTAGGCGGCATAGCTTTAAGTTTGCTGCCATAAAACATATTGAGAAAGGCCGTTTCTATGATGTCATCACGGTGGTGGCCTAAGGCAATTTTAGTAATGCCATTTTGTCTGGCATAACCATACAATGAACCGCGACGCAGACGTGAACAAATACCGCACGTTGTTTTGCCTTCAGGCACCACTTCTTTGACAATGCTGTAGGTATCTTTTTCGATAATATGAAAAGGTACGCCAATTGAACTTAAATAGTCGGGCAGGATGTGTTCTGGGAAGCCGGGCTGTTTTTGATCAAGGTTTACGGCAATCAGTTCAAAATCTATGGGGGCATGTTTTTGCAGATTAAGCAGAATATCAAGCAAGGTGTAGCTGTCCTTACCGCCTGACAAACACACCATCACCTTGTCGCCGTCCTGAATCATATTATAGTCAGCAATGGCTTGACCGACATGACGTCGAAGCCGCTTTCTTAATTTATTAAACTCATAGTTTTGTTTGGTATGGCTTTCAGACATCTAAATAAGACCTGCAAAGGGTTGTACAGTAACAGTGGAATTAGGTGAGATGCCTTCACAGTTTTCATCCAGCAGTATAAAACAATTGGCTTCACTCATAGAACGTAAAATGCCCGAGCCTTGCTCGCCAGTGGT
Organism: Gammaproteobacteria bacterium; assembly: GCA_029882915.1. Lineage (GTDB taxonomy): Bacteria > Pseudomonadota > Gammaproteobacteria > Nitrosococcales > Methylophagaceae. The sequence goes on along the minus strand of JAOUJZ010000002.1, from coordinate 124,011 downwards.
TTTCACTTTTAAGTCACCCTGCTCATCTTCAAATAAAATGCCACGTTGAAATTCAAATCGACCAGCGCGTTTTTTAATGGTGCTGACACACGGAACCTGCATAACCAGTTTAGGTTGTACAGGCTCACCAGCAAGTTGTTGCAGAGCAGCACTGACAAACTGGTAAAAAGTCACCATAACGGACACAGGATTACCGGGAAGCCCAAAGAACAGAGCGTCATTAATTTTACCAAAGGCCAGTGGACGGCCAGGTTTCATGGCAATTTTCCAAAAATCGACATGACCGAGTTCTGCTAATATTTCTTTAACATAATCGGCTTCACCGACTGAGACACCGCCAGAGGTAATCACAACATCAGCCTGTTCAGCAGCTTGTTGCAGTGCTTCTTTCAAGGTCTGTTTTTGATCGGGCACAACCCCCATATCCAGCATGTTTACGTTCAGACGTTTTAACATGCCATAAAGGGTGTAACGATTGCTATCGTAGATTTGGCCCTCTTCCAGTGCTTCACCGATAGATCGTAGTTCATCACCGGTTGAAAAAAAGGCGACACGCAATCGTCTTTTAACAGTGATTTCTCCGATTCCTAATGACGCAATTAATCCCAGATCAGCCGCTGTGATTTTGTGACCTTCAGACAGAATAGTTTCACCTGTCTTGAGGTCTTCACCCGCGGATCGTACATTTTGTCCGTGTTGGTGTTTGCCGTGAATAGTGATGGTATTGCCATTCGTTTCTACCTGTTCCTGCATGATGACTGTGTCACAATCGGTTGGCATCATGGCACCGGTCATAATACGAATACATTCACCGCGCTGGATGTTGCCATTAAATGGCTGTCCAGCGAAGGCGATTCCAACCTGTTGAACAGTAAAACTGTCAGGTGTGATATCAGCACTCTGAATAGCATAGCCATCCATGGCTGAATTGTTGTGGGGAGGGACATTAATAGGAGAAATGATAGGCTTGTGCAGAATCCGACCTAAGCTATCTCTCAAATTGAGTTTTTCCCATGCTGTTAATGTGGAAACAAGATTTGAGATGCGTTGTTTTGCATCACTGACACTGAGACTATGTGATTCCTGCGCATCAGCACAACTTGGTTGCGGGGTAAATTCAGTCATTATTTCATTGCCCAATTAGCGATAAAAAGTTGGATGTAATCTGCCATTTGTTCAACATTATTAAGATCAAGCTGATCAATAGGTTTGCTTATTGTTAATGGCTCATCAGTTGCAATCGCAATAATATTGTCATCATCTGGATAGAGCAAAGGCTTACCTATGCTGGAGCGATGCAATTCAATCTTAGGTAATGTTTCATGCTTAAAACCTTCAACCAGAATAAGATCCAGTTTACGGGTGTCTAATCTCGGAATTAAATCAGCCAGATGTGGATCTTCTAATTCGGCTGGTTGTACTTCCATCAATGCCATTAATCGGCTTGATGCAACCAGTGTTTGTTGGGCACCTGCTTTGCGAATTTCATAGCTATCTTTACCAGGAATATCAATATCAAATTTATGGTGTGCGTGCTTAATCACTGCCAACTGAATACCCTTTGTATTTAATGCAGGAATCAGTTGACGTAACAGTGTTGTTTTGCCAGTGCCACTAAAGGCGGCAAAGCCAATCAGCGGGACAGGTGACTGCAGTCTTTCCTGATGACTTTTGATATCTTCAGGGTGATTAAAATTGAGGAAAGTGTCGGGTTGATCAGAAAAATCAACAACAGCCAGTTTATGCTGTTCCAACCATAAATCAATTTTTCTACCACCTTGTTTAAGGTGAGTTTCAAGCTCATCTTTGAGATGGCAGGGTAACAAACAGAATACCGGTTGCAGACGATTGCCATCGTGTGCCACAGCAATCTCTGCATTGTTATGGAGTAGTGCTTCCATCATTCGTTGGCGTAGTTGTTTGGAAATTCCTGGTGAGTCACAAGGCACAGTAAGAATATAGTCAGTATCAACCGCTTGCATCGCACTGAGCATACCGGCTAAAGGACCACAAAAATTTTCAAGAGTGTCACTGATAACGGAATAGCCAAGGCGTTGATATTTGTCAATATTACGATTAGCATTAATGACCAATTGATCGACCTGTGGTGATAATGCAGTAATGACATGGCGAATGAGAGGTTGTTTCTTATAATCCAGCAAACCTTTATCTTCGCCACCCATACGACGAGCTTGACCGCCTGCCAGGATAACGCCAGTGACGGATGGGAATGAGGATGTATTCATAATGATTCGCTGTTATTCTGTCTATACTTTCAAATAGGGGGTGACCATGAACAAAGCATGGATAGCGGGGCTCATTATACTGCTAAACGCGTCAGCCGTACTGTCTGATGAGTTGGATGTCGTCATCGTTGGTCTATTTAATGATCAAGCTGTGATCCAGATCAATAAGCAACAGCACTTGTTAAAGGTCGGCAATACCAGTCCTGAAGGTGTCACTCTAGTTTCGGCAACCAGTCAAGCTGCAGTATTAGAAATTGACGGGGTAAAAAAGACTTATCAATTAGGCAAGCATATAAGCACGAATTATATTCCGGCACCTGCGCAACCAACGGTCAGTTTATGGCCAGTTAATGGTATGTATTTAACCACAGGCAGTGTTAATGGTTTTACCGTTGATTTTTTGGTGGATACTGGCGCTTCAGCGATTGCTTTGAATGCTAAAACAGCAACAAATTTGAGTCTTGATTACCTGAAAGGACCGATAGTGGGGGTGAAAACCGCATCTGGTATAGAGCAGGCTTATCAGGTGAATCTGGATCAGGTTCAAGTAGGGGATATCAAACTTTATAATGTTGCAGCGATAGTGATTGATGGGCCAGAACCAACCCGCGCTTTATTGGGTATGAGCTTTTTAGGTCAGCTGGAGATTCAGCATACCGGTGAACGTATGGAATTGAAGCAGAAATATTAGTTATCCAATATTAAAAAAAACCCGAAATGGTTTATTCGGGCTTTTTTAAAGAGGAATGCTAGGGCTTATTAAAACCATTAGTAATCAATGCATAAGCAGAGTGATTATGTATTGACTCAAAGTTTTCTGATTCAACCGTATAGGCATTGATACGCTCATCGTCATTTAGACGTGCTGCAATATCACGCACGATATCTTCAACAAACTTGGGATTATCATAGGCGCGTTCAGTGACATATTTTTCATCTGGACGTTTTAGCAGGCCAAAAATTTCACATGAGGCTTCCTGTTCAACTAGATCAATCAAATCTTCGATCCAAATAAAACTATCTGCACGTACAGTTACTGTGACATGTGAGCGTTGATTATGGGCACCATAATCGGAAATATTTTTTGAACAAGGGCAAAGACTGGTAACGGGTACCACTACTTTTACCATGACATCAGCTTCTTTACCGTTGATTTCACCAATAAAGCTAACCTGATAGTTCATCAGGCTTTTTACTTTGCTGATTGGCGCTTCCTTATTAACAAAATATGGGAAGTCCATTTCAATATAGCCTGACTCAGCCTGCAGACGCTCGGTCATTTCTCCTAGCATCACACGGAATGACTTAACGGTAATTTCACGTTCATGTTGATTCAAAATCTCAACAAATCGCGACATGTGGGTGCCTTTGAATTGATGAGGCAGGTTTACATACATATTAAAATTAGCAATGGTATGTTGCTCACCTGTGGTTCGATCACTGATTTTAATAGGATGTTGAATATCTTTGATACCTACCTTATCAATCGCAATATGACGCTTGTCGGCAATGTTTTGTACATCTTCGATCTGGTCACAGCAGTCTGTTTTTGTAGTCGTAGTCATTCTTTTTTATTAATCCTCGCTATAGCGTACACAGGCGCGGTCAGTTTCCCAGAGGGTAACACCCGAGATTTTTGCCGTGTCGGTATTGAGTGTATTACTCAGGTTCTGGTAAAAATAGTGGGCGATGTTTTCAGCCGTCGGATTGATGGTATCGAATGGTGGAATATCATTCAGATAACGATGATCAAGTGTTTTGGCTAATTCACGAGTTGCCGTTTTGATCGTTTTGAAATCCATCCCCATGGCATGTTCATTCAATGCGGTTGCAGTGACTTCAACTTCCAGCTTCCAGTTGTGTCCATGCATACGACTACAATCCCCCGGATAATCACGTAGGGTATGGGCTGAAGCAAAATCAGCCAGAATTTTTAGGGTATATGTGGCGCTCATAGTTGACTATTATAGTAGGGAATTGATATGGATAACGAAATATTATGCCGGAAAATGTTTGTTGGCGGAATTAATAATGCCTTTTACATCTAGACCACAGTCAGCCAATAGCTGTTGATGATCACCATGGTCGATGAATTTGTCAGGTAGCCCCATGATTTCGATAGGGGTAGTATTTCCAATGGAAAGTAACCATTCTGCTACTCCGCTGCCAGCACCACCCAGATGGGTATTCTCTTCAATGGTGATTATCAGGTCATGGTCATTGGCCATTTTTTCGATCACACTATGATCCAACGGTTTAACAAAACGCATATTTACTACGGTAGCATTCAATGTTTCGGCTGCTTCTAATGCAGCTTTAAGTAGTGTGCCAAAGGCAAAAATGGCAATTTTTTCACCCTGACGTTTAATCTCAGCCTTGCCAATTTCAAGTGTGCTTAATGCGGGCTCAATTAATGCTCCCGTGCCTGTACCTCGGGGATATCTAACTGCACTTGGACCATTGTATCTGTAACCAGTCGTCAGCATCTGACGGCATTCATTTTCATCGGAAGGTGCCATCACTACCATATTAGGTATACAACGAAGGTAACTTAAATCAAAACTACCTGCATGAGTTGCACCATCAGCACCAACCAACCCACCACGATCAATGGCAAATAAAACCGGTAGGTTTTGTAAGGCCACATCATGTATCAACTGATCATAAGCGCGCTGTAAAAAGGTCGAATAAATTGCCACCACGGGCTTTTTGCCTTCACAGGCAATACCCGCAGCCAATGTCACTGCATGTTGTTCAGCGATGCCGACATCAAAATAACGATCCGGGTATTGGTCGGCAAAATCATTTAAGCCGGATCCATCGCACATCGCCGGTGTGATACCAATTAAATCTTCTGACTCACGTGCCATATCACAAAGCCACTGCCCAAATACTTGAGTGTAACTTGGGCCGGATGCTTTACTGTTGGCTGGGCTGACACCATGGTATTTACCTGGCTGTTGTTCCGCCGGCTCATAGCCTTTGCCTTTTTTGGTGACGATATGAAGAAATTGCGGGCCTTTGCGTTCACGCAAATTGCCCAAGGTTGCGATTAACGTATCAAGATCATGGCCATCAATCGGGCCAATGTAATTAAATCCCATTTCTTCGAATAATGTGCCAGGGATGACCATGCCTTTGACATGTTCTTCAGCACGACGAGCAAGTTCCCAGGCTGGGGGGATTTTTTCTAGAACCTTTTTACTTCCCTCACGAGCAGAAGCATAGAATTTACCAGACAGTAGTCTGGCAAGATAATTAGACATGCCACCGACATTTTTAGAGATCGACATTTCATTATCGTTAAGTATCACTAATAGATTTGCACTCAAATCACCGGCATGAGCCAGCGCTTCATAAGCTTGGCCTGCTGTTAAGGCGCCATCACCAATAATGGCAACTGCACGACGAGAGTCCCCTTTGGCCTGTGCGGCCACAGCCATCCCTAAAGCAGCACTGATTGATGTACTTGAATGTCCAACACCAAAGGCATCATAAAGACTTTCGCTACGCTTAGGAAAACCGGATAAACCTTTTTGTTGGCGCATGGTATGCATTTGATCGCGTCTACCAGTGATGATTTTGTGGGTATAACTTTGGTGCCCGACATCCCAGACAAAACGATCGTCAGGCGTGTTAAAGACATAATGCAATGCCAATGTCAGCTCAACAACACCGAGGTTAGATGAAATGTGACCACCCGTTTGTTGTACACTATCAACAATTAAGGCTCTGATTTCTTTTGCCAATTCCGGCAGTTGTTTCCTATCCAGCTGACGCAAATCATCGGGACTGTTAATGTGAGCGAGTATGCTATCCATATGTGTACTCATACTTTAGTGAGACCGTTGTACAACAAATTGGGCTAATGCAGCCAGTGCTTGAGTAGTGTAGGGTAACTCAGCCAGTTCATTTAGAGCTCGGTCAATCAGATCACTGGCCTTTTGTTGAGCGGCATCCAAACCTAATAAAGCAGGGTAAGTGGGTTTATTTAAGGCGATATCTGCGCCTTGTGTTTTTCCCAATATACTGGTGTCGGTGATAACATCCAGCACATCATCCTGAACCTGAAAAGCCAGACCAATACAAAAGGCATAGTTATCGAGTTTAGCCAGAGTCGTTTCATCTACACTTGTAGAGGCCATGGCTCCCAAACGTATACTGGCACGAATTAATGCCCCGGTCTTAAGTTCGTGCATGGCTTGTAATGCTTCTAAATCAAGTGTTTTGCCAACTGATTCCAGATCGATAGCCTGACCACCTGCCATGCCGAACACACCTGAATGATGGGCAAGAGTTTTTACCATCTGGCTTTGCTGAACAGGTGAAAGAACATCATCGCACAAAGTTTCAAATGCTAATGTCTGGAGTGCATCACCCACTAGTAAAGCTGTCGCATCACCAAATTTTTTATGGCAGGTTGGGCGACCACGACGTAAATCATCATTATCCATAATGGGCATATCGTCATGAACCAGTGAATAAGCGTGAATCATTTCTACTGCACTGGCTGGTGCATCCAACAATGCTAAGTCAACACCCAATGCTTCACCAGTGGCGTAAACTAACAATGCTCGTAAGCGTTTGCCACCAGCAAGTGTTGAGTAGCGCATCGCTTCAACAAGTTGTGCCGAAAAATGCCCTGTATTATTGTTATTATCAGGTAATCGCTCAGAAAGTACATGTTCAATACGCGTCTGGCGTTGCCGCATCCAGTCAGCGAGAATAAAACTGTCAGTCACGATTCAGAATTATCAGGGTCAAAATCTACCAATGTGGATTGGCCGGATTGTTGTAATAACATCTGTACTTTTTGTTCTGCCGATTGCAAAGCTTCCTGGCAGTCACGCGTCAGTAATACACCGCTTTCATACAGTTTCAGGGATTCCTCAAGGCTGATATCGCCTTGTTCAAGGCGTTCGACTAATGATTCCAGCTCAGTTACTGCTGCTTCATAATCCAGTTTTTTTCGCTTTGCCACGCTGTCGGCCTCTAAACAAAAATCAATCAATGCGTATTATAAGTTAAACAAAGACTTCTTGCCTGCTGGATTGTTTTGTCTCAAGCCGTTAGTCTGTTACTGTTTTTTTATGCGTTGATTACACACATTCCCATGCAGCGAATAATTCGAGATTTTCATAATTTACCTTCATCTCCTCCAGGCTGTGTTGCCACCATCGGCAACTTTGATGGTGTGCATTTAGGCCATCAGGCCGTATTAAGTCAATTGGCGATGAAAGGCGACACACTAGGTCTACCTGCGGTCGTCATTACCTTCGAACCACAGCCCTTTGAATTTTTTAACCCTGATAAAGCACCCGCTCGCCTGAGTCGTTTCCGCGAAAAAATTGAAATGCTACGTAGTTATTCGATTCAACAACTCTGTGTATTGAAATTTAACCAGAAATTAGCGCAAATGACCGCTCAAGACTTTATCCAACGACTGATAGTGGATGGTTTAAATGTTAAATATTTAGTTGTGGGCGATGATTTTAGATTTGGCAAAGATCGTCAAGGTGATTTTGCAATGCTTCAACTGGCAGGTAAGGAATTTGGATTTCAAGTCGTCAATATGCACACTTTTGCAGTCGATCAAATACGCGTAAGCAGTACCCGAATTCGTCAAGCATTGAATGCTGGCAATCTTATGTTGGCGGAGAAACTGCTGGGTCGTTCTTATCGAATTAGTGGCAAAGTGGCACATGGTGATAAACGTGGCAGGACTATGGGATTTCCGACTGCGAATATTCATCTTCACCGGCGTAATGTGCCATTAGCCGGAGTGTATGCTGTGCAACTATTTGGTATTGAAGGTGAACCAGTTCAAGGCGTGGCTAATATAGGAACCCGCCCAACCATCAGTGGTGAAAAAGCCTTGTTAGAAGTTCATTTGTTTGATTTTAAACGTGAAATATATGGTGAGCATGTGCAGGTTCACTTTTTGCGTAAATTACGAGATGAGCAAAAATTTTCTGACTTGGCAGCATTAATAAGGCAGATTGAACACGATTGTCAGGAAGCAAAATCGTATTTTTCTGGATCCTAATATTTTTGTTCAGCTTCGTATTTGAAAGCCGGGTTCTTTTTTGGCCAGATACATCTTTTCATCAGCTAGTTTGATAAGAGTTTCTTGATTAATTTTTCCATCATTATCTGTTTGCGCTATCCCCATGCTGAGGGTGTAGTCTGGATATTTTTTGCTAAACGCCATTATTATTTTTTCGCAGACAGTTTTAGCCTCTTCAGTGCCACAGTCGGGGAGAATAATGCAAAATTCGTCACCGCCATATCGGCATGCCATATCACTTTCCCTGATATTTTGAAGCATATACATCCCAATGGACTTGAGAACTTCGTCACCCTTAATATGCCCTTCAACATCATTAATTGACTTGAACTTATCAACATCAAAATACACGAGAGACAATGTAGTTTGACGCCTATTTGCGATGGAAATCTCTCTTCTAAGAAATTCTTGCATGGCTCTGGGATTGTATAAGTTTGTTAAGGGATCTAGTTTTGCCTGTTCTTCTAACTGCTGGGTTCTTTCCGCAACTTTTAGTTCCAGACTTTGTGCATATATTTCCGTTCTTCTTTTAGCGGTTTCAATCTCGCCAACCAGACTATCAATATAAGTATCAAATACCAGAGTGATATCAAAATAAAGAAGTTTATCAAGTGCCATTAAAGTCTCGAGTAAGTTTTCTTTATTGTCGAGCGAAGCTTCTAAAGTTGTGGTTAAAACTTCTTTAAGTGTTCTTACTGCCGATAGGTAGAGTTTGGGTTCAACACCGATTCGTTTATGCACCATGCCAATACGTAGTCGGTTATTAACGTATTCGCTATCATAATGACCAGCAAAGAGATCTATCACATATTTACGCTGTGCACTACGAAGGCGTCTGAGCGTATCAGCATCACCAATCAATAATGAAATTTCATCTATTTCTGTTTGTTTTTGGTAAAAAATTTCAACAATTTCATCTATTTCATCTGCAATAATGAGTTTATGACTAGCCAGTAAATCTAACGACTGTTGATTAAGGCCTAGCAACTCCATTCGTCGTAAGATCTCGACATCACTGATCTGCATCTGCTCAAGCAAAGTTTGTTCTGTGCGTTTAACCATAATAGACCTTTATTATTTTTCAATGCCCCAACTTTATTTTCGCTAATTTATGCTATGAATATCAATAATCTAATAGCAATCCTGTATTGGTCAAACGTAATTGTCAATGATTTAGTAAAATACGCTGCAGTTACAGTTACACCGACGACATCAGAAATTAATTAATTCCATTTCTAGCTGACGATATTGTTAGGACAATTTATTAAAAGGCTCAACATGAATTGAACTGTCTGAGATATCAAACTTCTGTTCGATAAGTAATTCAATAGTGGAAGCGATGTTATGTGACTCGTCGGTAGAAAGCTCTGGATCAACTGCAATAACGACATCAACAATTTTTTCTGATCCTATCCCTAGTGCAACAAATCCGCTCTAATTCAATTTTTATCACTTTTATCTTTTATTTATACTCATTTTATTGAGACAATCAGTTTGCGAACAGTTATGGAAATAAATAATTCTTTGTTTGGTAGCATAACTGATGGTTAAGAAACGGCTGGCGAGGAAACATCATGAACCCTGAAAAGGTAATATTCGGCTTTTTTATCGTATTGGCATTGACGCTAAATTTTGGTTTTTTTGTTGGTGATATTAATGATCCGGATCACCATCATGTCTATGAATTATTTGCTGTGGTTGTGGTGAATGTTATTGCGACGATTCTCAAGTTTGGTGATAGAACCCAGATGGGTGCAGTCTTGCTGGCAACCAGTCTGGTAGCGGTATTACAATTGTTTGCAGCGGCATTGGTATGGACATTTGCTGTACACATTTCTGGAACAGGTCTGACGCCGGTAGTGATGGCAAGCATTGTTTCGTTATCTGGTGGAGCCATGTTGGCCAATGTTATATCGGTGGTGTTACTGGTAATTGAAACAGTGATGCTACGACGCTGATAAGGGTCGTTCCAGCACCATGAATAACATTATCTACATCTTTTTCCGACGCATGCGTCAGCCATTGCTGACACTGGTGATTACCTACTCGATTGCCGTGTTGGGATTAGTACTGATTCCCGGACAGGATCCAGATGGCAATGTGTGGCATATGGATTTTTTCCATGCCTTTTATTTTGTCAGCTATATGGCGACAACTATCGGCTTTGGTGAAATTCCCCATGCCTTTAATGAGGCCCAGCGTATGTGGGTTCTGGTGTCAATTTATGCCACGGTTATCGTCTGGCTTTATGCAATTGGTACCCTGTTAAGCCTTTTCCAAAATAAATCATTTCAGCAAGCAATTACTGAAAGACGCTTTGCCAACCGTATCAAACATCTGAGAGAGCCTTTTTATATTGTTTGCGGTTACGGTGAAACAGGAAGCGCCCTGGTTAGCATGCTGACAGAGCGGAACCAAAATGTAGTTGTGATTGATATAGTGTCGGAGAAGGTGCAAATGCTGCATCTTGAAAACCTACGACAGTATGTGCCAGGCTTGCATGGCGATGCTGGCAGGCCAGTGCATCTGATAGAGGCCGGTCTGGAACATCCATTGTGTCAGGGTGTGATTGCCGTCACTAACGTCAACGAAGTTAATCTGCAAATCGCCTTAACCTCCAAGCTATTAAATTCAGGCATAAAAGTTATTTGTCGGGCGGATTCCCACGATGTTGAAGACAATATGGCTTCTTTTGGCACGGATTATATTATTGATCCATTTGATAACTTTGCCGAACATTTGGCGACAGCAATAGAATCTCCAGATTTGTATTTACTCAATCAATGGCTGGTCGGAATGCGTCATCAACCATTGAGCGATCCGATTTATCCCCCTAAAAAAGGCAACTGGATTATCTGTGGCTATGGACGTTTTGGGAAAACGATTTGCCAACAACTTCGTAATTACGGCATCAGCCCAATTATTATTGAAGCCGCACCTGAAAAAACAGGGCTTCCTGATTCAGATATTCCTGAAAATGAGTGGGTGTCAGGTCGTGGCACCGAGGCAGTGACACTTGAGCAGGCAGGTGTACGGGATGCGGTTGGTCTGGTTGCTGGCACCGATAATGACGCCAATAATCTTTCTATTATCATGACTGCGAAGATGTTGAACCCTGATTTATTTGTTGTTGCACGCAACAACCTAGCTGACAATGAACAATTATTTGAAGCAATTAATGCCGATCTGGTGATGCATCCAAGCATAATCATCGCCAATAAAATTCGAGTATTGCTTGCGACACCGTTGCTTTATGCATTTCTAGGATTGGCAGCCAAACAAAGCCATGAGTGGGCAGCCAGTATGGTTAACCGTGTCCGTTCAGTGGTCAAAGATCAGGTGCCTGAGATCTGGGAACTGGATATCAACGACGAACGTGCTCATGCTGTCAATAATGCGATTTTAGAAGGTGATAAGGTCACTCTGGCTCACTTGCTCGTTGACTCACAGCAACGTGAAAAACGCATCTTTGCCATCCCTTTATTATTATTACGTAATGGCGTAGTTTCGCCTTTGCCTGACGAAAATATATCACTCCAATATGGCGATAGATTATTGATGTGTGGCCGGTTGTCTTCTCACTATAGGATGGAGTGGACATTGCAGAATGAACATGCTCTTGATTATGTGAGAACGGGTTACTCAAAACCACGAAGCTGGTTCGGGCAATTAATAGCGAAGTGAGGAATGAACAGTGGTTAATGACAGTATTAACTAGTAATGTTCATGGGTTAATGCATCGAAATCACGATTTATCAGATCAACATCCCCAAGATTGTATTCAATCAGTTTACGAAGATGAATCATGCTGTCACTGTCAATAGACTGACAATGGATGCCGACACGATTTTCTATCTTGTGGGCGATAGTGCCGACCATGATGATTTGTATTTCACGGGATTCATCAAGGCTGATTATAAGTCTACAGGGTGTGCCTGCCTTAGGTGTTGCGCCAGAACAGGCACCGATGAGGGCGCCTTGTATTGATATGTCAAAGAGCTCACATACTTGTTGGCAGTCGCTAGCCTCTAATTCAACTAGACAGTTAAAATTAATCCGATGAGAGTGCCTGTTTTCAGTCATATTAATCAGCAATAATTTTCAATTAATATTAGCATTGATTTTATTTGGTGTGAATAGTTGTGGTCTGACATACGGCGATTAAGTCAGGATCAGGCATTATTGTCCCAAGTTGGCTCTATATTAACTACGAGATTGGCATCAGTGTGAGTTAAGGCAGCTGATGCGCGTGTCTAATAGGGGATTGTGCCAGCACTAGTGCAATGCTCAAAAAAACTAACATGCCAAGCAGGATACTTTGAAATTGCACGTTGGAGTCGAGTAAAAAGCCGAGCAGGGCAGGAGCAATACCAGTGGAAAAGACTAGAAAGGCCGATCTGAGCGAACGAACCCGGCCCAGATGTTCTTTGCCCCAAAGTTTAACCAACAGACTGTCGGCGACAGCAGATGACATGCTCATGGAAAGACCGGCACCAATCATCAGCACCCAGATACCAATGCTACCTCCAATTAACGCAGCACCTGATAATGCCAGTGCAAAAGGCAATAAATATAATCGTGCCAATCGAGTAACTCCTAGTTCATCTATCCAGCGACCACCGAGTAATGCAACGGGAAAACGAATCAACCCCATGGTGGTGAGAGCAAGAGCATAGGTGGTGGTGGTGGCACCAAGATGCTCGGTCATTTGAGCCTGATACACAAAAATGCCGGTCAGTGTGCTTGGTAGCACTAATAACATCGGCATCAGTAACCAGAAACGCAATTCCCGCATTGGGTTGGGACCTTTAATACGGTTACCTTTAGCATCTTTTTTTATTTGAGGAGCATCAGGCCAATCAACAAAGATAAACAGGCAGGCCCAGAGTACAATTAACAAGATCAGTATGCACCACCAAACTTGCTGCCAGCCAAGCCAGATAAGTAATAATGCAGTCAGTGGAGGTAGGATAATTTCACCCGTTGGCATAGCGAGTGCGACAATGCCGAGTGCTCGCCCACGGTTGAGAGTAAATTCACGTCCTGCCAGAGTGCTACCAAGGTGGGTCATTAATCCCTGACCACAAAGACGCAGTAAACCAAGTCCCAAAATACCGATCGCCCACCATGGTGACACAGTGAGTAATAATAAGCCGACTGTTAATGCAGCCATGACCATAAAGGCATAGCGTTTAGGTGAAATCCAGTCAATTTTTGGCCCGAAATGCATAACCAGGAAGCCACCACTAATCGTAATTGCCGAATAAAGGCTGCCGAATTCACCAGCCGTTAAATTCAGTTGGTCACTGATCGGGGATTGAAACAGTCCGATAAAAAAGCTCTGACCTAGATTGCCGGTAAATACCGCCAGAAAAGCGATGGACAGTAGTCCGGCGTGATTTTGTATCAAACCAAGATAATTTTGTGGGGTGTTTGAATCCATATCTGTTTTGGATGCTCTTTGCTTGTGTGAACTAACTATATCGACAATTTATAGTTTAGCTCAATCAGCTTTATAAATAATCGAGTCATTAGAATTGGTCGTCAGCTAAGCGGGTTTGCTGCCATAGGGTTTAAGCTTTTCGATCAGGATGGGCAGCACGGTCAGATCAGCTGCCAGTGCTGTTACCATTGCAAAAGCAGTGAGCACGCCAAAATAGATTGTCGGCACAAAGTTGGACAAAGTCAGGATGGAAAAGCCGATGGTGATAGTGATGGTGGTGTAATACATTGCTCTGCCGATACTGCTGTGAGAACGCTGCACTGCTGAACGATAATCCCAATCTTTTACTAGTTCATGTCGGAAGCGATGCATGTAATGAATAGTGTCATCCACTGCGATTCCCACGCTAATAGCGGCAATAGTAATGGTCATGATATCCAGCGGAATACTTAGGCCACCCATCAGGCCCAGAACCAGTGCGCCGGCAACCACATTTGGAACGATGGCAACCAGAGCCAGTTTTATGGAACGAAACAGCAGGGCAAACATAACCAAAATAGCAAAAAATACCGCGCCCAAGGTCAAAATCTGGGAACGGTATAGGCTCTGTAGCATGTTGTTAAACAGTACCATCATGCCTGATAGGTGTATCTGATTATTTTCCAACCCAAACTTCGCTATCAGATCGGTTTGAATTTTATCCAGTAATGCCTGACGGTGGAGAGCAACATCTGACTCATACACACGCACTGCAAAACGCAGTTGATTACCATCTTCAGAAAGATAGGGCGTCATCATGCTTTGTTTTATTTCATCAGGAAGGCGTTTGTAAAGAATAGATAGAAAGAAATCATCCATCGTTTTGCCGTTGTTGAGTTGCTTGAGTACGTCCAGAGTCGTATAGAGTGAGAGTACCTTTCCGCTTTCGTCGAGACCATCTAGATAATCATGTATGGCCTTAATATTGTGCAGTTTATAGCTATTAAGCCAGTAGCTGGTGGCTGTGATTCCGGCTTCACCTTCAAGTTCAAAATCCTCGTCATATTCCATGTCCTCAAATTCTTCTTCAGCAAGAAAGACGGCCGGTGCATCAATCACCACATCAAGTGGAATGGTTCCGCCCAGTTTTTGGTCAATGAGGTACATGCCCTGAAATATTTCGGTGGATTCCTTGAAATAATCAATGAAACGGTTGTCTACGGTCAGTCGGGAAATACCTATGGCGCTAAGAATCATAAACCCTACCGTCACCCCAAGTATCAGCGAACCATAACGTGCAATAAGGTTGGCAAAAAAGCCGGTTATTTTGCCGGTGATATCACGTTGTTTACGCTGCTTACCCGGCTGCATTAACATCAGCACCGCGGGGAATAAGGTGAAGGTGAGCATAAAAGCAACGACTAGCCCGATCACCATGATCCAGCCAAAATCGATAACCGGACGGATATCACTGACGACCAGTGATCCAAAAGCTACCATAGTAGTGATGACAGTATAGAGACAGGGTGTCACTTTACTTCGCACAGTCTCGCGAACCAGAAATCGCTGTTCAGCATCAGGATGCAGCATATGAAGCTCTCGATAACGAACGATAAGATGAATGGTCAGAGAGAATGCAAAAATCAGCAGTAGAGCTAGAAAGTTGGATGACACCACGGTGATTCGCCATTCAACCATGCCAAGGAATCCAATGGTAATAATACTGGCAACAGAGGCGGTGAGCAGTGGCAGAATAACCCAGCGTGGTTGACCAAAAGCCAAGGTCAGTAACAGGGCTAGAATTGCAATCACACCAAGGCCAAATACCCGCAAATCATGACGAACATAATCCATCATATCGGCTACGATCATCGGCAGGCCACCCAAGTGGAGTTCGGCATTATCTTGATGCTGGTCCAGAATGCTCCGTATATGGGCAATATCTGCTTCTTCCTGTGCCATGAACTCAGAACTATAGTGCTTAAATTCAAGGGTTAGTTGTTCCAACTGTTTGAGTTCTGCGGTTGTTAGCTCAGTTTCAAGTTGTTTTTCACGCAAGGCATCACGTTGGTCTCGTAGATGAATGTAGGTTTTATCGCGTTTGAAATTTACCTGCATAGCAGTGGTGCGGCCTTGATCGCCCACCAGACGATTGCTATAAAGTGGACTCTCACGTAGCTCTTGCTGAGCCAGATCGAAATCGGTATCAGCTTCCCTGAGAGTGCGGATATGTTGCTGTATTTCTGACAGCTCCATCGGTGGACTACTGATCAGCGGTACATCCAGAATGCTAATGACAGATTCTACCCGTTCGATATCAGTCAGGCTGTCACGTAATTTTTGCAGATCATCCAGTGTTGCAGTGTCAAATAAACCCTCTTTGGGCGTATAGGTGACGATCAGATAGTCATCGGCGCCATAGCGTGCATTAATTGAACGGTAATAGTGCAGATCCTGATCATTTTCCAATACCAGAGAGTCAGCGGAGATATCAAGTTTGAAGTTTGGAATGAACCAGCTAAAAATAGCGGTCACTAATGCAACCATTAATAGAGTCAGAACAGGTTTACCAAGAACCAGTCGGTCATAGAGTTGGAGTGGTGATGTTTTCATCATTCAATAGCCGGTCTGATCCTTACATATCTTTCATTAGATATAAGATGGTTGTGATTATGAAATAAAGCAGTTTAAGAAATTATTCTTTCAAAAACTGACCATAATCAGCGCCAGTAAACGCTTTTTTGAGATCACTGCTTCTCAGGCCAAGTGCATAACCTAGTACGCCACTGCCAATCACAACATTGTCATAATCAAAAAGGCTTTCATCAACCAGCACACGCAGATTTTCTGGTAGTGCAATCGGTGGTACAGCACCGATGACATAGCCGCTGGCTTGTTCAACTTCATCAAATTCAGCCATGCGTAACTTTCGTTCATTCAGATGTTTACGTAATACGCTCCAGTCGGCACGTCCTCCCCCGGCGACGGCAAGCAAAACAAAATTATCAGAACCGGTTTTGAATAACAGACTACGTACGACCGATGATGGATCGAGGCCTTCTGATGTCAGTAGCTCTTCCAGATTACGAATCGGTTTTTTATCTTCAGACAGTGGGATTTCAATGATGTCGAATGGAATAGCGAGTTGATTGAGTATCTCTGTAACCGGCGAATCAATAGTTTGGCTCATTTAAAACTCCTGAAAGGATGTCGTCGTTATTATTGAGTATGCGTTTTACTGGCGTAACTGCCAAGTCGGTTGTTGGGAGTCATTGATAATGCCATATTGTTGCAGCCAGTTGCAGGCATCGCCAGCATCTTGTTCAAACCAGGCTTTTGCACTGCCGAGTCGGAAAGTGTAACCCCAGCGATCCATGTCGATCATCATTCGATCTTTACCGATATTGGATAAATGATCGGCCAGTAAAATTTGTAAATAACAGACGCCATTTTCTTCATCAAAGTCACCTTCGGCATTAGTATCAAGTTTGGCTCGACGTTGTTGATCCATGCAAATATAGTGACATGCCTCATGCAGAGCGGAATGGACAGGTGTGTCGTAGCGTAATAAAAGTTTATTGCCGATTAAGCCTGCTTCCCGTTCACCGAAGAAACTGCCGGGAATGGCGTTATCATCAGCAACATGTTCAATTTCAATACCGTAGGGTTTGAGCAATGAAGCTAGTTCCAGTTGTCGTTGCTGAACGCAGTTTAAAACATTAGTGGGATCAGACACGTCGTGCATCACCGATAATGTGATTAATAACCATGCCTGCTAGTGTTAAACCAAAGATTGATGGCATATAACTCACGGTGCCATTAACGGCACGTGGTCTACCACGACCGACAGATTCGGGCGGCAAAGGAGGCAGTGGTGCTTCAATTGAATAGACAGTCTGGATACCACGACCTACACCACGGCGGCGCAGGTGGCCTCGCAGTTGTTTGGCAAGTTTACACATTGATGTGTCCATCATATCGCCAGTGCGAACTAGAGTCGGATCGAGTTTGCCACCGGCACCCATACTGGCAAAGGTTGCCATATTATTACGCCATGCGGTTTCGATTAATGCGGTTTTACTGCTCATGCTGTCAATGGCATCAATAACAGCGGTAAATTCTTGATTGAGAATCTCAGGAATGGAATCTGGAGTGAGGAATTCTTTGATGATGTTGACCTGGCAATCAGGATTAATATCTTTGATTCGGTTGGTCATAACATCAGCTTTTGAAACGCCGACAGTGGAATTCAGGGCAACAAGCTGGCGGTTCATATTTGAGCCTGAAACGACATCATGATCAACTAAAGTCATTTGGCCTACACCCATTCGGGCTAACGCTTCAGCAGTAAATGAACCCACGCCACCCATGCCAGCTAGAAATACATGAGCGGCTTTCAGGCGTTCGATACCTTCATCCCCAATCAAAATATGGGTACGTTCAAATAATGGATTTGATGTGGTCATAAGATGTATTTTTACCAATAGCGAGTATCTAAATGCTATTTTAACTTATTCTTGTTTGGGGTTGAATTGTCTTATTTCACGCCTGTATTCTACTAGTGATACAGATGGCTCAAGACTATATCGTAATTGAGTGTATTGATGACTTATTAACATGATTTGATGTTGATAAGTTGGAAGTTGCTTGCATGCTCTGATAGCAAAATCCAATGGGCCTTCACTAGGCTCACGAACTATTCCAAGACGAGCTAATTTGTTACAAAAGCGTTGATAAAGTTGCACAATAGGATCGTGTCGTTTGTATTGATAAAATAAAAACAGACTGATAATTAAAAGTAGGGTGGTGATTGAAAGTGTCAGCAAGATAACCATCGATTGCCAGTTCGGTGCTGGCATGCCAAGTTTAGATAAAAATTCTTTTTGAAGTTTTGGGCCATAAGCCAGGATCCACTGATCCCAGCCGGTATTTAGAGCATCCCAATTATTACTAAGTTGCTGCCAAATATCAAAGAGTTGGCGACTGTGAGAAATGAACATTGGTGACCGCATGCTGAATGGCATAATGGTATTGATACCATGTTCAATGCGCTCTTTTGATACGGCAGCAGTAGGATCAACACGTAGCCAGCCATCACCTTCAATCCAGATCTCTGTCCAAGCATGGGCATCGCGTTGGCGAATGAGCATAACTCCATCAACAGGATTTATTTCTCCACCAAGATAACCAGTAACGATACGTGCAGGCACGCCAGCGGCACGCATTAACACAGTAAAACTTGCGGCATAGTGTTCACAAAATCCTCGACGACTTTCAAATAAAAAACCATCAATACTATCGCCTGCCAACTGGGGGGGGGACAAGGTATAAAAAAAGTTCTGTTGACTAAAATGGTCTAATGCCAGCTGAACCAGTTCACTTGGTTGTTGGGTATGATTGCGCCATTGCTGGGCAAGCTGTTTAGTTCTTTGATGTTTGTCAGCGGGGAGTTGTAGTGCATCAGCAAGGTGGACGTCACTGCCAACATTAAACTGAAACTGAGTGTGTGAATTGAGCTGATATTGAACCCGTTGTCGTACAGGTGCATCAGCGCGCAATTGACCGTCCTGAGTTAAATGCGTTTTAAGAGTTATTGGTAGTGTGGTTGGAAAGTCGAGGGCAAAAAGCCAGTGGTTGTTATGCGGTTCCAACATAGTGCTGTATTGATAGCTTGAATGAGTATTGCTTATATTTGGAGTGGCTGAATTTTGTTTTTTTCTGGTAAGTTCAGTCCAGGTAGTACCATCTGTTTCCCAGAGAACTGGACCACGCCAGTACAATACTGATTGATTGGGAATATCACCATCAAATTTAACTCTAAAGGCGATTTCATCAGATAGGATAAGCTGACTGATGTTGCCGAGCGTCATACTGTCATCAATGCCAGTTTTGGCACCATATGCATCCTGAGGCAAGCCCCATAATGGCCCTTCAATGCGAGGAAAAAACACAAACAACACCAGCATTAAAGGAATTGCCTGCAACAACATCTGGTTGGCCAATTTTAATCTTGAACGACTGTCCAATGATTGAATGGGTGAATTGAGGCTAATAAGGCATGTTGTCATAATGATTACCACAACAAACATTAAGCTGGCAGTGGGAATCGTTTGTGAATAAAAGAAATTGGTAACTACCAGAAAATAGCCTAAAAAACAGCTTAGGTAATAGTCACGATGCGAACGAATTTCAATCACTTTCAGTCCTAACATAACTGTCAGCAGGGCGACACCGGCATCACGACCAATAAAATTACCATAACTACGAACTAATAACAGGGTCGCGATGGCGGCAATCCCCAACTGTAACCATGTCAAACTACGATGCTGCTTGGAAGGTAATGGCCAGTTTCGCCAGAGGTTCATGCAACGCCAGCCAATCATGGTCATGAATATGAGCATCACCCACAACGGCTGATAACTGAAATGAGGCGAGGCACCCAGACTAAGACCTAGCATTAACCACAACAGGGCGTTGGTAGAAGGTGATTTATTAATCATAAAGGGCTAATGCAGTTAAGCATCGGTGACGATGTTGTTCGCCATGACCATAATTGATAGTGCTATTGGGTAAGGTTAATCCATAGCTCATACCAGCTGATTCAGCCTGTATGACCCATAGACATAATTGAGATAATCGCGCTTCGGTATCCTTGAGTTGAGCCACATCCTGCCATAACAGCATCAGCTGACCGCCCTGAAGGCTGGTAAATTGTTTAGTGCGTAATACCTTGTCACGTGCTACCGCTTTCCATGCGATGGTATGAATGGGGTCGCCTGTCCGGTAGTTGTTAAATCCTGAAAAATCATCAAGGCCTTTTTGCTGATGATGATGGAATTTTTGACCGTGTTCTGATGAAACAGGCAGTGTTAATTGACCACTGGGTTTTGGGTAAATAATCGCCGTGTAATCATTGTTGAAATAACTCCAAACATTGTACAAACCTAGCGGAAACTGACTGGCAATTCTAATGTGGCCTAATGGCTGTTTTCCTCGCTGTTTGCCTGCTAAAGCAACAATTATATGGGTGTTCTGTTCGCTATTTAGTTTGGGGATTACTTGATGAACTTTATAGCCTGATATCCTTTTAAAAGGGTTCCATGATGGTGATTTATTTTGTTTGCTTGCCACTTCGATCTGGTAACAATGCTGACTGACAGAGTTAGCGAATACCAAATTGAAGTTAACAGACTGGCCACAAAATACAGGATCTGCATAAGCTTGTATAAATTCAATTTTAGCCAGATTTCGATAGGTATGTAGCATTGCCACCAGACCCAGACTGCCCAGTAAAAAACTCAATACATGCCCCATACTATTGCTGTAATTGATTGCACCGAGCAGAATCAATATTAGAAATCCGGCATACACAAATCCAAAACGCGTAGGAATGATAAATAGTCGCCGACCACGAACATGAGTAAATTTCTGGTAAATTCGGCTAAGGGCGCGTGTCATGACTACGATTTATGGGATCGCTACCTGAGCAATCATATCTTTAACATGATCACTACTTATATGCTCATCCCTCGGTTGTAAACGATGACCAACAACACTAGGAAGAACAGCTTGTACATCCTCTGGCAAAACTTGATCGCGTCCATCAATCATTGCCCATGCTTTTGCGGCACTTAATAATCCTAGTCCTGCACGAGGTGATAAGCCAAAGTGAAAATGTCCGGAATCACGACTGTGAGCCAATATTTGCTGAATATAATCGATCAATGCCGGTGCAGCATGAGTATTATCGGCTGCTGTTTGTAATTCAATAAACTTGTCGATGGAAATAACGGCTTGTAGTTGTTGAATCATTTGTTTGCGGTTATGACCTGATAATAAAATTCGTTCAGCTTCGGTATCAGGGTAGCCAATTTCAATTTGCATGAGAAAACGATCCAGTTGGGATTCAGGTAAAGGAAAGGTACCAATTTGACTGGATGGATTTTGAGTGGCAATAACAAAAAAAGGTTCAGGCAATGAATAGGTCTGACCTTCAATACTGACTTGACGTTCTTCCATAGCCTCAAGCAGGGCGCTTTGGGTACGAGGTGTCGCACGGTTTACTTCATCTGCGAGAATTAGTTGAGTAAATATAGGGCCTTTATGGAAAGTGAATTGTTTGAGTTCACTATCAAAAATGGATACGCCCAAAATATCGGCAGGCAACATATCACTAGTAAATTGAATACGCTGGAAACTCAATCCTAATGTGGTAGCCAGGGTATGTGCCAATGTGGTTTTTCCTACGCCAGGCATGTCTTCTATCAGTAAGTGCCCACGTGCCAGCAAACAGGTGAGCGCGAGTTTAACTGTGTGCTTTTTGCCGAGAATTATGGAATTAACGGCTTGTAAAATCGCGGCAATTTCATTGTGAGTCATTGCGGCTCCTAATATTTAAAATATATATTCAAAATTCTGACATACTCATATGAGATAAATAGCTATTCAGTCACTGTATTATTTGCTGACAGTTCCAATCTTGGAAATATGGGCATTTTAATTTATTCCTGTTTGGATGCGCACGACACGCACATGGAGGAAGCCGGATCGATGTCGAGTCGGCGAGGGTCTATTTCACTATCGCACACACTACAAAAACCATAATCCCCTGAGTCAATCAGAGCCAATGCAGTCGTGATTTTTCGAAGTTGTTGTTGTCGGAGCCGGGTAGTTTCAACAGCCATGGATTGCGATTGCAGGGCATCCATTCTAGAGACACGACCTACACTGGCTTGATCGAGCTGTACTGGTTCAGTCGAGCTTTGCGCCATTTGTTGTGAGACCAAAAGTTCATCTCTTTGTTGTTCCAGAAGGTGTTTGAATTTGTGTAAATTTGAGTCATTCATGATTTATTTCGATAGATCTTTCTAACTTTAAGGCAGGAAATAAACGGCGGCAATTGTTGGTAGTAGCAGTCGCAATTTCTTGTTTGCTTTCAGTGCGAATTTCGGCAAGACTCGTCAAAATGGCTAGGATATTTTCCGGTGTATTGCGTTGCGCTTTCATGCCTGCCAGTGGCATATCAGGAGCATCCGTTTCTAAAACTAGCGATGACAGTGGTAATTCGCTAAATAGCTGACGTAATCGTGATGCACGTATATGGGTAATTGCACCACCAACACCGAGAAAAAAACCGGCTTTAATATAGTATTGAGCCTGTTGCAGGCTACCATTAAAAGCATGGACGATGCCACCTTTAACTGGAAACTGTTTTAACAAATCAATCACCTGATCATGGGCTTTTCTGACATGCAATATGACTGGCAAGTCAATTGTTATGGCAGTGTGTAGTTGTTCACATAAAAGGTGAATCTGGGCAGTTTTATCATGATCTTTAATATAAAAATCCAGACCAATTTCACCGATTGCAACAGCATGGTCTTTGGCAAGTTTTTTCAGTTGAACAATATGTTCAGGCTGATGTTTGTCCATAAATAATGGGTGTAAACCTAATGCTGGATATAACATATCTGATGTCTGGCAAATGGAAATTAGATTAGACCAGCTACAGGCAGTCACACCGGGCACAATAATCTGTCTGATACCTAGCTGCTTACAATGCGATAGAATGGCTTCGCGATCTTCATCAAACTGTTCAAAATCAAGGTGACAATGGCTATCAACAAGGTGCATCTTAAGTGGCCGCATAGTTTGTTATCCACTCAATAATACGTTTATTAACGTGATGAGTACAAAAGACACACTGATCACAAATCCTGTCATCGGGATCCATGTAGGAAACACAATGGTGTTTTCAGGATGCGGATCGCGTCTTTTTACACGTATCAATGCCAGATTAACCAGTGAGAAGATAATTAGCATGATGACTGAACAGACTTCCGCTAAGATTGATAGATGGCCGATCAGTGCCAGAATTAAGACTGTGATGGTTGCGATCAAGGTGGAAAATAAAGGGGTTTGTGTTCGAGGGTGTACAAAACTCAACCACACTGGTAGTTGACCGTGTGAACTTAATCCATACATCACCCGTGAAGCCATGATCATTTGAATCAATGCGCCATTGATAATTGCCAACAAACCAATAATGCTGATAATGGTTGTTTTATCACCAGTGAAATAGTGATATAAATAGCTTAGAGGGGCATTGCTACTGGCTAAATCAGCAGGAGGAAGAGCCAGTACGGCAGTGACCATAATGAGCATGTATAGAATAGTCGTAATGCCTAAGGTCAGCATAATAGCGAGTGGCAGGTTGCGTTTCACATCTTTTACTTCTTCAGCTACCACAACCATATCTTCAAAACCAATGAAGGCATAAAAAGCCAGGATTGATCCGATAAAAATGTTTTCCCAATGGCTTAGAGAAAGTGGTGGAATGATTTCTGGCCAGCGTGTTGGTAGTTCAGCCAGTGCTCCATGACTTATGGTTATAATAAAAATTAACCCACCCACTTCGATGATGGTTATCAGGCCGGCCAATGAGGCTGATACATTGATACCACATGCTGCAACCCCACCAAGAAACAGGGTGATCAGTGTAATGATGAACCAAGTGTCTAGTTGGATAAATTGCTGTAGATATCCGACAAAACCATTCACTAAAGCGGCGGCCGAAACCAGTCCAGCAATGGAGACTAAAATGCCGGTTAGAGTGGAGTAGTTTTTAGATCCAAAACCTTCTTTAACGTAGACAGCAGTTCCTGCAGCACGAGGGAAACGACTGGATAATTCGGCAAATGATATTGCAGTAACAGTGGCAATGAGTGAAGCAATTAAAAACGAAATGGGGGAAAAATAGCCAGCTATGCCAGCGAGTTCACCTACCAGAGCATAAATACCAGCACCAATGGTTGTGCCCAGACCATAGAGTACCAATTGAGGTAAAGACAGCGTTCGCTTTAAACCGATTTTATTGGACAAGGCTTAATCCTTCACCTCTTGGGTCACTGGCAGCAGTAAGTTGCTGTGTTTTTTTGTTTTGGATAATGATTTGCATATTGCCATATTGGCGATTCAGTATGTTGATTTTATGACCGCGTTGTCTTAATTCTTCCAAGTCACTATTGCTGAATCCAATGGCTTCAGTCTGGATCTGGTCGGGTAAATATTGATGGTGAAATCGGGGATTGGAAACGATGGTTTGTGCATCATCTCCTGTTATAAAATCCAGTATGCCAAGCAGCACCATTGTGATAATACGACTCCCTCCAGGCGTACCAATAATCATCAACCGATCTTTGTTTTCAATAAACGTTGGTGTCATACTGGATAAGGGTCGTTTGTTGGCTTCAATCGCATTGGCAGCATTTCCAACTAGTCCGTATGCATTCGCTGAACCTGCTTGGGCAGAGAAATCATCCATTTCATCGTTGAGCAATACACCTGTTCCGGCAGGAACAAATGCTGAGCCAAACGGGTAATTAATACTCAATGTGGCTGCAACTCGGTTGCCTTCTTTATCAATGATTGAGAAATGAGTGGTGTCTTCACCTTTACCAGAGAAAGGATCGGTCAAGTTATGGCTAACAGTGGCATGTTGCAGATTAATTGTACTCGCCAGCGTTCTGGCATATGGCTTCGATATTAATTTATTAACAGGAATTGTGACAAAATCGTCATCACCTAAGTAGCGACTACGATCGAAATAAGCTCGACGCATGGCTTCGACGATTAAATGTCTGGCTTGGATTTTGTCTGCTCTTGTATAGGGTAAGTGTTCCAGTTGATTCAGGATTGAGATTAAAACGATACCTCCAGATGAAGGTGGTGAAGCTGAGGTAATGGTATACCCTTGGTAACTTCCCTTAATTGGCTTACGTTCTTTTATCCGGTAGTTTTTCAGATCCTGTAACGTCCAGAGCCCCCCTGCTTGTGTTACGCCGTCAACAAGTCTTTGAGCTATTTCACCTTGATAGAAACCTGATCGACCTAGTTGAGAAAATCGAGTCAGAGTATTGGCTAAATCAGTCTGGACAATTTTGCGACCAAGCTCTGGAACGTCACCATTA
The DNA here is from genome assembly GCA_029882915.1 of Gammaproteobacteria bacterium. Classification (GTDB taxonomy): domain Bacteria; phylum Pseudomonadota; class Gammaproteobacteria; order Nitrosococcales; family Methylophagaceae. The sequence continues at coordinate 98,307 of JAOUJZ010000002.1, read as the reverse complement.
GTAAGGAATATTGCTCTGGCCTGTAGATTATTCCTCAAGGAATCCAGTCGAAATCTTGCCAGTTTTTGATAGTGATGATTGACCGTGAAGCCATGACTGGCATAACGAATAGCTGGTGCGATGCTTTTATTCAGAGGCAATTGGCCGTAATGCAGGCTAAGATGATCTAGTGCAGCCGGTAAGCCTGGAATAGCAGCGGCTAGTGGTCCATCAAGTGATAAATGTTTGTTTACCTGACCATTTGAGTTGAGATACATATCGCGATGGGCGGCGCTGGGTGCTGTTTCACGACCATCAATCATAATCTCATAGCCATCACTGGCACGGTGTAATAACCAGAATCCACCACCTCCCAGTCCTGAGCCGGCTGGTTCAACAACAGCGAGAGCTGCACTGACTGCAACAGCAGCATCAAAGGCATTGCCGCCCTGATTTAATATTTCAAAACCAGCTTCAGTGGCTAATGGGTGAGCGCTGACTATAGCGGCTGTTTGCCTGCTTTCAGCAACTAAATTCCATGATATGAAAAGGAAAAATAAAACGACTAACCAGTGGTGATTAAATCGCATGGTTGGACTTATTTGTGACGCTTTTTGAGTGAGGCTTGACGTTGCTGCTCACGAATAGTTTGCTTTTCTGCACGATGCGCTAAAATGGTTTCAGCAGTATCAGCACCTATATGTGCTTCACCTCTTTGTTTAGCAAGCATAATTTGTTTTTCACGTTCAGCAAAACGGGCTTTTTGCTGGGCTGTGGTTTTATCAAAACAATGTGGACAGCTAATACCATGCTGATAGTGAACACTGAGTTTATCTTCATCTGTTATTGGTAATCGACAGGCGTTACATTGATCATATTGACCTTTCTCTAACTGATGATTAACGGTTACACGTTCATCAAATACAAAACATTCACCTTGCCACAAGGTTTCTTCTACGGGGACTTCTTCAAGGTATTTCAAGATGCCACCCTCAAGATGATAGACCTGATCGAATCCTTGTTCTTTTAAGTAGGCTGTCGACTTTTCACAGCGAATGCCTCCGGTACAGAACATGGCTACTTTTTTGTGTTTTTCAGGATCAAGCTGTTGTTTGACGTAGTCAGGAAACTCTCTGAAACTTTCCGTATTTGGGTTGAGCGCATTCTTAAATGTACCAACCTTAACTTCATAATCATTACGGGTATCAACCAGCAGGACCTCAGGATCACTGATTAATGCGTTCCAGTCTTTTGGTTTAACGTAAGTGCCAACTACTTGCTTGGGGTCGATATCATCAACGCCCATGGTCACAATTTCTTTTTTTAGTTTAACGCGGGTGCGTAAAAAAGGCATATCATCAGTGAATGATTCTTTGTAACTGATCTCTTTAAGTCGCTTGTCCGCTCTTAAATACGTTAACAAAGAGTCAATGGCTTCACGTGTGCCTGCAACAGTCCCATTAATGCCTTCATGGGCTAGCAATAGCGTACCGCGAACATGTTGCTTGAGCATAAAATTGAGTAAAGGTGCTTTCAGTTCCTGAAAATTTTCAAGGGTGACAAATTTATATAAAGCACATACAACAATTTGTGGCATACCAGAGTTTCCTTAGAATGTTCAATACACAGATGGTATAAAATATTAATTTTACTTTGATTTATTTACTTTGTCGTTGCCAGCTTCGTTCAATAGTGGAAAATCACGATGAACTGTTACTACTGGATGTGTTTAACTCAAATTTTTTCATTACGTTTGTGGGGTTCACAATGATCAACATACAAGTGTTAAAGAAAGAAAGTAAGCGTTGGCAAGATGAACATGCTAACTGGATGAAAGAGATCGAGCACTGGCAGTCTGTAACTCAACGTTTAGTAGCATTGCTATACATGCTTGACCGTGCATTGCCTGAGCACTCCACATTAATGTCTAAACATATATCATTAATAGAACAGCATGAGGATATGATGAAATGTCTAGAGTGCGGTGAAATAAATAATCACTGTTTTCCAAGTTGCCCTGATTTTAAGACTCCAGAACAACAAACAAAATTTCATCAGAAGATGGTCGATTTACATCAGGAAGTCAATCAACAACATCAATCGTTGAAAAAAACATATGTGACAGAAATGGAAAAGTTCAGTGCGCTCGCTAGAAAGTTATTCGATGAAAGTGAACTGAGTTGATGGTGAGTCGGTCAACTAGCCCCAGTGGCGAACACGACCAGTATCAATATGGATAAAGTCAGACTTGGGATAAAACCCTACACCACCAGCTTGCAGGTTGATGGCTGCTTTACGTAATGCGGTAAGTTCACGGCCAGGTAAACGTATATCAATAGCTCTTCCCTGCATATGAAAGCTTTTTTTAGCCACACCAGAAGTTTGTTTTCTTAGTGATTCATTGGTTTTGGGTGAGCGATAACCTGAAATAACATGGAACGGCTTGCGACCATTCATTTTGTGGTGAAGTATATTTAATAAATCAACCAAAGTAGGATCGATATCGATGATATCACCTGTACGATGATCTCGTAATACACGATTAATGGCGTGCAATTCACTGATTTGATATTGTCCTTCTGCCCAATAAGTGGTTTTAATGCTTTCCCCTGTATGTAGGTTATGCAATGCTAATTTACGTTCAGGTTGAGCTAAGAAATCAGCAAATGCATTGGGCATTACAAGGCCCGCCGTCGCGCCGAGACCAACTTGCAGAAAACGACGTCTGGATGTGTGAACATCTAAAGTCAAATTTTGCTTTTGATCATATTTTAACGCCATTTATATACCTTAAGTTATGTTGAGCATCATGTTACTTATATAACTTTATGTATTATAAATGAATTATAGTGAATATTACAATAGTTTAGTCATACGTTGATCTCGTTGGTATATATCGGGTGAAAATAAGAGTTGATTATTGTCCAGCCAAACGGTGAAATAGACTGCATAAATTGATAATGGATCAGCTAGTCTACGCCCAAGATTTTGCTTGCTATTGATTAGTTCCTCTATGCTTTTTCCGCTACGATCTACAGGCATAGTGAAATTGGCCAGTGCCTCAGGGTCTTCAACTCGAATACAACCTGAACTTAGGGAACGTTTACTTTCATTGAACAGTTGTTTATCAGGTGTGTCGTGCAGGTAAATATCCCACTGGTTTGGGAACATAAACTTGAAGCGGCCTAAGGCATTATGCTCGCCGGGATCTTGTCTTAAAATGTAAGGGAAGTGACGACGGCTAACTGATTGCCAATCGATCAAGTACGGATCATGCTCAATTCGCCGACCATTTTTTTTGGAAAATACACGGATCGCCTGTAGATGAAAATAGTCAGGATTAGCTTGCTGTTTAGGTAATAAATCAAGGCGAGCCAACTTTTTAGGCACATTCCAGAAGGGATTAATAACCAGATGATTGAGTTCGCTGGCAAAGCTGGGAGTAGGCCGTTTTTCCCTACCAATTATTACGCGCATATCCAACTTTTTAGTGTCATTGTCTATTGCAAAAAGCTTGTAGCTTGCCAGATTAATCAGTACATATCGTTGCCCCAGTGTTCTAGGTAGCCAGCGTCGACGTTCCAGATTGATTTTAATCTGCTTTAACCGTGTGCTGGCAGAGACATTCATTTCACGTAACGTGTCTTCACCGATAATTCCATCTATTTTCAGGCTGTGTGTCTTCTGGAAGCGGCGAACAGCATGCACCAGTGAGGAGTCGTAACGCGTGGAATGATTATCAACTGTGAGCACAAGATCCTTATCCTCGAAAGCCAGTCGTGTTCGAATGGCTGGAATGTGTGGATGAACATCGCCAGGATGTAGTAGTTGAGTCGACGGTATTTTTCTCCAACCACCACGATCTACATAACTCTGATAACGTGTCGCTGCCTCAGTTAATTTATGATAGTCAGCGCTAGTGGGAATAAGTGATTGTAGAACCGTTTTCAGATGTTTTGATAATAATGCCTGCTGTAAAAAATCTGCTGCATCAAACGTTTTTGCAGGAATGAACCAGTGTGGATCTGCCTCTATGGGATTAAAGCGACCAACAGCGAGATCATGAATTAGGCTAAGCAGACCATCAGTCAGTAAAACATCGAATCTTTGGGCGGTATCTTCATCCTGTGGGGGAGTTAACTGACGTAAGGTTGTGTAATGATAATCATCGGGGAACAGCCCATGGATGGAGGCTGTGGATATAAAGTCAAGGGCATCGTATGCTTGATTGGTCAGTTGTTGTTTATCTAACCACAGATATCTGGATGTAGTGCCATAAAACTGTATGGGTACTGTTCGTTCAACGTCTTTATTTGATGGGGCAATGGATGCTTCCTGTTCTATCTGTGCGGGAAAACAGATGCGAGATAAGCCTAAAGTGACTAGTAAAACAAAGACTTTATATTTATTCACCGTAGAAAATACTCAATGGTTAAAGGACGAATCAACAACAAAATCTGTCTTGTTGATATATTCACACTTTGAGCGATAGTCGGTCAAGACGCTTTGAATTTGATTAATAACCACAGAAAAAAAGGCCCACCGAGTAAGGTAGTGATCACGCCTACCGGAATTTCTGCCGGGGCAATAATCAGTCTTGCTATGGTGTCACATAAGATAAGAAATCCACCACCAAATAAAATCGTTGCAGGTATGAGCCAGCGATGGTCACTTCCTATGAGTAGACGGCAGATATGAGGCACCATCATGCCTATAAATCCAATGGGCCCGCAGAGTGCCACAATAGCACCGACACATAATGACGTTACAAAAAATAGCAGATAACGTATCGGTTGAACGGCAACGCCACGGCTAAGAGCTATATCATCTCCTGCCATCAGTAAATTGAGTTCACGGCTTAACCACAAGATAACGGCAATGCAGACACTGACAAAGGGCAGTAGCTGAAATATATCTCGGTAGCCAACAATGCTTAAGCCGCCCATTAGCCAACGCAATATCCGAAATGAGTCAGACACATTACTGAGATACTGAATAAATAAAATTAGGCTGGAAAAAAAGAAACTGATTGCTACCCCTGTTAATAACAAGGTTTCAAGTGAAAACCCACTACGAAATCGGCTGATGCCATAGACAAAACTGATAGCAATCAAAGCACCTGTGAAAGCAGCAAAGGTAGTGCCATCAATTCCCAGAAAACTGAAGCTGAACCCTAGATAAACATAGAACGCTGCACCGAGCGAGGCACCACTAGCAACACCTAAAGTGAAAGGAGTGGCTAGTGGGTTATGAAACATTGCTTGAAAGACCATGCCACAGATTGCTAGTCCTGAGCCAGCTAAAAAGGCAAACAAGACTCTTGGAATACGGAGTTGGGTCAAAATATGATGCTGGATTTCAGGGTTAGCGGTGTTTATTAAACCTAAGTTTGGACTCAGTAGCACAATGATAATTGTTACTATGAAGATAATTAATAAGGTGTTCGCTGCTTTCATAGTTGTTCACTCGGCAGGGCGATAACCGCACCAGTTTGAGGATGGGTGGTGAAAACAAAGTCTTGATCATACAAATCACGTAAATGCGACTCCTGTAGCAAGTCTGATGATGGACCATGCCAGAGTGTTTTACCGTATTTAAGAGCCAGGATCTGTTTACTATGTTGGCTAGCATGATTCAAGTCATGGCTGACTTCTATAATACTGATGTCATGTTGTCGATTTAGTTGTTGAATAAGTTGATGGACTTCGACTTGATGGTGAGGGTCAAGAAAACTGGTTGGCTCATCAAGTAGTAATAGTGGTGTTTTCTGACACAATGCTGCGGCAATCATTACCCGTTGAGCCTCTCCGCCGCTTAGCGTTTGCATATGACGATCTAAAAAAATATCAGTCTGGGTGATTTCAATCGCGCGCTCTAATGCTTGCTGATCTTCTGGTAACCAGTTTGAGAAAGTTGTGTGATAGGGATAACGTCCCATCTGGATAAACTCTTTCACTAGAAAGTTAAGTTTTTGGCCATGGGTTTGTGGAACATAACTGACCATACAAGACCATTGTTTTTGGTTTAATTGCGAAAGTGAATGTTGATTTACTGTGATGGTACCGGTAGCTGGTTTGATAATACCCATTACTGTTTTTAACAAGGTACTTTTACCTGCACCATTAGGGCCAAGTACACACAAATAATCACCTTGATTAAGTTCAAGGTTAATATTTGATAGCAATGATTTGTTAGCCACTTGTACAGTGAGATCGTGAATTTGTAGTAGCGCAGTCATTTTGAAGGGGATTCCCAATCCAGTTCAGGATGAATCAAGCGGGCAAAATGCTCAAGTAGAAGAAATATTCGTGGTCCGGGGATGGTGGCATAATTTTGTTCAATAATATGGACACGATTATTTTTGACAGCATCAATATAAGCAATATTTTGCCAGCGTTGCCGTACTTGATGAAGATCAGCATCATGATCATCTGCTTCAGGGAAAATATCAAAAATAAGCTGTGGATTTAACTGCATAATGCCTTCAGTGGATAATGATGGGACTTTAAGGTGTGTACCTTGATAGGCATTACGGCCACCGGCTAAGGTAATCAAATCATTGTAAAAATCATTCTGGCCGGCGATATACGTCGTTTTAATGTGTTCACTACCAATACTGTGTCCTATTGAGATCAGTACACGTGGACGATAAAGTCCGGCAGTTTTATTTTGTATGCTGTTTATTTGCTGGTCAATGTTGGCTAATAATTGCTGTGCCTGAGTGTATTGTTGAGTGTATTGCCCAATCATGTGGATGGTATTTTTTATTTCAGACAATGTGGTGTTGCGAACGGCGAGGGTAGGAATTTGTAGCTGGTGGAGTTGTTCAAGGGTTTTTTGTTGACTCTCCGGTAAAATAACTAAATCAGGTTTAAGGGCGACGATGGCTTCAAGATTAGGATTAATAAATCCTCCCACTTTTGGCAGACTGAGAACATCGGCTGGAAAGTCACAATAATCGGTTACAGCAATAAGCTGTTTCCTCAGGCCAAGAGCAGATACTGTTTCAGTTATGCTGGGGGAAAGTGAAATGATGCGTTGTGATGTGGTGTGTTGTGATTTAATAGCGGTGAATCGGTTGTTTTCCCCCATTAATGCCACAGCAAAAATAATCACAAATAAAAAAAGCGGCCAAAGACGGCGCATTTTTATACCCCTTAATAATAAAATTTGCCATTATAATGGTTAATCCCAACAGAGCTATGAGAAATAAATGAAACACATCCAGCAAATTTTTGACAATGCAGAACAGTTGTATTCAATGACAGAAATCAATGATGCACTTGATCAGCTGGCCTCAGTATTAAATGAGAAGTACGCTACTTTAAATCCTGTGTTGTTATGTGTGATGAATGGGTCAGTCATTACGGCAGGCCATTTGTTACCTAAACTCCATTTCCCATTGGAATTAGATTATATTCATGTCAGTCGTTACGGTGATAAAACGATCGGGGGGGAGTTGACATGGCTTCATCAGCCAGTGACCGATCTGACAGATCGTACGGTGATACTGATCGAAGATATTTTTGATGAGGGAGTGACGCTGCAGGTTCTAAGAGATTACTGTGAAAAGGCTGGGGCAAATTCTGTGAGTTGTGTAACGCTGATTGATAAGTTGCATGATAATAAGGTCGGCACACCACCAGAATTTGTTGGTTTGACAGTACCCGATCGATATGTGTTTGGATTTGGAATGGATTATAAGGGTTTTTGGCGTAATACACCGGGCATCTATGCTGTTAAGGAAGCTAATTAATGAGTAAGCTGGCAATTATTGGTGGTACCGGACTATTGTCACTGGAAGGACTGGAGATAAGAGAACAGCGAGTTGTGAGCACGCCTTTTGGCAACGCTTCTAATGATTTAATAGTGGGAGAGTTTCATGGGAAATCGGTGATATTTTTACCGAGACATGGCCAATATCACAGTATCCCACCGCACAAAATTAACTATCGAGCCAATATCTGGGCCTTGTATGAACAAGGTGTAGAAAAAATCGTAGCTGTTGCAGCTGTCGGGGGAATTCGCAGTGATCTCGCGCCAGGTGTATTAGCCGTGCCAGATCAAATTATTGATTACACTTATGGCAGGGAGCAAAGTTTTTACAGTGATGATTTTTCGGTTGAAAACCATATTGATTTTAGTTATCCCTACGACGAACACCTTAGACAAATAATTATACAGGCGGCTAAAAATACTGGCTTAGCTGTAGTGAATGGCGGGACCTATGGTGCAACTCAAGGGCCACGCTTGGAAACTGCAGCAGAAATTAAACGGATGGCACAGGATGGTTGTGCCATGGTGGGCATGACAGGAATGCCGGAAGCAGCTTTGGCTCGTGAACTTAATATGGCTTATGCTACCTGCGCACTAATGGTGAATTGGGCTGCAGGTATCAGTGATGGTGTGATAACTATGGATCAGATAGAACACACACTAGCTGGCGGTATGCAGCAAGTCAGACAATTACTGGCTGATTTTATTCAGACACAGTAGGCGTAGCTTCCGTTGGTAAAGAGAAGGTTTCCAGTAGTTCTTTGTCAATTTCTACTGCCACCGGTGTTTCAATGGGGGTTAACTTTAATAATGCCCCCATTTTCGGGTGGTCAAAGTAGTGCACTTTTTTGCTGCGTATTCGACGAGATTCTTTTAAGTTCGGATTCCGTGGTAATTCACTAATATCAATACCATCTGGTGAGGCATCTGACCAGCTACTAACGTGCATCATATTCTGCTTGAGCCATAAATCAAGTTTTGCATGTAGATAAGTGGCTTTATACAGTCGAATATTGCCTTCAATAATTTCGTTGTCTGAGTGAATGCTAACAGCTTCTTCCTGGCCTTTTTGCATAATAGGCTGTTGCCATGCTTTGTGGTAGTGCACTTGATAATGAGTAGACTGATTTAGATGAGAGGCTGCTTCAGACAGGGTTTCATTTTTAGCGGCCTGAATGAGGGGCGTTGCCATCTTAGGTGATAGCATAGTGGCGGTGCTGATTTCTGTATTACTGACACGCTCCATTTGAGGCCATTGTTCGTCTGTGACAGTATCAAGTTGTTCGAATACGATTAATTCAACATGATACCACTGCTCAGCGAACGCATTGATACTGGATAACAATAAACAGAGTGTGATGATAAATTGTGATTTCATAGCTATCGTAGGAAATAAAATAGTAGGTGTATTGTCCGACTTCAGTGACAAAATGTCCAAGTTTTATCGTTGATTTGGTTTTATTGCTGTTATTATCGCCGTAATAAATTACGTTCAGAAAACAGGAGAAATGTAATGGAAGGTTTTTCAGCGTTTGTACTCTTTTTTATGGTCCTAGCCATTGTCATTGTACTGATGGGCGTCAAGTCTGTGCAGCAAGGACGAGAATTTACAGTAGAACGGTTTGGTCGTTATACCCGCACCTTACGGCCCGGCTTGAACTTAATCGTGCCCGTGATGGACAGTATCGGAGCCAAGATTAATATGATGGAACAGGTACTTGATGTGCAGTCGCAAGAAATTATCACTAAAGATAATGCAATGGTACGTGTGGATGGCGTGGTATTTTTTCAAGTGGTTGATGCAGCGAAAGCAGCCTATGAAGTCAATAATTTGCATAACGCAATTTTGAATTTAACCATGACTAATATTCGTACCGTGATGGGGTCAATGGATCTGGATGAATTATTATCCAAGCGTGATGAGATTAATGCACGTCTACTAGCTGTGGTTGATGATGCCACAACCCCATGGGGTGTCAAAGTGACTCGAATAGAAATCAAGGATATTGCACCTCCGGCAGATTTGGTTGAAGCGATGGGCCGTCAAATGAAAGCTGAGCGTGAGAAGCGAGCCAACATTCTCGAAGCAGAAGGCTTGAGACAAGCTGAAATATTAAAGGCTGAAGGTGCAAAGCAAGCAGTAATGTTAGATGCTGAAGGACGTCGTGAAGCAGCCTTTCGTGATGCTGAAGCGCGAGAACGCCTTGCTGAAGCAGAGGCAAAAGCAACAACAATGGTGTCAGAAGCGATTGCTAAAGGGGATATACAGGCGATCAATTATTTTGTGGCACAAAAATATGTGGATGCATTGAAAGATATGGCATCAGCAGATAATCATAAAGTGATCTTTATGCCTCTTGAGGCAAGCAGCGTGATAGGTTCACTAGGAGGCATTGCTGAACTTGCCAAAGATGCTTTTAATAAAGGAGCATAACGATGGAAATGGCATTTGATTTAGATTTCTGGCACTGGTGGATCATCGCCATTGTATTGGTGATTTTTGAAATATTAGCCCCGACATTTTTTGCGTTGTGGATGGCGATTGCAGCGTTTTTAACTGGACTAGCTTTATTCTTGATACCTGAAATGCAGTGGGAATATCAGGTATTTATGTTTGCGATTCTCTCTGTCATCAGCATTGTGGTCTGGCGGCATTATTATAATAAAAATCCAATTGCGACCGACGAACCTTTACTCAATCGGCGTGGAGAGCAATATGTTGGCAGGGTGATTACTTTGAAAGAATCGATTGTAGATGGGCAGGGTAAGGTACGGGTAGATGATTCAACATGGAAAATTGAAGGCGAAGATTGTCCGGCTGGCACAAAAGTGAAAATTATCAGTGTGGATAATGTGGTGTTCAAAGTTGAAGCTGCCAGCTAAACAGATTGATGACAGAATTTTTTAATACCGGACTGAGCCAACAGGAGTTTTTAATTCAATATTGGCAGAAAAAGCCATTATTGATTCGTCAGGCCTTTGCTGATTTTGAGTCCCCCGTTAGTCCTGATGATTTAGCCGGTCTCGCTTGCGAGCCGGAAATTGAATCAAGACTTATTGAGGAAAAGGGGAGTGATGGTGCCTGGCAGGTAACCCATGGCCCTTTGTCAGAAGATATTTTTGACCGTTTGCCTGCAAGCCATTGGACGATGTTGGTACAAGACGTTGATAAACATTTACCTGAATTACAGTCATTACTAGATCCATTTCGCTTTATTCCTGATTGGCGGCGTGATGATTTGATGATCAGTTATGCACCTGAATTTGGCACAGTAGGCCCGCATACGGACGGCTATGATGTATTTCTATTGCAAGCAATGGGTAGCAGACGTTGGCAAATTAGTGACCAACCTGTTTATGACGCTTCATTGATTGATGGACTGGATTTGCAAATCATGGCTGAATTTACTGCCGACCAAGCATGGGATTTGCAGCCGGGAGATATGCTGTATTTGCCTCCTTATTTTGCCCATCATGGTGTAGCTCTTAATGACTGTATGACCTTCTCATTTGGCTTTCGTGCTCCCAGTCGTGTTGACATGTTGGATGCAGTTATTAACACCATGATGGAACAGGGACTGGGTAAAAGTCGGTACAGCGATCCAGATTTAATAGTGACACAACATGGTAGTGAAATAGATTCTAATGCCGTCGTCAGGCTAAAACAAATGTTGCATCATGCTATTGATGAGGCTGAACCTTTTCTAGCGACCGCATTGGGTAAATTTGTCACCGACACCAAGTCCAGTTTAGTCGACCTTGCGACAGAAACGTTCAGTGAACAAGCCTCAATCACGGAGTTGAATAGTCAGTTTGAGCAAGGGTATGAATTGGCTCGAAATCCCTATTATCGATTTGCGTGGACAGCTAATGAGATGAATGGACAACTCTTTATGGGCGGTGAAACCTATATGGTTGATGAGCATGGTATCGCCAATCTGGCGATGTTGACCGAAAAGTCCACACTTACATTGCTTGATTGGCAAACGCTCAAGCAAGATACTCAGTCTGCAACACTATTGTGTCAGTTAATTACTGACGGAGGCTGGCTCTGGTTGCCTGAAACTGATTAGTTATTTGCGACGTGTGCGTACAAAAATAGCTTTATGGCATTTAGGACATGGTGGAATGCGACTGGTTTTTTTAAAGTGAACCAGAGTGTCACAGTTTTGGCATGCAAGTGTACCGATACTGGTAATTTCTCCGGTGTGGTATTCCTGTGCCCGTTTAGCCTGTGCAGCAAGTTGCGCAAGTTCGATACGTGTTCTATCCGCTATTTTGGAAAATACATCAAGTAGCCTGTCTTCAACCAGTTCAAGATCAAAGTTGAACCATGTCGAAATTTCTTTGCCAGAGCGCTCAAGGTAGTCAGCTGCATCCTGAATATCTCGTCTCAGATACCCACCAATTTTTTCGGCTTCCTCTTTAGATATCTCTTTTAATTCAATGGCTTGAAGTTTTGCCTTTTCAATGTTTTTTTGTAATACAGGAAGTGCTTGTTGTTCTGCGGTATCAAGGAGATGTTCGACACGGTGCATCATTTTGTCATAGGCAGCGATGAGTTTCTGTTCTAAATTTTGTTCATTCATAACACTACTCCTTTAAACCTAAAGATCTTTAATGTAAGTTAGCACAAAATTCTTGTTCGGAGAAAACAATGTCATCGTCACGCAGTTTATTTTTGATGGGCTTCTTGCTTTGTGCAGCTATGTTGGCTATAGCTGGTTACTTTCAGTTTATTGAACATCTAGAGCCCTGCCCGCTATGTATCTTACAGAGAGTATTCATTTTGTTAGTCGGCTTTATACTGTTGCTGGCGGTGTTACATAACCCAGGGATATTTGGTATTCGTATTTACGCTTTTATAACAGGAAGCTTGGCTTTGATAGGAGCAGGAATTTCAGCTCGACATGTCTGGCTTCAGAACTTGCCAGAAGATCAGGTGCCTAGTTGTGGCCCGGGCTTGAATTTTATTCTTGATAACTTTCCAGTAAGCAAAGCCATTGAAATGGTGATGCGAGGATCTGGCGAGTGTGCCGAAGTTCTGTGGTCGTTTATGGGGCTGAGTATTCCTGGATGGACTTTTGTTGCATTCATTTTTCTTGCCATCCTAGCATTTAGTCAAATGTTCCGTAAGAAATCATACCTGTATTTTTAAGAGGATATTATTTCCACAACAAGAACAGACTGCTCTGGTGAAAATTAACGAGCACGATAGGTAATGCGGCCTTTACTTAGATCGTACGGTGTTAGTTGAACGGTGACTTTATCACCAGTCAAAATACGAATATAGTTTTTACGCATTTTTCCAGAAATATGGGCTGTTACAATGTGACCATTTTCCAGTTCAACACGAAAGGTAGTGTTAGGCATCGTGTCAATCACTGTGCCTTCAAATTCAATATGTTCTTCTTTTGCCATAAATCTCTAAATTCTAGTTAAGTGTGCGGTTAAACAGCCATTTTGCCGGAAAACTGCTGATTATTCAAAGTTTTTCATGTTTTTAATGATTGCCAGCGCTGATCAATATACCCTTCTAATGCAGCAAAAGTTTGTTTATAGCGCATTTTCTGACAATCTTTTATCCAATAGCCGAGATAAACCCATGATAAACGTTGTGTTTGTGCGAGATTAACTTGTTGTAAAATAGCGTAGGTACCGAGACTTTGTTTAGTCCGTTCAGGATCAAAAAAAGTATAAAAGGAAGATAAGCCGTCATGAACATAATCCGTCACTGCGACAGCAACGAGTTTTGATTGATCACGAAACTCGAGAAAAACGGCATCATTCCACTCACAGGTAAGAAAGTTAAGGTAACTCTCTTCGGTAGGATTATCCATCCCGCCACCACTATGTCTCGTCATTAGATAGCGTTCATAGAGTTGGTAGTGCTCAGGGTTAAATTCAGCAGGATGGGGCGATATAGTAAGGTGACTATTTCGTTGTAGGCAGCGGCGTTGGCTACGGTTAGTTGTAAATTGATTTATATTAATTCGAACAGGGATGCATTCCTTGCAATCTGGGCAGTATGGACGGTAGGCATGATTGCCACTTCGTCTAAAACCATGTTGAATCAGTTGGCTATATAAGCTATTGCTCATTGGATGCCCTGGATCTGGATAGATATTTTGGGCTTGCTGTTCAGACAGATACGAACAGGAGTGGGGCGTATCCTGATAAAATTTAAGTATCGAACTCATGATTTGATGGGTAAATCCAGATCTAATTGCCAATGCCCATCAGGCATAGTAGTGGCGCAGTATTTATCTAAATAGCCAATAAAGTCCTTTCTAGCGATTTCTTGGGCTCCCATGCTAGCGAGATGCTCAGAATAGACTTGGCAATCAATGATTAGAAAACCCCAGCGCTGCAATTGTTGACACAATGTGACAAGAGCAATTTTTGAACCGTCTGCCATGCTACTGAACATGGACTCACCAAAAAAAACTTGGCCGAGGGCAATACCATATAAGCCCCCAACCAATTGGCCTTCATGCCAGCATTCAACACTATGGGCGATACCTTGTTGATGTAGCTGATTATAGGCATCAATCATGTCAGAATGAATCCATGTGGTGTCACCAGTATCATTAGATTGATTTTGTCGTGGTGCAGCGCAGCAGGCAATAACATCAGAAAATGCACGATCCATTGTCACGGTGATGTCAGTGGTTCGAATGGCTTTTTTTAAACTGCGGGATATTTTGACATCATTTGTAAACAATACCATGCGTGGATCAGGACTCCACCACAGTATAGGGTCATTCCGATTAAACCATGGAAATATGCCGCGGCGGTATGCATCAATAAGACGTGATGCTGACAGATCGCCCCCTGCAGCTAATAAACCGTCTTCATAGGCGTATTCAATCGGTGGAAATATGCTGTCAGCTGATGCTTCCAACCAAGTGAGTGACATGGCTAATCTTGTAGTTGAGTATTCAGTTCTTTAGCCCAGTGAATGGCATCTAAATACAATTTTGCCAATACTTCAACAGGTATGGATGAAGTGTTAATAGCAAGCCAGTCACCTATTTCATAATTTAAAACATCTCTTAAAGCATTACCTGCTGCTCCCGATTTATGGAGTAATGCTTCTTTGAGCTCTGGAGATAGAGGCAGTTTTTCGATTAAGGATCCAAGCGGTTTATCCATTAATGCATCAAGCGTTGAAAACAATCCAACTGCAAAGAATGTTTCTGGCGAGCCCTTATAGTACTTTGCAAGTAATTCACACATTCTTGCTCGAGTCATGGCAACAATACGCAATTCAACTGGTTTATCATCAATGCCGGACAGGCTGAGCAAACTGGCCCATGTTTTGATTTTGTTGTGGCCTAGCATTATGATTGCTTCTTGGGTGCTGCTGACTTCTCTAGGCAGACCAAAAAATGCGGAGTTGATTAATCGTAATAACTTATAGCTTAAAGAAATATCTTGATTGATAGTGTGTGCCACATCATCAGGACTAATATCAGGATCCTGGAGCTTGACTAGCAGTTCCATCAAAATTTGTATAGATGGTGATATTTTTTGTTGCTCTTTTGCTGAAGGTAAGGTGTAGAACTGGCCTTGAAGAAGATCTAAGGCATTAGACTTACACAACTGATAATTATCTAAATTATTGACGTTGGTGGCGCATAAAATTTTATGGTGATTACGCCAAAATGGGAGGTGTTCAGTAAAGCTCTGAGAATTAAATCGATTTAAATCGATTAATAAAGTATCTGTGTTGTTGTCATCAGATACAGCGTCAGCATGACTCGCATATGAAAATAAATTCTTGCCTGAATCTGGTGTGTTTTTACCGTCAATATCAATAGTGAAATTTATCGTTGTGGTATGAATATTGAGTAGGGCATCACGCCATGATTCTGGAATGGATAACAGTGCTTTCTGGCGGTCACTGATCGAGGGTAAAATATCAGGAAGCTGTTCTAGAAAAGCAGGTATCTCAGAGTCATCATCCAGTTTTTCACCTTGTTTATTGAGAAACGTTAAGTGATAACTATCAACATCTAGACGATCTGTGATGAATAGAGGTTGACGATGAATTAGACCTGAAAATGACTTTAATAATTCAAATGGAGCATGTTCTTCAGCCATATAAGCTACTCTTGGATTACTTGTATAATGTTGTTCTAGATCGATTCTCGACCTGCAAACGCGATTGATAGTGTACCACTGTCCACATATTCTAGCTCACCTCCGAGTGGTATGCCATGCGCGAGTCGAGTGACAGTAATTTGTCTGGCATGGGCTAACTGGCTGATATAGTGTGCTGTTGCTTCACCTTCAACGGTGGGATTAGTGGCAAGAATGACTTCTTGAATAGAGTTTTGTTCGAGCAATTCAATGAGTTTGGGAATGCCTAAAGCTTCTGGACCTACCCCATCTAGTGGTGACAGGTGACCGGAAAGTACAAAAAACTGACCCTGATAATGAGTTGCCTGTTCAATAGCAACGACGTCACTGGGCATTTCAACAATGCAGATCTGATCATGACGACGTTTGTCATCTCCACATCGACTACACAATTCGGTTTCGCTTAAAATTCTACAGCGCTGGCAATGTTGGACAGTATCCAGTGCATTGCTAAGAGCATTGGCTAAGCGTTCGCCACCATCACGATTGCGTTCAAGCACATGAAATGCCATACGTTGAGCTGATTTTGGCCCAACGCCGGGTAAGCAGCGAAAAGCTTCAATTAATTGTTCTATGCCTGGTCCGAGATTTGCCATTATTTAATGATGAGAGCTATTAAAATGGCATTTTCATGCCAGGAGGTAACATCCCGGACATACGATCTTGAGTGGTCTTCTCAACTTGGCGTACTGCGTCATTGACAGCCGCTGCGATCAAGTCTTCAAGCATGTCTTTATCATCTTCAAATAAGGCATCTTCGATGCTGACACGTTTTACATCATGCTTGCCAGTCATCACAACTTTAACCATGCCGCCACCTGCTTGACCAGTGACTTCTACATTGGCAAGTTCTTGTTGAGCTTTTTCCATGTTAGCTTGCATTTGCTGAGCCTGTTTCATCAGGTTGCCGAGTCCACCTTTCATTTTTTGTCCTCTGTAATGGGTTTAATTGAGCTTTCAATAATACGGGCATTAAAGGTCTGTTTTAGTGCATCAATGGCCGGATCATTATGAATAGAATCCGCTGCCTGTTGTTGATTCTGTTTGGCTTGTTCTGATTGTTCCGCTGCTAGAGTTGCGGTTGCTGTCAGATATTGTTCGGTATTTTGAGTAAAAATAAGTTTTATTGTCTGGTCGAGATGTTTACCAAGTACCAGTTCTAGACGCTCTTGAGCTTTTGGGTTAGCGAGATGCGCAAGT
Source organism: Gammaproteobacteria bacterium (assembly GCA_029882915.1). Classification (GTDB taxonomy): domain Bacteria; phylum Pseudomonadota; class Gammaproteobacteria; order Nitrosococcales; family Methylophagaceae. The sequence continues at coordinate 81,207 of JAOUJZ010000002.1, read as the reverse complement.
TCAGGCGCAATAGCTAGCGTCACTTTATCGCCTTCAGATTTTATGAATGCACTGTTGTCAGCTAGTTGCCGAGCAAAAGCAGTGAGTTTCAGGCTACCAATCGTGCTAAGCCAGTTACTGGCATTGAGTATTTCTGATGCGCTGTCGACTGGCGTGACATCAGAGGTCACTTCTACTGCTTTTGGTTCCTCAACTTGTAGTGGTTGAATAGGTTCGGGTTGTTGAAATTCAGTTGTAGCAGCGTTTTGCTCAAGTTCAGTGTGAACTTGCCGGGGATTGGTGCTAGTGTTTTGAGCCGATTTCTGTTGGGTCTGAACGGGTGGTACAGTTGTGGTTAGATCTACATGATTTTTCGTACCAATGACTTTAGGCTGGAAACTCAACATTCTCAGCAGCGTCATTTCAAAACCACTTTTAGGATCGGCGGCATAGGGTAAATCACGTTTCCCGTGGAGAGCGATTTGATAGAACAACTGCACTATTTCAGGTGATATTTTTTGGCCTAAAGACTGTAGCTGTTCGTAATCACTATCATCTGAGTGTTCTAGATTGGGCACCAATTGTATTGTGGCTATTTGCTGTAGCGTTGCCAATAACTCATTCAGAACCGTGTTGAAGTCACGCCCTTGAGCAGAGAGTTCATGAGATTGTTGTAATAAATCATGCCCATCATGATCTATCAGTGCTTTCATTAGTGTGTGTATTTGTTGCTGAGAAATAGACCCCAGCATTTGATGAATTTGTTCGCTACTGACTTTGCCTGCACCAAAGGAAATGGCTTGATCCAGAAGGCTGAGTGCATCACGCATGCTGCCATCGGCTGCACGGGCAATTTCTATTAAGGCGGTTTGTTCAAATTCTATGACTTCTTTTTGCAATATGTCCGCAAGGTGCTCTGATATTTGAGTGATGTCCAGCCTGCGTAAATTAAACTGTAAACACCGTGATAAAATTGTGACCGGCAATTTTTGCGGATCAGTGGTCGCAAATAAGAACTTAACGTGGGGTGGGGGCTCTTCAAGTGTTTTTAATAATGCATTAAAACTGCTTGTTGAAAGCATATGTACTTCGTCTATCAGATAGACTTTATAGCGACCACGACTGGGCGCATATTGCACATTATCAAGTAGTTCTCGTGTGTCATCGACTTTGGTTCGTGATGCCGCATCGACCTCAATCAAATCGACAAACCGACCCGCATCAACTTCCTGACAACTTTGACATTCGCCACAGGGTGTTGAACTAACGCCTTGTTCACAGTTAAGAGATTTGGCCAGGATTCGAGCCAGTGTTGTTTTACCGACACCGCGAGTGCCTGAAAACAAAAAAGCATGATGTAAACGATTTTGATCTAGGCCATTGATTAGGGCGCGAAGTACGTGTTGTTGCCCAACGACTTCTGAAAAGGTTTTAGGTCGCCATTTTCGGGCGAGAACCAAATAACTCATAGTAGTGTGTGAATACCTAGCTCAATATGGGCGATGGCCCGCACCAGCCAAATCTCGGCGCCCGAGTCCGAAGGTTCCGCTGCTCCCTTCCGGGCCTGACGGGATGACCAACATGTCGTCGCGAGGAGACCAGTGCAGGTCACCATAGTAAGCCGTAATTCTAAGGGTTTTTTGGTTTTTTTGCTATTTAAATTTTGGGTTGTCGCATAAGTTATTTACATCAATATAAATCGGTTTTTGGATATAAATTTACTAAGTGGAATTGAACACAAAAGACATCTATGTATCTTATCCTTCTGGCTCGCTGGCGCTTATGAAAATATTATTCCTGGTGATTTTGTATAACGAAGATTTTTATCGAAATTGAGTATTTAGAGCATATAAAAAAACACCCTCAGATGAGGGTGTTTTTTTATATGGCGGAGAACGAGGGATTCGAACCCTCGATAGGGATTAACCTATACACACTTTCCAGGCGTGCGCCTTCAGCCACTCGGCCAGCTCTCCTTAAGGGGGCGAAAGACTACATGAGATTATGTGATCTGACAAACTTCATGTTTCCACAGTTTCCACAGTTTCCACAGTTTCCACAGTTTCCACAGTTTCCACAGTTTCCACAGTTTCCACAGTTTCCACAGTTTCCACAGTTTCTTGCGAGGAATTAGATTTCTTATCACCCTGACGCGCATAATAGGCTAAGCCTTTTAATACGATATCAGGATAGTGCGCGACAAACGAGGGTAGAAGTGGTTGTAGTGTTTCAGCGTCACCACCGGTAATGATAAAACGAATGCGGTTTTCAAACTGTTCCTGAAGATCGTTAATCAAGGATTCTAAACTCGCTGTTATTGTGTAGAGACAGCCTGAATGGATAGCACTTTGTGTATTGACAGCAAGGGTTCTAAAATCACTTGCTTCAGTGGTGTCATTAATGTCGCTGGTATTGTCGGTCAGGGCCTGCCGCATTAACGACAAGCCAGGTAAAATCATCCCGCCCTGATGGACACCATACTTGGTAATAACATCAACGGTAATTGCTGTACCACAGTCGATAACACAGGTTGCCTGACGTGCATGTTGTCTAGCTGCAATTAAGGCTAACCAGCGGTCAACACCTAGTAACTCTGGCTGTGAATAAGAGTTAGTAACGCCAAATTTCTTTTGTTCACTGTGGATAAATACGGGACTTAATTGCCATTGTTTTTCAGTCCATTCGGTTAACTGTTGGGCTATTTTATCTCCTGAAACGTTGGAAACGTAGATGGAGCTAATGTCTTTAAGTGTTTTCCACTGATTATTAAGTGAGGCTTTGATGCCTGTTTTACTACGATTAAAACTTTGGCTTTCAGTTAAACCACCAGATTCAATGCAGGTCCATTTAATACGGGTGTTTCCAATATCTACTAATAGTTTCATGAGGAAAACCTGATACTGACGTGACTGTTAGACAGAGTGTGTAGCATGTTGTTATGTTGGTATCGTAATTCACCTTGATCATTGATGCCACGGGCCTGTACGGTTAGTTTATCATGGTCACTGATTAGAGTGATGGTTTGATCGGCGAGTGCATCATAGTTCGGCCATTGAGGTAGAAAGTGGTTTAATCCACTGTGCTGGAAGAGTTCTAAAGTTTCAATCATATTATGAATAATTTTTCCTGCTAGCCTGTTTCGACAGGGTACGGTTGTACAAAGCTGTTGAAGGCTAATGGTAGGTTGTTGAATTTGGTTTTTTGTGGCGGCTGGAAGCTTAAAATTAAGGCCAATACCGATGACGGTATGCTGTTTTATACCGAACCGAGATTCTACTAGAATTCCTGCCAGTTTTTGTCTTTTATATAAAATATCATTGGGCCATTTTAACTGTAAGCCATTGATTCCTTCATCTTTGAGTGTGTTTATCAAGCTAATACCAATAGCAATACTAAGGCCGTTTTTAGTCATTTCTGCGGGAAATGGCCAGAAAATAGACAGGTATAGATTGCCTGCGTGTGGTGAATGCCAATGATCACCGCGCCGTCCACGGCCTGCAGTTTGACTTTCACTGAGACACACAGCAGGTGTTGTTTTTCCCTCGGCAAGTCGCTTCCATAGCTCATCATTCGTTGATGGCACAGAAGTATGTAGCAGTATGTCATCGAGTTTGCTGGCACTTGTCTGTTCGAGGACGGACTGTATTTCAGTGATAGATAAAGCTGGAAAATCAGGCGATGTCAAAATAGTAGGACGCAGGTTAATTCATTAAAGTCGCTATTCTAGCAAATTCTGGTGTTTAGACGGTTAAATCAAGCAAGTTCCCAGTTGAATTTGAGGATGAAGTAAAGGGATTATTACTGGTTTTCTCACCAGTATTTTCACTACGTCGCTGTTGAGCAATTTCTGCGCGTGCTTCAATGGCCATTTGAGAAGCTTTGGCAGCGACTTTTATATCTTGTGATGAAGGTTGCGCAGGGGCTAGTGCTGCGGCACGAATTTGTTCTGCCTTTCTTAATGTTGCCTCAGGATTTCCTGCAATTTCTGATGTGTCAATTGAGACTTCTCCACCAATAGCATATTGCACACCATTAGGGCCTCGTTGAAAAGTAAAGTTGGCACCACCACTAACAACACCAGCACCAGCGGCTAAGTGAGCAGCTTCATGTGCACGAACTACCTGATCACGGGCTTTCAGTTTTTGTATTTGTTGCTGGTCTTGTTCTGATAGGCCAGAGTGCAGCTTGTCATTACTGGCTGAGTCTGTCGTGTCAGATTGCTTTGACTGACTGTGTGTAGCGGTAAATGGTGGTAAAGCACCATCAATATTCATTGTTTATGCTTTAATATCCAGTATGGTGCCCAGCATTTCGTTACTGGTTTCAATTACTTTTGCTGATGCCTGAACTTGATGTTTATTGCTAATCATATGGATCATTGGTTGGCTGATATCAGCGTCAAATTGCAATGATTCAGTACTGGCGATTTTAGCTGCATTATTGTTTAGACCTTGTATGCCTGATTGAATGCCGGCTAAACCAGCTTGGTAAGCAGAAATTGTGCTCATAGCGACGCTCCTAAATAAGTTATTTAATTCTTATAACAAAATGAAATTATTTATTATGTGAATTTTTTCGCATTTTTTGCATTTAGTCGAATAAAGATGATAGAAGCGATAAAAACGAGACTGCTAAATAGTACTTCAAGTGCGGCATATACACTGTACTCAGTAGCACTATAGACTTCACCGATACCATGTGAAAGATACAGCAGCATTAGAAAACCGGTCCAAGCATGAGTATAAGGTTTGCCATGCAACATGCCGCGTAATGGAAATAGCAATGGTACTAAACCTATGATTAGCAAGGCAGAAGTTGGATAGAGACTACTATGCTCTGGTAGAGTTATCCAACAAATCAATGAAATCATCAAGCCAAAATAACTGGTTAAGGCCAGCCGTTTAAAAAAGTATGTCATGGGGTTAATTTCTTTGCTGTGGTTGCGACGCGCTGACCTAAGCACCTGCACAGCGCCATTTCATCAGAACTTAAAGGTCGATCATTATTGCTTCCTGCAAGATGACTGGCTCCGTAGGGTGTCCCTCCATCAGTCGTCATCATTAATGTCTGCTCACTGTATGGCAAGCCAATTAATAACATGCCGTGGTGCATCAGAGGGAGCATCATTGATAATAACGTCGATTCCTGACCACCGTGTAAACTTCCAGTTGATGTAAATACCGCTGCTGGTTTTCCAATTAACGAGCCAGAAAGCCAGACGTCACTAGTTTGATCGATAAAATATTTTAAAGGTGCTGCCATATTCCCAAAACGTGTTGGACTACCCAGAATCAGGCCAGCACATTGCTTAAGATCATCAGGACTGGCGTATAGGTGTCCCTGTGCTGGAATTGCATCTTCTGTTGCCTCACAAACGCTGGAAACGGCTGGAACAGTTCTTAATATGGCTGAACAGCCTTCAACGCTTTCAACACCGCGTGCAATGTGATCAGCCATGTCTCGAACGTGACCAGATTGGCTGTAATATAAAACCAGTATTTCAGTCATATTAGATGATGTCTAGAACAGCTTCAGGAGGACGTCCAATCTTTGCCTTGTTGTTGCTGATTACAATTGGGCGTTCAATGAGTTTAGGGTGAGTAAACATAGCCTGTATAAGTTGTTCATCAGAGAGTGATTCGTCTGCTAGATTCAATTCTTTATAAATCGCTTCGCCTTTACGTAACAACTGGCGTGGACTGATACCTAGCTGATTGATAATAGTACGTAGTGTATCTGGTGTCGGTGGTGTTTTCAGGTATTCAATTACCTCGGATTTGATACCTTGTTGAGCTAGTAATGCCAGAGTCTGACGAGACTTACTGCATCTCGGATTATGGTAAATAGTGACATCACTCATATTGATGACTCCAATTGGGTTTCTAAAGAGGAAAGATGAATCTCTGTTGGACGAATGGTATCCCATCGATTACAGCTAGGACACAACCAATGCATTGATTTGCCCGTAAAACCGCAATGCTGGCAAGTGTAATGATGACTGCGTTGAATTAAGGTATTAGTAATATCTTTGATTAGAGGAACCAGCATGGGGTTTGTAGGTTGACCTAATGAAATCAAGGAGTGTAAACCTTCAACAGAAGGATGAGCATGTAATTGTTGATATAAATAATCTTGAGCTGCCTGACTGCCATGTTGAAGCTGAATGATATGCGCTAACATCAGTCTGGCATTGGTCATGTTAGGGTGCTTAATAAGCAGTGCATGTAACCAGTTACTAAAAGCCTGCAAATTGTTCATTTGTTGATAGCACTGCTGCATCAGAGGAAGTGCTTCTGGTATGTACTGGTAATTTTGTTGCTCAATACGAAGTAAAGATTTGAGTGCTTTACGAAAATTATTAGCACGGATGTGTAGCCTAGCCTCGAGTAATGTTGCTCGAACACAGTTTTGATCATGGCTATGCGCGTGTTTGAGTAATATCCCAACGTTGTTGGGAGATGTTTTAAGTTGTTGTTCAGCTAGTTCACAGTAAAATTGGGCAATCGTGGATCCAATGTTTTCCTTGCTATGAGATTGATATTCTTTTGCCATTTTAATGGCCTGTTGCCATTTTTTTTCCTGTTGGTAGATACGTAGCAATTGCTGGTAGGCTTCTTTCGGTGGTGATGCTTTACTTAACAGTTCAAGAAATAGATGTTCAGCGCGATCGAGCACACCGGCATGCATGTAATCAAGACCCAACTCAACGAGGGCTTGTTCACGTTGTTGAGGTGATAGTGAGGGTCTGGCGATCAGGTTTTGGTGGATCCGAATAGCACGATCGGTTTCACCTCGGCGGCGAAAAAGGTTGGCCAGTGCCAGATGAGTTTCAACGGTTTCACTGTTAACTTCCAGTAGGCGGATAAAGACATCAATGGCTTTATCCGGTTGTTCGTTGAGCAAGTAATTTAACCCTTTAAAGTACTCAGGGTTAAAAGGACTTTTCTGCTTAATATATTGATTTTTATAATGCCTGCGTGCCGCCAGCCAGCCAGATATGGCGGCGATAGGTAACAGAAAAAACAACCATTCCATTTTTGATGCGAGCCTAGTGTTCGTCTTTGAGAGGCAAGATCCGCAAGCTATTTATTTCTTGCTCTGAAATATCCAGTTTTTTTTGAAGCTGGCGATTTTCATAACGGAGTCGTATGGTGCTGGCAAAGATGACAGTAGCACCAATGATAATACCAGCTATCAAGGATAAGATCAGCATGACTGACAGTGGAAAAGTCACTTGTCCAATATAATAGTTAATGCTTACAGGGTCGGTATTGATAGCTGAAAATGCCGCGCCAATAGCAAAAACAATCACAAAAATAGTAATAGTTATTATGCGACGCATAATTCACAGTCCTTTATTAAGAAATATGAGTAAAGTTTTAAGCTATATATCATGGATAGTGATCATACCTTAAAATTGAACATTGCCCAGACTAGTTTGAAATCATGTAAAATTCACGTAATTAGATTGTACGAAATTTGTGTTTGGAGAAATTATTATGACCTTTGTTGTCACAGAAAACTGTATTAAATGTAAATATACTGATTGCGTAGATGTCTGCCCAGTGGATTGTTTTCACGAAGGTCCTAATTTTCTGGTTATTGATCCTGAAGAATGTATTGACTGCACACTGTGTGAACCAGAGTGTCCGGCAGAAGCGATTTTTTCAGAGGATGATTTACCAGATGATCAAAGTGAATTTTTACAGATCAATGAAGAACTGGCTAAGGTTTGGCCTGTCATTGCGGAGAAAAAAGATCCTTTACCTGATGCTGAAGAGTGGGATGGTAAAACAGGAAAATTGCCATTATTAGAACGTTAACAGATTTCGGTTTTAATACAATAAAAAGCCCGCATTAATGCGGGCTTTTTTGTGTAACCAGATTTGTTAGATGACGTTTAAACTAAGTCATCAAGGCCTTGAGTTTTTTCATCGCGTTATTTTCAATTTGGCGAATACGTTCCGCAGACACCTGATACTGATCGGCTAAGGTATGTAATGTGGCTTTACCATCATCGTTTAACCAACGCTGACTCACAATATCACGGCTACGTTCATCCAACGTTGCCAGTGCGTTACTCAACTTTTGTTGTTGATAATCAGAAAAGTTAGACTGTTCTAATTGTTGCAAAGGATCAGAAAGCTCTGGTCCTGCCAGGTAAGCGACTGGAGAGAAGTTGTTTTCGTCATCATCGGCATCAGATGGTAAGTCAAATGAGGTATCTGGCTGAGCCAGTCGACGTTCCATTTCCATCACGTTGCTGGCAGTCACACCCAGATCGTCAGCGACGGCTTGCACTTCTTCTTGATTTAACCAGCCAAGACGCTTTTTAGCGCTACGCAGATTAAAGAATAATTTACGTTGTGCCTTGGTAGTTGCAATTTTTACTATGCGCCAGTTACGAATGACGTACTCATGAATTTCTGCACGGATCCAGTGCACTGCAAATGATACCAATCGAACCCCTTTGTCAGGGTCAAAGCGTTTGACTGCTTTCATTAATCCGATATTGCCTTCCTGTACGAGGTCAGCAACAGGTAATCCATAGCCGCTATACCCTTTTGCAATACGAGATACAAAACGAAGGTGTGATAATACCAGGCGCTGAGCAGCTTCCAGATCTCCGTTTTGTTGTAAGCGGGTTGCAAGTTCATATTCTTCTTCAGCAGTTAGCATTGGAACGTTATGTACCAGATTCGTGTAAGAATCCAAATTGCCAATAGGGGCTAAAGCTAAATTGTATTGGGCTACATCGGTTGTCATAGTGTTGTGGCCTCCCTAAATAATATTTATTAATAATAACATTAACTGAAAAATTCAAACACTAAGAGTGAAAATTAAGGAAAAAGTTCCTTGTCCATGTTAATCAGGCTCAATAGTGTGGAGATGGCGACTGACTGCCAGCCATGCGCCTGATGCCCCGAGCGACGCACCAATCATTGGTAATGTGACGAACATGTAGCCGGCGAACCACTCCAAACTAAAATCACTACCGTAATGCCCTGCGAGTTCACGAATAGGGCCAGTTAATAGACCCATGGTGAGCACTAAAGTCAGCCATGCAAAGACACCACCTAAAGTGCCATACCAAAAACCAGTGTACAAAAAAGGTCGACGGATAAAGCGGTTCGTCGCCCCTACCAGTTTCATAACCTGAATTTCAGATTGGCGATTAAGTATTGCAAGTCGAATGGTATTACCGATAACCAGCAAAACGCTTAAGGATAATAATATGGCTAAAATGCTGATGCCTCGCTGTATGGTTTTATTGATGCTGCGCAATCGTTGTAACCATTCCATATCAAGTTGTGCTTGCTCGACCTCTGGCAAGTCTTCAAGTCGAGCCAACAGGCTGCCGATAGCATCAGGGCGTAAGTTTTCATCAGCAGGATATACAATAATAATAGCAGGCAGTGGGTTGTCGGGCAGTGAATCTAATAAGTTACCAAGCCCGGATAGTTGGCGAAATTCGATTAGTGACCGATCTGCATTTTGATAATCAGTTTGTTTGATTTCAGGCCAGTTTTGTAATTTACTACTTAAATTTTCAGCCTGTGTTTCAGAGAGGTCTTTTTCTAAAAAAAGGGTTATCTGGCTGGCATCATCCCACTGATCACTGATGTTATTCATGTTCTGTAACAATACATAAAGGCCAGCAGGGAGCACTAGTGCAATACCAATAACAATGATTGTCATCAAAGTCGCTAGAGGTTGTCTCCATAATTGTCCAAGACTGAACAATATCGCCTGTAGATGACGAATCAGATAATTAGTCAGACTAAATGTGGGTGATTTCATGGCGAAACCTGCCCGGCTAAACGCCCGTGTTGAAGAATTATTTGGCGATACGGCAGAGTTTGAATCAAGTCAAGATCATGAGTAGCAATAAATACTGTGGTTCCCACCTGATTAAACTGTTCGAATAAATTCATGATGTCACGTGATAAGTCAGGATCAAGATTGCCAGTAGGTTCGTCAGCAAGCAGAATCGGCGGGCGATTAACAACCGCGCGTGCAATGCCAACACGTTGCTGTTCACCGCCAGATAATGCAATAGGCAGATTACGTTCTTTACTAAGCAGACCTACCTTATCCAGTGACGCACGTACACGACGTCCTATCTCGCGATGATTTTCACCGGCAATGATGAGTGGTAAGGCAACGTTATCAAAAACAGTACGGTCGTGTAATAAATTGTGATCTTGAAAAACCAGACCGATCTGACGACGATAATAAGGGATTTTACGTTTTGGTAGCCGACCTAGGTTCTGATTGTTAACCACGACCTGACCATGAGAGCTTCGCTCAATTAAGGCGATGAGTTTCAGTAATGTACTTTTACCCGCACCTGAATGGCCTGTCAGAAAGGCCATTTCACCTTTTAAAAGGTGAAAACTTAGCCCCGACAGTGCTTCATGTCGGTTGGGATAACGTTTATGTACATCAGTAAATTGGATCATAAGTTAATCTTCGTGCCCAAGTAGTGCATCTACAAACTCTTCAGCTTGAAAAGGACGGAGATCGTCAATACTTTCTCCCACACCAATATAGCGAATCGGTAGCCCTGTCTTTTTGGCAATCGCAAAGATAATACCGCCTTTAGCCGTGCCATCTAACTTGGTTAAGGTAATTCCAGTGACATTAACGGCATCTTTAAACTGAACAGCTTGAGATAAGGCATTCTGACCTGTTCCGGCATCCAGTACCAACATGACTTCATGCGGCGCTTGGTCGTCAAGTTTCCCCATGACACGTTTGACCTTTTTTAGTTCTTCCATCAGGTTGGATTGTGTATGAAGACGACCTGCTGTGTCGGCAATCAATATATCAATATTGCGTGCCTGAGCAGACTGTAATGCATCAAAAATAACGGAAGCAGAATCAGCACCGCTATGTTGGGCAATGACAGCAATATCATTTCGTTCACCCCAGACCTGTAGCTGTTCTACAGCGGCAGCTCGAAAGGTATCACCGGCAGCGAGCATGACAGATTTACCCTGATTCTGGAATTGTTTTGCCAGTTTGCCAATGGTGGTTGTTTTACCAACACCATTAATGCCTACCATCAAAATGACGTAAGGACCTTGTTGTTCAGGAATCATTAATGGCTGACAACTGGGCTGTAAAATAGTCACCATATCATCGCGCAGTGCACTAAAAAGTGCTTCAGGATCTGCCAATTGTTTTCGAGCAACGCGCTGGGTTAAATCACTGATAATAGTTTGGGTTGCATCAATGCCCAAATCAGCGGTAATTAATTGGGTTTCAAGCTCTTCCAGCAAATCGTCATCAATGGTTTTTTTACCTAGTACAAGATTGGCAAACCCTTCTGTCAATTTGGAGCTTGTACGACTTAAACGTTGTTTTAAGTGCCCAAATAAACTGGTTTTTTCTGATGGTTGTTCAGTTTGGAGAGCAGGGGCTGTAGAATTGTCGCCTTTCTGTTCTATCGGATCATCAGCTTGCTGTTTATCTTCAGCTGGTTTGGTTTTTTTCTTTAGGAAACTAAACATAATCTTTGCTTGTCGTTAAACTTCAGCGACAAATTTTATCATGTCACGTAAATTGAGAGGCAGATGGTTAATAAAATAAAAATAGTAGTAGGACTATTGTTGGCATTACCAACGATTGTTGTAGCCAGTGTTAGTGAGTATCAACTTGATAATGGCCTGAAGTTGATAGTGAAAGAAGATCATCGCGCTCCAGTCGTGGTATCACAGGTTTGGTACAAGGTCGGCTCGAGTTATGAATATAATGGCATTACCGGCATTTCACATCAGCTGGAACACATGATGTTCAAAGGCACTGAAAATCTTGGCCCCAATGAATTCTCACAAATTATTGCGGCTAACGGCGGTCGTGAAAATGCGTTCACTGGACGCGATTACACCGCTTATTTTCAGACTTTGGAAAAAGATCGTTTAGAAGTCAGTTTTCGTCTGGAAGCTGAACGAATGCGCAAATTGATCATAGATGAGGGAGAATTATTAAAAGAACGAGATGTTGTTTCGGAAGAAAGACGGATGCGTACTGAAGATAACCCGCAAGCGCTGGTGAGAGAAGCCTTTAACGCCACAGCATTTGTAAACAGTCCTTACCATCACCCTGTCATAGGCTGGATGAGTGATATTAATCATTACCAAGGCGATGATCTGCGTCAGTGGTATCAAAAATGGTATGCACCCAATAATGCGACCGTAGTGGTGGTTGGTGATGTGGAACCGGAAGCCGTGTATAGCTTGGCAAAACGTTATTTTGGTCCATTAAAAACGGAAACACTCGCACAGGTTAAACCTCAAGTTGAGATAGAACAACGAGGCAAACGTTACATTGAGGTGAAAGAACCCGCTGAATTACCGTATCTAATGATGGGTTGGAAAGTGCCTGTGGTCACTACAGCGAAAGAATCATGGGAACCCTATGCGCTGGAGGTGTTGGCAGGTATTCTGGATGGTGGTGATAGTGCACGTTTTGCTCGTGAGCTAGTGCGTGGTGATGAAATTGCTGCCAGTGTGGGAGCTGGCTATGGTTTATTTTCACGATTAGAAGACGTGTTTATGGTCGTTGGGACGCCCGTTAATGGTAAAACCGTCACTGACTTACAACAGGCCATTATGGAACAGATTAATAAATTACAGACTGAATTAGTCAATGTTCAGGAACTGGAACGAATTAAAGCTCAGGTTGTTGCTAATGCGGTGTATGAACGTGACAGCGTGTTTTATCAGGCGATGCAGATTGGCATGTTGGAAACAGTTGGTCTGGACTGGCATTTGAGTGATGCTTATGTTGACAATATTCAAGCTGTCACGGCAGAGCAGGTTCAAGCAGTCGCGAAAAAATATTTTATTGATAAGGGTTTAACTGTGGCAGAACTTGTTCCGTTAGCAATGAATGGAAAACAACCAGTGAAGACACCAGGAGGTCGCCATGGTCACTAGAATTATCGGATTCACTATTGCCTTGCTAATGGTTGTTAATGTTTACGCTAATCCTGACATTGAGCATTGGCAAACATCGAATGGTGGACGAGTGTATTTTGTATCGGCACCGGATCTGCCAATGGTGGATATCAGTGTGGTATTCGATGCCGGGGCAGCGAGAGATGGTGATGCTTCAGGGCTGGCCTTATTAACCAATGCGATGCTCAATGAAGGGGCTGATGGTGTTAATGCCGATCAACTTGCAGCTGCATTTGAGGATGTAGGAGCGCAGTTTAGTCACTCTTCAGAGCGCGATATGGCTGTTTTAAGTTTACGTAGTTTGACGACTGAATCAGCATTCAATTCTGCATTGCAGACCTTTATTAAGGTGCTGACTAAGCCTGATTTCCCGCAAACTTCATTTGAGCGGCTTCAAAAGCAGATGTTAATTGGCCTTCAGGCAGAAAAGCAATCACCAGCAGCGATTGCATCCCGAGCTTTTTATGGCCATTTATATGGTAATCATCCCTATGCATCAATGCCAGCCGGCGATGAAACATCAGTTGCACAGTTAACACCTGAGTCTTTGAAAACATTTTATAAGCAATATTATGTGGCTAAAAATGCGGTGATTGGCATAGTGGGAGCATTGGATAAATCGCAGGCTAAAGAGGTTGCTGAGCAAATATTATCTACGCTAACAATGGGTGAAGCGGCAAAACCATTAGCTAACGTTGAAGCTATCACCACACTTAAACAAGTGGTGATTGAACACCCCTCAACACAAACTCATATTCTAATGGGGCAACCGGGAATGAGTCGTGAAGACCCCGATTATTTTGCTTTATATGTCGGTAATCATATTTTAGGTGGCAGTGGACTCGTATCACAGCTCAGTAATGAGGTGCGGGAAAAGCGTGGTTTGTCTTATAGCGTCTACAGTTATTTTAGACCGATGCGTGAGTTGGGACCTTATCAATTTGGTTTACAGACACGCAATGGTAAAACAGAGGAAGCGCTAGAGGTGATGCGCTCCACACTTAAAGCCTTTATTGAAAATGGCCCAACAGAAGCTGAATTAGAGGCGGCTAAACAAAATATCACGGGAGGTTTCGCCTTGAGGATCGACAGTAACAAAAAAATTGCAGACTATTTGGCAATGATTGGTTTTTATGGCTTACCTTTAGATTATTTAGATACGTTTAAATCGCATGTGAATGCGGTGACAGCTGAGCAAATCAAACAGGCGTATACACGACGTATAAACCCAGACAAAATGATAACGGTGCTGGTGGGTGGCAAAGCAGAATAAGGCAAAACGAAGCGGAGAAATACGACTCATTGCCGGGCGATGGCGTGGTCGAAAATTGACGTTTCCTGATCTTGAAGGTTTAAGGCCGACTCCTGACAGGGTACGAGAAACAATATTTAATTGGTTGCAAGCCAGGATTGGAGGTGCACGTTGTCTCGATTTGTGTGCAGGTAGCGGTGCTTTGGGATTTGAAGCTGCGTCACGGGGAGCAGAGCAGGTGACAATGGTGGAACTCAGTACACAAGCGGTGAAACAATTACAGGCTAATTGCCAGCTATTAGCCGCTGATAATTGCCGGGTTGAAAATAAAACCGCTCAACAGTTTTTGAATCAAAGTTCAGACCAATATGACATCGTATTTATAGACCCACCTTATCAGGCTGATTTGTGGACAGTACTGGCAGACCAGTTAGTATATGAAGGTTGTTTAGCAGAAAATGCCCAGATATATATCGAGTGCCCGAGCAAAGGTGATTTGCCTACTTTGCCAGAGCATTGGCAGTTAATTAAAGATAAAAAAGCAGGTGAAGTGAGATACTGTCTGTATCAGAATACGATTGGAGAAGCGAAGTGATAACAACGGCCATTTATCCGGGCACATTTGATCCAATTACTAACGGTCATATTGATTTGGTGATGCGTGCTAGTAAGTTATTTGATCGCGTTATCGTAGCCGTGGCGATTAATCCGTCCAAGGCCCCGACCTTTAGTCTGGAAGAGCGGGTTGCATTGGCTAAACAGACTTTAGCCGATATTGAGAGTGTGGAAGTCTGTGGTTTTGAAGGTTTATTGGTAGATGTAGCCAAACAAAAAGGCGCAAATGTCATTATTCGTGGTTTACGAGCGGTCTCTGATTTCGAGCATGAATTTCAGCTTGCCGGCATGAATCGCCGTATGCAACCAGATGTTGAAACTCTGTTTTTAACACCAGCAGAACAATTTAGTTATATCTCATCAAGTCTGGTGCGTGAAATTGCCGCATTAGGCGGAGATGTATCAGAATTTGCTGCTCCCTGTGTAGTCAAAGCACTGAAGGAAAAACTGTCCTAGATATTGTTTTTCTGTGTGATTTTAGATTGATTTTGCGATGAGTTTCTAATTTCCGGATATATCCTAAAGTAAGAATAACCGCTAAGATCGCTTAATAATTTAGTGTTGGAGTGTGAAATGTCGTTATTTATAACCGATGAATGTATTAACTGTGATGTGTGTGAACCAGAATGTCCAAATAGCGCGATTACACAAGGTGAAGAAATCTATGAGATCGATCCTGCATTATGTACCGAATGTGTCGGTCATTTTGATACACCGCAATGTGTAGAGGTATGTCCAGTTGATTGTATCCCGAAAGATCCAGACCATGAGGAAACGCAGCAACAACTACAAGCCAAATATGAAATGCTGATGGCGGCAGGTAAATAAATAGTAGTAAATATTTTTTAGAATACAGCTATAGAAAATACGATTGTGAACTGACTCTATGATAATAATATGATTTGTATTTATTGTTAGAAATTAAGTCGGGTTTCGAGTTTAGGAATCTTCTGTTTTAGTTTCAACGGCTCTAGGAGTCAACACTTTTTGACCTAGGTATTCGTTGTCAATTTTATCCATGATCGCTTGAGTTATTTGAGTACCTTGCTTGAGGATAAAATTACCATCCTGATTCACTAAATCTCCTATCTTAAGCTCTCCAATCTCAAGGTGGACTAAAGTGTAGAGTTTTAAAGGGTTATCCTCCGATGGAAGGAACAATACAGGAGGCTTTTCAAGGATGGTTAGTAAGGCATCGGTGACGTCAGGATCGAGAATTTTTTCTTTGGCCTCAATGAGATGTTTTTTTGCTTGGGTCGGCTTTGAACGATGTTCGCCAAATATTTCACCTGCGAGCAAAGTATCGTAATAATCTGCCACTGCAAGAATACGAGCTGAAATAGGGATCTCTTGACCAGATAATTGATCGGGAAAGCCCTTACCATCCATTCTTTCATGATGGTTACGTACTGCCTGCAGAATAATTTTATCCTCAACCAGTGGCAAGATAAAATTTTCACTTTCTATTGTGTGTTGTTCATACGCAGCAAGCTGTTCGCCTTGTGCCATGCTAATTGGCATTTGTTCCAGATCCACTCCTATTTTAAGACAACCGATATCATGCAATAATCCGGCTACAAGCAATTTCTTTTGAAAATCACTGTCATATCCTAGTTGTTTGGCTATTTCTGATGCAATACAGGCAATTCTTTTGCTGTGCAATGCTAATTTCGGAATAGATCTTTGCAACGATAACAGGAGAACTTCGAGTATGTTGTCATTGATGTTACCGGACATGGTTTTTAGTGTATCTGACTGATTCATAAAATAATATTTTTAGCACTAAATTTATGGTGAATATAAAAGAAACTTTACACGGAGGACTCACTGAAAGCTAGAATTTACTCTTAAAGGTTAGTAAATATTAGAAAAAATGTGATCCATTTCAATAATTACATTGATTTGTAGTTCAGTGCCGTACTGGGTTAGTATGTTCTGTTATATATTTTTAATGCGTCTAAAAATTAAGTTTACCAACTTCTCCGATGACTACAGAATCAGATACTACAGCACCAGAGAATACTCAGGCTGATCAGCAAGCGCTTGTATCCATTGAGGTATTGGAGAAAATTGTCAATAAATTACTGGTTCACAAGGAACATAATGCCTTGACAACAGGGTTTATTGAACTGATTGATGACTGGTTTCAACCTAAGAAAATCCAGTTATTTTCTAGTGGGCTAAGAGGGATGCTCGCTCATCGAGGGCAGAAAATATCTGAGGTTATAGTCAGCGATTTGTTGAGTTCGGATTCAGATTCAGTATCATTCCCTCTTTCTGATGATCAACTTGTTTTGACCACAGTAGACTCGCAAGAAGTACAGTTATTTACATGGCATCAATTAAATTGTGTGGACGTGTATGTACCCATCATGTTGGGTAAAGTAGTTGGTAGTGTTTTAGTCATAAAAAGTATCTCATCTGATTCAGTTAACAGACGGGTGTGGGAGCAAATGCTTGCTGCATTCACTCACTTAAATCGATTGCTCTATACCAGTGAAATTGATGCGCTGACCGGATTAATGAACCGAATGGCATTTGATCGGTTAATGGATCAAGCAGTAACGGATAAATCGAAGTCAATTAGTGATGAAATTGCCACTTATTTTGTATTAATTGATATTGATCACTTCAAAAAGATCAATGATAGCTTCGGTCATTTATATGGCGATGAAGTACTGATCTTACTAGCAAGATCAATGTCAGAATCTTTCAGAAGTATGGATTGGTTATTTCGTTATGGCGGTGAAGAGTTCGCGGTCATGTTACATGATGTTGAACATGATGAAGCGTATCAGGTTCTGGAACGTTTTCGTGACAAGGTTGAAAGTACGAACTTTCCACTGGTAGGTAGAGTGACAGTGAGTATCGGATATAGCCGAATGGCTGAAGTACAATCGGATAGCAGTTTTTTGGAGCCTGTTAGCAGTTTGATTGACCGTGCTGATCATGCCTTGTATTACGCAAAAAACAACGGCCGTAATCGAGTGTTGTGTTATGAAGATTTACTTGAGCAAGGATTGTTAATACCAGCTGAACAAGAAACGGGTGACGTCGAGTTGTTTTAGTATTTATCTTTATGCAAAACGCTAGCTGAGGTATCCTTACACGCTTTATTTCTCATCGTAAAGAGTGGCCATGCAACAAGAATACATCCCAGCCGACATTGAAACTGCTGTCCAGCAATGGTGGCATGATCAGCAAACCTTCCGCACGGTTGAAGATCCACATAAAGAGAAATATTACTGCCTAGCAATGTTTCCATATCCAAGTGGCCAACTACATATGGGGCATGTGCGTAATTACACCATTGGCGATGTGATTTCACGCTATCAGCGCATGCAGGGTAAAAATGTTCTACAACCGATGGGGTGGGATGCCTTTGGTTTACCTGCTGAAAATGCGGCTATAAAGAATAAGGTTGCGCCTGCTTCCTGGACCTATGACAACATAGATTACATGCGCGGTCAGCTACAGCGTTTGGGCTTGGGTTACGACTGGGAACGTGAGCTAGCTACCTGCACTCCAGAATATTATCGTTGGGAACAATGGCTGTTTACCCGTTTGTTTGAAAAAGGTCTGGTTTATAAAAAAACAGCAGCAGTGAATTGGTGTCCGGTAGATAACACAGTATTAGCCAATGAGCAGGTAGTAGATGGTTGTTGCTGGCGCTGTGATACCAAAGTTGAGAAGCGTGAAATTCCACAGTGGTTTATGAAAATCACCGATTACGCTGAACAGTTATTAAATGATTTGGATCAACTAAGTGGTTGGCCAGAGCAAGTTCGTGCCATGCAAGCGAACTGGATCGGACGATCAGAAGGTGTGGAAATTAAGTTTGGCATTACTGAAAGTGATGAAGTCCTTTCTGTTTATACCACCCGACCAGATACATTGATGGGGGTCAGCTATGTTGCGGTGGCGGCGGAACATCCTTTGGCATTAAGGGCCGCACAAACCAATATAGAATTACAGACGTTTATTGAACAGTGTCGTCAGATGGAAACCTCTGAAGCGGCAATGGAAACAGCTGAAAAGCAAGGCGTTGCGACTGGGTTAATGGCTATTCATCCTGTTACGGGTGAACTCGTACCTGTATGGGCAGCAAATTTTGTTTTGATGGGATATGGGACAGGAGCTGTTATGTCGGTTCCAGCGCATGATCAGCGTGATTATGAATTTGCTAATAAATACGGTTTGCCAATCAAGCAGGTGATTGAACCGACAGATAGTGCTGAATATGATTTAAGCAAGGCAGCGTTTACTGCCAAAGGTGCATTAATAAATTCGCAGCAGTTTGATGGTTTAACTTCGGCAGATGCATTTAATGCCATTGCTGATTTCCTTGAACAACAAAATAAAGGTGAAAAACAGGTTAATTATCGCTTACGTGATTGGGGTGTATCGCGCCAGCGTTACTGGGGTACACCAATTCCGATCATTAATTGTCCTGATTGTGGTGCAGTGGCTGTTCCAGAAAATGATTTACCCGTACGTTTGCCAGAAGATGTGGTTGTTGATGGCAGTGGTTCACCAATAAAATCAATGCCGGAATTTTATCAATGTGCTTGTCCACAATGTGGTGCCGCGGCTGAGCGCGAAACTGATACCTTTGATACGTTTTTTGAATCATCATGGTATTACGCGCGATTTACTTGCCCGGATAATGATAAGGCGATGTTGGATGAACGAGCCGACCACTGGTTGCCTGTAGACCAATATATTGGTGGGATTGAGCATGCCGTATTGCACCTTTTATATGCTCGCTTTTTCCACAAACTGATGCGGGATGAAGGCTTGGTATCTGGCGATGAACCGTTCAAAAATTTATTGACACAGGGCATGGTGCTTAAAGATGGCACTAAAATGTCGAAGTCCAAAGGTAACACCGTTGATCCGCAAGCCCTGATAGATCAATATGGTGCTGATACAGCACGCTTATTTATGATGTTCGCAGCACCGCCGGAACAATCTCTGGAATGGTCAGACAAAGCAGTTGAGGGATCAAACCGATTCCTGAAACGCCTATGGCGTAGTGTGCAGGAACATATCGAACAAGGCGAAGTAGCAGAGCTGGATATTGACGTACTCAGTGATGAATTAAAAGCATTACGCCGTCAGATACACCAGACACTTACAAAGGTAGGTGATGATATTGGTCGCCGCCATACTTTTAATACAGCTATTGCTGCGGTAATGGAATTAATGAATACTCTGGGTAAACTGACTGACAACAGTGAGCAGGCTCGTGCTGTTATTCAGGAAGCGCTGGAAATAGCGATATTGATGCTGTCGCCGATCACACCGCATATTTGCCACCAGTTATGGCAGTTACTTGGTCATGATGAAGCGGTGGTTAATGTGAGCTGGCCACAAGTCGATGAATCCGCGCTGGTTCAAGATAAAGTTGAGCTGATGGTGCAGGTCAATGGTAAGCTACGTTCTAAAGTGTCAGTGGTAGCTGATGCAGATAAAGATGCAATAGAATTAATTGCGATGGCTGATGAAAATGTAAAACGCTTCATCGAAGACAAGGAAATCCGCAAGGTAATTGTCGTGCCTGGACGATTGATTAATATTGTCGTTGCGGGTTAATTAAGGGTTGTACTTATGAATCGTTCACTGTTGAGTGTATTTGTTGGTTTGTCATTGTTTTTATTGGCAAGTTGTGGGTTTCATTTGCGTGGCTCAGCGACCTTGCCTGATAGTTTAAAAACCATGTATGTACAAGGCGTTAATCTACAGCAAGGACTTGGATTGGAGCTGAAGAGAACATTAACTCGTAATGGTGTGACTGTAGTCAGTGATTATCAGCAAGGTACTGCCGTATTAACGGTGACAGAAAATAAAGTTGAACGACGTGTGTTATCTGTCGGGTCTGATGCTAAAGTCAGTGAATATGGTTTGCATGGTCTGATAACGTTCAATGTGAGCGATGGACAGGGTCAGGTGTTAACTAAATCACAACAAGTTGAAGCACAACGCGATTACCGCTTTGACCAAGAACAGGTGCTTGGTAAAGATGAAGAAGAACGTTTATTACGTGAGCAACTGGATCAGCAACTGGTTCAGGGTATTTTACGCCGTTTGTCGGCATTGAAATGATCGTCAATAATGCGCCTTCGAGCTGAGCAAATAACGGGGCATATACAACAAGGCTTATTGCCTGTCTATCTGGTATTTGGTGATGAACAAATGCTGGTAGAAGAAAGCAGTGATCTGATTCGACAGCAGGCAAGACAACAAGGTGCAAGTGACCGTCAGGTATGGCATGTGGAAGGTCGATTTGACTGGTCAACCATACAGTGGCAAGAACAGACAATGTCACTATTCTCAAGTCAACGGTTATTGGAATTACGTTTGCCATCAGGTTCGCCAGGGAAAGAAGGTGGTGAAGCATTACGACGCTATGCTGAAAATCCACCTCCTGATACAACCCTGCTAATCATTAGTGGCAAAATTGATGCGCGATCTCAAAAGAGTAAATGGTTTACCTTATTGGATAACATTGGCGCAACCATTCCTGTTTGGCCAGTTGATTTAGCCAATTTACCGCGTTGGATTTTACAACGTATGCAACAGCGTGGTTTGCAATCAAACCAAAAGGTTGCTGAACTCATTGCCGAACGTGTTGAAGGTAATTTATTTGCTGCCGCCCAGGAAATTGAGAAGTTGCACTTGCTGTGTCCAATAGGTGAGGTTGATGAACAAACAGTATTAGAATCGGTGGCGGATAACGCCCGTTATGAATCGTTTGGTTTAATGGATACAGTGTTTTCAGGTCAGCAGTCAAAGGTACCCCGTATGATTGCCCGTTTACGTGCGGAAGGTCTGGATATCATGTCTGTATTTTCGGCGGTGTCATGGTCTTTACATCGTGCCATTGATATGGCGATGCAGTTGGACCAGGGAGCAAGGCTGGAACAGGTTTTTGCTTCACAAAAACCACCTGTATGGGAAAAAAGCCGACCAATGATGCGTCAGGCCTTAACGCGACATGAGCATTCACAGTGGCAGTCTTTTTTGCAGCAGATGGCTCGAATTGATCAAGCAGCTAAAGGTATTCTGGCAGATTGTCCTTGGTCATTACTGGAAGCCTTATGTATGCAGGTAGCGGGCATCAGAGTAATTAATAATACAATCAATTAAGGAGAGTTGCTTTGGACGTGAAGCAATATATGCAGACTTTAGGGCAACAGGCCAGAATAGCTAGCCGTGCTTTGTCTCGTGCCAGTACAGATGCAAAAAATCATGGCTTACAGATCATTGCCACTGAGCTTCGATCTGCAGCAGATATTTTAAAACAACAGAATGCACTGGATTTAAAAGCTGGCAAGGGAAAGGGGTTAGATGCGGCATTATTGGATCGACTGGAATTAACTGATGCTCGCATCGAAGGTATGGCCGAAGGGCTTGAACAAATTGCCGCATTGCCAGATCCAGTAGGTGAAATCAGCAATATGAATTTCAGGCCTTCTGGTATTCAATTAGGGCAGATGCGCGTGCCTTTGGGCGTGATTGGGATTATTTATGAATCTCGTCCTAACGTGACTGCCGATGCAGCGGCGTTATGTTTAAAATCGGGCAACGCTACTATTTTACGTGGCGGAAGCGAGGCGATTCATTCCAATCAAGCGATCGCGGCCTGTATACACCGAGGTCTGGATCTGGCTGGCCTACCATCAACAGCGGTTCAAGTAGTGGAGACAACTGATCGTGAAGCGGTTGGGCAATTGATCACCATGCCAGAGTATGTCGATGTGATTGTACCTCGTGGTGGCAAAGGTTTGATTGAACGCATTAGTAATGACGCTCGTGTGCCAGTGATTAAACATCTGGATGGTATTTGTCACGTTTATATTGATGCCGGTGCAGATTTGGATATGGCAGAAGACATTGCCTTTAATGCTAAATGTCATCGTTATGGAGTGTGTAATGCGATGGAAACACTATTGGTAGATAGTGCTATTGCAGAGCAGATCCTGCCACGATTAGCAGCCCGTTATGCTACCGAATCGGTTGAGCTGCGAGGTTGTGAACGTACTCGAGCAATATTGAAAGATGTCATTTCGGCAACAGAGCAAGACTGGGATACCGAATATTTGGCACCCATTTTGTCGATTCGGGTTGTTGATGGCATTGACGCAGCAATGGATCATATTCACCAACATAGTTCAGGTCACACTGAAACTATAGTGACTGAAGATTATGCTCGTGCCCGTCGTTTTCTTGCAGAAGTAGATTCCAGTTCGGTTATGGTGAATGCATCAACCCGATTTGCGGATGGATTTGAATATGGTCTGGGTGCCGAAATAGGTATTTCGACCGATAAAATTCATGCTCGGGGTCCAGTTGGGTTAGAAGGACTCACTTCTCAAAAATGGATTGTATTGGGTAGTGGACAGATCCGCGAATAATCATGTGACAGAGCCCATAGGAATTCTGGGTGGGACATTTGATCCCATTCATTTTGGACATTTAAGACCTGCATTAGATGTGGCGGAACAACTTGGATTGGCTAACATTCGTTTAATTCCCAGTGCTCGCCCGCCTCATCGAACTCAACCAGAAGCCTCTCCGGAACAACGGTTGGCGATGTTGCATTTGGCAATAAAAAATACTGAGCACTTTGTTGTTGACGATCGTGAACTTCATCGCCAAGGTGAATCTTATACTGTTGATACTTTATTAAGTTTGCGGCAGGAGTTTCCTGAAACCCCATTATTTTTGTTGATTGGAATGGATGCGTTTTTGGATATTCAAACCTGGCATCAATGGCAGCGTTTAATCACTTTGGCGCACATTGTGGTCATGCAGCGTCCGGGTGAATCCATGTCCATGTCCTTAGATCTGGATAGTTGGTATCAACAGCATCTGGCTAGCCAGGACGATCGTTCTTTTCTAGCGGGCAAGATCTGGCCATTAGAGGTTACCCAATTAGCAATATCAGCAACACACATTCGGTTAACAATTGCCCAAGGGTTGAGCCCACAGTTTTTATTGCCAGATGCAGTGGCTCAATACATCGAACAAATCGGTTTATATCAGAATAATCCGTAGGCGATGGATAACCTGTTTTTTATTCTGTCAAAGCTAGCATGGGGACTGTTAAGCCCCGTTAATTTGGTTATATTGTTGATGGTATTGGCAACGATACTACTTTTCCCAACAGCGATCGTAAGTTTTTCAATACTGGCAAAGACAGTATCCAGATGTGCCGGTTATTTTTTCTGGAGGCAGTGATTTTCTGCGATTAAAGGTAGACCCGAATGGTCATTTTGCTCGTACTTTACTGTCAGCCATTAATGTAAGAAATGATCGGATAATCATAGAGTCTCAGTCCAGAAATACCTATGAAAACTTTTTATTGATGAAATCTATACTGCCGAAGTTGAAAGGTAATCATCTGCTTGTAACCTCAGATTTTCACATGCCGAGAGCGGTAGATGTTGCCCGCAAACAAAGAATTGATGTGATTCCATACCCTGTTGATTATCGCAGTAGCAAGTCACATTTTCGTCAATGGGACTTTAATGCTTATGAACATATTGAAGTGCTGGAACCAGCCTGGCGTGAATGGATAGGCTTAACGGCTTATTATCTGACAGGTAAAACATCAGAGTGGTTACCTAGTGACGTTAAATAACAAGCAGCCAAACTTCACCCTATAACGGCCGATAATGTAAACTATCACGATTATATAGTTAATGGAGAGCCCTATGCAGGCTGAACAATTGAAACTACTGGTGATAGATGCACTGGAAGATATTAAGGCTGAAGATATCAAGATACTGGATGTAACAGCCATGACAGACGTTACAGACTTTATGATTATCTCAACCGGTAAATCGACACGTCAGGTAAAAGCATTAGCCAATGAAGTCGCTATGCAGGCAAAAGCAGCCGGCGTTCAACCGTTGGGTGTTGAAGGTGAGGATGTTGGAGAATGGGCTTTAGTCGATCTAGGTGATGTCATTGTCCATATTATGACGCCACAAATTCGTACCACTTACAATCTGGAAAAGTTGTGGAGTGTACCAGACACAGCAGAAACATCAGAACAGGCGGTAGCGGCTGAAAACGAATGAAATTAAACCTGCTGGCTGTTGGCACCAGAATGCCAGAATGGGTGACTGATGGCTATCAGGAATATGCAAAACGGCTTCCACGAGAATGCAGTTTGCATTTACATGAAATACCCCCTGCGAAACGGGGGAAAAGTGGCAGTGCATTACAATGGATGCGAGAAGAAGGGGAACGGATACTTGCTACTATTCCACACAATCACCATGTTGTTGCTTTGGATGTAAAAGGACAATCCTGGACTACCGAACAACTTGCTGAGCAGCTAAAAAAATGGCAGGAAGATGGTCGAGATGTGTCACTGATTATTGGTGGACCAGATGGATTAACTAACGACTGTCTCCAGCGTGCCAATCAGCGCTGGTCATTATCACCCTTAACGTTGCCACACCCATTGGTACGTATCGTGATGGCTGAGCAGCTCTATCGTGCATGGACCGTGTTGCAAAATCACCCTTATCATCGATCATGACTTTTCCTCCTGTTTATTTAGCCTCGAGTTCACCGCGAAGACGTGAATTATTGACTCAGATTGGAGTCACTTTTACCGTTTTGACAGTTGATGTGGATGAGCACCGCCTTGACCAGGAATCCCCCAGTGATTATGTAAAACGAGTGGCCATTGCCAAAGCTCAGGCAGGTTGGGAGAGTTTAACGGAACAGGACAAAATGCCGGTGTTAGGTGCAGATACATCAGTCGTTATGGGGGATGAGGTTTTTGGTAAGCCCATCGACAAGCAGGATGCACGGGTCATGCTGCAATGTTTATCAGGTCATCACCACCAAGTAATGACTGCAGTCGCAGTGGTGACTGGTGAACAGGTATTATGCGAGTTAAGTACCAGTGCAGTCACATTTGCCTCAATGACTGATTCCGAGATAGATTGGTATTTGGCAACAAATGAAGGTATCGACAAAGCAGGCAGTTATGCCGTCCAAGGCTTAGCAGCTTTGTTTATTGAACAGATAGAAGGCAGTTATTCTGGCATTATGGGACTACCGCTCAGAGAAACAGGCGCGTTATTAAAACAAATAATTGGATAATAACAATGAGTAGCGAAATTTTAATTAATGTAACACCCAGCGAAACGCGGGCTGCAGTGGTTGACAATGGTGTGTTGCAGGAAATTTATATTGAACGCGCTGACGCTCGTGGCTTAGTAGGCAATATATATAAAGGTAAAGTGTGTCGGGTTTTGCCTGGTATGCAAGCAGCGTTTGTTGAAATCGGTTTGGCACGTGCTGCATTTTTGCATGCCTCAGATATCTCTATGCCTAAAGGTCAAACAGGTGATTTGCAGGAAAGCAAGACTGAAGTTCCACCCATCACATCGTTATTACGTGAAGGTCAGGAAATACTTGTACAGGTCATTAAAGATCCGCTAGGCAGCAAGGGAGCCCGATTAACAACACAACTGTCAGTTTCATCGCGTTATTTGGTCTATATGCCAGATACTCAGGGTATAGGCGTATCACTGAAAATTGAAGATGAAAATGAGCGTGAACGATTGAAAAGCTGTTTGATTTCACAGCTTGAGCAGGGTGCGAGTGGCTATATTTTACGTACAGCTGCTGAAGGAGTGACAGAAATAGAGCTGTTAGCAGACTTGCAATTTCTGCATCGACTCTGGGGTAAGTTGAATGAAAGAAAGTCATCAATACACTGTGGCGAACCTTTGCATGAAGATCTACCATTGGCTCTGCGAGCATTGCGTGATTTGTTTTCCCCAGACATTGAACGGATCAGAATTGATTCGGGGGAAACCTTTGCTAAAGCGGTGAGTTTCTCTGAAGGTTTTATGCCTGAATGTGCTTCACGTTTAGAGCATTACAAAGGTGACCGGCCCTTATTTGATTTGTTTAGTGTTGAAGATGAAATTAATAAAGCACTCGAGCGAAAAGTCTCCCTTAAATCGGGCGGCTATTTGATTTTTGATCAGACTGAAGCCATGACCACAGTTGATGTGAATACCGGGGGGTTTGTAGGCCATAAAAACCTTGAAGAAACTATTTTCAAAACTAATCTTGAAGCAGCTCAAGCCATTGCTCGACAATTACGTGTGCGAAATCTTGGTGGTATTATCATTCTCGACTTCATTGATATGGAAGAAGTGGAACATCGTGAGCAGGTGATTCGCACCTTAGAAAAGGCAATGTCATCAGATAGAGCCCGTCATAATATTTGTGGTGTTTCTGAGCTTGGTCTAGTTGAAATGACTCGGAAAAGAACTAGAGAAAGTCTAGGACACATTTTGTGTGAGCCATGTCCATGCTGTGAAGGAAAGGGTTATACCAAGAATGTCGAATCAGTGTGTTATGAAATATTTCGTGAAATAATGCGGGAAGCCAAACAGTTTGAAACCACACAGTTTCTGGTGCTGGCATCACAAGATGTTATTGATAGACTTAACGATGAAGATTCCACCAATATTGCAGAACTAGAACAGTTTATTGGTAAGCCAATTTTGTTTCAGACAGAGACTCAATATAATCGCGAACAGTTTAATGTGGTGTTGATGTAAACCATGTCGATCACGCGGCATTATCTACATTTGGCCAGTAAACAACTGGCTTATATACTCATCCTTATAGCGACAATGCTGATGCTCTTTGTTGGTACAGTCTATTGGTTGTCACATGCAGTTGAGCAACGACAAGCTGAGATTGCTCACTGGGTGAGCAATAAAACGGGCTATCCCGTTGAAATAGGGACAGTGGGTTTGCATTGGACAGGCCTTATTCCCGAGTTACAACTTGAAGCTGTCACCGTTCTAAGAAAAGATAAACGAGCACAACTATTGAGTCTCGATACTCTTTATCTGGGTCTGGATACGATCGCCAGTGTTCAACAAAGTCAGTTAGTGCTCAATGACATTACATTAAATGGTTTGCATATTGCTGTTATGCGCGATCAGTTTGGCCAGCTTCAACTTCAGGGGCTCGATATACAGACGCAGTCATCAGAAGTTGTTGATTGGCTGGCGTGGACGGCCATACTCAATCGCTTTCACTTGAAGGATATTAGAGTAGATTATAGCGACCAGAAAGATCGTTCTTTGGCGGGACGGTATGAATTAGACTCCGTGATAATCACTCATCGATCTTCCCAGTGGACGATGACTGGCCAAGTTCGTTTACCCCAGTCTTTAGGGCAAAAAGCCCAGTTTACTGGAGAGGCAACCGTTGATAACGACAATGTTCAGATGAGTCAGTGGCAATGGCGTGCCGTGATTGAAGGCTTGAAGTTAGAGCCTCTGACTTCACATCTGGTCTGGCAAGATGTTGCCATACAACGAGGGAACGTTGATGCAAATTTGTCAGCAAATGGAGTTGGTTATCGAATAGATTCGGTTAAGGCTGAACTGGATTTATCGCAATCCAAATTAATGAGTAAACAACAGGATATTGTTCATCCACCAGTATCGATAGAGCGATTAATAGGGCAATTTGACTGGCAGCAACAAGGACAAACGTGGCAGTTGACTGGACATGACATACAGTTACATATGAATGGTGATATCTGGCCGCAAACTTCTTTCACTATTAACAAACAGGCTGATAATTCATGGTTGCTGGCAGGAAAGTATTTGCGATTGAGTGATCTGTCGGCTATTGCTTCCTTGTCAGAATATTCACCAGAAATACTACGCCAGCAACAACCTGCCGGTGATTTAGAATTGTTTAATCTTCGTTTTTCACCTGAGGAGGGTATAGAGGGACTGGCATTCAGTTTGAGTGATGGAGCACTGCTACCATGGAAGAATTATCCTGGAGTGACTGGACTGTCAGTAACTGTGAACTGGGAAAATAATAGCGGTCGAATGAACCTGAATAGTCATCAGATGACCTTGTATCCAGAAATCTGGCTTGAAGATGCAGTATTTTTTGATTCGGTATCCGGCACACTAAAGCTACAGAGAAATGAGCAATCATGGGTAGTTGATAGTGATGAATTACGACTTTGGAATGACGACTTAGCATTGCAGTTGGATGGCAACGTTATTCAGAACAAAAATGGGAAAACAGTCACCGATCTGACATTGGCACTGGAAGAGGTCGTTGCCAGTAATTGGAAGTCCTATGTGCCACAAAATCTGTTGAGTGATGCGTTTAAAGCATGGTCAAACAAGGCCTTTGTGGCAGGAAAGATAGTGGATGGTATTATTGAGTTGAAAGGAGATCTTGCAGATTTCCCGTTTGAAAGTTCACCAGAAAAAGGACATTTCAAGATGGCCTTACAGGTTGAGAATGTACAATTACATTATGCACCAGACTGGCCTGATTTATTTGGTGTAAACGGCTCTATCACAGGAACAGGCAATGATCTGATTATTAAAAGCCAGCACGGAAAAATAGCCGACTTTGGCTTTGCTGAGGTGACAACAACTATTACCGATTTGGTCAACCCGAAACCTGTTTTACGTGTTGAGGGCGCTTTGAACGGAACTACTGATGTCGCTTTGCAGTTCTTGCAAACCAGTCCATTGAAACAGCGTTTTGGCAATGTAGTTAAAGCGGTAAAAGGAGGGGGTAAAAGTGACATTATTCTCAATCTGACACTGCCGTTGACTGACATTGATGCTACCGAGGTATCAGGGCAAATCAGTTTGGTAGATAGCCAGATTTTTAAAGAGTCAATACCTGATATAGGTTTGAAGCAAATAAACGGGCTTTTACAATTCACTAACCGTGGCGTGACTGCCAGTGATATACAGGCACAGTTCTTAGCTACGCCAGTAACGATTAATGTGAAGCCCCATGGGGATGTGACCGTTGCGTCAATGGAAGGAGAGTTTTCAACGACACAGATCAATGCCGTTTGGCCCAATAAAATACCCGAGTACATTTCAGGCCAAACACCCTATCAGCTCAATGTGTCTATTTCAGAAAAAGAAATAGGTGAGTTTTATGTAGACACCACAATATCATCTGATCTTTTTGGGCTTAATCTTGCTCTTCCAGAACCTTTCACAAAGGCACACGACAAAAAAAGTCAATTTACAGCCACTATTAAACACACGGGTGAAGCCTGGAGTTATGCATTTAAATATGGCGAACTATGGAATGCTGTGGTGATGCCGGTTAATGAAAACTGGCGTGGCGAACTACGCTTTGGATCAGGGGAAGCGAAGTTACCAAATCACGGTATAAGAGTGCGAGGCCAATTAGCGCAGCTATCGATTGATGATTGGTTAGCATGGTCATCACAGCAAAAATCAGCCACTAATCAAGTGGCAGGAAGTATTGATGATGTTTCAGTAACGATAGGAAAATTAACAGGCTTTAATCAGCAGTTAACGGCTTTGAATGTATCGGCGCAAAAAGATGCGCAAGGCTGGCGAACTACTATACACAGCGATCAGACAAAGGGCTCTATCTATATCCCAGACAGTTTTAATAACGAAACCACATTAAAAATTGATCTGGATAAAGTTCAGTTATTATTGCCTGAATCTGATACAGAAAAAATGGACTCTGAACCTTCTGTAGCAAGCCTATGGCCGGCCGTTGATATGAATATTGGTTCAATGACAATTAATACAATGGCATTAGGTAAGTTGCACGTTCGTGCTCACAGGGAAGAACTCACCTGGTTACTGGATTCTGCTAGTCTAGATTCAGCGTTATACACTGCATCAATGCCAGCAGGAAGTTGGCGACAGTCTTCTACAGGTCAACAATCACATTTTAAGTTAAAGGTTCACAGTGATGATTTGGGCGCATTGTTAACACACTTTGGTTATCAGCAAGCGATAGATGCAGAAAATGTAGCGATGACATTGGATTTTTCATGGCCAGATAATCCGCTGGAAGTAACAAAAGAAAATATTCAAGGTGAACTCAGTCTTGATGTGGGTAAAGGCCAACTTAAAGATATTGAACCAGGGGCAGCTGGGCGAGTTTTTGGTTTATTAAGTGTTGCCTCCATTCCTAGACGTCTGGCATTGGATTTTCGTGATCTGTTCGGTAAAGGATTTAGCTTTGATTCGATCACGGGTAATTTTGATTTGGCCAATGGTCATGCAGTAACAAATAATTTTATCTTGAAAGGGCCTGCAGCAAATATTGAAATGAAAGGCGATGTTGATTTGCTAAATCAACAATATGATCAGCAGGTGAAAGTCACACCTAATGTGTCATCATCCTTGCCTGTGGCAGGCGCTGTAGCAGGCGGACCTATAGGTCTGGGAGTGGGTACTGCAATTTTATTGGTGGATAAATTAGCAGATAGATTATTTGATAAAAACATTGTTAATTTGATTAGCTACAACTATACCTTGACAGGGCCATGGGATGACCCACAATTGAATGTGGTCAAACCAGTCACTCAGTGAAATAATACCAGTGATATCTGGTATGATCCCTCCTCTTTAAGTACAAAATAGTCACTCATGACAGATTCTATATTTGAACAAGCTCATCAACAATTACTCATTCCTGCTGGCCTAGTAGAAGCTGATTTAGAGCAAACACTTGCCCTGACTATGGGACGAGGTGTGGATTATGCAGATCTTTATTTTCAACAGTCGCGTCAGGAAAACTGGTTGTTAGAAGATGGTATTGTTAAAGATGGTGGTTACCACCTTGAACAAGGTGTTGGTGTTCGAGCATGTAGTGGTGAAAAAACAGGTTTTGCTTACTCTGATGATCTGATTTTACCTGCACTGCAAGATGCAGCAAAAGCAGCGCGAGCAATCTCTCGTCAGGGTGTCAATGGTAAAGTGAAAGCCTGGAATCGGGTTGTAGCGCCATCGTTTTATTCAGACAGTGATCCACTGGCAGTATTATCGGTGGAACAAAAACTGGATCTATTACATCAGGCCGATACAACTGCCCGAGCCCAAGACCCGCGAGTTACCCAAGTCAATGTCAGTCTGGCTGGTGGGCTAGACACGGTACTTATCGCTGCCAGTGACGGCACTTTAGCAGCAGATGTTCGTCCCTTGGTTCGGATGAATGTCAGTGTCATTGTTGAGTCTAATGGCCGACGTGAGCGCGGCAGTGCTGGTGGTGGGCGACGCTTAGATTACCGTTATTTTCAAGATAATGATCTGGCACAATCTTATGCTAAAGAAGCAGTGCGACAAGCATTAGTTAATCTTAATGCTGTTGATGCGCCAGCAGGCAATATGACAGTTGTCTTAGGCTCTGGCTGGCCGGGAGTGCTGTTGCATGAAGCGGTTGGCCACGGTCTGGAAGGTGATTTTAATCGTCGTGGCAGTTCGACCTTTTCAGGACGTATTGGTGAAATGGTAGCGTCACCATTGTGCACTGTTGTCGATGATGGCACCTTACAAGATCGTCGAGGCTCGTTAAGGGTTGATGATGAAGGGGTAGCAACAGAAAAAACAACCCTGATAGAAAATGGCAAACTAATCAGCTATATGCAAGATAAGCACAATGCAAGATTGATGAACACGAGAAGTACGGGGAATGGACGACGTGAATCGTATGCCCATTTACCGATGCCGAGAATGACCAATACCTATATGTTGCCTGGTAAACATGAGCCAGAAGAAGTGATTGAGTCGGTTGATAAGGGCATTTATGCCGTAAATTTTGGCGGTGGCTCGGTGGATATTACTTCAGGCAAGTTTGTATTCTCTACCAGTGAAGTTTATCTCATTGAGAAAGGTAAAATTACCCAGCCGATTAAGGGGGCGACTCTGATTGGTAATGGCCCAGAAGTAATGGGCAAAATTAGTATGGTAGCGAATGATTTAGAACTAGATACTGGCGTTGGAAACTGTGGTAAAGAAGGACAAAGTGTCCCGGTAGGAGTCGGTCAACCGACACTGAAAATTGATGGTTTAACAGTAGGCGGAACAGCATAAAAAATGGCAAAGCAACATAAGGCAGTAGCCTTAATATCAGGTGGATTGGACTCAATGTTGGCAGTTCGAGTTTTGCAAGAACAAGGTATTGAAGTTGAAGGTATTAATTTCTACACAGGGTTTTGTGTTGAAGGTCATACCCACGCGATCCGCAATCATGATAAAGACAAACAAAAAAGAAATAATGCTTTATGGGCAGCAGAACAATTAGGAATTAAACTTCATATTGTGGATGTGATTGAAGAGTATAAAGATGTGCTTCTAAACCCTAAACATGGTTACGGCGCTAATATGAACCCCTGTCTCGACTGTAAAATCTTTATGGTGAATAAAGCTGTAGAGTGGGTGAAAGACAATCATAAAGATGGTTTTGATTTTATCATCACTGGTGAGGTCATTGGTCAGCGTCCTATGTCACAACGTAAGCAGACAATGCCAATCGTTGCTAAAGAATCCGGTGCTGATGATATTTTACTAAGACCATTGTGTGCTAAGAATTTACCAGAAACCAGACCTGAACTTGAAGGCTGGGTGGACAGGGATAAACTGTATGACTTTAGCGGCCGAAACCGTAAGCCACAGATGGCATTAGCCGAACAATTCGGATTTACTGATTATGCTTCCCCCGCGGGTGGTTGTTGTTTCCTTACAGATAAAAATTATTCAGATAAATTAGTGGATCTCTGGAAAGGGCGCGGTAGTCGTGAATATGAAATGGACGACATTATGTTGCTTAAAGTTGGCCGGCATTTGCGTCCAAAGCCAGAATTTAAGTTGATCATTGCGCGAGATGCGGGTGAAAGTAAATTTTTAGAAGGATACCGCAAACAATTTGTCACCATTCAGGTTGTGAGTCATAACGGCCCTTTAACCATAGTCGATGGCGATATTTGTTCAGATGATTTTGAACTAGCGGCAGGAATTGTCGCACGTTATGGACAGGGGCGTGACGCGGAACAAGTAGAAGTACAAATTTCTGAATCTGGAAAAGAGCTGCAAACAATAATGATTAAGCCATTACCATCAGAAAAAGTGCTTGAGGAATGGCATGTATGAGTGAGTATGAATTGGATGCCAGACGGTTGTTATGTCCAATGCCCGTAATTAAGACACAAAATAAAGTTAAGGAATTGGCAGTTGGTGATATATTAAGCGTTATTTGTACCGACCCTGGAGTCCTAAGTGACATTCCGGCGTGGGCGCGTATCAATGGTCATGAGCTTGTTGGTAGCTATGAGAATGATACTGAAATAACCATTACAATTCGGGTAGGATCTTAGCACCAATCTGGTGCGCCACGGATACCGCTGGCACCATAATGGTGCATGGCGAGGCGTAGAAATAGTGTAACCCATTGATTTTAACGGCATTCAAAATTGGCTCAATTTATGCAGATTTGGATGCGTGTTTTTTGCACCAACAAGTGCAGTAGTAATTTTTAATTGGAGAAATTTAATGTCAGTCGAAAAAGTGCTTCAAATGATCAAAGATGAGGAAGTGACGTTTGTCGATTTCCGCTTCACAGATACACGCGGTAAAGAGCAACATGTTACTTTCCCTGCTCATTCAATCGATGAGGATACCTTTACTGAAGGTAATATGTTTGATGGTTCTTCTGTTGCCGGTTGGAAAGGTATTAATGAATCTGACATGATTTTGATGCCAGATCCGACTACAGCAGTGATGGATCCATTTATGGATGACAATACCTTGATCATTCGTTGTGATATCGTTGAGCCTGCAACAATGCAAGGTTATGAGCGTGATCCTCGCAGTGTGGCTAAACGTGCCGAAGCACACTTGAAAGCAACTGGCGTTGCGGACACAGCATTTTTTGGCCCAGAACCAGAATTTTTTATCTTTGACGATGTACGTTGGGGCAGTGACATGTCTGGTACGTTCTATAAAGTGGATTCTGATGAATCTTCTTGGAATACCGAAAAAGTCTATGCTGATGGTAATAAGGGCCATCGCCCTAGAGTGAAAGGTGGTTATTTCCCAGTACCACCTGTCGATTCGTTACAAGATATCCGCTCTGCTATGTGTTTAACAGTGGAAGAAATGGGTCAAGTGACCGAAGTACATCACCACGAAGTAGCGAATGCTGGACAGTGTGAAATTGGCGTTAAATTTAACACATTAGTGAAAAAAGCCGATGAAGTTCAAGAATTGAAATATGTTATTCATAACGTTGCTCATGCTTATGGTAAAACAGCGACCTTTATGCCTAAACCTTTAGTCGGTGATAATGGTAGTGGTATGCACGTCCATATGTCTTTATCTAAAGACGGTGAAAACTTATTTGCTGGTAATAAATACGGCGGTTTATCTGAAACAGCTTTGTTTTATATCGGCGGTATCATTAAACATGCTAAAGCATTGAATGCGTTCACAAATGCAAGTACCAACAGCTACAAACGTTTAGTGCCTGGATTCGAGGCACCGGTTATGCTGGCATACTCAGCACGAAATCGTTCAGCCTCTATTCGTATTCCTTATGTAACAAATCCAAAAGGTCGCCGTGTAGAAGTTCGTTTCCCTGATCCAACAGCAAATCCATATTTAGCATTCAGTGCAATGATGATGGCTGGTCTTGATGGTATCAAAAACAAAATTCATCCTGGTGATGCGATGGATAAAGACTTGTATGACTTACCTGCTGAAGAAGCAGCTCAAATTCCACAAGTGTGTCATTCATTAGATCAAGCTCTGGATGCATTGAATGAAGACCGTGCTTTCCTGACAGAGGGTGGTGTTTTTACCAATGATATGATCGATGGTTACATCAACTTGAAGATGGAAGAAGTGACTCGTATTCGTATGGAAACACATCCTGCAGAGTATGATTTGTATTACAGCGTTTAATTCGTTAATTGAATTAACCTATTAAAAAACGTCTCCAAATGGAGGCGTTTTTTTATGTCTGTCAGTTGCGATTATGGCAAACCTGACCTATGATTAAACTATGAAATTTGCCTTAGTCTTACTTATGTTTATTGTGATGACTGCACATGCGGTGGTTTATCGATCCACTGACAGGCACGGTAATGTCATATTTTCTGACCAACCAGATGATAATGCGGAACAAATTGAGCTGAAGAAATTACCCACCTATACACCTGCTCCGATACCTGTGACGCCCGATATTATTGAGCCTGAACAGCTACTTGAAAATGTATTGCCTCCAAAATACCAAATAAAGATTGTCTCACCCAAGCAAAATGAAAGTATCTGGGAAAATGCCGGTAATGTCGGTGTGAATGTTGAACTAACACCAGAACTTAATACTGAAAGAGGCGATCAGTTGATGCTTAAACTGGATGGTGTTCAAATTGGTGAGCCACAAGTTGCCAGTAGTTTTACTCTTACTAATATCGATCGAGGTAGTCACGTCCTTGTTGTCTCCGTGGTTGATAAAATGGGTAAGGTGCTACGAAGAAGTGTTTCTGTTTTATTTCATCTTCATCGTCGTTCTGTAGCACAGTAATATTTCATCATTTTCTTATTTGCACCATTGCGGTGCAATTTTCAGTGCTTTACACTACATCTTATCACTTGATTTGTGATCATTACGTTATTTAAAACTAAATTGGTGTCTAAAAAATCAAACATTATCAATGACATGAAATCTTATTAATGATGTTATGTTTAGTCTGGATCATTATTTGCTCTGTTGAAGTTATGAATTACATTTTTCTTAAAGACAAACTATGACAACATTACTGCCTTGTCAGGATATTATTGAAAACTTAACAACAGCAGTTGTGGTGATGGATAGTGCACTGCGCGTGAATACACTCAATTCATCGGCCGAAGTCTTATTTGAGGTCAGCCAACGTCAAGCTGCGTCAATTCCTATCCAAAGTTTATTAGTCGGTGACAACGATCTGTTGTCGAGTTTGAAGCGTGTGCAACAAACTGGACAAGCGTTGGTAGAACGTGAAGTCACCCTTTATATTCCAAGTAGTGGTGAAATTATTGTTGATTGTGCCATTAAGCTGGTTGAAATTGATAAATCTGAGCCATATATTTTGTTGGAACTGGCACAGTTGGATTTTCAACAACGTATCAGTCGTGATGAAAGCTTACACACTCAACAGCAGGTATTGCGTGGACTTGCGCATGAAATTAAAAATCCATTAGGTGGATTAAGAGGTGCGGCCCAGTTACTAGAACGCCAGTTAGACTCTGAAGAGTTAAAAGAATATACCGCCATAATTATCAGTGAGGCCGATCGTTTACAAAATTTAATGACAAAAATGTTGGGTTCACATCATCAATCTGAGCAAGCTCTGGTAAATATTCACGAAGTTTTGCAGAGGGTAAGGCACCTAGTATCCGTTGAGGTTGATAATCGACTGGTTATTAAGGGTGACTACGACCCAAGTATTCCTGATCTTTATGCCGATTTTGACCAGTTGGTTCAAATATTTCTCAATATTGTACGTAATGCAGTTCAGGCATTGAATGGCGTGGGAAAAATCACAATAAGAACAAGAGTACAGCGTAATATCAGTATTGATCAAAAGCGTTACCGTTTAGGGGTGGTTATCGATATCGAAGATAATGGCCCAGGGATACAGAAGTCGTTGCAAGAAAGTATGTTTTTT
The DNA here is from genome assembly GCA_029882915.1 of Gammaproteobacteria bacterium. Classification (GTDB taxonomy): domain Bacteria; phylum Pseudomonadota; class Gammaproteobacteria; order Nitrosococcales; family Methylophagaceae. The sequence continues at coordinate 43,868 of JAOUJZ010000002.1, read as the reverse complement.
CCTTTGGTAACAGGTCGTGCAGAAGGAACAGGTTTAGGTTTGTATCTGGTTCAAAACCTGACACAACGTAACAACGGCATGATCTCCTGTAGTAGTCAGCCTGGATGTACCATTTTTTCTGTCATTTTTCCTCTTGGAGAAACCGAGTGATAACTAAAGCAAATGTGTGGATTGTTGATGATGATCGCTCTATACGGTGGGTGTTACAAAAAGCACTAGAGTCGGTAAACATTGATGTCAGAGTGTTTGAAAATGCACTTCAAGTGATCGATGCGTTAAAAAATGACTTACCTGACGTTCTTGTCAGTGATATCCGTATGCCTGGCATGGATGGATTACAGTTACTGGCTGACATTAAACAAAGTACGCCTGATTTGCCTGTCATTGTTATGACGGCATATTCTGATCTGGATAGTGCCGTCTCTGTTTACGAAGGGGGAGCATTTGAATATTTGCCAAAACCATTTGACGTTGATGAGGCAGTTGAACTTGTTCAACGGGCAATCGAACATTGCAAGCAGCTTGATTACACCGATGAGGAAGCTGGCACCTTAGGGATGGATATTATTGGTGAAGCACCGGCTATGCAGGAGGTGTTTAGAGCCATTGGGCGGTTAGCACGTTCAAACATTACGGTGTTAATAAATGGCGAGTCAGGTACCGGTAAAGAGCTCGTTGCCAATGCGCTCCATAAACATAGTCCACGAAGAAATTCACCCTTTGTAGCGTTAAATATGGCAGCAATTCCTAAAGAATTAATGGAATCAGAATTATTTGGACATGAAAAGGGAGCCTTTACGGGGGCACATGCCATGCGAAGAGGGCGATTTGAACAGGCAGATGGTGGCACCTTATTTTTAGATGAAATTGGCGATATGCCACTTGAGTTACAAACACGTTTATTAAGAGTGTTATCAGACGGTGAGTTTTTTAGGGTAGGCGGTCACAGCGCAGTAAAGTCTGATGTTCGTATTGTGGCGGCAACACATCAAAATCTTGAGCAATTGGTTGAAAGAGGTGAATTTCGAGAAGACTTGTTCCACCGTTTGAATGTTATTAGAATTCAGATCCCTGCCTTAAGAGAGCGACAAGAGGATGTCCCGGCATTAGCAAGTTATTTTCTGAATAAGGCAGCAACAGAGTTATCTGTCCAGGCAAAAACGCTGTCACCAGAAGTTGAACGTCATTTGAGTCGATTAGCGTGGCCAGGAAATGTACGCCAGTTAGAAAATACATGTAGATGGTTAACCGTCATGTCACCATCGAAAGTTGTGCAAATGGATGATTTGCCGAGCGAATTGATCAATGAGTCCTCCATTGAACAACAAGGTGCGAGTAGTTGGCAGAGCAATTTTAAACAGTGGGCTGCAAAAAAGGCATTAACGGGGCAAGAGGGAGCCTTAGCAGATATATTGCCTGAAGTAGAGCATTTGCTGATGGAGGTGGCACTCGAAAAAACAGCCGGGAAACGCCAAGAGGCGGCGAAGTTATTAGGGTGGGGTAGAAATACATTAACGCGTAAACTAAAAGAAAGTAATAAATGACTTGCGTGCAGCCTGCTGCGCCCGTATAATTCTCGACTTATTCCGGTGCGGGGTGGAGCAGTCTGGTAGCTCGTCGGGCTCATAACCCGAAGGTCGTTGGTTCAAATCCAGCCCCCGCTACCAAGATACATAACCCCTATAAGGGGTTTTTGTTTTTCTGGAGATTCAAATTGGGCCGTGGGCCCTTTTTTTTTACGTAATTATGGCTATTAGTGACCAAATAGAACAATTAATAGAAGCACCTATCGAGTCTCTCGGTTATGAGCTTGTGGGTGTTGAGTATATAAAGAATGGACGCGATACAGTCTTACGTATTTATATCGACTCAGAAAACGGTATATCTATAGAAGATTGTGAACGGGTGAGCCATCAGGTTAGCGGTATTTTGGAAGTGGAAGATCCTATCACTACTGCCTATAGTCTAGAAGTGTCATCACCTGGTTTTGACCGACCGTTGTTTAAAGCTAGAGATTTTGAGCGTTTCTCGGGCAGTGAAATTAAGTTGTCTATGAAGTTACCTGTTCAGGGTCGTCGTAACTTTAGAGGTGTTTTACAAGGCTTTAGTGACGGTGATATTTTGATAGAGGTTGATGGTGAAGTGTATGCCTTACCATTAACAAAATTGGCAAAAGCGAGACTTGTTGCCTAAAAAAAGCGTATTATTATTGGTTGATATGGAAAGTTTAGGTTGGATTTTTTGTTGTGGAAATCCATCGGGGGCGTAATGAACAATAAAGAAATTTTACTGGTTGTAGATGCTGTTTCTAATGAAAAAGGTGTGGCTAAAGAAGTCATTTTCCAAGCAATAGAAGCGGCATTAGCAATGGCGACACGTAAAGGCAACGACATGGAGCTTGATGCTCGTGTTGTGATTGACCGTGTGACAGGAGATTATGAAACTTTTCGCCAATGGTTGATCGTAGATGATGATGATGAATCTTTTGAGTCACCAGAATTGCAAATCACGTTATCTGATGCGCTGAAAAAACAAAGTGACGCTGAAGTTGGTGGATACATTACTGAGCCAATGGAATCAGTAGAGTTTGGCCGTATTGCAGCACAAACTGCTAAACAGGTCATTGTGCAAAAAGTACGTGAAGCTGAGCGTGCTCAGGTCGTCGAGCAATATCAAGATAAATTGGGACAACTGATTAATGGCACGGTCAAACGTGTTGAACGTGGCAGTGTAACCCTTGATTTGGGTGGTAATGCTGAAGCATTTATTCCACGTGAAGAGATGATTCCACGCGAAAGCTTTCGAACAGGTGACCGTGTCCGCGGTTATTTAAAAGAAATACGTCCAGAAGGCCGAGGTCCACAGCTTATTGTTAGCCGTGTAGCGCCTGAATTGTTAATTGAGTTGTTCAAGCTGGAAGTGCCTGAAATCAGCGATGATTTGATTGAAATAAAAGGTGCGGCTCGCGATGCAGGGTTACGAGCAAAAATTGCGGTATTAGCTAAAGAATCACGTATTGATCCTGTAGGTGCGTGTGTTGGTATGCGTGGTTCACGTGTACAAGCAGTCACTAACGAATTAGCCGGTGAGCGTGTTGATATTATTATGTGGGATGAAGATCCTGCTCGATTTGCCATTAATGCAATGGCACCTGCTGAAGCTTTATCTATTGTAGTCGATGAAGACGCACATAGTATGGATATTGCAGTCGAGGATGAGCAGTTGTCACAGGCGATTGGACGCGGTGGACAGAATGTACGCCTAGCTAGCCAATTAACTGGCTGGGAATTGAATATCATGTCCGCATCTGATGCTGACCAAAAAGCTGAAACTGAAACGGGGGCTTTGATTGAAATATTCATGAACGAGCTTGATGTCGATGAAGATGTCGCACTGATACTGGCACAAGAAGGTTTTTCAAGTCTGGATGAAATTGCATATGTGCCTGAGCAAGAAATGCTGGATATTGAGGAGTTTGACGCGGATATCGTCGCAGAACTTCGTTCCCGTGCCCGTGATGTGCTTTTGACCAAAGCCATTGCTAATGAGGAACAACTGGAGTCAGCTGAGCCAGCTCAAGATTTGCTGGATATGGAAGGTATGACTAAAGAACTAGCCTTAACACTAGCCAGCAAAGGTATTGCCACTCTTGATGATTTAGCGGAGCAATCTGTTGATGAATTAATTGAAATTGAGGGCATTGATGAACAACAGGCTGCCACGCTAATCATGAAAGCACGAGAATCATGGTTTGCTGATGGTGACGAACAAACAAATGCAGGGGAATAACCAATGAGCGATATGAAGGTTAAGGACCTAGCAGGGACAGTTGGCATTACAGCCGAACGTCTAGTTGAGCAACTGAATGAAGCAGGCATTAAAGTATCAAAACCTGAAGATTTGATTACTGAAGATCAGAAACAAACCTTACTTAGTTTTTTGCAAGAGCGTCATGGAAAATCTGCTGACGGCACCATTTCTACACCGAAAAAAGTGACACTGAAACGTAAGTCAGTCAGTGAAATTAAACTGGGTGGAGCATCGAGACATGGTGGAAAAAGCGTTAGTGTTGAAGTGCGTAAGAAACGTACTTATATAAAACGTAGTGCAACTGAAGAGGCAGAAGCTGCAGCAGAATTATTACGCCAAAAAGAAGCTGAAGAAAAAATAGCCGAAGAAGCCAAACTCGAACAACAAAGGTTGCAGGAAGAAGAGCAACGCAAACAAGAGCAGCAACAAGCTATTCTTGCGCAACAGGAAATGGAAGATGCAGAGCGTGAAGTGGCTGAAGTTGCAGCCGTGGAAGCAGCTGTTGAAGCTGAAAAACAGGCAGCAGAAGAAGCGCGCTTAGCTGCAGAAGAAGAGCAAAAAGCACTGGCAGAAGAAGCCAAGGCTGAAAAGAAAAAAGTAAAAAAAGAACCGGCAAAAAAAGCAGATAAAACGTTGTCTGCATCAGAAATAGCGCATAAAAAACTGGAAGAGGCTGATGCAAAACGACGAGAAGCGAATTTAGCTCGAATAGAAGCTGAACAAGCTCTGAAAGAACGTAAGAAAGCTAGAGAAGAAGAAGCGATATTAGAAAAGGAGCGTGCGAAGGCTAAAGCGAAAGCAGATGCAGCTAATAAAGCTAAAGCTGCAGAAGCCAGCAAAGCTAAAGAATCAACGCCCGAAGCACCCGCAGCACCAGGATCAAAAGACAAACCAGCTCGTCGTGGTGGTCGTGAAGATCGTGAAGATAGATTCGAGCGTAAAGAGCTGCATGTTTCTGAAGGGAAAGGTGCTCGTCGCAAGAAGAAGAAAGGCGCTACTCAAAAACAAACTACGGTGGTGGAGGGGTCAACAGAACACGGTTTCACTATGCCGACAGCACCAGTAGTACGTGAAGTAAATGTACCGGAAACAATCAGTGTTGCAGATTTAGCTCAGCGTATGTCTGTCAAGGCTGGAGAAGTGATTAAAGCCCTAATGGGGTTAGGCACTATGGCGACTATTAACCAGGTTCTTGATCAGGATACAGCGGTGATTGTGATTGAGGAAATGGGTCACATTGCTAAACCAGTTCAGGAAAATGAAGTGGAACTAGCTCTAGCAGTCTCAGATCAAGATGTTGGTGAAACTGAAGTGCGTGCACCGGTTGTTACCGTAATGGGACATGTTGACCATGGTAAGACTTCTTTGCTGGATTATATTCGACGAACTAAAGTGACTGCTGGAGAAGCAGGTGGTATAACGCAACATATTGGTGCGTACAAAGTTGAAACCAGTCGTGGTGAAATTACATTCCTAGATACTCCTGGACATGCTGCATTTACCGAAATGCGTTTACGAGGCGCCAAAGTAACCGATATTGTGGTGTTGGTTGTAGCGGCTGATGATGGTGTTATGCCACAAACAATTGAAGCCGCTCAGCATGCCAAGGCAGCAGATTCTGTATTAATCGTTGCCGTTAATAAGATGGACAAAGATGAAGCAAACCCTGATCGGGTTAAACAGGAGCTTGCAAATCACGATGTCATTCCAGAAGATTGGGGTGGCGATGTGCAATTTATTCCTGTCTCAGCATTAACAGGCCAAGGTGTGGATGACCTTTTGGATGCAATATCGTTGCAAGCTGAGGTGATGGAATTGAAAGCGCCGGTTACTGGTCCCGCTAAAGGTGTAGTGATCGAGTCGCGTCTTGATAAAGGGCGCGGTACTGTGGTGACAACACTGGTGCAGTCAGGCGTGTTACACAGAGGTGATATTGTTGTAGTAGGTCAGGAGTATGGCCGAGTTCGTGCACTATTTAATGAGCATGGTGAATCGTTGAATGACGCCGGTCCTTCAACACCAGTTGAACTATTAGGTTTGTCTGGAACACCTGCGGCTGGTGATGAAGTTCAAGTAGCACCTAATGAACGCAAAGCACGTGAAATTGCTAATTTCCGCCAAACTAAAGCACGTGCAACCAAAATGGCACAACAACAGGCTGCCAAATTGGATGAGATGTTTAGCAAAATGGAAGCGGGCGATGTTAAAACACTGAACGTCGTGGTTAAAGCGGATGTACATGGCAGTGCCGAGGCAGTCAGTCAGGGTCTGATGAAATTATCAACAGATCTTGTGCAAGTGCGTGTTGTTGCTTCTGGTGTTGGCGGTATTAACGAAACAGATGCTCAATTAGCAGCGGCTTCCAATGCTATTCTGATTGGTTTTAATGTTCGTGCGGACAATACGGCTCGCAAAGTAATTGCTGAAAAAGGCCTTGATGTTCAATACTTTAGTATTATATATGACTTGCTAGATGTCGTGACTAAGGCTATGACAGGAATGCTAGAGCCTGTTTATAAAGATGAAATTATTGGTCTTGCTCGTGTCGATGACGTGTTCAGTTCTCCGAAATTTGGTGATATTGCTGGCTGTCTAGTCGTTGAGGGTGTCGTTAAACGTACTAATCCAATACGTGTACTACGTGATAATGTGGTGATTTACGAAGGTGAATTGGAATCACTCCGTCGCTTTAAAGATGATGTCAATGAAGTCCAGTCAGGCGTTGAATGTGGTATCGGTGTGAAAAACTACACTGATGTTAAACCTGGTGATCAAATTGAAGTCTTTGAACGTGTTCTGATGAAGCCGACGTTATAATGGCAAGAGAATTTAGCCGTACTAATCGAATTGGTGAAGTCATCATGCGTGAACTCGCGCAGATGATTCAGCAAGAGGTGTCAGATCCTCGCGTGGGTATGGTGACTGTTTCACATGTTGATGTCACTTCAGATCTAAAATATGCCAAAGTGTATGTAACACGTCTGAATGGCGTTGATTCAGAACAAGATATTAATGAATGTCTGCAAGGCTTATCCCATGCCGCTGGTTTTCTTCGTCGTGGACTTGCTGGACGTGTTGATTTACGTACTATCCCAGAGTTGCGGTTTCACTATGACAAATCATTAGAACATGGTTTTCATATGGATGAACTGATTGCAAAGGCCAATAAAAACCTTACGGACGACTAAACTGGTCAATGGGTCGACGTAACAAAAAAGGTCGTGATATAACGGGCATTGTGATTATCGACAAACCTACCGGTCGTAGTTCAAATCACGTTTTACAACAAGTTAAACGGTTGTTTGATGCAAAAAAAGCAGGCCACACGGGTAGTCTAGATCCACTGGCAACAGGCGTATTGCCGATCTGTTTAGGTGAGGCGACAAAAGTGTCTTCCTATTTGCTAGATGCGGACAAACGATACCATGTGACTTGCCAACTAGGTGTGGTTACCGATAGTGGCGACTCAGATGGTAATATTGTTACTACACAAGCAGTTCCAGCTTTTACAGTGCAAGAGTTACAGGTATTAATAACAAACTTTATCGGCGAGCAGGATCAAGTTCCACCAATGTATTCAGCATTGAAGCACCAGGGTCAGCCACTGTACAAACTTGCTAGACAGGGTATTGAAGTCGCACGAAAATCCCGTCGGATCACTATTTACGATATCCAGCTAATATCACTATCATCTGACAGTTTCACTTTAGACGTACGATGCAGCAAAGGAACCTATATTAGAACTCTAGTTGAGGACATAAGTCATGCTCTGGGCTGTGGTGGTCATGTGTCGATGTTGCGACGTGTAGAAGCGGCTGGCTATCAACTGCAACAAGCAGTGACGGTAGAGCAATTGGAAACGCTGTCTGAACAGGGGTTGCAGGCATTGGATGATGTGTTATTGCCTGCGGAAGATGCATTGCCAAATTGGCCGGCAATTGTAGTGAGTGATGCAAAGGTAATTGCACTACGACACGGTCAGGAAATCACCGTAGAGAAGGACTTTGAATCCGCGAATGTGAGATTATTTGATCAGTCTCAGCATTTTCTCGGATTAGGTGAAATGTCTGAAAAGGGCATTGTTGCACCAAAACGAGTTTTTGTTATTAATGGTGAATAGTAAAACCCTTGTTTCTACAACAAAAAGTAGGTAGAATTCACGGTTCTTTAAAGGGTTGGATATTTTGGTCGATGTTGGCTTGGATAATCCAGAATTTAGCTGGTAGCAGGTTGTTGCTACATAAAAAGTTGGAGTTTTTAATGTCATTAACAGTAGAACAAACACAAGAAGTCATCAATAAATATAAGCGTTCAGAAGGCGATACCGGATCAGCTGAAGTGCAAGTTGCACTATTAACAGCCCGTATCACTAACCTTGCGGAACATTTCAAAACCAATATTCATGATCATCACTCACGCCAGGGATTGTTAAAAATGGTTAGTGGTCGTCGTAAAATGTTGGATTATTTGAAAAAGAAAGACATCACTCGTTACCGTGAATTGATCGCTAGCTTAGGTCTACGCCGTTAATCATTGTTATTGATGATAACTAAACTATATAAAACCATGCTTTCGTTGTTAAACGATCATAGGTTGACTATATAAAAATATGCCCCTGAATCCTAATGGGTTTCAGGGGCATATTTGTTTTTGAATTTAAATTTTTAGCTACGGAATAAGCCGTTAGCTTTGTCAGTGCAGAGAAAGGAACAGAAATAGTGAACTCAGTAAAAAAGACAGTTCAATATGGTGAACATATTCTAAGTCTTGAAACCGGAAAAATTGCCCGTCAAGCCGGTGGTGCAATTATTGCCAGTCTTGGCGAAACCTCAGTTTTGGTCACAGTTGTTGGCAAAAAATCTGTGCAACCCGGTCAGGATTTTTTCCCTTTAACAGTTAACTATCAAGAACGTACTTATTCTGCAGGTAAAATTCCAGGTGGTTTTTTTAAACGCGAAGGTCGTCCTTCTGAAAAAGAAACATTAACGTCACGTCTGATCGATCGTCCATTACGCCCACTATTTCCAAAAGGTTTCCTGAATGAAGTTCAGGTCATTGCAACCGTTGTTGCATTGGACCCAGCCATTGACCCAGATATTCCTGCGATGATTGGTGCTTCTGCGGCATTGGCTATTTCAGGTATTCCATTTAACGGCCCTATTGGTGGCGCACGTGTTGGTTATATTGATGGCAACTATGTATTGAATCCAAGTAAAGCACAGCTAGAATCAAGTGCCTTAGATCTGGTTGTTGCCGGTACAGAAAGTGCAGTATTGATGGTTGAGTCGGAAGCCTCTGAATTGCCAGAAGAAGTGATGTTAGGTTCGGTCATGTTTGGACATGAGAATTTACAAACTGCTATTAACTTGATTAAAGATTTACAAGCAGAAGCGGGCAAAGAAGCTTGGGATTGGGCTGCACCTGAAAAAGATGGCAATATCTATGATGAAGTGAAAGCAAACGCTTATGCAGGCATCGAAAAAGCCTATGCAATCAGCGACAAAATGGTTCGTTTAGAAGAGTTAGGCGTTGTTCGTGATGCCGCTGTTGCAGCGTTAGCTGGTGAAGGTTCTGATTGGTCTGCAGATGCTGTCAAAGGTGCATTTTCCAAATTAGAAAAAGAATTGGTTCGCGGAAAAATCATTGCGGGTGAACCTCGCATTGATGGCCGTGATACAACCAGCGTTCGTGCTATTTCTGTTGAAACAACAGTATTGCCACGCGTTCATGGTTCAGCATTGTTTACACGTGGTGAAACCCAAGCGGTCGTGGTTGCTACATTGGGTGCTGAGCGTGACGCACAAACCATTGATGCGGTTGAAGGTGAATACCGTGATCGTTTCATGTTGCACTATAATTTCCCTCCATTCTGCGTCGGTGAAACAGGTTTTGTTGGTTCTCCAAAGCGTCGTGAAATTGGTCATGGTAAGTTGGCAAAACGCGGTATTCAGGCTGTAATGCCTTCTGCTGAAGAATTTCCATATGTAGTACGTGTTGTGTCAGAAATTACGGAATCAAATGGCTCAAGTTCTATGGCTTCTGTGTGTGGTACCAGTCTGGCGCTGATGGATGCTGGTGTACCAATCAAAGCTCCTGTTGCTGGTATTGCGATGGGTTTGATTAAAGAAGATAACGGTTATGCTGTTCTAACTGATATCTTAGGTGATGAAGATCATCTTGGTGATATGGACTTTAAAGTGGCCGGTACGGAAAAGGGTATCACCGCTTTACAAATGGATATCAAGATCGAAGGTATCAACGAAGAAATTATGCGTACAGCACTAGCACAAGCGCGTGATGGTCGTTTACATATTCTTGAAAAAATGAATGCTGTCATCTCATCACATCGTGAAGAAATGTCTGAATTTGCACCACGCATCATTACTATCAAGATTAATGCGGACAAGATTCGTGATGTTATTGGTAAAGGCGGCGCAGTCATTCGTGGATTGACTGAAGAGACCGGTGCGACTATTGATATTCAAGATGATGGTACTGTGATGATCTTCTCATCTGATTACAATGCTGGCCAAGATGCATTGCATAGAATTGAACAAATCACTGCTGAAGTTGAAGTAGGTAAAATCTATGAAGGACGAGTTGCTAAATTGATGGATTTTGGTGCTTTTGTAACTATATTACCAGGCAAAGATGGTTTGGTTCATATTTCACAAATTTCAGAAGAACGCGTTGAAAATGTAAGTGATAAATTATCAGAAGGTGATACCATTCAAGTGAAAGTGCTTGAGGTTGATCGCCAGGGTCGTATTCGCTTAAGTATGAAAGCGGTGAGTGAAGATAGTTAACACTCTTTACTGTTCTTTTGTGTAAACTTAAAAGCCCCGATTTATATCGGGGCTTTTTTGTGAGAAGGTCTATGAAATGCGTTGTTGTAAATATGTAATTGCTTTATTGCTTAGCTGTTGTATTTTTCAGGCACAGGCCAACGAGATACGTATTGCAGCTGCCGCTAATTTGCGTTATGTACTGCCTGAGCTAGTGGAAAGATTTCAAGATCTCACAGGTGATCAAGTTTCTGTTACCTATGCTGCATCGGGCACTTTAACGACACAAATATTACATGGTGCACCGTTTGAGTTGTTTTTGTCAGCTAATTCGGATTATATACAACGCTTAGTCAAGGCAGCCTTAACAGAGGGTAAAGTGATTAACTATGCTCAAGCACAGTTGGCTTTGTTTTCATCCCATCAATCTAAACTGGTATTGGATGACAGTCTGGACTGTCTGAAAGTCGCACTTGAACATGGCAACTTAAAAAAAGTGGCGATTGCTAATCCTCGACATGCCCCTTATGGGCAGGCTGCTGAGAAAGTACTCAGAAATGCCGGTATCTGGAAACAGATTCAACCACATTTATTGATAGCAGAGAATGCATCACAAGTGGCTCAGTTCTCCTTGTCAACCGCTGCAGATGCAGGTTTTGTACCTTATGCTCACGTGATTCAGCCACAACTTTCTTCTCTAGGACGATTTATTAAACTGGATGCTGTGTTACAACAGCAGGCTGTTTTATTACGCGGTGCATCTCAACAGGCCAGACACTTTTTGACTTTTATACAAACGATTGATGTTATCGATATATTTACTAAACATGGTTTTATAGTGTCGGCGGAAGTGAAAAAATAATGGATTGGCAAGCATTTGAAGTTTCTATTAAATTGGCGTTATTGACCAGTGTCAGTTTATTTCCAATCGGATTAGGACTCGCCTATCTGTTGTCAAAATATAATTTTATGGGTCGTGGAGTACTCGAAGCTATGATCACATTGCCATTGGTATTACCACCAACGGTATTAGGATATTTTTTATTGGTTGGCATGGATAACAACAGTTTTTTAGGAAGTCTGTTTGTGTCATTGACCGGACACAGTTTAGCTTTCTCATTTGTTGGGTTATGGTTTGCATCAATTATTTATAGCCTGCCTTTTGCCGTACAGCCAATGCTGAGATCACTTGAACAAGTGGCACCTGAGATACGAGAAGCAGCATGGTGCAGTGGTTTATCAAAATGGAAAACATTTTTTAAAATTGAACTGCCTTTGGCCTGGCCTGGCATTATCACGGCGATGGTATTAAGTTTTTCCCATACATTGGGAGAGTTTGGAGTGGTGTTGATGATTGGTGGCAATATTGCAGGTGAAACACGTACCTTGTCTATTGCGATTTACGATAGCGTATTGGCATTTGAACATCAGCAGGCACAATCTATGTCGCTGATATTGTTAGCCATCGCTTTGGTAACAATTAGTCTGGTCTATACCTTTAATCGTTTCCATCCCAGTGTTGTTCGGTCATAAAAATGCTCCAGATCTCATTACAACAAACACGTCCTAGTACACTTGAAGTTGAGTTAAGTTGTCAAAGCGGTGAATTGCTTGCATTGGTTGGACCTTCTGGCGCTGGCAAGTCGACGGTATTACGGTGCATCGCTGGCTTACAGTCACCAAAGCTCGGTCAAATTCAGTGTAAAAACCAAATATGGTTTGATGACAAGAGTAGTATTAACCAAACACCACAACAACGCCGTGTTGGCATGGTGTTTCAGAACTATGCCTTGTTTCCCCATCTAACCGTGGCCGGAAATATTCAACTTGCACTTGATCACAATAAACAGCACACACAGCAGTGTGTGGATACATTGCTAGCACAGGTGCATCTTGGTGGCTTGGGGCAACGCTATCCACATCAGTTATCTGGCGGGCAGCAGCAGCGAGTTGCGCTGGCAAGAGCTCTGGCAAGATCACCTAAAGCATTGTTGCTGGATGAACCATTCTCTGCAGTGGATAGAGTGACACGACGTAAATTGTATTTAGAGTTGAATACACTTCGACGCGGACTGGATATGCCGATAATTCTAGTTACACATGATTTGGATGAGGCGGCAATGTTAGCCGATAATATATGTGTGATTCATCAAGGTAAAACCCTGCAACAGGGAAAACCGGCTCAGGTTTTATACAAGCCTGACAATGCGGCGGTTGCTCGGCAGGTGGATGTTCGAAATTTGTTTAAAGCCAAACTGGTGGAACATGACGGCCAAGTGAAACTCAGTTGGCATGATTATCTGTTTGAAGTAGGCAGCACAAACGGTCTGAGTTTAAATCAGGATCTGTATTGGACTTTGTCGCCAAGTAAAATATTATTGCATCAGCGAGTACGACCATCTCATGGGGAGCATGAAAATCCATTGACAGCCGTGATTAATGACATGGTCACATTACGTGGGATTACCACAATCCTGATGCTTGTCGATGAGACTGATAACACGGTATTACAAATGGACTTACCTGAGCATGTCGCAATGCGCAATCAATTAAAAATAGGTGAAATGATCACGGTTTCACTATTGTCAGAAGAAATTCATTTGATGAAAGAGTAACTGCTGTTAATACGGTTTAGTTAATTGCTGTCGAGTGATGTAAAATAGCTCGTTTTTCATATTTTAAAGTCTATTCATGGCTGAGTTACTCACAGAAATTAGCAAACGACGCACATTTGCGATTATTTCGCATCCTGATGCTGGTAAAACAACGGTCACGGAAAAGCTATTGTATTTTGGTGGTGCCATTCAGGTAGCGGGCAGCGTCAAATCGCGAAAAACAGATCGCCATGCTACCTCTGACTGGATGGAAATGGAAAAGGAACGGGGAATTTCTGTCACGTCTTCAGTGATGCAGTTTCCATACAAAGGCCGTATCGTTAATCTGTTGGATACGCCCGGACACGCTGACTTCTCTGAAGATACTTATCGTACCCTGACGGCGGTTGATTCCGCGTTGATGGTTATTGATAGTGCCAAAGGTGTTGAGCAACGTACCATTAAACTGATGGAAGTCTGTCGACTTCGTGACACGCCCATTTTGACCTTTATTAATAAGTTGGATCGTGAAGGCCGTGAGCCAATTGAATTACTGGATGAAATTGAAACTATTCTGAATATCCGCTGTGCACCCATTACTTGGCCGATTGGTATGGGTAAATCGTTTAAGGGTATTTTCCACTTACAACGTGATAGCGTGCATTTGTTCGAAGCACACAGTGATCAAGTGGGTGAAATTATTGAAGGGCTGGATAATCCGCGTTTAGATGAACTGTTTGGTGATTTGGCCACTGATTTACGTGAAGAAATTGATCTTGTTCGTGGCGCCAGTCACGAATTTGATTTAGATGCCTTTCTTGCAGGTGAATTATCACCCGTATTTTTTGGTAGCGCGATGAACAACTTTGGTATCACTGAGTTAATGGATTCATTTGTTGAATATGCGCCTGCACCACAAGGTCGTGAAACAAAAACACGCCATGTAGAAGCCAGCGAAGAACCGTTTAGTGGCTTTGTTTTTAAAATACAAGCCAATATGGATCCGAAACACCGTGATCGAATTGCCTTTTTGCGAGTGTGTTCGGGTAAATACACCAAGGGTATGAAATTACGTCAAACGAGAACGGCGAAAGATGTCACCATTGCTAATGCAGTAACATTTATGGCGGCAGAGCGTGAACAAGCTGAAGAAGCTTGGCCGGGCGATATTTTAGGTCTACATAATCACGGTACCATTCAGATCGGTGATACCTTTACTCAGGGTGAAGATATTCAATTCACTGGTATTCCTTATTTCGCACCAGAATTATTCCGTCGGGTGCAGTTGAAAGATCCACTCAAAATGAAAGCTTTGTTAAAAGGCCTGCAACAACTGAGTGAAGAAGGGGCTACCCAGTTGTTCAGACCTTTGGAAAATAATGATCTGATTTTGGGGGCGGTGGGTGTCTTGCAGTTTGATGTGGTTGTGCATCGACTTAAAGGTGAATATGGTGTCGATTGTGCGTATGAACCTGTTCAAGTCTATACCGCTAGATGGGTTCACTGTGACGACGCCAAGAAACTGGAAGAATTTAAGAAAAAGGCAGCGGTTAATTTAGCGCTGGATGGGGCAGGCGATCTAACCTATATTGCACCGACCCGGGTTAATCTGGATTTAACTATGGAGCGTTGGCCAGAAATTGAGTTTAGATCTACTCGTGAACATAGTTAACTTGCTTTTTTCAGGTGTTCTCAAGCAGAATGGCAGTTAAGGTTGTTGTTCAACAAACGAGGGCGCCAGAATGAAAGTCAGATCGATTACTAAAAACAAAGGTAAACCTGTTATCGGATTGGGGCCCAATGACTCGCTTGACCAGGCCGTAACGTTGATGATGGATAATCGAATTGGGTCTTTAGTGGTCACTAATGATAGTGGTGCGTTGATTGGCATTCTTTCAGAGAGAGATTTACTGAGGGTATTGCATGAAAAACATGCAATGTGGACACCGTTAACGCTGGCGGATGCAATGACAGCCAATCCGATAGTGTGTGACCCAGACAATACACTGGAAGAAGTGATGACGATGATGGTGGAAAATAATATTCGCCATTTACCTGTGGTTTATGAAGGTAAATTGGAAGGCATGTTGTCGATAACGGATATCGTTGAAGAGCTACTCAAAAAAGCCCAGTTTGAAAACAAACTGTTGAAAAACTATATTCAGAACTGGCCGGATTCAGAAGAGGAATCTGAGTCAGCATAGAACTAAGTGCATTTCAGAAGTTGTATATTTAAAGAGAACTGTTATTTATTCCATCCCCGGCAAAGGGTAAGTTTCAGTGCGCATAATTTGTAAATGATTTTCGTCTGCAAAATCGGTAAGAAATTCAAATAACATTTCATCATCTTCTTCTAGCGATGCGTCAACCACGACGCATTTAACTGAGTCGATTGAGGCCAGTTGTATATTGGGATGAAAGATAATGCGACGTCCCGGTCCGTAACTGGCAACAGCACCACACAAACGTTCAGCCCAATCGCTGGGGCGAAATTTACCACCATCCTGTGTGATACCTTGGATGATGACTTTTGCTGTTGTCGTCATAGTGTACTCATGTTCATTAGGACTAAATCTATAACATTTTACTGCAAATCATAGTGATAGCGTAGATATTGAAAAAATAAAACCTGTCTCGGTGATTTAGGTCAGCAAAAAAAACCCGTATAATTAGCCGTTTCCGTTGATTTAGAACCTACGAGTAACCCAGTGGCCGATTATAAACAGACCTTGAACCTTCCTGAAACCAAGTTCCCGATGAAGGCGGGGTTGCCAAACCGTGAACCGTTGATATTAAAGCGTTGGCAGGATGATAGCCTGTATCATAAAATGCGTGATAATGCTGCAGGACGGCCTGCATTTATTCTCCATGATGGCCCTCCATACGCTAATGGCGATATTCATATTGGTCATGCGGTTAATAAAATTCTCAAAGATATTATTCTTAAATCAAAAACATTAAGCGGTTTTGACACGCCTTATGTGCCTGGTTGGGACTGTCATGGGTTACCGATTGAGCTTAATGTTGAGAAAAAAGTGGGTAAGCCGGGGGTAAAAGTCAGCGCAACAGAATTTAGAAAAGCCTGTCGTGATTATGCGCAAAAACAGGTTGATGGTCAGCGGGAAGATTTCAAACGCTTAGGTGTGATGGCAGAATGGGATAATCCTTATTTAACGATGGATTTTAGCTTTGAAGCTGACATCATTCGCACCCTTGGTGAAATCGTTAAAAAAGGCCATTTACACAAGGGCGTCAAACCAGTTCATTGGTGCGTTGATTGTGGATCGGCTTTGGCTGAGGCGGAAGTGGAATATGAAGATAAAAAGTCACCTGCCATTGATGTTCGATTCGCTGTTATTGATGAGGCAGCTTTCTCAGCAGCGAGTAGCGCAAGTGGTAGCGGTAAGATCAGTATTCCTATCTGGACAACAACACCCTGGACATTGCCGGCTAATCAGGCGGTATCTTTAAACCCTGAATATGACTATGTGTTGGTTCAAGCCGGCGATGAACGATTGCTATTAGCAGAAGCACTGTACGAATCAGCGTTAGAACGTTACGGTATGACTGGTGAAGTGGTCGCACGATGCAAAGGTGAAGTATTAGAAGGGCTGCTATTGCAACACCCATTCTATGACCGTCAGGTTCCAATTATTCTGGGTAATCATGTAACTGCGGAAGCAGGAACTGGTGCAGTGCATACCGCTCCAGGCCATGGTCAGGATGACTTTACTGTTGGTTTGAAATATCAGTTAAAAGTCGATAATCCGGTGGCGGCGAATGGTTGCTTCCTTCCTGATACTGAGATTTTTGCAGGTCAGTCGGTGTTTAAAGCCAATGCAAATGTGATTGAACTGTTGAAAGAAAAAGGTGCGTTGTTGAATCATGTAGATATTCAACACAGTTACCCGCATTGCTGGCGCCACAAGAGTCCGATCATTTTCCGTGCAACCCCACAATGGTTCGTCAGCATGGACCAAAATGGATTACGTCAGGCAGCGCTTCAGGCCATTACTGAAACACAGTGGATGCCCGATTGGGGACAAAAACGAATTGAAGGCATGGTTGAAGGTCGACCTGACTGGTGTATTTCTCGTCAGCGTACCTGGGGTGTGCCTATTCCGTTATTTGTTGATCAACAGACAGGAGAGTTACACCCAGATACTGAAACATTGATGGAACAAGTTGCTAAAAAGGTTGAACAGCAGGGTATTGATGCCTGGTTTGAATCTGATTTAAAAGATTGGTTGGGTGATGAAGCGTCACAATATGAAAAAGTAACGGACACTCTGGATGTCTGGTTTGATTCCGGTGTATCACATGCCTGTGTATTAGCACGTCGTGATTATTTAAATCGTCCTGCAGATTTGTACCTGGAAGGCAGTGATCAACACCGTGGCTGGTTCCAGTCTTCCTTGTTAACATCAGTAGCATCAACAGGTAAGGCACCCTATAAAGCAGTGTTGACGCATGGATTCACTGTTGATGCCGACGGTAAAAAAATGTCCAAATCCAAGGGCAATGTGATCGCGCCTCAAAAAGTAGTGAACAATTTAGGCGCTGACATTATTCGCTTATGGGTTGCCTCGACTGACTATACAGCAGAGATGAATGTCTCCGATGAAATATTAAAACGCACTTCGGATTCATACCGTCGTATTCGTAATACAGCACGTTATTTGTTGTCGAATTTGTCTGACTTTAATCCGGCAACCGATAGTGTTGCCACTGTGGATATGTTGGCTCTGGATCAATGGGCTGTTGATCGAGCATGGCAATGTCAGCAGGATATTCTGGCAGCATACGATAGCTATCAGTTCCATCAGATTTATCAGAAGATCCATAATTTCTGTGCTCAGGAAATGGGCAGTTTGTATCTGGATATCACTAAAGACCGCCAGTACACCATGCAGGAAAACAGTCTGGGTCGTCGTTCTACTCAAACGGCTATGTATCATATCCTAGAAGCATTAACTCGCTGGATGGCACCCATTCTGACCTTTACCGCTGATGAGTTGTGGGAATACTTACCTGGTGAGCGCAACGAATCAGTGTTGTTGAATACATGGTATGAGACATTAAGCCCATTAGCTGAAAATTCAGTTTTTGATCTGGCATTCTGGAATCAGCTATTTGCAGTGCGTGATGCCGTCTCCAAAGAGCTGGAGCTGATGCGCAATGATGGCAAAATTAAAGGTGGTTTAACTGCTGAAGTGAGCCTCTATGCAGAACCAGCGTTGTTTGAACAGTTACAACGATTGGGAGATGAATTAAAATTTATTTTAATTACTTCTCGAGCTTCCTTATTACCAGCAAGTGGCAAGCCGGTCAGTGCAATTGAGACGTCTGTTGCAGGCCTGTCACTGGTATTGGCAGCCTCAGAACATGCACGTTGTGATCGTTGTTGGCACCAGCTTGAAGAAGTCGGTAGCGATGAGACACATCCAGAGTTATGTGGTCGCTGTATCGACAACGTTGATGGCCAGGGCGAACAGCGACTGTATGTCTAATTCGATGCTGAAGTGGTTATGGGTGAGTGGCCTAGTTATTGTGCTGGACCAATTGTCGAAATGGGTGATGGCTTCATGGTTATCACTGTATGAAACTGTGCCTGTTATACCCTCTATTAATTTGACAATGGCTCATAACACTGGCGCAGCATTTAGTTTTTTAGCTCAGGAAGGTGGTTGGCAACGCTGGTTTTTTACGAGTTTGGCAATAGTCATTAGCACCGTACTCGTAATTTGGCTAAAAAAGCTTAAATCTGATGCTAGATTGGAAGCGTTATCACTGAGCTTGATTATTGGCGGTGCGATTGGAAACTTAATCGATCGAATTTATTTTGGTTATGTAATCGATTTTATTGATGTTTATTACGGTACTTATCATTGGCCAGCATTTAATGTTGCGGACTCTGCAATTTGTATTGGTGCAGTGTTATTGATTGTCGATAGCTTTAGAACTGAGTCGAAGCAAGCATGAATTTCTGTGATTTAGCCTTATCCTGTATTACCGAGCTGCAGCCCTATGTGCCCGGAAAACCCATTGAAGAATTGCAACGTGAGTTAGGTATCACAGATATTGTGAAACTGGCTTCCAATGAAAACCCGTTGGGTCCTTCAGAGACCGTGTTGTCCGCAATCAGCAATGCGAGTCAAGATATAACCCGGTACCCTGATGGTAATGGATTCATATTAAAATCGGCACTTGCTGAGAAATACCATTTAAATACCGATCAAATCACTCTGGGAAATGGCTCAAATGATGTGCTGGAATTGATAGCACGTGCATTTGTATCGCCAGACGATGAAGTCATCTATTCACAATATGCTTTTGCTGTATACCCATTGGTTACACAGGCAATTGGTGCTAAAGCAATCATTGCTCCAGCTCGTGATTATGGCCATGATCTGCAAGCCATGAGTATATTGATTAGCAGCAATACAAAACTGATTTTTATTGCTAATCCGAATAACCCAACAGGGTCATCATTGGCTGGAGACGAACTAGAAGCCTTCATCTCACAAGTGCCAGAAGATACATTGGTCGTACTGGATGAGGCGTATGTGGAATACGGCGATGAGCAGGTTAATACCATTAGCTGGTTGGCCAAATATTCTAATTTGATTATCACGCGTACGTTTTCTAAAGCCTATGGCCTGGCGGGTTTGCGTGTGGGCTATGCTTTATCGCATCCTGATGTTGCTGATTTATTAAATCGTATTCGCCAGCCTTTTAATGTCAATAGTCTAGCCTTAGTAGCGGCGACAACCGCGTTAAACGATGATGCTTATATTGCGCAGACAAAACAAATTAATGAAGCGGGTATGGCTCAATTAACTGCGGGTTTTGAGGCGCTGGGTTTATGTTATATACCATCGAAAGGTAACTTTATCACTGTTGACGTGCAACGAAATGGCAATGATGTTTTTCAGGCTTTACTTGAGCAGGGTGTCATTGTTAGACCAGTGGGTAATTATGGCCTACCGCAACATTTACGGGTCAGTATAGGGTTGCAGAAAGAAAATCAACGGTTTCTGGATGCATTAGTAAACACCTTGGGACAAGGGAACTTCAAATGATAAATCGATTGGCTATCATTGGTGTCGGACTGATTGGTGGCTCGTTGTCACTGGCGCTAAAAAAAGCAGGGTTTGTAGGTGAAGTGGTTGGGTTTTCACGCACCGAATCTGTTCGTAACGAAGCCTTGAGCTTAGGTGTAATTGATCACGCTGCCAGCAGTATTTCTGAAGCGGTTAAAGGTGCTGATATGGTGTTTGTAGCAGTGCCTATGACCGCGATGGAAACCGTGTTTTCTGAGCTCGCAGAAACAATTAGCGATGACGCTATTATTACAGATGGCGGGAGTGCTAAAGCACAACTAGTCAAGATGGCCAGAGTTACATTGGGTGATAAGTTTGGACAATTTGTACCAGGCCACCCAATTGCAGGTACAGAAAGAAGTGGTCCAAGTGCTGCTTTTGCAAGTCTTTATCAGGATCATCGTGTGGTATTAACACCAGTTGTAGAAACCAGCAGTAGAGCTCTGAAAAAAGTTCATGCTATGTGGCATGCAACAGGTGCCGAAGTTCTGGAAATGGAGATGGAACACCATGATGTTGTATTGGCTGCAACCAGTCATGTGCCCCATGTTTTGGCATTTAATCTGGTTGGTATGCTGGCGCAACGTGATGATTGTGATGAAGTATTACGTTATGCTGCAGGTGGATTTAGAGACTTTTCACGGATTGCATCCAGTGATCCGACGATGTGGCGAGACATTTGCTTAACCAATAGTGATGCCATTTTGGAATTGATGGAACAGTACCAACAGGATTTGAATCAACTGGTTACGGCTATTAAGCAACAAGATGCTGATTATTTGCTCAATGTATTTGCTAGAGCAAAACAAGCACGCGATACCCGGTTTGCAGATCCAGACTTAATTGATAATAGTGAAGTATAGATAAAGAAGTGGAGTTGAAAGTAGAGTGAGCAGTGAACACAATAAAATTTACATCGTTCAGCCGGGCGGTCGATTGCAGGGTGAGATACGGGTGCCGGGTGATAAATCAATTTCACATCGTTCAATTATGTTGGGCTCTTTAGCTGAAGGGACTACCGAGGTGAGTGGTTTTCTGGAAGGTGAAGATGCGCTGGCAACATTGGCCTCTTTTCGTGCAATGGGCGTACAAATTGATGGACCAGAAGACGGAAAAGTCACGGTTCATGGTGTGGGCATGCACGGCTTAAAAGCACCTGAAAAAGAGCTTTATGTTGGTAATTCTGGTACTTCAATTCGTTTACTAAGCGGTTTGTTAGCGGGCCAGAATTTTGAAAGCACATTGACTGGTGATGACTCTTTGTCTAAACGGCCTATGCGGCGTGTGACAGATCCTCTTGCTCTTATGGGGGCTGAAATTGACAGTAATGATGGTAAACCACCCCTTAAAATTAAGGCGGGCAACAAACTAAAAGGCATTACTTATACATTGCCGATGGCCAGTGCACAGGTGAAATCCTGTTTATTATTGGCAGGAATGTATGCGGAGGGAAAAACTACGATAACGGAACCGGCTCCTACGCGTGATCATACTGAACGTATGTTAACAGGCATGGGGTATTCGGTTGATGTACAAGATGATACGGTCAGTATTGAAGGTGGCGGTAAACTAACAGCAACCAATATTGATGTTCCAGCAGATATTTCGTCAGCGACTTTTTTTATGGTAGGTGCGGCTATTTCTGAAGGTTCAGATATTACCCTTAAACATGTGGGTATCAATCGAACACGAATAGGCATAATCAATATTCTAAAATTGATGGGAGCGGACATTACACTATCGAATGAAAGTGTAACAGGAGGAGAGCCCGTAGCAGATATTCGTGTTCGATATGCACCTTTAAGCGGTATCAAAATTCCGGAAGAACAAGTGCCATTGGCGATAGATGAGTTCCCGGCTTTATTTGTGGCCGCTGCCTGTGCAGAAGGTCAGACTGTATTAACCGGAGCTGAGGAATTAAGAGTCAAAGAGAGTGACCGTATTCAAGCTATGGCCGATGGGTTGGAAATATTAGGTGTTGATGCACAAGCAACAGCTGATGGAATCATTATTAACGGTGGTTCAATTGGCTCTGGTGAAGTGAATAGTCTTGGTGACCATCGTATTGCAATGTCGTTTGCAATGGCTTCATTGCAGGCTGGAGGTACCATCGTCATTAATGATTGTGCCAATGTGGCCACCTCGTTCCCTAATTTTGTTGAGCTGGCAACGAAAGCGGGTTTGAATATTGATGAAATCGATGGCTGATATTCCTGTATTGACCATTGATGGTCCTAGTGGTTCTGGCAAAGGAACCATTGCTCAGCTATTGGCAAAAGAACTGGGATGGCATTATCTGGATAGTGGTGCTTTATACCGTGTGCTTGCGCAGGCGGCTATCAAACATCATGTTGATTTAGATAATGAACAGAAACTGGCAGTGATGGCTCATGAACTGGATCTGGTTTTTTCACTGGATAACGATACTTTAAAAGTGATGCTGGAAGGCGAGGATGTAAGCACAATTATTCGTTCTGAACAGGCTGGAAATGCCGCATCCAAGGTCGCAGCTTTGCCATTGGTTAGAGCGGCATTGTTGGAACGACAACGTGCATTTCGTCAGTTACCTGGGCTGGTAACGGATGGCAGAGATATGGGAACCGTGGTGTTTCCAGATGCTAACTACAAGGTATTCCTGACGGCCAGTGCAGAAGTTCGTGCTGAAAGAAGGCATAAGCAGTTGAAAGAGAAAGGAATTGAGAGTAAGCTTTCCGATCTTATTTCTGAAATCTCCGAACGGGATAGTCGAGACAGCCAACGTGAGGTCGCACCTTTAAGGGCCGCAGACGATGCGTTACAGCTGGATTCTACCAGTTTGGGAATAGATGCAGTATATAAACAGGTCAGGGCAATGTGTGCTGATGTGTAATGGGTGCTTATCAAAACTATATTTAGTAAGGTAAGTTTTTTAACTTCCTGCAATTGCAGGTATTAAGGGTGGTTCTGCTACTTTTTGGCAGAGTCAAGGATATAAATAATGAGCGAAAGCTTTGCTGATCTCTTTGAAGAGAGTCTAAATTCAACACCGATGCAGGCGGGTAAAATCGTATCTGGCATGGTAGTAAGTATTAGTTCTGATGTTGTAATGGTCAATGCTGGTTTAAAATCAGAAGGTGCTATTCCAGTAGAAGAATTTTATAACGAAAATGGTGAAATCACGGTTTCAGTTGGTGATTTGGTAGATGTTTCTTTAGAAACATTGGAAGACGGTTTTGGTGCAACCCAACTGTCGCGTGAAAAAGCCAAAGCAGCTGAAGCATGGATTACTTTGGAACATGCATTTGAAGCAAATGAAACTGTTACCGGTGTTATCACGGGTAAAGTTAAAGGTGGTTTCACGGTTGAATTGGAAAATATCCGTGCGTTCCTACCTGGATCATTGGTTGATGTACGTCCTATCCGTGATACCTCTCACCTTGAAGGCAAAGAGCTAGAATTTAAGCTAATTAAACTTGATCGTCCTCGTAACAACATCGTTGTATCACGCCGCGCGATTATGGAAGCTGAAAACAGTGTTGAACGCGATGCGTTACTTGAAACACTCGAAGAAGGCAAGAACGTTAAAGGTGTCGTTAAAAATCTTACTGATTACGGTGCGTTTGTTGATCTTGGTGGTATCGATGGTCTACTACATATCACTGATATGGCATGGAAACGTGTCAAACACCCATCTGAAGTTGTCACAATTGGCGATGAAATTGAAGTTCAGGTACTGAAATTTGATAAAGAACGTGAACGTGTGTCTCTAGGCCTGAAACAAATGGGCGATGATCCATGGAAAGAGATCAGTAATCGTTATCCAAACAGTAGCCGTATCAAAGGTAAAGTTACTAACATTGCGGACTATGGTTGTTTTGTTGAAATTGAAGATGGTGTTGAAGGTTTGGTTCATATGTCTGAAATGGACTGGACTAACAAGAATGTACATCCATCTAAATTGGTTCAACTTGGTGATGAAGTTGAAGTAATGGTATTGGATATTGATGCTGAACGTCGTCGTATCTCACTTGGTATTAAGCAATGTAAACCAAACCCATGGGAAGAGTTTGCAATGACACATAACAAGGGTGATAAGGTATCGGGTTCAATTAAATCGATCACTGACTTTGGTATCTTCATCGGTCTTGATGGTGCTATTGATGGTTTGATTCACTTATCTGATATTACTTGGGAAGAAGATAACGAAGAAATTATTCGTGACTTTAAGAAAGGCGATGAAGTGGAAGCGGTTGTATTGGCTATTGATCCAGAACGTGAACGTATTTCACTGGGTATCAAACAATTACAAGATGACCCGTTCTCTTCATATATGGCTGAACACCCACGTGGAACTATCGTAACTGGTAAGGTCACTGAAGTAGATGCTCGCGGTGCAACGGTTGAGTTGGCTGAAGGTGTTGAAGGCTATATCAGAGCTGCAGATATTTCACGTGAACGTACTGAAGATGCAAGCAAAGTATTTTCAGTAGGTGATGAAGTTGAAGCGAAATTTACAGGAATGTCACGTAAAGATCGTACTTTGACACTGTCTATCAAAGCTAAGGATTCAGAAGAAGAATCTGAAGCTTTGAAAGAGTATTCTAATGTTGAAGCTAATAACACAACATTAGGTGATTTGCTAAAAGAGCAAATGGATCAAAAAGACAGCTAATAGTATTGAAGTTTAGGCACCTAGACGTAAGTCTGGGTGCCTAATTTTTACTAAAAAGAGAACAACCCTGTAGCTTGAATCAGGTTGGACAAAAACCGAACCGACAGTGTAATGTTGATTCTAAGGATTTAGTGATATGACAAAGTCAGATTTGATTGAAATATTGTCTGAAAGACAATCATTGTTAAACTATCGTGATGTGGAGCTTGCAGTAAAGCTAATACTTGAGCAAATGAGCGAAAATCTTTCAGGTGGTGACCGAATTGAAATTCGCGGTTTTGGCAGTTTTACATTGCACCATAGGCCTGCACGCGTAGGTCGAAACCCAAAAAGTGGTGAGTCAGTAACACTGGATGAAAAATATGTGCCACACTTTAAGCCAGGCAAAGAATTGCGTGACCGTGTGAATAATGCTGCTGGATTTGCAAGCTAATCCTGATATTCCGTGAAGTTCAGTCTGGAAGCTCCTGTTGGAGCTAACCAAATACATGCATATGACGATAGCTCTGTTGTCATAAAACCCAAAAATGATTCAGACTTGCTAATAATACGGTCAAGTCTGATTCTAACCCCTGATCAACTTATTACCGATTGGCCAATAAATCGTATCGCAGACCTTTCGATGTGTGATATAGGTTATTTTAAAAGTCTTGAGCCAGAAGTGTTGATTTTGACACAGGGTTTTAGCGAACATGTTTCCCCCGAAATAACAGTAAAATTTGTCGACCAAGCAATTGGGGTTGAGGCTATGTTGTTGGGGCCTGCATGTCGGACATTCAATTTATTGGTAGCTGAAGGGCGAAATGTAGTGCTTGCAGTTAACTTCGATTAAGCCTTTAACCACTTCAAATACAACGCAAACCAGCCAATCCACTACATATTATATGGTTTATTAATAGGTAAATATTTTATCTGTTATTGCTATAAAATTATGATTTACTGAGAGATTTTAAATCAGATAAAAAAGGTCTGTTTTATTGGTGCTTGACCTCTGAGATTGAAGTGAGGACAATTGCTGTCTACGTGTATGAATAAGGCAAATAACGATTAGTTAGGGCTTATGACGTATTGTTTGATCTAAAATCAAACAATCAGTAAAAACTGACAAAAATAATTTGTGTATTACAGTGAGCTTTATTGATTTAAGCGTGATGGAATGGGTCGCCACCAAGATAGACATAAAGTGGCGATAGGTTTTTTCATTGAGAGAAGGTGTGATCGCTATGCAAGCGGAACAACAGCAATACAGTTTTGAAATAGTCAAATGGTTCGCCTATATGGCGGTTGTCTATTTGGTAGTCGGTACCGGTATCGGTGTATACATAGCTTCAGAATTGGCTTGGCCAGTTTTGAACTTTGATAATCCATACATTAGTTTTGGGCGATTACGTCCATTACACACTAATGCGGTTATTTTTGCGTTTGGTGGCTCGACGCTAATGGCAACAGCTTATTACATAGTGCAGCGTACATCTGGTGTGCGATTGTGGAGTGATAAACTGGCGTGGTTCACGTTTTGGGGCTGGAATCTTGTTATCGTCGGTGCTGTAATTTCGCTACCATTAGGTATCACACAAGCGAAAGAATATGCTGAACTGGAATGGCCATTAGATATTCTAATTGCAGTTGTCTGGTTGGCATATAGCTTTAACTTCATTATGACCTTATCTATCCGCAAGGTTTCACATATCTATGTTGCTAACTGGTTCTTCCTAGCAATGATGATTATGGTGACTTATCTGCATGTTGTGAACAGTCTGGCTATTCCGGTTGAACTGTTTAAATCCTACTCAATCTTTGCTGGCGTACAAGATGCAATGATTCAATGGTGGTGGGGCCATAATGCAGTTGGTTTCTTCCTGACAGCTGGCTTCCTTGGCATCATGTATTATTTTGTTCCTAAGCAAGCTAATCGCCCTGTTTATTCATACCGCTTATCAGTAGTTCATTTCTGGGCACTCACATTCGGTTATGTATGGTTAGGTGCTCACCATCTACAATACACAGCATTACCAGACTGGACAGGTTCGCTTGGCGCGGCTATTTCATTAGCGATGATCATTCCTTCATGGGGTGGTGCGATTAACGGTATGTTTACCTTAAGTGGTGCATGGGATAAATTGCGTACCGACTATATTTTGCGGTTCCTGATTGTGTCGCTGGCTTTCTATGCCATGTCGACCTTTGAAGGTCCGGTTATGTCATCAAAAACTGTTAATGCCTTGTCACATTATACTGATTGGACTATCGGTCACGTACATGCAGGTGCATTAGGCTGGGTGGCAATGGTTTCTATTGGTGCGATTTATCACATGGTAGAACGCCTCTGGGGCACGACTATTTACTCAGTTAAATTAGTTAACTTACACTTCTGGATGGCGACCATTGGTACTGCTATATACATCACTGCGATGTGGGTCTCTGGCATCATGCAGGGTCTAATGTGGCGTGCTTACGACGATTACGGTAACTTGGCTTATACGTTTGTAGAGTCAGTTGCTCAAATGCATCCGTATTATGCAATGCGTGCAGCAGGCGGCTTGATCTTCTTCCTAGGTGCCTGTGTGATGTTGTACAACATTACTGTAACCATTCGTAAAGCCATTGCTAACCCATCTCCACAGATGGCAACTGCAGCTAGCATTTAAAGGAGACTGGCATGTCTAATCATAATTCAAATGAACCAGTAACCTTTCAGGAAAAACTGGAAAAAAATATCTGGGCACTGATTTTGGCAACAGCCATTATTGTGTCAGTAGGTGGTATCGTGGAAATTGTGCCACTGTTCTATCTTGATACTACCTTTGAAGACAAGGCTCACCCTGAATATGAAGAGCTATCAGGTGTGCGTCCCTATACAGCACTGGAGTTGGCTGGTCGGGATGTATATCAACGTGAAGGGTGTTATTTGTGTCATTCTCAAATGATTCGTCCTTTCCGTGATGAGAAAGATCGTTATGGTCATTATTCACTAGCAGTTGAATCTAAATATGATCATCCTTTCCAATGGGGTTCTAAGCGTACTGGACCAGACATTGCTCGTCTGGGCGGTAAGTATTCAGACGCATGGCATATTCAACATTTGCGTGATCCACGTTCTGTTGTACCTGAATCTGTTATGCCTCGTTATCCATGGCTAGATGATGCAACTATCAACGGTCCTGGTATTGAGAAACGTTTGAAGGCAATGAAAGTATTGGGTGTCCCATACACTGATGAAGAAATTAAATCAGCGGCAGCATCAGTTGAAGGGAAAACTGAAATGCAGGCTTTAGTTGCTTACCTTCAGGTATTAGGAACTATGATTAAATTCGAGCCAGGCAGAGATTATCGTGACTAAACTTCAAGAGTATTTTCATACTGATTGGAGTGCGATGACCGGAACAGACTGGTTTGGGCTGGTGATAACAGTTGTTATTTTTGTGTTGATGATTGGAGTCTTTTATTGGGTTTATAATCCAAAAAATAAAGAAAGTCTGGAGTCACATCGCACCATGCCTATAAACGATGACGAGATGAACGCGGAGAATTAAGATGGCAGATAATAAAAATAATCCTAATCAGGTGTCTGACACAGGCCATGAGTGGGATGGTATTAAGGAATTAAATAATCCATGCCCACGTTGGTGGTTAAATTCACTTTGGTTAAGTGGCTTGCTGGTTATTGTGTATTTTATTTTGTATCCATCATTACCTTTAGTTAATGAAAGCACAAAAGGCTTGTTAGGCTGGACTATGATCAAAGAGTACAAGGAAGATCTGGCAAAAGTTGAAGCTAAGCGGGCTCCATTTGAGGATAAGCTAGCTGCAATGACTGCCGAAGAGATTCTGGCAGATCAAGAAATGCTGAACTATGCCATTGGCTCAAGTAAAGTACTTTTTGGTGACAACTGTGCTGCCTGTCATGGTACTGGTGGTGCACCAGCAGAAGGTGCGGGTTACCCAAATCTTTCTGATGATGATTGGTTATTTGGTGGTTCAGTTAACGATATAATGATGAGTATTGCCAAGGGTCGTGCTGGAATGATGCCTGCCCATGAAAAATTACTTAATACTGATGAAGTGGATCAATTAGTGAAGTTTGTTGTAGATAGTTCAAATGGCATACAGAATGAAGCTGGCATGGCTTTATACACATCTAAAGGATGTTTTGCTTGTCATGGCGCTGATGCTAAAGGCATTAAGGCCATGGGATCTGCGAATTTGACGGATAAAATCTGGCGCTTTTCTGGTGATGAAGATCAAATTCGTCACACAATTCTTCATGGTGTGAATGATGCTTCTGATCCACAAACGCGCGTCGCAGTAATGCCACAATGGAGCGAAAAGCTAGCCATTATGCTACAAGTTAGAGCGGATGCTATTGCTGACGATGAAGATCCTAATGATATTGATTGGTCTGATGAGTTAGAAGGCGATGAGGGCGAGCGATTAACTGAAACTGAAATTAAAAAGCTGGCTGTTTATGTTCACCAATTTGGTGGTGGTCAATAATTATTAATGATGCCCCAGCTAAACATAGCTGGGGTTTTCGGTTAGGAGTATAAAAATGCAAATTGATGCTGTCGTAATTGGTACTATTGCTAGTGTAGTCATTACTATCATTGTCGGTGCCGTGATTGGTTATAACATTATCAAAAACATGGACAATAAATCTGACGACTAATTTTCATGACAAGATATACAAAAAAGCCGGCATTATTGCCGGCTTTTTTGTTAAAAAACTGACTTGCTTTACTAATAAGTAAATGATTATATTAAAAAAACCATGGTACAATGCCATATGTTTTTACCGCTAAGAATTTGAATGTGTGAACGAAGAAGCAAATAAAATTACCAATGTTGACGACATTTATGACGAAGTGTCTGACTGGCATGTAAATACAGGTGGTATTAAAATTGTCGCTAAACGGCTAGCAGGACGTTTTCGCAGACTTAAATGGTTTGGAATGTCTATCTGGTTAGTTTTCTTCCTAGGTCCTTATCTGCGCTGGAATGGTGCTCAGGCTATTTTGTTTGATCTCCCTAATCGGCAGTTTAATTTTTTTCATATTACAGTGTATCCGCAAGACATTTGGATGTTATCGCTGACCTTGCTCTTTTTTGCAATTTTGCTTGCAGCAGTCACGAGCATTGCCGGTCGTGTATTTTGTGGTTATTTTTGCTTCCAGACAGTGTGGACTGATATCTATACATTAATAGAGGCCAAATTAGAAGGTAATACACCACAGAAGGCGACGAAGTTTAATAATTCGCCGTGGTCATTTGATAAGCTCGTTCGTAAAGTTACTAAACACAGTTTGTGGTTAGCAATCGCTCTATTAACAGGAGTTTCGTTCGCAGCCTGGTTTACTGATGCATTTAAGCTCTGGTATGACTACTTTACTTTGCAGGCACCATTACCTGCCTGGATTGTTTTAGGTATGTTTACTGCTGGCACGTATGGCTTTGCTGGTTTTATGCGTGAACAGGTCTGTTTCTGGTTATGTCCTTATGCGCGATTGCAAGGTGTGATGTATGACCAAGACACGATACTCCCCTCTTATGACGCAGAGCGTGGTGAACCTAGAGGTAAGTTAAAAAAAGGCCAACATCAGCAATCAAAAGGAAGTTGTGTCGATTGCAATGTTTGTGTGGCAGTTTGTCCTACTGGAATTGATATACGAAAAGGTCAGCAAGAAGGCTGTATTACCTGTGGTATATGTATAGATGCCTGCGACAGTATTATGGATAAAACCCAGCAGCCTAGAGGATTGATTCGTTATGCATCCTATAAGGAACTGCATCATAACGCTAAGACTGTTCCACTATATAAACGACCTAGAGTCATTATTTATAGTTTGATTCTTCTGACGGCTTTATCTGGCGTTATTTATGGCTTTGCCAATCTATCACCAACCGAATTTAAGGTGGTACATGATAGACAGCCCGTGTTTGTTCGATTAAGTGATGGTTCTATTCAAAATAAATATACTGTTAAATTGTTGAATAAAACGAAAGAGGTCATGACACTCAGATTTAGTATTGAGGGACTTGAAGGTGCAACTCTGCATGGCTTGAATGAAATGACCGTTGAGCCGGGTAAGGTGATTCCTGTGACGGCATTAGTTCGCGTTCCAGATGAACAATTAAATAAGAGTCTTGTCCCAATCATATTTAAGGGAAAAGTTTTAACCAATTCGAATATAACAGTACGTTATAAAAGTATGTTTATAGGGCCAAAGTGATTTGGGAAAATTATGAATATTTCGCAAAAAAACAGTGAAGCTTTAAAAAATCCATGGGTGTTAGGTATGCTGGTATTTTTAATGGTCTTTTTAACTGCCAATGCTATTTTTATCTATCTTGCATTTAAATCACCACCTAACCTAGTTGTCAAAGACTTCTATGAACGTGGTGAACGTTATGAAGAAACCCAAAAACGAATTGAGCAGGAAAAATCGTTGGGTTGGAACGGTATGATTATGGTGCCGGCAAATACCCGGGTTAATCAAGTTCAAAGTTACGAGGTGCTCATTCAGGGTAGAAATTCTGTAGGTTTAAATTTAGATTCTGTTACATTTAATGCCTACCGACCCTCTGATGCTAAAGCTGATTTTTCGGTAGACATGTCAAAAAAAATGCCGGGTATGTATGTTTCTGATGTTAGTTTTAACCTACCTGGTATCTGGGATCTGATTGTTGTCGCCAAACAAGGTGAGCAAGAATTTGTTGTAACCAAACGCGTTAGCATCTTGCCATAATGTCTTCCTGGTAACGGATATTCGCGACCTTATGATAAGGTATGCGCTTGTTTATTTGAGCAGTAACTCATCTTGTCTATAACTTGTTATCACTGTGGCTTACCCATTGAACAGGAGGGTAGTTTTACTGCGAATATGGCTGGCGAACAGCGTGAGTTTTGCTGCTTTGGCTGCCAGACAGTCTGTCAGACAATTTATAATTCTGGATTAGAAAGTTTTTACAAAAAAACACCAGAAGGGAAAACCTTAGCCCCACCCCCAGAGTTGCCATCGGAACTTGTATCCTATGACCTAGATGAGGTGCAGTCCGATTATGTCGATACCCTTAACGATATACGAACTATCCATTTATTAGTTGAAGGCATTCATTGTGCTGCCTGCGTATGGTTGATTGAGCACAGATTAGCAAGGATAAAAGGAGTGATCTCCGCTGAAGTTAATTTAACTTCAAAACGATTACGCTTGAAATGGGACAATCGAGTTATTTTGCTGTCAGAAGTCCTCTATGACTTAGGACAGCTAGGTTATGCAGCTGTTCCCTTTGATCCAGAAACCGCTGAAGGTGGTCTGGCTCAAAGACATCGATCCTTACTTTATCGGATGGCATTTGCTGGTTTTGCGATGATGAATCTGATGTGGATAACCATTGCATTATACAGTGGAGCTGACGAAGGTGAGTTTAGAAACTGGTTTCATTGGATAAGCTTTCTTATTGCTACACCGACATTATTCTATTCAGGCTATCCCTTTCTACGTAATGCGATATTAGGGCTACGTCGACGTTATTTGACGATGGACTTACCGATAGCGATTGGTGCAACAGCTACTTACAGTTATTCAACTTATGTAACAGCAGTTGGCGCAACAACTGGCGATGTCTATTTTGATACTGTAGTTAATTTCCTGTTTGTGATACTGGTAGGACGTTATCTTGAAGCAATTTCAAAACGACAAGCCTTGTCAGCAACTCGTCGGTTATTAGAGTTGCAGCCTAGACTCGCTACTGTTATTACAGATGGCCATCCTAAAGTTGTCCCTATTCGCTCAGTGACGATTGGTGATCTATTGTTAGTGAAGCCGGGTGAAAAGATACCAGTAGACGGCGTGATAGTTGATGGTCAGAGTGCTGTAGATGAATCTATGTTAACGGGTGAATCATTGCCTGTTGCTAAAGCCATTAATGACACTGTTGTTGCAGGTAGTATCAATGGAGAAGGTGCTTTTACAGTAAAAGCACAGCAGGTTTTAAGAAATACAGCCTTAGCTAAGATCGTGTCTTTGATGGAGGATGCTCAGGCATCTAAAGCACCGATTCAGTGTACAGCAGATAGAATCGTACCATGGTTTGTAATTATCACGCTGTCATTGGCGGCACTGACATTTTCCTACTGGTATCAGACTGATTTTGAGAAAGCATTACTGGCAGCCACGTCAGTGCTTATTATTACCTGCCCATGTGCATTTGGTCTGGCTACGCCTATGTCTGTCGCCGTCGCAACAGGTGTTGGTGCAAATAATGGTATTTTGATCAAACAAGGTGCAGCATTGGAATTATTGTCTAAGGCTACCCATTTTGTGTTTGATAAGACAGGAACCCTGACAGAAGGACAATTACAGGTTGTGGATATTGAGGCATTGCCAGAATTATCGGATGATCACTTACTGATTTTGGCAGCATCGGTAGAAAAACACTCAGAACACGGTATTGCTAAAGCTATTACTAATCATGCATCTGAGCAGAAAATGAGTTTACTGCCCATTACTGACTTTTCTTCATCGCCTGGTCAAGGTGTGCAGGCAACGTTGGATAACAAGCAGGTACTTGTGGGCACTCAAAATTGGTTATCAGCACAAGCTGTGGAAGGCCAGGAGCTTTGGCAGCAGCGGGTGATAGAACTGGAACAGCAAGGCATTAGTTGTATCTTTGTGGCAATTGATGGTGTGATATCAGGATTTATCGGTTTAGCAGATCAATTACGTGGCGATGCGCAATCAATGATTGCTGCTTTGCAACAACAGGCTATTGAAATAACGGTATTAAGTGGTGATAAAAAATCTGTTGTTGCAGCTGTAACCGCTGATTTAGGCGATATTGAACGTCAGGCGGAAGTGTTACCTAAAGATAAAGCTGAAAAGGTGAAATTGCTGCAGCAACAAGGCGCTGTGGTGGCGATGGTGGGGGATGGAGTGAATGATTCACCAGCTTTGATCCAGGCCGATATTGGTATCGCACTGGCATCGGGTACGGATGTATCAATTGAGAGTGCTGATATTGTGTTATCACATAATGACTTGCATAGCGTAGCTGAAGCGAGACAATTAGCCAGTAGAACCCTACGAACTATTAAACAAAATATAGTGTTATCGATTAGCTATAATGTAATTATGGTGCCATTGGCGATGATGGCGATGGTAAGTCCATTAGTTGCTGCGGTGACTATGCCGATCAGTTCATTATTAGTGATTGGAAACGCTGCCAGAATACGACGGTTCTTTAAGGAGTAGCCTAATGGAAGTCATATATGGTTTATTACCTGGCATGTTATTGCTTGGCATTATTGGGGTAGGACTATTTTTTTGGGCGGTTCGAAGTGGTCAGTATGATGATATGGAAGGATCGGCTAATCGTATTTTGATGGACGATGATCCGGTTAATACTCCTACAGACACAGAAGTTGAGAAGACAGAACAAACATCAAATGAAGTCGAACGGGAACAGGAACGGAAACAGAAGTGATTGAAAGCGCCATCAGGAATGATGATGTGTCATTTAGCTTTTTGTTCAGAATAGGACTGGTAAAGTAGAACAGTTTTTTCACTGTCATTCAAACTTATACTCAGACCTAGCGTAGGGTAATGCCATATTTCAGTGTCTGGAGATTCGAGCTCATGCTCTATGTAATCTGGGGTACCAAAGCGATGACGCACCATGTCCTTGTCTAGTCTGACTGATGGAATGTACGTGATAGCAATGATAGGGCTATTAATTAAAGCCGCATTATCGGCATTACTGAGTTGATAACGACGAGCTCCGCTAGGTTGTAATCTTGCTTCTGTGGCATGAGATAACATGTCATTCAACTGTTGTTCGGATACCTTCAGATTTAAAATTACTTTGGCTGAGAGTCCCCCCAGATGGATGCTGTCAAAAAAGGCTTCTACAGTTGATGCTTTTCCCTCTTGAGTAAAAACAGCTGTCTTACCAAATTGGCGAAAGAGCTCCTGCGTATGGCGATATGTTGTTGAACCGAGATGAACTCCAAATACCTTGATACTATCATCTGGCATGATGGTAATTTCCCATGGCATGGGTGCTTGATCTTGTTTTGATGGTATTAGCATGAGTGCTGTGATGCCAGCAAGGATGAGTGCTAATCCTATAACAAACTGCCGCATTAATTTAACCTTTAGTTGTGCTGGGTGGAACCTGTAACCAGAATGTTACTGGACCATCATTGATGAGTGAAACTTGCATATTGGCTCCAAACTCTCCTGATTCCACAATAGAGTACTGTTGTTTCGCTTGTGAGCATAAGTACTCAAATAGTATTTTACCTAAATGGGGAGGGGCTGCTGGAGTAAAACTGGGTCGCAGACCTTTACGAGTATCTGCAGGTAGAGTGAATTGGGGCACTAATAATAATCCACCATTAATAGCTGACAGTGAAAGGTTCATTTTGTCGTTGTCATCACTAAAAATGCGATAAGACAATAACCGTGATAGCAGACGATCTGCATCTGCTTCAGTGTCGCCTTTTTCGATACCAACGAATACCAATAACCCTTGTTTGATGTGGGCAATCTCTTTATTTGCAACGCTGACATGGGCTTGTTGCACACGTTGTAATAAGCCAATCATGTCGATGATTGGCTTATAGGTGGAAATCGCTTTGCCATTTGACGTGTAGCGGTGACTAGCGCATGAATTAAAGGGGGTTCACCAGCAGCATGTCCGGCCATTGGGACTATATTTAGTTCAGTTTCAGGCCATGCTTGATGTAGTTCCCATGTTTGCTGGATGGGACAAACGATGTCATATCGACCATGAACAATGATAGTAGGGATGTGTCTGATGATGTCGATATTATCTAAAATGGGTGTATCTGCAATAAAGCATTCATTGAGTGCGAAATGCAGTTGAATTCTTGAATGAGCTAAAGGTCCAGGGTCTTTGGAATGATCAGGCTGATGTTCATGATCCCGCAGTGTTACGATCGTACTTTCCCAAGTCTGTAGGGTCTTTGCAGCAGCCATTTGATGGAGTTCATCCATCTCTGTTAATTGTCTGTAAAAGGGTTTTAATGGTGATTTTTGTTCTGACTGTGGTAGGTGTCCAATAAAATTTTGCCAAGCATCGGGGAATAATTTTGATGCACCACCTTCAGCATAAACCCAATCTATATCTTGTTGGCGACCAAGGAAAGTTCCGCGCAAAATCATCGCCAGTACATTTTCAGGGTGGCGTTGTGCATAATATAAACCTAAGGTCGCACCCCATGATCCACCAAAAATCATCCAGCGATCCACATTAAGGTACTGGCGAATAGTTTCCATATCAGCAGTCAAGAATTGCGTAGAATTATTTTCAAGTTCACCGTGGGGTAATGAATGGCCGCATCCACGTTGGTCAAAAAGAATAATGCGATAGACATCAGGATCAAAGTAACAGCGGTGTTGTGGACGGCAACCTGAGCCTGGCCCACCGTGTAAAAACACCACTGGAATACCATTTGGGTTACCACATTCTTCCACATATATTTGATGGTGTAGACCGTTACTGAGTCGTTCCATTTTAATATGATGGGTGAGGTAAGGTTCAATGTCAGGGTACAGTGACAACATGGTTTTTCTCAATTTATAAAGCACATCCTTGCGCTTATCCTCCTTGGGAATCAATGTAAAAACGCTTTCCAAATGCATTTTGTTGTTAATTGCAGGCACTATATCACGGCAAGTGATGGTAATTATCGTGTTATTGCGAGAAAATACGCTATTTTACCTATTCTGATAAAGGGCTTTAAGCCCAAAATGAAGGCAAACAAGCACTATGAACCTGCATGAGTTTCAGGCTAAACAATTATTTACCCGTTATGGCATTGCAACACCACGAGGTCAGGCGGTGACAAGTGGATCACAGGCAAGACAGGCCGCAGAACAATTGGGTGGTGAGCGCTGGGTAGTGAAAGCGCAAGTACACACGGGTGGTAGGGGTAAAGCGGGCGGTGTTAAAATCGTCGATACTCTGGATGGTGTGGCTGATGCGACCTATGACATGTTAGGTCAACGACTGATTACTCAGCAAACCACAGCTCAGGGATTACCTATTAATCAGGTTTTAATTGAGCAGCCCTCTGATATTCAGCGTGAACTTTACCTTGCTGTGCTGGTTGACCGTGTCAGTCAACGAGTTGTATTTATGGTATC
The DNA here is from genome assembly GCA_029882915.1 of Gammaproteobacteria bacterium. Lineage (GTDB taxonomy): Bacteria > Pseudomonadota > Gammaproteobacteria > Nitrosococcales > Methylophagaceae. The sequence goes on along the minus strand of JAOUJZ010000002.1, from coordinate 6,758 downwards.
AGTACAAGGTGGCATGGATATCGAAGAAGTCGCACAGGAAAATCCAGACGCAATATTAAATCTAATGGTTGATCCTGTGGTTGGTCTGCAACCGTATCAGTGTCGTCGTGCAGGCTTCTTTTTGGGCTTGAGTGGAAATGCATTCAAGCAATTACAAACAGTGATGCAGGGCCTGTACCGTTTGTTTACTGAAAATGATGCCAGTCTGGTGGAAATCAATCCACTAGTGGTCACTGGTCAAGATGAATTACTGGCTGTGGATGCCAAGTTGAATCTGGATGATAACGCTTTATTCAGACATGCGGAACTGGCAGCCATGTTTGATCCAGCCCAGGAAGATGAGACCGAAGTAGTTGCACAGCAATATGGACTGAACTATATCTCATTGGATGGGGAAGTCGCCTGTATGGTTAATGGTGCGGGACTGGCAATGGCAACCATGGATTTGATTCAAAAAGAAGGCGGCCAGCCAGCTAACTTTTTAGATGTCGGTGGTGGTACAACAGCAGATCGAGTGGCTGAGGCATTCAAACTCATTCTTTCCGATCACAAAGTGAAATCAATTTTGGTTAATATTTTTGGTGGGATCGTCCGTTGTGATCTGATTGCTGAAGGTATCATTCAGGCAGCAAAAGACGTCGGTTTATCATTACCCGTTATTGTCAGACTGGAAGGTACCAATGCTCAGCTTGGCAGAGAATTGCTGGCCAATAGTGGCATGACTATACAAGTGGCCCAAGACTTAACGGATGCAGCTAGGCAGTCAGTGTCTGCTGCTCAGGAGGCTGTGGTATGAGTATTTTAATCAATCGAGATACCCGAGTGATTTGTCAGGGATTTACCGGTAAACAGGGTGCATTTCATTCTGAACAGGCCATTGCTTATGGTACTCAGTTAGTGGGAGGCGTCACACCAGGTAAAGGTGGTCAAATGCACCTAGACCGACCTGTTTTTAACACTGTTCATGAGGCAGTAATGGAGACTGGTGCTGATGCAACGATGATTTATGTGCCTGCTGCCTTTGCTGCTGATGCGATATTGGAAGCAGCAGATGCGGGAATTAAAATTATTGCCTGCATAACCGAAGGTATTCCTGTACAGGATATGTTGCGAGTGAAGTATGCGTTAAAAGATCGGAATGTCCATCTTATTGGTCCTAATTGTCCTGGATTGATTACGCCCGGTGAATGCAAGATAGGTATTATGCCAGGCTCTATTCATTTACCGGGCAAGATCGGTATTGTTTCACGATCAGGTACATTAACTTACGAAGCTGTTCATCAAACAACACAGAATGGCTTAGGTCAAAGTACCTGTGTAGGAATTGGTGGTGATCCGATTCATGGCATGAATTTCATTGAATGTTTAGCTTTATTTGAAGCTGATCCACAAACGGAAGGCATCGTGATGGTGGGTGAAATTGGAGGTCAAGCGGAAGAAGATGCTGCCGCTTATATTCGTGATCATGTTAGTAAACCTGTTGTTGCCTATATTGCAGGTCTTACCGCACCAGCAGGAAAACGTATGGGACATGCAGGGGCTATTATCAGTGGTGGACAGGGAACTGCCGAAGCAAAATTGGCAGCACTAGCCAAAGCCGGAGTGCAGATTGCCCGATCACCAGCTGAAATGGGTGATCGTATTTTAGAAGTAATGAGCCAGTAATTTATGGCAACGGCGTTTTGCCTAGTTATGGGTCAAATCAACCCTATCGTGGGTGATGTGGCCGGTAATGTTAAAAAAATTATTGCTGCTGCCGAACAGGCTAGGGATACCTTTAATGCTGATTTGGTGGTGTTTTCTGAGTTGACGTTAACTGGCTATCCCCCTGAAGATTTACTGCTCAGGCCAGGACTGTTAAAGCGAGTGGAGAAAGGGCTTGTAGCTCTGAAGACACAAATCAGAGGGATAGGGGTATTGGTGGGACACCCATCAGGCAGAGTACGACAGGATTTGTATAATGCTGCCTCGTTAATTGTCGATGGAAAATGCGTGTCCACGTATTTCAAACATTGCCTGCCAAATTACAGTGTGTTTGATGAGAAACGGTATTTTGTTGAAGGTAAAGAGCCGTGTATTGTTGAATTCAAAGGCATTAAATTTGGCATTACCATCTGTGAAGATATCTGGTTCGCTGAACCAGCGGCACAAGCTATGGACGCTGGCGCTGAAATCATTTTGAACCTCAATGCTTCTCCTTTTAGTCAGGGCAAGTGGCAGTTGCGTCAAGCAGAAGTAAAGCAACGAGTTCTAGAGACGGGTATGCCTATCATCTATGTGAATCAGGTTGGTGGCCAGGATGAGCTGGTATTTGACGGATGTTCATTTGCCTTATCTGAAAGTGGAGAGGAAGTTGTTCGGGCTCCTGCTTGGGAAGAAGGGTTATACCCAATTACCATTAATAAGGTAAACAATAAACTGTCATTGCAAGGAAAACTCTCGTCGAAAGAGGCCGAGCTGACAATGGTTTATCAAGGACTGGTATGTGGCTTACGAGATTACATTGAAAAAAATCATTTCCCGAGTGTTGTTATCGGGTTGTCAGGGGGAATTGATTCAGCATTAACACTGGCATTGGCTGTTGATGCGATTGGCGCAGAAAGAGTAAAAACGGTGATGATGCCTTCTCGTTATACTGCGAAAATCAGCCTTGATGATGCACAAGAGATGGCAACGCGTGTTGGTGTTGAACATGATGTGATAGAAATTGATGGACTATTTGAACAGTTTTTGGAAAGCTTGTCAGAGCTGTTTTCCGGCAAGCCAGTTGATACTACTGAGGAAAATATACAGGCACGTTGCCGGGGTATCATCCTAATGGCAATCTCTAACAAAACAGGTGCCATGGTGTTATCTACGGGTAATAAAAGTGAAATGGCCGTGGGATATTCAACGTTATATGGTGATATGGCCGGTGGATTTTCCCCACTGAAAGATGTGTATAAAACATTGGTTTATCGTCTGGCTGAGTATCGAAATAGTGTGTCAGAAATCATTCCTCAGCGCATCATCAATCGACCCCCATCTGCTGAGCTAGCTCCAGATCAACTTGATCAAGATAGTCTGCCGGACTATGAAATTCTCGATCAATTACTAGAACAATATATTGCTGAAGATTTGTGTTTCGAAGATATGGTTACTGCAGGCAGTGATCCTGAAATGGTTGCACGAGTGATAAAAATGGTGGATCGTAATGAATATAAACGTCGTCAGGCACCACCTGGTATTCGTATCACTAGTCGTGCATTTGGTCGTGATAGGAGATACCCTATTACGTCTGGTTATACTGTGAATTCAACAATAGAATAGGGAATAACAATGAAAAAGATTGAAGCGATTATTAAACCCTTTAAATTAGATGATGTCCGTGAGGTTCTATCAGAGATTGGTGTGACTGGTTTGACAGTGTCGGAAGTCAAAGGTTTTGGTCGTCAAAAAGGACATACTGAGCTTTATCGTGGTGCTGAGTATGTGGTTGATTTTTTACCTAAAATCAAGATGGAAATAGTGCTAGCTGACGACCAGGTAGAAGCCTGTATTGAAGCTATTTCTAAAGCAGCACACACTGGTCGTATTGGTGATGGAAAAATCTTTGTCACGCCGATGGAACAGGTAATTCGGATCCGTACTGGCGAAGAAGGTGAAGCTGCGGTATAAAATGATACGGTTCCCAGATAATCTCCTCTGGGAACCAGTTGATTATCTCAGTTTAGTATGTCGTACTTCTGCCACACCAGGATGGCCTGGGTAGTTTAGTTCCAATACCCGCAGTGCATCTTCAGATAAATCATTCAATTCAAGTACTTTGTATGCTTTTGCCATAATTAATAAGGCATCAGGCATGGCGGGTGTGCGTGGGTAATTCTCAATGACATATTTGCCACGATTAGCTGCCGCCACATAGGCGCCACGTCGCATGTAGTAATGAGCGACATTCACTTCGTGTTGAGCTAAACGATTACGCAAGTAGACGATACGTTGGACGGCATCTTCACTGTATTTACTATCTGGGTAACGTTTAACCAGTGTGGTGAAATCTTTGAGTGCAAAGCGAGCTGATCCTGGATCCCGTTGAGATTCATCACGAGGGATATATTTCTCCATTAAACCAATGTCGCGGGTGAAATTGATCAAGCCGCGCAGGTAAATAGCATAGTCCATATTAGGATTTAAAGGGTAAACGCGCATAAATCTATCAATGGTTGCCAGAGCGGCTTCAGGATCATCGTCTTTATAATGCGCATAGGCAGATTCTAAGAGTGATTGCTGGGCATAATCTCCAAAAGGAAAGCGCGATTCTAGTTGGCTGTAATACTGAAGTGCTGTGTGGTAATCGCCAACAGATAGTGCTGATTTTGCTTCAGAGTAAACACGTTCTACAGTCCAGTTTTCCTCTGTTTTCACCTCTTCTTTGGCGAAGAAAGAGCAGCCGGATGTGGACAGTAAGATGATAATAAGTGGTATGTAATATTTTTTCATGTGGGTAGATTACGCTAGCAGAAAGGTGATGGCAAAGTCGATTTTTATATTAAGTAGTTATGGCAAATATAGGACATGAATATAGTTGAAAAAATATTCCATGTACAATGTCTCAAGTGTTAGTTTAAGTATAGTGGGTATTTAATTGTGATGGACAGGGAAAAATAATGCTTCGTTTTGTAATGGCTATTGTCATAGTGCTAGTGTTTTCTCCTGCTGGTGCAACAACCTTTGATTTGGTCGATGAAAATACACGTGTTGTTGGACACAACCTGATTGTTTATACACATGAAGAAGACACATTATTGGATATTGCCCGTCGTTTTGATCTGGGTTATAGCGAAATAGTGAATGCCAATCCTGACTTGGATCCATGGTTGCCAGGTACTAATCAGCGAGTATTAGTCCCGGGTCGATTTATCCTGCCTGATGCAGTTAAACGCGGGATTGTAATTAATTTGGCTGAAATGAGGCTTTATTACTATCCCAAACGGCAGAAAGGGCAATCTCAACAGGTGATCACTCATCCTATAGGTGTCGGTCGTGAGGGCTGGACGACACCTTTAGGCAAAACACGCATTATTCAAAAAAGGAAAGATCCAACCTGGACACCTCCTGCTTCAATACATGCTGAACATCTGGAAAAGGGAGACCCTTTACCTAAAGTAGTACCTGCAGGACCTGATAATCCATTGGGAGCCTATGCAATGCGGTTAGGCATGCCGGGTTATTTACTGCATGGCACTAATCGCCCTTTTGGTGTTGGTATGCGAGTTAGCCATGGCTGCATTCGACTATTTCCGGAAGATATCGAGCATTTATTTGGTATCGTGCCAGTTAACACACCAGTGGAAATAGTCTATCAGCCTTATAAAGCTGCATTACATAAGGATGAATTGTATCTGGAAGCACATGAGATACAGGAGGATGTAGACAAGCGTGAAGGCAATAATATGACTCCTATGGTATCGGCAATTTTGAAAGCGCAGGACAAAATACTCGCTGATGATGATTGGCCCTTTGCAGAAGGATTAGTACGTAAACATCAAGGGGTAGTTACACGTGTCAATCAAACAGATACAGATATTGTTGAAGATGTTTGGTTTGTCCATTCTGGCCTGACACAAGAGTCAAAAATTAAATTAACTCAGGCACTGACCACCTTAAACTTTAATGATCACTTTTGGCCTATACGAGGAGCCTCAGAAGGCGAAGTATTGATTGGCCCATTTGAAAATCGTGAACAGGCTGACCAAATGACTAGAGAGGTAAATCGTTTGACTGGTATGTCAGTATGGACGGCATTAGTAACCAATGATGTTTTATAAAAAATTAGTCAACGAAGCCTGATTTCCAGACAAAAAAAAGCCGGGAGACTATCCCGGCTTTTTTGAAACAAATTGCTTTTTATTTGCTCATTGCTTTTTCGAACATACGATCGATTTTTGCACAGCACTCATCTACAGAGCTTTGTGCAGAGTCAGCAGCATCTTGCGCATTACGAGCAGCTAATTCAGCATCACTCGCTGTGCGCTGTGCAGTATCAGCAGTGCTTTGCGCGCTACGTGCTGCTGCTAATGCTGAATCAGCAGTAGATTGAGCTGCTGCGATTGAAGCTTGCAATGCATCAGTATTTGCCGCACACGCTGTTAATAAAGCCAAAGGCAAGATAACAGCACCTAGTTTAGTTAATGATTTCATATAGGTCTCCTTGATGAAAAATATAATTTAGCGATTCAACTATATTGCTAAATGCAACATACAGAGAGAGGCTATCAGGAATTAATAAAGCTGTCCAACGTTGAGCAAGTTAAAATGCTAAATATGTCAAATTGTTGTTATAATGATCGATTAAAATTTAATTATTATTCTGTCACACAAGTAGTTAAGATTTTAACTACTTTAAATTTGCTCTGGAAAAATTAGTTTATGCACCCTATGCTGAATATTGCCATTCGGGCAGCTCGTAGTGCGGGCAATATAATTGTTCGCTCGATACAACATGTTGAACATCTTGAGGTGACCACCAAAGGTCGCAATGATTTTGTATCTGATGTTGATCGTCTTGCTGAACAGGAGATTATTAACGCTATTCATAAGGCGTATCCTGAACATGCCATTATGGCGGAGGAATCTGGACAGCAGGGTGATAACGATACCGTTTGGGTGATTGACCCCTTAGATGGTACAACTAATTTTTTACATGGATTCCCACATTATTGTGTATCAATTGCGGTGATGGTGCGCGGTAAAATTGAGCATGGCGTCATTTACGATCC
>JAOUJZ010000078.1 GCA_029882915.1 Gammaproteobacteria bacterium | reverse complement strand
GGACTCCATTTTGAATATATTGCACAACCTTCGCCTGATGGATTGGCACAGGCTTTTATTCTCGGCGAAGAGTTTATTGGCGGTGAAGATGTTTGCTTGGTATTAGGAGACAATATTTATCATGGACACAGTCTTAAAAAAATTCTCGCCTCAGCAGTAAACAATGCTAAAGAAGAGAAAAAAGCAACAGTATTTGGTTATCGAGTAGCAGACCCTGAGCGCTATGGTGTGGCCGAGTTTGATCAAGAAGGTAATGTCATAAGTGTTGAAGAAAAGCCAGTAAATCCCAAGAGTAATTATGCAGTAACAGGACTGTATTTTTATCCTAATGATGTGGTTGAAAAAGCTAAACTAGTTCAACCCTCTAATCGTGGTGAATTAGAGATTACCAGTGTTAATCAGATGTATTTATCTGAACAACGTTTAAAAGTTGAGCTTATGGGAAGAGGTTATGCTTGGCTTGATACCGGTACTCATGAAAGCTTGTTAGAAGCAGCCCAATTTATTGAAACTATTGAAAAACGCCAAGGCTTAAAAGTGGCATGTATTGAAGAAATTGCCTTTGAACAGGGATATATTGATAAAGCACAGTTAATTGGACTTGCACGGCCACTAGAAAAAAATCAATATGGACAATATTTGCTTAAACGTGCCGAGGAAGGTCAAAAGATATGAAATTTGATGCACAGATGATTCCTGAGATCATCGTCATTGAACCGGAAGTACATGGCGATGAGCGCGGTTATTTTGTGGAAACATTTCGTCAGGATCTTTTTGAGCAAGCTGTAGGATATAAAGTCAATTTTATTCAGGACAATGAATCGAAATCGTCAAAAGGAGTGCTTAGAGGACTGCATTTTCAGGTCCCACCCTTTGCTCAAAGTAAGCTTGTCAGAGTTATAGAAGGGAAGGTTCTTGATATTGCAGTTGATATTCGTAACGGTAGCCCTACGTTTGGTCAATATATTGCGATTGAGTTGACAGGTGACAACAAGCGGCAGGTTTTTGTACCCCGAGGGTTTGCTCATGGCTTTGTAGTTTTAAGTGATACTGCTACTTTTGCTTATAAGGTTGATAATTACTACTCTCAAGAATGTGACCGTGGTTTAGCTTTTGATGATTTGCAGCTTAATATTGATTGGATTTTATCCAAGAATGAATTGCAGTTATCAGTGAAAGATACACAACAACCAAGTCTGGCCGAATTGGAACCTAGTTTTGACTACAATGTAAATTATTATGCCTGAGATTAAATCCATTTTAGTGACAGGTGCTAATGGTCAGCTTGGTCGGTCATTAAGGGGGATAGAATCTTTATACCCACAGTTTCAATTTATTTTTACAGATCGAGAGGAATTGGATTTGTGTGAATTGGATAATGTGACTGATTATTTTAAACAAAACCGATTTGATCTGATTATCAACTGCGCGGCATACACAGCTGTTGATAAGGCTGAAAAAGAGCCTGAACTTGCGGATGCAATAAACCATCGTGCGGTAAAGCAACTCGCAGAAATTGCCAAATCGCAAAATACTATACTGATCCATATCAGTACTGATTATGTGTTTGATGGTACAAATTACAAACCGTATATTGAAACCGACCTGACTAATCCCCAAAGTATTTATGGCATAAGCAAGCTTGCTGGGGAACGAGCGATGCAAGCGATTTCCCCTAAAGGTATGATTATACGTACTAGCTGGGTCTATTCTGAGTTTGGCAGCAACTTTGTAAAAACCATGCTTAAATTAGGTCAGGAACGTGAGCAGCTTAATGTCATTTTTGATCAGGTGGGAAGCCCGACGTATGCTAAAGATTTGGCGCAGAAAATTATGCGCATCATAGAAGCGAATAGCGAGAGTTGGTGTATTGCCGAAGGAGATAATCAAAAGGAGTTGCCAATATATCATTTTAGTAATGAAGGTGTGTGCTCTTGGTATGATTTTGTCAAAGTGATATTCGAGATGACGGGCATTAATTGTATCGTTAACCCCATTGAAACAAAAGATTATGCGACACCGGCTACACGCCCTCACTATAGTTTGCTAAACAAAGCTAAAATCAAGCATGACTATGATTTAGTTATTCCCTATTGGAAAGATTCATTGAAAGAATGCTTGCTGGCATTACAGGAAAATCAAATACGATGACGACAATTCTGGTAACAGGTGGTGCGGGATTTATAGGTTCTGCGGTTATTCGCCATATTATTAATGACACATCATTTAAAGTCGTTAATGTTGATAAATTGACCTACGCAGGCAATTTGGAATCTTTAAAAGACATTGATACTAGTGAACGTTATAGCTTCGAACATGTTGATATATGTGATGAAGTTGAGATTAAGCGCGTTTTTGAGCAATATCAACCGGACATTATTATGCACCTTGCTGCAGAATCACATGTCGATCGATCCATTGATGGGCCGGGTGATTTTGTTCAAACCAATATAGTCGGTACATATACCTTATTAGAACAGGCAAGGTT
>JAOUJZ010000042.1 GCA_029882915.1 Gammaproteobacteria bacterium | reverse complement strand
ACCTCAATCGCCGTCAACACTTCAATATAGAATATATTGATAACTGGTATTCAGGAATCAAATGCTTATGAAAAACATTCTCATAACCGGCTGTTCAAGTGGCATTGGTTTATGTGCGGCCAAAATGCTACACCAACGTGGTTACAATATCATTGCCACTGTGAGAAATCCTCTGGATGCAGATCCATTAAAACAACTTGGTATCACAACTGCACTCCTCGACCTTGACGATAGCAACTCAATCCAGACTCTCATTGCTTTTACACTCAAACATTTTGACGACAAAATTGATGTTTTATTTAACAACGCTGCTTATGGACAACCCGGCGCTGTCGAAGATTTAAGCCGAGGTGTATTGCGACAACAATTTGAAACGAATGTATTTGGCACGCAGGAATTAACTAACCTCGTCATCACCCAGATGCGTAAACAAGGTTCTGGTCGTATCATATATAACAGTTCTGTCCTCGGTTTTATCTCAATGGCCTACCGCGGTGCCTACAATGCCAGTAAATATGCTTTGGAAGGCTTGGCTGATACATTAAGGTTAGAACTCCATGACACAAATATCTACATCAGCCTGATTGAACCGGGACCTATACTCAGCCAGTTTAGAGCCAATGCGTTTGCCAAATATCAACAACATATTGATAAAACTAATAGTGCTCATCGTGATACTTATCGGGCGATGGAAGAGCGTCTGACCAAACAGGGACCTGCAGCACCGTTTACCTTGCCGCCCGAAGCAGTCGTCAAAAAGCTACTTCATGCGATAGAGAGTTCTAAACCAAAAGTTCGTTACCCTGTCACCTTTCCAACCTATCTTTTTGCTATTTTGAAGCGCTTACTTTCACATCGCAGTCTGGATTGGGTTCTGCTCAAAGTGTCACAAGATGAAAATAAATAAAACCCATACGTTTTGTATTATTGTTTTTATGACATAATCTATCTATTAGTGAGCCAATAAATGAAGAAAGGTTTTTGAGCATGATTTCCATTTCACGTGATAGTCTGCAATGGAAAATAGCAGTTAAGACATTTATCAGTAGTGCTATTACTGGTTTGGTCGCCATTGCTATTATTGGTTATTTACATTTTTCACGTTCTGTTACAAATTCAACCACCGACATCATTATTTTTTATAGTCTGGCCATAATCGTATTATTAATATCTGCCTCGCTATTTTCGCTTAGAAGTTACTTTTCTTTATCTAGCCCATTATCCAGCCTTGACCAGATCACAAGTGCACTGCCATTACTGTCATCCAAGAAATATGATGAGGCCAGAGAGATATTCAAACTAGTTGAAGACATAAGTTCGTATCATGAAATCAATCAACTGCAATTTGCCAGTTTGCAATTGACCAGTTTACTGGAAAAACTAGATGCCAATGTCAGTCAGCGTTCCAAACTGATCCACTCTAAAAACTTGGAACTACAGCATGAACGGGATTTTATTCAAAGTCTGTTAGACACTGCTCAACTGATTATTGTCACTATCAATGCAGATTTTGATATTACTTTATTCAATGAATATGGTGAAAAATTAACAGGCTACACAAAATTTGAGATGGTCAATACCTCTGTTTCTAAAATGTTTCCTGCAGGTAATTGGACTGAAGCTCAGGTTTTATTCAACGAAATCCTGGCTGGCAATATCCCTATTTCACAACAAGAAGCCGAACTAATTGATAAAGAAGGTCGTATTCGGCAAGTTTCTTGGTTGCATTCTCGTATCGAGGGAGATAAAAGCGATGCTGTGATTTTATCTGTTGGCCTTGATATGACCGAAAAAAAAGAAGCTGAAAAGCGAATTGTTTGGATGGCTGAACATGATCCATTAACCGATCTGTGTAACCGAAGAAAATTCACTGAAGAATTTGAAAAATCCTTACAAACAGCTATTCGTTATCAACACAATAATGCCCTATTATTTCTTGATTTGGACCAATTCAAGGACATCAACGATACCAGCGGTCATCGCGCTGGTGATGAATTGCTTCAATCTGTTGCAAAAGTCTTACAGCGAGTAACCCGACTTAGCGATCTGGTTGCACGATTGGGGGGAGATGAGTTTGCCATCTTGATTCCAGAAACAAACAATGAAGGCGCCGTTACTTTAGCAAAAAAAATCATTCAGGAACTGGGACAAATTCCGTTAAGTTATGGCGCAGTAAAGCACAAAGTATCAACCAGTATTGGTATCGTTCATTACCCTCTTCATGATGCAAGTATTCATGAATTGTTAGGTTTTGCTGATCTTGCCATGTATAAATCCAAAGCCAATGGCAAGGGCACGTACCACACCTTCTCGCCAGATGATCAAACCCAGGAACAATTAGAAACCCGTGTGTTCTGGAAACATCAGATTGAAACCGCCCTGGAAAACAATAACTTTGTGCTGCATTACCAACCGATCATGGAAGTGAAGTCCAACACAATCCAGCATTACGAAGTACTGATCCGCATGCTTGACAATGATACTGGTGAAATTCGCATGCCAGGAAAATTTATCAAGATTGCTGAAGAAGTAGGGTTAATTCACAACATCGATCATTACGTCTTGCAACGCGGCATGATGAAGTTGGCTGAAATGCAGAAAAAAGACGTCAATGTAACATTATCTATTAATCTATCGGGATCTGTAGTGGATGATCCCGTGTTACTGCCGATGCTAAAGGACTTCATCAAAAAATATGATGTTCGACCTGAAGGTTTAATATTTGAAATCACTGAAACGGCCGCTGTCTCAAACCTACAACAGGCAAAAACTATGATGGCAGCAATCAGAGCTTTAGGCTGCAAATTCTCGCTGGATGATTTTGGTGTCGGCTTTACATCGTTCAATTATATGCGGGAACTGCCGGTCGATATCATTAAAATAGATGGTATTTTCATCAAGGATCTTGATAAAAATGCTGATGATCAATTGTTTGTTAAAGCACTCGTTGATATTGCCAAAGGTCTAGGCAAAAAAACCATTGCAGAATTTGTTGAAAACAAAGAAATTTTAACCTTACTTCGCGCTTACGGTGTTGATTATGCTCAAGGTTATTATATTGGTCACCCACAGGACACGCTCCGGGACGATACTGACTGGCAACCAAAACCAGTCGAAAAATTGATCGCTCAATCTTAAGTATCGCAAATACTGTCTCTTCCCATAGAAAAAGCCCTGTTCTTGCAAACAGGGCTTTTTGTTAAATGACTTACTTTAGATGCTGAAACTTAATGCATCATCAACCACATCTACTTTAATGGTGTCTCCATTTTTAAACTGACCAGACAATAAATCCTGTGCCAATGAATTTTCCAATTGCTGCTGAATAACGCGCTTTAATGGTCGAGCACCATAAACAGGATCGAAACCGGCTTCAGCAATTAAATCCAGTGCCGCATCACTAACTTCAAGATCCATATCATGAGCGGCCAGTCTTTGTCGTAAATGAGCCAGTTGAATATCCGCAATTGCGTGAATTTGATCACGTTGTAGTGGGTGGAACACCACCACATCATCAACACGATTGATAAATTCAGGACGGAAATGCTGGCCAACAATCTCCATCACTGCAGCCTTCATTTCATCATACTGTTCTTCGCCTGACAGCTCCTGAATCACATTCGATCCAAGATTAGATGTCATTACAATAACCGTATTTCTAAAATCCACCGTCCGGCCCTGACCATCAGTCAATCGCCCATCATCTAGGACTTGCAATAAAATATTAAACACATCGGGATGTGCCTTCTCAACCTCATCCAGCAAAATCACTGAGTAGGGTTTACGGCGGACTGCTTCCGTTAAATAGCCCCCTTCTTCATAACCGACATAACCTGGAGGCGCTCCCACTAAACGAGCCACGGAGTGTTTTTCCATAAACTCAGACATATCTATGCGTACCATGGCATCTTCAGTATCAAACAAGAATGTGGCCAGTGATTTACATAACTCTGTTTTACCGACACCGGTTGGTCCCAAAAACAGGAATGAACCATTTGGACGATTGGGGTCAGATAAACCTGCCCGTGAACGACGAATTGCATTGGCTACTGACGTCACAGCCTCATCCTGGCCAATCACACGTTCATGCAGAGCATCATCCATTTTCAACAACTTGTCACGCTCGCCTTCCAGCATCTTGGAAACGGGAATGCCCGTCCATTTAGACACCACTTCAGCAATTTCTTCTTCACCTACTTCATTACGCAGCAAGGTAAAATCTTGCGTTTCTGCCTGTGTCGCCATATCCAGTTGCTTTTCTAATTCTGGGATTTTGCCGTACTGCAATTCTGACATTTTGGCCAAATCACCATTACGATTAGCGACCTCCAGTTCCATTCGTGCTTTTTCTAAATTTTCCTTAATATGCTGGCTGCCATGTAAAGCAGCCTTTTCTGACTTCCACACTTCTTCCAGATCGTTATATTCGCGTGACAGATTTTCCATCTCGGCTTCAAGAATTTCCAAGCGTTTTTTCGAGGCATCATCTGATTCTTTTTGCAGAGCTACCCGTTCTATTTTTAATTGAATTAAACGACGTTCCATACGATCCAGTGATTCTGGTTTGGAATCAATTTCCATTCGAATACGACTGGCTGCTTCATCAATCAGGTCAATGGCTTTATCAGGTAACATCCGATCGGTAATGTATCGATGTGACAATGTAGCTGCAGCAACAATGGCAGGATCGGTAATTTCCACCCCATGGTGCACTTCATAACGCTCGCTCAAACCACGCAAAATACCGATGGTATCTTCTACGGAAGGTTCTCCCACCAGTACTTTCTGGAATCGGCGTTCCAGTGCTGCATCTTTCTCAACATATTGGCGATATTCGTCCAGCGTTGTTGCACCAATACAATGTAGTTCACCACGTGCCAATGCTGGCTTAAGCATATTACCAGCATCCATCGCGCCTTCTGCCTTACCTGCACCCACCATAGTATGAATTTCATCAATAAACAGAATGATTTGACCTTCCTGTTTAGACAAATCTTTTAATACCGCTTTCAGGCGTTCTTCAAATTCTCCTCGGAATTTAGCACCGGCTATCAACGCCCCCATATCCAAAGATAACAGGCGTTTATTTTTCATACCTTCTGGCACTTCACCATTAATGATTCGTAGTGCCAAGCCTTCAGCAATCGCCGTTTTACCCACGCCTGGCTCACCAATCAACACCGGATTATTTTTAGTACGACGTTGCAATACCTGAATAGTTCGACGAATTTCATCATCACGGCCAATAACCGGATCCAGCTTGCCGTTTTCAGCTCGCTCCGTTAGATCAATGGTATATTTTTCTAAGGCCTGACGTTGCTCCTCGGCATTTTGGTCGGTCACTTTTTCTCCCCCACGTATTTTTTCAATGGTCGCTTCCAATCTTGTTCTATTTCCACCATGTTGTCGTAACAACTCTCCTGACTGATTTTTATCTTCCACTACTGCCAGCACAAACAATTCGCTAGAAATATAGTCATCATGACGTTTTTGAGCCAGTTTATCGGTTTGATTCATAAGACGATTCAAATCCTGAGATAAGTGAATATCCCCTGAACCACCTTCAACCTGGGCAATACGTGCCAATTGGTTTTCTAAATCAGCCTGATAAGCTGTAACATTAACACCACTTTGCGCCAGTAATGGTTTTACAGTCCCAGCCTGTTGTTCTAACAAAGCAAGCATTAAATGAGCAGGCTCAATGAACTGATGATCACGTCCTACCGCCATACTTTGAGCTGCACCCAAAGCGTCCTGAAACTTGCTGGTGAATTTTTCGATTTGCATCTGCGAATCCCCTTGAAAATTAGTTCGATACTAAGCAGATGGGGCGACTTGGACTGAATATCAAGTGGCCTCACAAAGACCATCAATACAACACTGCCCTCATCAGGAATCAAAAAGGCCGTTAAAACTCACATTGCATAATGACATGTCCACTTCGTAACACCCGTACAATTAACACCTAACAACGCGACCTTAGCTAATTTTTATAAAATATCGCTCTCAAAAGTACTTATTCATTTCTACGGTCTTGATCTATATCAACTAATGAGCAAATAGCGATATTTACCCATATAAATCATACGGTATTTATAGTAGCTTCATTGATCCGCGAAATGGTTAAGAAGGATCTTTACATGTTGGATGTTTTACTCAAACCCGCCATAGCAATACTTGACCGATTAAGTTATGCAAAAAAAATCATTCTCCTGGGGTTTATTTCTCTTATTAGTCTAAGCATCGTCAGCATCGCTTTATATCAACATGTTTATCAAACTACTGAGCAGTCCAGACAGCAAATGGCAGGCGTGAAACAAATTCTAGCAGTACATAAACTTATACATGTGACACAGCAGAAACGTGGTTTATTATCAGGATCAATAAATAACGAAATTTCAGATGTCGTCTATCAGAAAAAAAACCAACAGGCTGACCTATTATTCAAAGCTCTGCTCGCCGATTTAGACCCCTTATTGTCCGCCTATGTACAACGAAACCACATGGGATCTTCGTGGGAAAATTTATATTCACGGTCGGACCCTCGTTTTTTTGAGGATAATTTTTCAGCTCATACCAAATTCATTGCTCAACTCCAAGAACTAATGGTAATGATGAGTGAACGGTACCAATGGACTACGATAGCAGGCTCAAAGAGTCATTATTTACAAGAAGCCATTATCAATGCATTTCCCTCAATGACAGAAAGTATGGGCCAGCTACGAGGGATTGTGATGAGAATAAATGCTAAAGGAGGTGCACATAATCGCGAAGAGCACCAACTAGTATTATATAAATATGAATTTAATCGCTCTGTAGCTGCCTTCACCAAAGAACTTAATACTGTCATTCGTCATTCACCTTTACTTAACAATGACATCAATAAAACAATAGCAAACTTAGCAGTAGCCCAAAAAGACATTAATCAATTTATCAATTCAGATCTTAACAATCATAAATTTAACAAACCTACACAGGAAATTTATACTTTTTTTACTCTACATCTTGATGCTGTGTATGAGCTTCTGTATCGCTCTGTTATCCCTGCACTAGAGCAATCTATTCTTACAGCGGAAAAGAACGCTAAAAAGAATTTATATCAAGTAATCGGTGCATCTTCTGCCATATTTCTACTTTTACTTTATTTATTTCTAGGACTCTATTCATCGGTAATAAATGGGTTTAAGAACATACTGAAAGTACTGAATGAGTATCGCAATGGCAAGCTTGATAATCGTATTAATATAAACAGTCATGATGAAATATTTACTATCAGTCAGAGTATGAATTCGATGGCGGAGAGTCTGGCTCGTGTGTATGTTGAAAATGAACGAGTGACAGAGATTGCTATTCAGGCAAACAAGGATAAATCGCAATTTATTTCATCAATGAATCATGAGCTACGAACGCCGCTCAATACGATATTAGGTTTTGCCCAATTATTAGACAGTGACAATGATCCACCATTAGCAGAAAGCCAGAAAGAAAGTGTAGGTTATATCTTGTTAGGTGGCCAACACTTGCTGACGCTCATTAATGAAATATTAGATCTTTCTGCTATTGAATCTGGAAAAGTAACCTGCACAATTGACACCATAAATTTATCAGACGTGATCAATGAAATCCTACCTTTAGCCCAAAATCTCGCCTCACAGACTAACGTCGATATCCGTGTCCTGAGCGATTTAGATACTTATATTCAAGCAGATAGCATCAAGTTAAAACAAATACTGTTAAATCTGATTGGTAATGCCATCAAATATAATCGTGACGGTGGCTCAATCAGCATCGATTGGTCAAAAACTGAAAATAATATGATTCGAACAAGTGTGATTGATACCGGAATAGGCATCTCAGAAGATAACCAAGAAAAAGTGTTTTATGCGTTCAACAGACTCGGACAGGAAAGCACAGATATCCCAGGGTCAGGAGTAGGACTGGTTGTAACCAAGCGTCTCATTGAAATCATGAAGGGACAAATTGGATTCAATAGCACGCTTGGCGAAGGCACAACATTCTGGTTTGAATTGCCAATGGCTGAAGTTAAAGCCATGCAACAAACTGAAGTCGTCAATTCCACAGAAAGCCGCGCTGAAATATCACCCGCTATTTTTCATCCAGGCTAATAGATATTTATCTTAAGATGGTTCCAACATTTTAAGTAGTGAGCGCTTTATTTTTCTCCAAACTAAGTGAGTTGTTCATGTAGTTTTACAACTTCTCCAATAATGATAAGGCTTGGTGGCTTTAAATTAGCCTGTTTCACCTTTTCCTCAATGGAGTTCATGTCCCCAATTACAATTCTTTGTTCTGGCAATGTCGCTTTATAAATAATGGCAATAGGAGTTGCCGCATCAAGACCATGTTCAATCAATTTCTTGGAAATGATGTTAAGACTGGTAAGGCCCATATAAATAACCACTGTCTGATGTGGTTGCGCCAGTAAATTCCAGTTGAGATCGACAGAGTTGTCACGCAAGTGGCCAGTGGCAAATACTACTGATTGTGCATAGTCACGATGAGTCAGCGGAATGCCGCAGTAACTTGAGCAAGCAGATGCAGAAGTAATGCCTGGCACAACCTGAAAAGACACATTATGTTCAACCAGCGTCGCAATTTCTTCTCCACCTCGTCCGAAAATGAAAGGATCACCTCCTTTTAATCGTACAACTCTTTTACCCTGCTTCGATAAATCCACCAATAATTGATTAATCTCATCTTGTGGCAAAGTATGATCAGCTGATCTTTTTCCCACATAAATCTTATGTGCATCTCGTCTGGCAAGATCCATTACACCCTTGGAAACTAAACGGTCATAAACAATGACATCCGCTCGCTGTAGCAATCTCACCGCTTTGAGAGTAAGTAATTCAGGGTCACCGGGACCGCCTCCAACCAATGCCACCTCACCGGAAACAGGAATCTCAGAGGAGCCTTTTTTTAGCAGTTCGACTAGCTGTTTTTCCGCTTCATCATCGTGACCAGCATAAACTTTATCTGCAACAGGGCCTTCAAATATCTGCTCCCAAAACCGACGTCTTTGAGTAAGGTTTTTAAAGGTATCTTTTACCATCTGTCGATAGCTACTTGCCAATATTGCAAGTTTACCCAACGCCATTGGCAGCATGGCTTCAATGCGCGAGCGAGTCAATCTTGCCAACACTGGCGCGCTACCAGAACTGCCCACGGCAATTACCACAGGACTGCGGTCAATAATGGAGGGAACGATGAAATCACACAAAGAGGGATTATCTACGATATTGACCAACACCCCTTTTTCTCTGGCCATTCTTGATATTTCTTCGTTCAATCTGGAATCATCTGTCGCCACTATTACCAGTTTTTTTCTTTCTAAGTCTTGTTCTATAAAAGTTCTTTTTTGACATTGTGAAGCGGGAAGCAATGATTCAATATCTGCATTAATTTCTGGTGCCACCAAGCTAACGTGTGCGCCTGTTTTTAATAACAATTCTACTTTACGTACAGCGACCTCTCCCCCTCCAACGACAAGACACGGTTGCTCTTTTAAATTAAGAAACGCAGGGAAAAAATCCATTAATTACTCCAGAATTAGATGCCTGCCGGTTCAGCATCCTCATAAGCAGGTTATATAAAGAGATAATTTTATCATTAAAGCTGAAGTAAAATGTCAGGTCCGCTTGAGTATTTAGTCTTGCCCTGCAACAGCTTGCAGATCAGATATCACCTCTTTTTTAATCTGGTTCACTTCAGATTCTAAAAAATCCATATGGTATTTTTTCTTAATGCCATATTCCGTCAATGTGTAGTGATTTGAAGCTTGTATGTTGTATTTTAAAAGGCACTGCTTTACACAATGCAAGGGGCAACCATCTAGGGCTATTATTTTTCTTCCCGACATTGCTTTCTTTACTATAGCTTCAACGCCACCACCCACTCCTGCAATGCACGACATTTCAGCAATATGTTCACGATCCAGTTCTATCGCCACTTGATTTGCCAGTTGAGCAATATTAGAACAGCCTGAACAAGAATAGATTAAGGGAAGATTATGACTTTTTCTTTTTGCCACAG
>JAOUJZ010000015.1 GCA_029882915.1 Gammaproteobacteria bacterium | reverse complement strand
CCGGTGGCGTCAGTTGGGACGTTTGTTTAAAAATATCACCCAGACTTTTTTGCTCGCCTTGTTGATTCAAAAACCGGTATTGCTCAAACAATTTTTGTTGTAAGGCCGCCGATAACTGTTTGCGTTGTGTTTTTAATGCCGCAATGTCATCGGTCAACTGATTCAGTTTATCTTGTGCTTGGTTAACTCGGTCATTCCAGTACGCAGTTAAAGCTCTTAGCTGATTTTTGTGTTGAATACTTTGTTGACTTAATTGCTCGTTGAATTTTTCAAAATCAGCTTGATTCAACTCCTTTTCAGCGGTTATTCGTTGGAGTTTTCTGTCTCTTCTTCCCTCAATCATCAATTCTCTATGTGCGTTAATTTGCTCAATAGAGGCTGTTGTTTCGGCTTTTAATTCAGCTTCACGCACAGCAATTTGAGGATTATTTTCTAAGCGTTTTATCTGCTCATTTATCTGGTTAATGTCGTCCTGACCTGTTAAAAAGAAGCCATCCTCAGTCAACATATCAAACACGGGAGGTACAAATCCTGGCAGATGATTTTGATCAGCCACCTTTCCTGAAAATGCCGCTAAATAGCCAATTTCATTGTGTTTATTTTGTACCAGAAGCACACCAAACATTTTGCCAATCGCTGTTTCTGCCTCACCGTTTAGACCAAAATTATGTTGCCACTGTCTTTGTGTTGCCAGATGCTCTTTCAGCTCTTTTACTGCCAATACACACAGCGGATGTGGCTCATAGTAGAAAGGAAAGGTAAAACGTTCTGGCAAATTATAGGCATCTATCGATGCCTTAAATGGTGTAAAACAAGCTTGCTGCATGATCATCGTTGGAGCGGACAGATCACTCTTCATCTATACCTAATGATTGCCAAAGTTCATCAACTCGAGCAACGACTTCTGGATCACGTTCAATAGGTCTTCCCCACTCTCTATCCGTTTCGCCCGGTAATTTATTGGTCGCATCCATGCCCATTTTGGAACCAAGGCCAGAGACGGGAGATGCGAAGTCGAGATAATCAATGGGGGTATTTTCAACCAGAGTGGTATCTCGTGCTGGATCCATGCGCGTCGTGATCGCCCAGATAACATCATTCCAGTCGCGAACATTGACATCATCATCGACCACGATAACGAATTTGGTGTACATAAACTGACGCAGGAATGACCACACACCCATCATCACCCGCTTGGCATGACCGGGATATTGTTTCTTCATACTGACTACAGCCATCCGATAAGAACAGCCTTCTGGCGGCAGATAGAAATCGACAATTTCTGGAAACTGTTTTTGTAAAATCGGCACAAACACTTCGTTGAGTGCCACCCCTAAAATAGCCGGTTCATCAGGCGGACGACCAGTATAGGTACTGTGATAGATTGGGTTTTGACGTTGAGTGATACGCTCAATGGTCAACACCGGAAAACGGTCCACTTCATTGTAATAGCCTGTGTGATCACCATAAGGACCTTCATCGGCCATATCATCTGGATATATCACGCCTTCCAGCACGATTTCAGCAGTGGAAGGCACTTGCAGATCATTGCCGATACATTTGACCAGTTCTGTTTTAGAACCACGCAATAAACCGGCAAATGCATATTCTGACAAGCTGTCAGGAATCGGTGTTACTGCTGCTAATATGGTGGCTGGATCACAACCTAACACCACACTGACCGGAAACGGTTCACCCGGATGTTGTTGTTGCCACTCTTTAAAATCCAACGCACCACCACGATGTGACAACCAACGCATGATCACTCGGTTTTTGCCAATCACCTGCTGACGATAAATACCTAGATTCTGGCGAGGTTTATCGGAACCTTGGGTGACCACCAGCCCCCATGTTATGAGTGGTGCCGCATCTTCCGGCCAACAGAGTTGAATCGGATACTGACTTAAATCAATATCATCACATTCAATGACCTGCTGCTGACACGGAGCCGATTTAACAACTTTGGGTGCCATATTAAGGACTTGCTTGAAGATCGGCATTTTCTGCCAGGCATCTTTCATGCCTTTGGGTGGCTCTGGTTCTTTTAAGAATGCCAGCAATTGACCCACTTCACGCAAAGAATCAACCGTATCTTCACCCATTCCCAGTGCCACACGATGTGGGGTACCAAAAAGATTGGCTAACACGGGAATATGACTGCCTTTGGGATTTTCAAATAACAATGCTGGGCCACCAGCCCGCAACACACGGTCACAGATTTCAGTCATTTCCAGAACAGGATCCACTTCTACGCTAATGCGTTTGAGTTCGCCATTTTGTTCCAGATGGTCAATAAAATCTCTAAGGTCCGTATATTTCATTATCTCAGTTATCCAATTGTCTTATGTCTTCTCTGTATTATTATCAACGAAATATCCGTTCGCATCACTCATTAATTAGATTTAGAGTTACATTTAGACTTTATCAGATGGACTGTTTTGATAGAACATTGATAGTTCGTGCTTTTAGCTTGCTTGTTCAATTGCAGGGAACTATAGTCCGTACAGGTATAAAAACTATAAAAAAAATTCCTCTTTAAATAACAAGTTATGCGTAAAAAAATGAAGCCAGTAGTTCAAGAAGAAATAACAGGGTGTGGAATTGCAAGTTCAGCTGCAATTGCAGGCCTGACTTATAAGGAAGCTAAAAAAATTGCAAATGGCATGGGTATATATGCTGAAGATCAATCGCTTTGGTCTGATCCACAGCATGTTCGAAATTTATTAGCAAAATTCGGTATTGGCACTGATCAAGAAGAAAAAGCATTTGAAGATTGGAAATCACTTCCAGACTGCGCGCTAATATCAACTAATTGGCACTTAGAAGACCGAAAGCCATTTTGGCATTGGGCCGTTTTTGTTCGCAACGGTGCTGAGCAGTATGTTCTCGATTCCAAAAAATCACTAAAAAATAATATTCGAAAAGATCTCGGAAGAATAAAGCCAAAATGGTATATAAAGGTACACTCTTAACTCATCACTATGAGAAAATTATGCTTGTTAATACAGTCTATTGGAGAATGTTATGGCTGGAGGTTGGTCTCGAGATGGGGCTGTTCAGGATCAGATTGATGCGAGTGTTGAAGATGCCGTGACGCAAGCGCGTTCACGCCTGCCACACGGTGAAAGCTTAACGCATTGTGAAGAGTGTGAGGTAGAAATACCTGAAGGCCGACGTAAGGCCGTTCCCGGGGTTCGTTTATGTGTGCACTGTCAGGAAATCATCGATAACGAAAACAAGGCGTTGAACCTGTTCAATCGCCGTGGCAGTAAAGACAGTCAGTTACGCTAAGTTAAAACCACTAGAGAACACTTGATGTCATAGGGACAAGCACTCTAGTGGCTTCATTATCCAGTATTTATGGATTAACGCTTACGCGGCAATGCCAGTGTGCCGTAATAATGCATCTATCGCTGGTTCGCGGCCGCGGAATTCGATGAACAGTTCCATTGGCTCACGTGATCCACCTTGTTCCAAAATGGATTCCAAAAATTCAATGCCCGTCTTGCGATCAAAGATACCTTGTTCTTCAAACTTGGAAAACGCATCGGCTGATAATACTTCTGCCCATTTATAGCTGTAGTAACCGGCGGCATATCCCCCCGCAAAAATATGCGAGAAACTATGGGCAAAACGATTAAACTTTGGCGGTTTAACCACAGCAACCTGTTCGCGTACTTCTGCTAATAAGGCATCAACCTGATTCTGCTGCTCTGGGTCATATTCAAGATGTAATCTGAAATCAAATAATGAAAATTCCAGTTGTCTGACCATGGTCATTGCAGATTGGAAGTTGCGAGCAGCAATCATTTTATCGAACAAATCTTGTGGCAATACTTCGCCGGTTTCATAGTGGCCTGAAATCAGATCCAATGCTTCACGTTCCCATGCCCAGTTTTCCATAAACTGGCTTGGCAATTCGACTGCATCCCACGGTACGCCATTAATACCCGATACGCCCGCATGATGAATTTTAGTCAGCATATGATGCAGGCCATGACCAAATTCATGGAATAAGGTGGTCACTTCATCATGGGTAAATAAAGCAGGTTTATCACCGACAGGTTCAGAAAAATTACAGGTTAAAAAGGCAACCGGGGTTTGAATACCCTGTTCTGTTTGACGACGAATAAGGCATTCATCCATCCAGGCACCACCACGTTTGTGGTTGCGGGCATACAGATCTAAATAAAATTGACCGCGTAACTCACCATTACTATCAAAAATATTAAAAAATCGGACATCTTTATGCCAGACGTCCACATCATGGCGTTCAGTAATTTCAAGTCCATATAGTTTATTAACAACCGCAAACAAGCCAGATACGATTTTATCTTCAGGAAAATACGGTTTCAGCTCTTCTTGTGAAATTGAATAGCGCTGTTGACGCAATTTTTCAGCAAAGTAGGTGACATCCCATGCTTCCAGCTCGGCCATGTTCGCTGTTTCTTTGGCAAACGCTTTCAGCTCTGCAAATTCTTTTTCTGCAATTGGTTTTGAGCGTGCTGCCAAATCATTTAAAAAGTCTAAAACCTGTTGTGGCGATTGCGCCATTTTTGTTGCCAAAGATCGTTGCGCATGATTATCAAAGCCAATTAACTGAGCCAGTTCATGACGTAACTTGAGAATATCAGCCATCACTTGCGTGTTGTCCCATTGATCCGCATAAGGTCCTTGATCAGAGGCTTTGGTCGCAAAAGCGGTGTACATTTCCTCTCGGAAATCACGATCGTCAGCATAGCTCATTACTGGCATATAAGATGGGAAATCCAGAGTAAACAACCATCCATCCAGACCATCACGTTTGGCAAACTGTGCTGCCATGGCTTTTGTGGATTCAGGTAACCCTGCCAGCAAGGCTTCATCGGTAATATGCTTCTTCCATGCATGAGTAGCATCCATTAAATTTTCTTCAAATTTGGCAGTTTGTTCAGTCAGTAATTGCGAAATTTGTTTGAAGCGGTCACGGTCTTGTTTTGATAACTCGACCCCAGACAGTCGAAAATCACGTAAGGCATTATCAATCACTTTTTTCTGAGCCACATCTAAATCTGTGTAGGCAGAGCTATCAGCCAGTGTCTTGTATGCTTTATATAAGTCTTCATTTTGACCGAGCTCGGTACCGAACTGACTCAATTTTGGCAAACATGCGTTATATGCAACACGTAATTCGTCTGAATTCATCACTGAATTAAGATGACTGACTGGCGACCACACCTTATCTATACTGGCATCAAGAGCCTCCATAGGCATCACCAATGTTTGCCATGTTGGCTGTTCAATAGTCTGTAATAAATTTTCAACCGTCAGTCTTGCTTCACTTAGAACTTGATCCAGTGCGGATTCTATATGTTGCGGTTGAATTGTTGAAAAAGCGGGTAACACAGTATTTTCTAATAAAGGATTTGTCATCATTACTTACACGTTATTTATAATTCACTGTGATTATACTGCAAGCTTAATGAGCAAGTTCCTTGGAGAGGAATATTAAGACTAGATAAAGGAAAATATCGCTCCTGAGACTATAAATTTGCATCAAACAAAATCAAATTGTTGTATTTTTACCACTTAACTATCTGGCTTTTGCGTGTCTTACCACACACAACTTGCAACACTGACTATTACCATGAGATTATTCAGCACAATTCATTAAGGATAAGACTGGAAATTATGTCTAAATTGACAATGCTGATTAGAATCAACATGCTCGCTATTGCTTTAATAATGAGCGGCTGTGCGACCACACAACACTCTGAAGGCGTGAATGATCCATTGGAAGGTTATAACCGTGCAATGTATAAATTCAACGATCTTCTTGACCGTGCAATCACAAAACCTGCTGCGAAAGGCTACGATGCAATAGTCCCTGATCCCATTAGTAAAGGTATCAGCAACTTCTTCAGCAATCTGAATGAAATAACGGTAATACTAAACGATCTGCTTCAACTCAAATTTGGTCAGGCATTTCATGACACAGGGCGTTTTGTACTAAACAGTACCGTCGGTGTTGCAGGTTTATTTGATGTGGCTGGTTATTCTGGTTATGAAAAACACGATGAAGATTTTGGTCAAACCCTAGGTGTCTGGGGGGTCAAACCTGGTCCCTATTTTGTTTTGCCTTTCTTTGGACCACGTAATATCCGCGATACCTTTGGGTTGATTGGTGATGCTTTTACTGATCCCGTTAATTATCTTGATGATCCCGCTACTAGAAACGGGCTGTATGCATTACGCATTATTGATAACCGAGCAAACTTGCTTAGCGTAGAAAAAGTGCTCGATGAAGCAGCTATAGATGAATATAGCTATGTTCGCGGCGCTTATCTTCAACGCCGCCAAAATCTGGTCTATGATGGTAACCCGCCAGAAGAAGATTTTGATGTATTTTCAGACTAATGGGACAAGCTGCTCCTAGCAACATATAATAAAGAGCCGGACAACTGTCCGGCTTTTTTTGTTACCACTTGTGAAGAATTAGCCCGAATTTATGACTACTGTCCTGTTTATTATCGCTATTATTGCTGGTTTTGCTGTTCTGATATGGGGAGCTGATCGCTTTGTCGATGGTGCAGCAAACATCGCTACCAATTTTGGGGTTTCGCCACTTATCGTAGGTCTTACCATTGTTGGCTTTGGAACATCTGCACCTGAAATGCTGGTTTCTGCTCTGGCTTCTTTTGATGGTGCGCCTGCTCTGGGAATAGGCAATGCACTTGGTTCCAATATTGCTAATGTTGGTTTGGTACTCGGTATCACTATACTCATCACACCGCTAGCTGTTCACTCTGACACCTTAAAACGTGAATTTCCTATGCTCGCTTTTGTCATGGCTGTTGCTTTATTTCTGCTGTGGGATCAATACCTCGGGTACATGGATGGCATTATTTTGTTTTCTGGCTTCATCCTGACCTTATTTGGAATGGCTTATCTTGCCATGCGTAGCGGCAAAAGTGATCCTCTAAAGCAAGAATTCAACAAAGAATTTTCCAAGCCTAAAATGACGACAAAGCAATCTATATTGAGCTTTATCATCGGGCTCATTGCATTGCTGTCTGGCTCAAAATCGTTGGTTTGGGGTGCAACAGGAGTTGCCACATTATTAGGCGTTAGTGACTTAATTATTGGTCTCACTATTGTCGCTATCGGTACCAGTCTGCCTGAGCTAGCAGCTTCAGTGATCTCCGCCCTGAAACATGAACATGACATTGCTATAGGCAATATTTTAGGTTCAAACATGTTCAATTTGCTGGCTGTATTGGCTATGCCCGGTCTTATTCAGCCTTCACAGGTCGAATCTGCGTTATTGTATCGAGACTTTCCATTTATGGTTGGGCTGTTTGTAATGTTATTTTTGTTTGCTCATACAGGACAAAAAAATCACATAGGACGTGTTGCCGGTTCAGCCCTATTATTGGTTTACATCACATATAATAGTTTATTGGCATATCAAAGCACTACAGGAATACCCGTGTGAGCACCGATACCGAATCACAACAACTAAAATCACTTGGTCTGGCGGTTATCAACACTGAAATTGAGGCCATCTGTGCTTTACGTGAACGCATTGATGATGCTTTTGTTGAAGCATGCCAATACCTACTTCATTGTGAAGGCCGTATCATTGTGATTGGCATGGGTAAATCAGGCCATATTGGTGGCAAAATTGCGGCCACATTAGCCAGCACTGGCAGTCCCGCATTTTTTGTCCACCCTGGTGAAGCTAGCCATGGTGATTTAGGGATGATCACAGACAAAGATGTAGTACTGGCATTATCCAATTCAGGTGAAACCAGCGAGATATTAACAATCCTCCCTATAATAAAACGCTTAGGTGTTCCGCTGATTGTAATGACTGGCAAAGCACAATCAACCTTGGCAAAAAGTGCCAATGTTAATATTGATGTCAGTGCGGCCAAAGAAGCATGCCCACTCGGTTTAGCTCCTACCTCCAGTACCACTACTTCGCTGGTAATGGGTGATGCGTTAGCCATCGCTTTACTAGAAGCCCGCGGTTTTACTGCTGAAGATTTTGCTTTGTCCCACCCTGGAGGTAATTTAGGGAGACGTTTACTGCTACATGTCAGTGATATCATGCATACAGGAGAATCCATTCCTCAGGTCAGTCATAAGGCGCTGATCAGTGAAGCATTGGTTGAAATGACTAACAAAGGTCTAGGTATGACAGCCGTCATTGATGATCAGGGCAGTATTGTTGGTATTTTTACCGATGGTGATTTACGACGGGTGCTGGCTCAAACTGTCGATATACACACCACCACTATTGCTAATTTTATGACTGTGGACTGTAAAACAGGTCAGCCTACTATGTTGGCAGCAGAAGTACTGGAATTAATGCAGCGCTATAAAATTAATGCCTTATTAATAACAAATACAGACCAACAACTTGTTGGTGCCATCAACATGCATGATCTGCTACGTGCAGGCGTGGTATAACACTAGTCTGAATGGTTTAGGACATAACAATGCAAGATATTCTCGCCCGCACAAAAAACATAAAATTGGTTATTTTTGATGTTGATGGTGTCCTCACTGATGGCCGTATTATTATTGGTGATGATGGAGAGGAATATAAAGCTTTTCATTCACGTGATGGCCACGGTATGAAATTATTGCAATACACTGGAGTCGAAATTGCCATTATTACCGGTCGAACATCTCAAGTTGTTGAACATCGTATGAATAGTTTAGGCATCAATCATATTTATCAGGGACAGAAAGTTAAATTACCTGCCTTTGAAAAACTGATAGAACAGTTAAATCTGACTCCTGAACAATGCGCCTATGTTGGAGATGACTGGGTCGATTTAGCCATCATGAGTCGTGTAGGTCTGGCAATTGCAGTTCAAGATGCTGACGCTGTAGTCAAAAAACATGCTCATTGGATAACACCTGCCGATGGTGGCAAAGGTGCTGCTCGCGAGGTATGTGAACTTATTATGGAAGGACAGGGTACCCTGCAAGATCAAATTGAACGCCATTTCTAACATCCCTTTCCTTGCCAAAATACTCTTGCCAATACTGGCAATCGTCACTATTTGGCTGCTATCTGGTGAAAACAATTCGGATAATAACCGCCATGCTAGCGAAATTAACCGGGCAAGTGACTACGCCATGACAGACTTCACCATGACGGTAATGGATAACTCTGGCAACCCCTCTCGTGTCATTACTGGTTCTGAAATGGCACATTACCCTGAAGATGACAGCACCGAAATCATTTCTCCTCTCGCTCATTTTATTGAACCGGGGAAAGACACTTGGATCATTTCCTCCAACAAAGGTGAATCACAAGGCAAGGGAGAAAATATTTTACTGACTGGCAACGTTATTATCACTCGTAAGGACAATGCCGAAATTGAGTTATATACCGAAAAACTCAACATAGATACGGTTAACAACACCGCATATACTGATTCAGCAGCCACTATAAAATCACCTCAAGGTGAAACAAACACAGTGGGGTTACATGCTGCACTTGAAGACAAGACCATTAACCTGCATTCCAAGGTGAGAGGACATTATGATGCGCCACCTACACAATAATTTATTGATTGCATTGCTATGCTTGTTACCAACGTTAGTCTGGGCATTGCCAAGCGACCGAAAAGAACCCATCAACATAGAAGCAGATCATGCTCAGCTTGACGATAAAAGAGGTGTTACTCAATACAAGGGGAAAGCCGTTTTAACTCAAGGTACCTTACGTATTGAAGGCGATATCATCACCTTTTATTACGATCAGGATAAACAACTATCCAAAGCGGTTGCTCAAGGTAAATTTGCCACTTACAAACAGCTTCACAAACCAGGTGAAGAGCCTGTGCGCGCCACTGCCTTACAAATGGAATATCATGCAAAATCACAGAAAATCTACTTGCTCGGCCAAGGCCATGTCTGGCAGGCGGGAGATGAATTCAGTGGTAATCGTATTGAATATGACATCACCAAAAACATTGTGAACGCTAACTCTGCGCCCGTTAAAGTTGGTGATGACACACCCAAAGCTAGCGGTGAACGGGTTCATATTATTATTCAACCACCTGGCAGTAAAAAGCAAACATCGCCCAGCGTGAAAAAACCTGAGCCAGCCCCAAAAGCTGAAGCTGTTTCAATTCCGAAAGAGGAATCAATACCTGAACCGGTTAAACAAGACGATGCCTATCCAACTGGTGTGACAACGACACAATTAAATATCCGTACCGGACCTGGACTGAAATACAGCAAGCTTGGTACCTTTAATGCTGGTGATAAACTCATCATTCTGACCGAACAAAAAGACTGGTTTCAAGTCAGGGGAATGATCGATGATCAAGCTGTGATAGGCTGGGTTTATCAACGTTACGTGCTACGCACCGATTAAAGAATCACAATCTATTTCCAGAATTAATATAAAGGTTCCACAGGTTTAACATGAGCATTTTATCTGCCCAACAGTTATCAAAACATTTTGGTGATCGCCAAGTTGTAAAAAACATATCATTGGAAGTAAACAGCGGTGAAATCGTTGGTTTATTAGGCCCTAACGGTGCAGGTAAAACCACCAGTTTTTATATGATTGTAGGTTTAATTCCTGTTGATAATGGTACAGTTTTCCTTGATCAGCAAGAACTGACCTACTATCCAATACATCAACGTGCTCAACTTGGAATTGGCTATTTGCCTCAGGAGGCGTCTGTATTTCGCAAACTCAGTGTGGCTGATAATATTTATGCCATTATTGAAACACGTAAAGAGCTGGATATCGAAGCCAAACAGGATCTACTTGAACGGCTATTGGCAGATTTTCATATTGATCATATACGTGATTCCTTGGGCATGTCATTATCAGGTGGTGAACGCCGCCGAGTAGAAATTGCTCGTGCTTTGGCAATGGATCCCCAATTTATCTTATTAGATGAACCATTCGCCGGTGTTGATCCTATTTCAGTTCTCGATATTCAAGGCATTATCAAAGAGCTTGCTGATCGAGGCATTGGTATTTTGATCACCGACCACAATGTCCGCGAGACATTAAATGTCTGCGAACGGGCCTATATTTTTAATGAAGGTGAAGTAATTGCAAAAGGCACACCTGAAGAAATCCTGAAAGACAAAAAAGTATTGAGCGTTTATCTTGGTAGAGATTTTCGTCTCTAACAAACAGTTACTATTTTTTCACTGGTCTTGCTCATCACCCGCAACAGCCACTCTTTCAGGAAAAAACAATCGAGGCTCAACACGAGCATCATTAAGACTAACTCCCATGTGTAAATGCGGACCTGTCACTCGACCAGTCATCCCGACTGTGCCGATCACATCTCCTTGCGCTATTGCTTGTCCTTTTTGAACGTCTATCCGATCCATGTGACAAAACATGGTGACCACTCCCTGACCATGATCAATAAAGACCGTATTGCCATTAAAAAAATAGTCTCCTGTCTCCCTGATCACGCCACCAGCTGGAGCATGAATTGCAGTGCCCTTTGGCGCAGCAATATCCATCCCACTATGCGGTTTTCGTGGCTGACCATTGAATACCCGTCTACGCCCAAATAGACCACTAACCCTACCTTCAATCGGCCATGCAAAGCTCAATGGCACATTTTCCTGCTCCGTCCAATAGCGTAATGCAGATTTAATTTCAGCTGTTTCCGCGCTAATCCGTTTCATATCGAGCTTGGTGGGGCTCACCTTACGTTTATCTTTGATAGTGATGTGCTGGGTTGGATAAGATTTATCTGCAATCTCAAATGACACTTTTTGGGTTTTTCCTGCCGATGTCATGACCAGACTATGTTTGCCGGCCTTAGCAGCCAGTGGAATGCCCACAACTGCCATCCATTGTTGCTGCTGTTTAACTACAGTAACACGTCGATTATTGTATTTTACTAGCGGTTTTTTTGTCGCAGTGGCATCACTAACAAGAGGTACTATCACGACCCCTCCGGGTACTGCTGACTGCCGAGGTAACGTCATGGCTGATACGGAAAAACTCATTAACAAGCCAAGTGCTAGTAATACTCTAATCATGTTTTATCTCTTTTATCTGGCATGTTAACTGTCCTTGTTGTAATCGAACATTAATATGCTGTCCCGCTTCAACCTCATCAACATGACGTAATACCTGTCCGGTACTCGCTATGGTGGTAATGCTATAACCACGCTCCAATGTACTTAAGGGACTCACCGCTGCCAACGTACGCATTTGCTGACTTAAATTTGCTTTATGTTTTTGCAATAATTGCTTCATTGAGTTGTGAAGTTGATGCTGTAATTGTTTCAAATTGTCTTGCTGACTTTTCACTGCCGGTAAAGGGGATGTTAACTGCAATCGTTGATTGATGGCCTGATAGTGAAAGTAAGCCTGAGCTAATTTCTGTTTAATGCTTTGCTGCAATCGGACACGTAGATTTATCACCTTGTGTTGCTGAGCTTCAATCTTTGCTTGCGGATGCTTTAACCTTATCGACCAATAATCCAGTCGCTGACGTTTGTGATTCAGTGTTTGTGACCAGCTACGATGTAATTGCTGTTCTAGCCTATCCAGCCTTTGCATCTGTTGGCTGATCATTGTTTGTGGTTGTGGTAATCGCTGTTGCAAATGTCGTATATGACGACTGTCATTGTGTAAACGATGGGTCATCAACAAGGTTAATCGTCGGCAATGGCTTTGCAATTTAGCTAACCATTGCATTGAATCTGGCACCGCTATTTCTGCTGCCGCCGAAGGCGTAGGTGCACGTACATCAGCCACAAAATCGGCAATGGTAAAATCCACTTCATGGCCGACCGCACTTATTATTGGTGTTTCACATGTAAAAATTGCTCTTGCCACCAGCTCATCATTAAAACTCCATAAGTCTTCTAATGAGCCACCACCACGACCAATAATTAAAACATCACATTCCTGACGCTGATCAGCCAAAGCAATAGCTTCAGCAATCTGTTTCGCTGAACCATTACCTTGTACCGCAACCGGATACAAAATAACGTTGGCAGCAGGAAAACGTCGATTCAATACCGTTAAAATATCATGCACTGCTGCCCCATCTGGTGAAGACACAATACCAATACATCGAGGCAATACCGGTAATTCTTTTTTATGCGCCTGATCAAACAAACCTTCTTCACCAAGGCGATGTTTTAATGCTTCATAAGCACGTTGCAATGCTCCGCTACCCGCCTCTTCCATGTGTTCAACTACTAGCTGAAATTCACCACGTCCTTCATACAGTGTCACCCGGACGCGCAACAATATCTGCATACCGTTTTCTGGTTTAAAGCGTAACTGGCGATTACGGTTGCGAAACATCGCACACCGTACCTGTGCGGCTTCATCTTTAAGCGTGAAATAAATATGCCCTGATGCAGGCATGGCAAGATTGGATATTTCACCTTCCACCCACACCAACGGAAATGAGCCTTCTAGCGCAACACGGGCTTCACGCACCAGTCGCGATACGGCATAAACATCTTTGACTGCGCGTGTTGCTAGTGTTGTGCTGTTATCTAATGAATCAAGTGATGCCATAAACCCTAAGGTTCCTGATATAATACGCCGATCATATTACAGTAATTTCAGGATCCTGCCCCATGAGAATTGCTCAAGAAGCGCTTACCTTTGACGACGTCTTGTTACTTCCTGCCTATTCAAACGTGCTACCACGGGATGTCAATCTGTCAACCAAACTGACTCGTGACATCACTATAAATATCCCACTGCTCTCTGCCGCAATGGACACGGTTACCGAAAGCCGTTTAGCCATCGCAATGGCACAAGAAGGTGGTTTAGGGATTTTACACAAAAACATGACCATTGAAGAACAGGCCAATGAAGTTCGCAAGGTCAAAAAATTTGAAAGCGGCGTCGTACGTGACCCTATTACTGTCAGCCCAACATCAACCATTGGCGAAGTTGTTGAACTGACCAGTGCCAATCATATTTCGGGGGTTCCTGTAGTTGATGGCCATGATCTGGTTGGTATTGTCACCAGTCGCGATTTACGTTTTGAGACCCGCTTTGACAACCTTGTGTCATCAATTATGACGCCAAAAGACAAGCTGATTACTGTAAAAGAAAATGCCGATCGTAAAGAAGTATTAAATTTGCTACACACAAATCGTATTGAAAAAGTGTTGGTTGTAGATGATGATTTTCATCTGACAGGGATGATCACTGTCAAAGATATTCAAAAATCGTCAGAACACCCGCTGGCATCTAAAGATGATCAAGGCCGTTTACGTGTTGGTGCCGCTACTGGTATTGGACCTGAAAGTCAGGCTCGAGTTGATGCTTTGGTTAACGCCGGTATTGATGTCATTGTGGTTGATACCGCTCATGGTCATTCTCAAGGTGTGTTGGATCAAGTCCGCTGGGTGAAAGATAAATACCCTGAAGTACAGGTCATCGGCGGCAATATCGCGACTGGTGAAGCGGCAACAGCCCTTGTCGAAGCTGGTGCAGATGCCGTTAAAGTGGGTATTGGTCCAGGCTCTATCTGTACAACTCGTATTGTTGCCGGTGTTGGTGCCCCACAAATCAGTGCCATCAGTAATGTTGCCATCGCTCTGGAAGGAACTGGAGTTCCTATTATCGCTGATGGTGGAATTCGCTATTCAGGTGACCTTGCCAAAGCTCTGGCGGCAGGCGCACACAGCGTTATGCTTGGTGGTATGTTTGCCGGTACAGAAGAAGCACCAGGGGAAGTTGAATTATTCCAAGGACGTGCTTATAAATCTTATCGAGGCATGGGTTCATTAGGCGCTATGCAACAAAAGCAGGGGTCAAGTGACCGTTATTTCCAGGAATCAAGTGAAGCCGACAAACTAGTTCCAGAAGGCATTGAAGGTCGTGTGCCATTCAAAGGGCACCTTGGGCCTGTTATTCATCAATTACTCGGTGGTGTTCGTGCCAGTATGGGATACACCGGCTCTGCAACCATTGAAGATATGCGTACCAAGCCTGAGTTTGTACGTGTGACATCTGCAGGTATGAGTGAAAGTCACGTACACGATGTCACCATCACCAAAGAAGCACCTAACTACCGTGTTAGTTAACTCGATTATTAGGTAATTTTATAACCCGCGCGGTTATATACTGCGCTGGTCTTACCTTCTTTAACTAGAGAACCTTATGAGCAACGACATTCACGACCACCGAATTCTTATTCTTGATTTTGGCTCACAATACACACAGCTTATCGCCCGCCGAATTCGCGAAGCTGGCGTTTACTGTGAATTACGTGATCCTGAAATCAGTGAAGCTGAACTTCGTGAATTTGCACCTAAAGGTATTATCCTATCGGGCGGCCCTGATTCAACAATCGGAGAAGCAGCTCCCGTTGCACCACAAGCAGTTTTTGAATTAGGCATACCCGTATTAGGGATCTGCTATGGCATGCAAACCATGGCAATGCAGTTGGGTGGCCAGGTTGAATCTTCTGCGCATCGTGAATTTGGTTATGCTCAAGTCCGTGCCCGAGGTCATTCTGCCTTACTGCGTGATATTGAAGACCATACTTCTGATGAAGGTTTTGGCCTACTTGATGTCTGGATGAGTCATGGCGATCGTGTTGCTAAACTACCTGAGGGTTTCCATGTTATCGCCAGCACTGACAGTGCACCTTTTGCAGGCATGGCAGATGAAGGTAGAAAATTCTATGGCGTACAGTTCCATCCTGAAGTTACGCATACTGTACAAGGCCAACGCATCATTGAGCGCTTCCTGACCGAAATATGTGGTTGTGACACCTTATGGACATCGGCTCATATTATTGAAGACAGCATCAACACTATTCGTGAACAAGTAGGTAGTGATGATGTGTTGCTGGGACTTTCGGGCGGTGTAGATTCATCAGTTGTGGCGGCCTTATTGCACAAAGCTATCGGTGAACAACTGACTTGTGTATTTGTAGATAATGGTCTACTTCGAGAAAACGAAGGCGATCAGGTTATGGCCATGTTCGCCAAACACATGGGTATTAAAGTCATTCGTGTTGATGCAGAACAGCGTTTCCTGAATGAACTGGCGAGTGAAAATGATCCAGAAGCAAAACGTCGCATTATTGGTCGTGTTTTTGTTGATGTATTTGAGGAAGAATCCAAAAATCTGTCCAATGTAAAATGGCTGGCCCAAGGCACTATTTACCCTGATGTTATTGAGTCTGCTGCGGCTAAAACTGGTAAAGCTCAAGTTATCAAAACCCACCACAATGTCGGTGGTCTGCCAGACTATATGACACTCAAACTTCTTGAACCCTTACGCGAATTATTTAAAGATGAAGTGCGTAAACTGGGTGTAGAACTCGGTCTGCCGCGTGATATGGTTTATCGTCATCCCTTCCCGGGACCCGGTCTTGGCGTTCGCATTCTAGGCGAAGTGAAAAAAGAATATGCCGACTTGTTACGTAAAGCCGACAAAATTTTTATCGACGAATTATACAATCATGATTTATATGACAAGACTAGTCAGGCCTTTGCCGTATTTCTACCTGTAAAATCAGTGGGTGTCATGGGTGATGGTCGTCGTTATGACTATGTAGTTTCACTACGAGCAGTAGAAACTATCGACTTTATGACGGCACGTTGGGCACATTTACCCTATGATTTTCTTGGATTAGTATCTAATCGTATCATCAACGAAGTCGAAGGTATTTCTCGCGTCACCTACGATATTTCAGGAAAACCACCGGCCACCATTGAGTGGGAGTAAACGGATAAAACAAAAGGTTCTGTCTGAGAACCTTTTGTTATTTTTCTGTTCCTAACAACCAATCCCAGAACCGCTCAAACAAAGTGTCTTCATCATGAGGGTTAAAGGGATCAGCTTCTAAGTCCATATTATCAGCCATATCATGGCCTTCATGCGTTTCTTGCTTTGGCATAATGAGACCAAGTTTATTCTGTGCAAAATAGTTTCCATTATCCGCCGCTCTTCGATACCATTCATATGCTTCATTGGCATCTTTATTCAACCCACCCAAACCGTATTCGTACATAATGCCCAAGCCATATTGAGCTAGGTCATTATCCTGATCAGCAGATTTCCTGTACCAATCTACTGCCTTGCGTTCATCCTTATCGGCACCCTGTCCACTGCTATACATATTTGCAACTATATATTGAGCATCAGCATCGCCTTGTTCGGCGACTGCCATACAGTTTATGAAATTTTGTTCTGCAGCCAGCTCTTCCACATAACACTCTGCCCAGATAGATTGGCTACAAAAAACGATAATAAGAAAAAGTACTTGTCTCATCTCAATTCCAATATTGATAATTAACAAAACTTCGAAACTTAATCTTACTCTATAATTAAGATAAAAATACAATCACAGCATTTGATGGGATATGAGTAGCACACAGTTACACCTTTTAATAAGTGGTGAAGTACAAGGTGTCGGATATCGAGCCTCCGCCTATCAGCATGCCTCGCAGTTAGGTGTTACTGGCTGGGTCAGAAACCTCTCTAATGGCTGTGTTGAAATAGTTGCCGAAGGTGAACAACAACAGTTAATGCTATTCTCTGACTGGTGCAGGAAAGGGCCTATTTATGCAAATGTCAGTGATGTTACTGTTGAACACCTGAACGCAACGGGTGATTATAAAGAATTTACTATTCGATAAATATATAAAGGGTTGTAGTTATGGCTGAAAAGTATTTTGGTTGGCAAAGTTTTACTATTCGTCTAGGTTTTGCATTGCTGTTAGTCTATGCAACCTATAATCCCAGTGGATATAGCTTTTACCACTGGACTAAAGAAGTCTTGTTTAGCAGTTCAGCCAAATTATCACCTGTCTTTGCAATGTCAGCCGTCGTATTATTAATCGGTTGGACAGTCTATATTCGCGCTACACTAAGATCACTTGGGCCTTTTGGTTTAACACTGGCATTCTCCTTTTTTGCCATTATTATCTGGTGGCTTGTTGATATCGGTTTACTTGGCATTGATAGCGTGTCCATCATTTCATACATTGTCTTGTTTTTAATGGCGGCCATACTTGCCACGGGTATGTCCTGGTCACATATTCGCCGAAGAATGTCAGGTCAGGCCGATGTTGATGAAATTGAAGAATGATACACATGACTGATAACACCTTACATTGTATTACGCTTTGTCTAGCCAAAGATTTTGACTTCAACGCCTTAAGTCAGGAATTATTAGCTAGTCGGCGAGCGGTATTATTCAAGGATGTGCTGATGATTGACCACAATCAAGCATATTCCATGATATTTCCTTATGGTGTCGTTGTGCACTGGAACGTAGAACTGGATGAACGGCGTAAGTTACAAACTCAACTATGTGAATTTGCCATAGATCTTCATGACGATATTCAGGAAGATAGTTTTCGTTACAAAGTAAACGCTCAACAACATCGCATACAGTTTGACACTATTGAGATGGAATCAGACGAAGATAAAAAAAATCTGGTTGCGGTTTCACATGCGATGGCACAATCAATAAAACTCGCTTCATTTGAAAGGAAAACACAGCAAACCATTGAAAAAACCAAGCATCTACCTGAGTCATTAGCGAATACCGGACGTATTAATTTATCAAAAAAAGCGTTGGCCAAAATTCGCGGTCAATTATTTCTGGCTAACAGCGACATCATTCTTAAATTTGATTTGCTGGATGTTCCTGAATTTTTTTGGGAACACCCTGAATACCAGGCTTTATATCTGCAAATGTCCAATTATCTCGAATTAAGTCAACGCACTAACGTATTATCAAAAAAACTAGATACCATTCATACACTGCTAGAAATGCTAGCCGATGAACAAAAGCATCACCACTCATCAACATTGGAATGGATCATTATCATCCTAATTGCGGTTGAAATTATAATTACTTTGATTGAAAAATTAGTGTGACATTCTGTTGTTCGCTCGCTATAAGCAAATAGCTCGCAAATATTAATTTATTGGATTAATATCTGACTAAAGCTATCGGTTATTAGTTGAAGAATTGATTTTGTCACATCAATTTATGTATAAGTTTGCGAGTTACTGCCATGAACAACACTGACTACCAGCCTATACTTGATAATATTCCAGACATAGCCTGGTTTGTTGATGTGTCCGGTGTTTTTGTGACTGTAAACAAGGCTTTTTTAGATCTGTACCATTGCACTCCAGAGCAAATAATCGGCAAGACCTATTATGATTTTCTTGATCCCAAGACCGCTGCTCGCTATGTGA
Source organism: Gammaproteobacteria bacterium (assembly GCA_029882915.1). Lineage (GTDB taxonomy): Bacteria > Pseudomonadota > Gammaproteobacteria > Nitrosococcales > Methylophagaceae. Next base: position 22,123 of record JAOUJZ010000015.1, on the reverse strand, counting down.
AAGAAGACGATGAAGTTGTCGAATCAAAACAAAAAAAAGTTCTGGAATGTAATATTGAAATTAGTGTTGATGGCTGGTTAGAAACACAATGGATTGAAACCATTTTAATGCCTGCTTTTGACCCTGAAGATCCTGAAACATGTATAGGCGTTGTTGGTATCGGTCGAGATGTTTCTGAACGTAAATCCAAAATACGTCTGCTTCAAGAGCAACAGGAATGGTTAAAACTCTATTTTGAACTACCTCTTATTGGTATGGCTACTATCAAAGAGGATCAATACTGGCTTGATATCAATCAGAAGTTTTGCTCCATTTTGGGTTACTCACGAGACGAGTTACAAGAACTTAAATTATCAGATCTGGTTGTCAAAAAACATCAAGAAAAACTGTTAACTGCATTAAAAGACATCACCGACTTTTCAACAGAGCATACTGAAGTAGAATTAGAAATGACACATCAAGATAGTCATATAATTTTTGTTCATATGGTTATTCATTGTATGCGTCTTGAGAATGAACATAACCTCGTTATCATGATGGATGATATTTCAGAGCGAAAACAAGCGGAACAGAATTTACATCTGGCGAATAAAGTCATCAACTCTTCCACAGAAGCAATAATGATAACTGACCACAAAAGCGATATTGTCCGGGTCAATTCAGCATTTTGTCATTTAACTGGTTATGAAGAAAACGAAGTACTAGGAAGAAATCCAAGACTATTACAGTCAGGTCGTAATACCAAACAGTTTTATCAGGATATGTGGGAAAGCATAACGGACACAGGACACTGGGAAGGTGAAATATGGGATCGTCGAAAAGATGGAACAACCTATCCTAAATGGATGAATATCAGTTCGATCGCTCGTTCGGGTACTCATGAAGTCACTCATTATGTAGCCATGTTTTCTGATATGTCTGAGCGTAAAAAAACAGAAAACCAGATCCGGTATCTGGCCTACCATGATTCATTAACAGGCTTACCTAACAGAACATTTATGGAAGAACGCCTGATCCGCGCAATCATTGATGCGGAAGTAGAGAAAACACACATAGCATTAATACAGCTCGATCTCGACAACTTCAAAACCATCAATGACAGTATGGGACATTATATAGGTGACCAGTTATTAAAAGAGGTGGGACAACGCTTAGAAGATAATTTCCGTGACACCGATATTGTCGCCAGACTGGGTGGCGATGAATTTCTTATTATGCTTGATAAGCTGAATGATACAAAAAATATTAAACAACTTGCGGAGAATTTATTAAAAGCCTTTGAAGAACAATTTAAAGTACTTAATTACACCATGCACATTACACCTAGTGTTGGAATTGTCACCTATCCACAAGATGGTGAAAATCATGAAACACTACTACAAAATGTTGATACTGCCATGTTTCGAGCGAAAAAGAACGGTCGAAACCAGTTCGTTTTCTTTACAAAGGATATGACAAAAGAGGTATTAAAACGTATCACTCTTGAATATCAGTTACGCCTTGCCATGGAAAGTAATGAATTGTCAGTATATTACCAGCCCCAAATTGATTTACTTCAAGAAAAAATAATCGGTGTTGAAGCTCTTATTCGCTGGAAAAGACATGATACGATGATTTCACCTGTTGAATTTATTCCTGTCGCGGAAGAATCTGGCTTGATTACATCGATTGGTGAATGGGTTTTAGAACGAGCCTGTCATGACTGCAAATCATGGCATGACAAAGGCTACCCAATCAAAGTTGCTGTTAATCTGGCAGCACAACAATTTGAAGCACCCTATCTGATAAATTTGGTCAAAAGAGTATTGTCGGAAACCGGTCTTCTGGCAGACGATCTTGATTTGGAAATTACTGAAGGCACATTGATGCACAATTCTAACAGTGCCATCCAGATCCTGAATGAATTAAAAGAAATGGGCGTAAAATTGTCCATTGATGACTTTGGAACGGGGTATTCATCTTTAGCTTATCTAAAGGCATTTAATGTTGATAAATTAAAAATTGACCGTTCATTTATCACCGGACTTCCTGATGATAAGGACGATGCGGCGATAACGACTACTATCATTCAACTGGCAAAAAATCTCGGTATGAAAATTATCGCTGAAGGCGCTGAAACAAAAGAACACATCGACTTTTTACGCGAGCAGAAATGCGATCAAATTCAGGGCTATTACTATGGAAAACCCATGCCAGAGAGTGAATTTTTTGATTTTTTAAGTAACTGGAATAAGTGATGGGTAATGGCTCTAAATCACCATGAAGAAAATAAAAGCTATCGAATTATGAGCACTATTTCACATGTGTTCGCTTATCGACACACTTTAATATACTCACCTTCAGCTTCACGAGTTGAACCAACTATTAATCGACATCGCCCGCTAGTAATATCACATTCCACAGAACCTGAAACTTCTATCGTTTCACCCTCTTTTGCCTGACCCACATAGGTGTGAGTATAGGACACCACTTCAGGCGTATCTTGATCATCCACACGATAATAAGCGGGAAAATCAAATGCACGATGGTCGTCAATTAAGCGAGCTTTAATAGTACGTTTTCCCTGTTTTTTATATTGACTATGGTCCTGCTCCAGCTCATTAACTAAACATACCATACCAATATCAAACTTAGTGCCCTCAATCGCTGCTTTATTAAATTTACGATGTTCATGCCATGCAAACTCATCAAAATCAAGCTCGCCTGCACGACGATGATAGTTATCGTTCATTAAAGATAAATCTAATTCATTGATTTTTTGTTCTAGTATTGCCTGACGAATTGCCTCGCGCGTTTGTTGGAAAGCTTTACGTCCATATACAACTAAATCTATATCTGAGGTCGATCGCTGCTGATTAATTAGCATTGAACCGGTCAATCCTAAAGACTCACTATTCACCCCATAGTGCATTAAAATCGGCAATAATTTATGTAACTTTTGTTCTATCTCATCGTCAGGTTCACGTCCTAACACTGAATTTAATCGCTGTTCAGGACGGTGATGTTCGACAATATCCGTGACTGGCACAGCGTGGAATGTAGTATCAAACTGCTTTGATTGATATAAATACTGTGGAGAGGACTGTTGTAATAGCTTGTTAGCTTCCGCAGTATCTACTTTTACCCAATCATTGCCATTGGGTATGTAACGCAAAAAACAACCCACTTTTTCATCATGAGGACTGTAGCTGACAACCGCAAAAATCAGTCCTTCTTTGGTTTGAATAAAATCTTTGGGTAAAAAAGGAAAGTCGGCATTTCTCATTATCGTCATCGTATGGTCTTGATCATTATCATCACCGCGGTGATTATCATAAACGCCGACACCAAAGCCACAAGCCTGTTAATGATAATGCCACCAATAATAAAGCCAGAGCATCAAGTAACCACACTCCGTATTTCCCAAAAATATGGCCATTATGCAGATCTAAGATAAAACGCTCAATGCTAATGCCTTTACCATGAAAATATTCTGCAAGCTGCTTTTCTACCGAATCCGGCATTGGTTGTGGTACGCTCCAACCAACGCCCTGTAATGAAATTTGCTCCCAGCTTTCTAATAGAAAATCACTGCGCCACATTCCACTGTGAGATTGTATGACTGGTTCACCATGAAATAACCCAATATTCTGGATCGCCGGCGGCACGCCAGCTGAAGCACCCATACGCTCTATAAACTCCCCTTCAGGGCTGAATAAAAGCAAGGCATCATCGGTTGCAAGCACAATTAAATCATCAAGAACAATACCACCCAAAAGCGGTCTATGTGCTTGGGTCACTGGTGTTGCATCAATAAAAACCTGACTACCAAATTGTGAAACAACATTTTGATCCAACAGATAAACAGCGTCTGCCTGCACATTATCCATATTGTAATATTTCAATATCCAATCCCAAGTCAGATAACGCTTATCAAGTTCAAACTCAGTCGTGTGATTAAGTAATGAGCCTGTCGTTGCCAACAGCAATGTAAATAGAGCGACGATAATTCCTAGACTGTGATAAAGACTTCGCATTCGACGGTTCATATAACATCGCTCATTCAGTAAATTCATGTAATTATAATGCCAGTCTCACCACTACTGTCATATTTGGGAGCATACTCCCCCAAATATGACGATCAAGATACCGATTATTACTCTGTGCGTGTTGAAGATTGCTGCTTTATATCAAAAGTCATACAAAATACCTGCCCATACAGTTCGCTCAATATTTGGACGAGCACCGATAGGACTGCGAGAAATAATTTCTTGTCTATCAAAGATATTGACTACCTTCACAAATACTTCAGGTCCCTTATCAAACTGATAACGGCTTATCAGATCAAACGTCGTTAAAGCATCAGTTTCATCAAATGCATTACTCGATTTATTACACCCAAGTATTGCACAAGTTTTATCAATATATTTGGCCACAACATAGTTATTCCACCCATTGCTGTGTTCAAGGCCTACCCGCAGACTAAAAATATTTTCTGGAATATTTTGTAATTTCAACCCACTTACTGTTCCAGCGTCACCAGTAGTTTCAGCTTTGGTGTAGGTATACATTAGATCAACGGGAATATAAAAACTACCTGCGGTAAACAGCGAACCTGCCTGAAACTCAAGCCCTTTAACCTCTGCCCCTCCAAGCACCGAGGAACCCGATGTTTGCCCGTTAGCACAAGGAGTAGCAAGTGAACACAGTTCGGCCTTGTTACTAAAGTCACTGTAGAAAGCGATGGCTTCAGAATAAAAGACACCATTATCAAAACGAGCACCCAACTCATAGTTGCCACTCTTTTCAGGTTCTTCACCATCCTGTGAACCACCACCAAGTGGTGTCATTCCATCATGATAACCACCTAAAACCTGCCAATTGTCGGTCAAGTCATAAGTTGCAGCAATACCGGCCAAATATTCACGGTAATCATTAGAAAGCTGTTTATCAGCTGCGGCCAGCGTTGAACGGTCGCTCGTCGCAAATTCTTTGCGACCCGTTTCTACATCTTCCACTCGTAAAGATAAATTAAGAAGCAATCTATCAGTCACTTGGTAATCATCTGTGATCCACAGACTGACAGCGTCAGCTTCTTCTTCGCGATTATTGCTCCCACTTATTTCACCGGCTTTCATGCCTTGATATACCATCTGACCACTAATTTGATCGTAGATTTCAACTGGCTGATACCGATCCATTTCATCATGATGAATGCGAGCACCTAAATTCAATTCATGATTGGCAATTTGCCAGTTAAAATTACCTTGAACACCGCGTGACTCATATTCGCGACTGTTATGTTTAAACTCCAATCCTGCCACATCAATGTTTCCATCAAGAATTCCTTGGGCAGTAGCATCACCAGCGTTAGCCTGATCGAGGAAATCTTCACCATCTCCTGACTTAAACCAATCTCGTTTATATTTATTGTGATACAGCGTCAAAGTCGAACTCAAATTATCAGTCCATTGAAAGGTATGACTCAGATTAATACCTGTGTGCTGATTGTCCATATTCTCGTTGTCGGTAAGTCCGTATCGACGATTTTCATCTCTTCTAAAATCAGCATCTGTCAGCCCCATATAAGTTTCATTTGAGGCTTCTAACGATCGCTGGAACTTAAACAGAACTTTATTTCGATCATTTTCCCAAGATAGCTTTCCTACATAATCTTCAATCTCAAAACCTGTGTCGCCATTACTACGGTCGATATCCTTAAAACCTTCATTGTTACGCTGAACGGTCTCTAACATATATCCCCATTGACCAGACTTGCCTCCATAGTTCAGATGAAGATCAGTTGATCCCTCATCACTGAGAAGAAACATGGCTCTTCCTTTATTCTTTTCAGGGATAGGCGTTGAGATCAAATTAACAACGCCACCCACTGTCTGAGGTCCGTATCGAAGAAGCGGCGCTCCTTTCAATACCTCAATAGAATGCATACGCATAGTGGTAGGAAAGTAATATGCAGCAGGATTAGAATAGGGTGCCGGTGCTATCAAAACACCATCTTCCATCAGCGTAATATTCTGACTTCGTCCTGGTGCCGCAGCTCGAATACCAATGTTTGGGCGCAAACCAAGTCCATCTTCCTCCTGAATATAGACTCCAGACACTGTTTTCAACACCTGATTAATATCTGTTGTCGCCTCAAGAGTTAGCTGCTGGTTATCGACAACTGCAGCAGAACTCGGTAATTCTCTAGCAGCTTCACGATCACCAATAACCGTCACTGCACCCAATATTGCAGTGTTTTCATCAGCTACGGCAGCATTCATTACCAATCCAGCTGACATCACAGTAATCATGCTACTTGCTAACACTGTACGTTTAAAATTCATTGTTTATCTCCACACCATTTTTTTATAATGTGAAGTATATATATATGCAAAGCTAAATGCAAACGTTTCTCATTTAGATTTGGTTTTTACATTGTTAATGATTAGACGAACTACTGACATCCAATGAATGTGGCGTTAGATTCAACAGACTAAAACTTAATCTCGTGACCCATGCTTCTTTTTCTTACGAGCTTCTTTTTTAGCTGCTTTCTCGGCACGAATTTCTGCCATTTCTACCAGTTCTCGTTCCATCATTTCAGGTGTTTCTAATGTAATTCTCCCAATAGTACTCGAACGGAATTCAGTTAATAAAATCTTCGCTGCCCGCTCTAAATCGACCATGCCACCAGCACGCAAACACCCTCGTTTAGCACCGATCATCTCCAATAATGACAGTTCATCCTGAGGCAATTGATCAAGCTGGTATCGCTCAATTAATAATTCAGGGTAGGCTCGCCGAAAATAATCAACGGCATACAATGCAATATCATCATTGCTGATCGCTGTTTCTTTAATCGCCCCCGTTATCGCTAACCGATAACCACCGTGACGATTTTCCAACTTAGGCCACAATACACCGGGGGTATCCAACAGCACGATACCTTGATCAAGCTTAATGCGTTGCTGCATTTTAGTGACCGCAGGTTCATTACCCGTTTTAGCAATTTGGCGACCTGCCAGATGATTAATCAAGGTTGATTTACCTACATTGGGTATCCCCATAATCATCGCTTGAATATTTTTGACACTACTTGCTTTTGCCGGCACCATTTTTCGACACAAATCCAGCAAGTCTCTTATATGCTCTGGCTGTTCAGTGGTAAGCGCGATGGTTTTTACATCTTTTTCCTGTTCCAGATAATCTTGCCATTGTTTAGTCAGTTCTGGATCAGCCAAATCACTTTTGCTTAATACCTTGATACAGGGTTTATCTCCACGTATCTCTGCCAACATTGGATTTTCACTGCTAAAAGGGATACGCGCATCAAGTACTTCGATGATCAGATCTACCTGCGGCACAATCTTCTTCATCTCTTTGCTGGCCTTATGCATATGGCCAGGGTACCAATTAATCGCAGCCACTTATTTCACCAGATCGATATGTGTTTTTTCAATAGTTATCAGTCGTTTTTTGTATAACTTACCCAAAGCCTTTTTATAGCTGGATTTACTGACTCCAAATTGCTTCGCAATTTCCTCCGGTGGGCTTTTATCAGTTAATGTTGTTGTTCCACCCTGTTTCTTGATAAATGCCAGTATTTGCTCAGATAAAGTATCTAACATTTCCCGATTAGGAAGCTGCAAACATAAATCCAGTTTTTTATCTGGCCTGACCCGTTTGATATACCCTTTTAACCGCTGACCATAAGTGAGTGGCTTGAAAACATCACTATTAAAAATAAGTCCTAATACTGAATTATTCACTACGACCCTATAACCCAGATCTGTTTGTCCAAACACTTGCAAATCAACCTGTTGCTGATCTTTATAGTAGGGTGAAGTATCGGCTAAAAACTTATCCAGCTTGCTACTAGCTGTAATTCTCTCTGATGCCGGATCAACATAAAGATAAACCATATAGGATTGCCCCACCTGCATGGGTTTTTGCTGCTCACCAAACGGCACCAATAAATCTTTCGGCAGGCCCCAATCCAGAAATGCTCCGACCTGATTCACCGCCACCACTTCAAGATAGGCACATTCACCCACCATTGCTTTGGGCGTTTCTGTAGTGGCAATAGGTAAGTCATCTGAATCTAGATAAACAAAAACCTCTAGTTGCCCTCCAACAGTAGAACCTTCTGGAACATACCGATTCGGTAATAAAATTTCACCCAGATCGCCACCGTCGAGATAAAGGCCAAAATCAACAGTTTTTATCACAGTTAAGGTATTCAGTTTGCCAAGTTCAGCCATGTTGTACTCAAATATAAAGGGTAGTGTGGTAGATTTTAACGCAATAGAAAAAATCAGTATTCAAAGATTATGAATGAGTTGATCTCCTAGTGATAAAAATAGTGGGAAATACTCGGGTATAATGCCTCGCTATTAATTCAACAAATAGAGCAAATAATGCCTAAAGCCAGTGATTTAAAACGTGGGATGGTCGTTGAGGTCAATGATGAACCTTATTCCGTTAAAGAAATTGAAGTGCGTAACCCGTCTTCCCGTGGTGCATCTACTTTATATAAAGTGCGCTTCAACCATCTTAAAACCAAACAAAAACGCGATGAAACCCTAAAAGGCGATGATTTTCTAAAAGAAGTCGATTGCGAACGAAAGCTTGTTCAATATTCTTATAAAGATGACGACAGCTACACCTTCATGAGTCTGGAGGACTATGAACAATTCACTATCAACACCAGTGATATTGCGGATGAGATCGGCTACTTAACCGAAGGCCTTGAAGGCATCGTTGCGGTGTTACTGGATGGGATTTTGATCGCGATAGAACTCCCTGCTGCGGTAGCCATGGAAATCGTCGAAACTGCCCCAGGGATTAAAGGTGCAACGGCTTCAGCCAGAACCAAACCAGCACGGCTAGCTAGTGGATTGGAAGTGCAAGTGCCTGAATATATCGAAAGCGGTGAAATAATTAAGATCAACACCGCTACTGGTAAATTCATGTCTCGTGCCTAAGCCATTACAACATAATTAATGCGTACTAGCGTCAAACATTATTTATTAATCTGCCTCGGCTGGTTTTTTGTTATTTTGGGGGCCATTGGTGCAGCCGTACCATTACTTCCTACCACGCCTTTTTTGATTTTGGCTCTAGGCTGTTTTGCAGAAAGTTCGCCACGATTTCATCGCATGTTACTCAATAACAAATGGTTTGGTCCCCCGTTGGCACAATGGGAAAAAAGCCACACCATCCGACGAAAAGTAAAACAAAAGGTGGTGGTATTAATTATCGCCACTTTTGGTATTTCTATTTGGGCTGTCTCAGGAAGGATAGAATTACAACTGATGCTGGTCTGTTTATGTTTGATCTTACTGGCCTTTGTCTGGCGACTAAAAGAATCCGAGGAATAAGATGAATATCACTGATGCTATTACCCAGCGCCATTCATGCCGTGCTTTTGTTAATAAAGCTGTAAGTCATGATCAGATAGAACGTATGTTAACTGCTGCCCGTCACGCACCATCAGGTGCCAATACGCAACCCTGGCAGGTAGCTGTAGTATCTGGCAATACTAAAAAAACGCTTCAACAAAACATCGAACACGCTTTTAATGCCGGTGAAACATCAAAACTGGATTATCAATACTATCCTGTCAGCTGGAAGGCACCGTATAAAAAACGTCGTAGCGACTGTGGGTTGCAACTGTATGCCGCTCTGGATATTACTCGAGGTGATGCCGACAGACGTCGGGCTCAATGGGCGGCCAATTACCGTTCCTTCGATGCACCAGTCATGTTGTTATTCTTTATCGATCCAATTATGGAAACAGGTTCCTACCTTGATTACGGCATGTTTTTGCAATCAATCATGTTGGCCGCTATGGAAGAAGGTCTCGCGACCTGCGCTCAGGCAGCCTTGGCGGAATATCCTCAAATAGTGAAACAAACCTTAGGTTATCCAGACGACCAGGTGTTGCTCTGTGGTATGGCAATTGGTTACGAAGATACGGATGCCGCAGTCAATCGCTACCGCACACCACGTGAAGACGTATCAGTCTTTACCCAGTTCTTTGATTAATATTAAAACTTTAAATTTTTACCGGACAACACCATGACAATTGATGCATTTTTAGAAAAACTATCTCAACAGCCAGATAGCATTGAATTTAGCGATACCATGGCGGTGATTGAAGGCAATTATAGTTTCACACCAACAGAATTTCGTAATGGCGACACAATTAATGAAGCTAACCAAAATAATGGCTCGTGCAAAATTTTTGCTTTTGGACAGCTAAATGATTTGTCAGAACAACAAACATTGGCCTGTTTTGGCGGTTATTACCGAGATGATGTATTAGGCAATCCTGAAGGTGACGATCATCAAAACATTCGCAACTTTATCAAAACAGGTTGGGCAGGCATCCAGTTTTCTGGTGAGGCTCTAACAAAAAACTAATTATAGGGTTACAGGTCGGCTAACTAGCCGACCTACCCCATCAATTAATTACAGTAGTACCCGTTCGATACCGCCATCTTTGATATTTTCGATAAATTTCGGCTGCCAGTTTTCACCCAATACATGATTGGCAACTTCAACCACGATGTAGTCCGTTTCAATACCCGTGTCTTCACTGTAACGTGACAAACCCTGTTGGCAGGCCGGACATGAAGTCAGCATTTTCACATTGCCCTTCACAGCCTTGTCTTCACCTGTTAACTGTTGAATACCCTGAGTAATTTCCTCTTCTTTACGGAAACGTACCTGGGTCGCAATATCGGGTCTGGCAACGGCAAATGATCCCGCTTCACCACAACAACGATCACTCAACGTGACATCCTGCCCCAACAATTCAGCCGCAACAGTCGTTGATTGATAGGTCTTCATCGGAGTATGACATGGCTCGTGATAGAGATATTGCACCCCATCAACGCCTTCCATTTTGACGCCTTTTTCCATCAGATATTCATGAATATCCAATAAGCGACAACCTGGGAAAATAGCCTCAAACTGATATTTCATTAACTGATCCATACAGGTCCCACAAGACACAATAACGGTCTTAATATCCATATAGTTCAACGTGTTAGCCAAACGATGGAACAATACCTGATTGGCTGTTGAAATGGCCTGCCCCTTAACGCTATCGCCACTGGATGTCTGAGGATAACCACAACACAAGTATCCAGGGGGTAGCACTGTTTCAGCCCCCACTTCATAAAGCATGGCCAATGTTGCCAGACCCACCTGACTGAACAGACGCTCAGAACCACAACCCGGGAAATAAAACACAGCATCAGAGTCATCATTGATCTTGCTGACATCTCGCAAGATAGGAACCATCTTGTCATCTTCAACACCGAGCATCGCCCGCGTGGTTTGTGAAGGCAGCCCTGCTGGCATCGGTTTTTTCATAAAGTGAACAATCTGTTCACGAATCGGCGTCTTGCCCGTCGTCGGTAATGGTCGTTTTTTCTTGCTACCCAATAAACCAAGCGTTTTTCCCAGAGCATGGGCAAAACGCTGCGCTTTGTAGCCCCATTCAATCATGCCTTTACGCATCAGTTTAATAGTCAATGGATCAGTCGCATTCAAATAGGCCATTGATGTCCAGGTACCGATATTAGGATGACGCTTACCCTGGTTTTTCAGAATTGAACGTAATTTTACGGTCACATCACCAAAATCAATATTGACCGGACACGGCGTCAAGCAACGATGACAAACCGTACAGTGATCGGCCACATCATTCATTTCTTCAAAGTGACGAACCGAAATACCACGACGAGTCTGTTCTTCATATAAGAAGGCTTCCAGAATCAAGCCGGTTGCCAGTATCTTGTTACGCGGTGAATACAGTAAATTAGCGCGTGGTACATGAGTCGTACACACAGGTTTACATTTGCCACAACGTAGACAATCTTTGATGTCGTTATTGAGATCGCCCAACTCACTGGCTTCCAGAATCAATGCCTCTTGTTGTAACAATTGCATTGATGGCGTGTACGCATTTTCTAAACCAGATCCTGCCAGCAATTTGCCAGCATTAAAGTGGCCATTTGGATCTACCTGCTGTTTATAACCTGCAAAGGCATCAATGGTCGGCTTGTCCAGATACTGCATTTTGGTCAAACCAATACCATGCTCACCAGAAATCACTCCACCTAACCGTTCAGCCAGTTCCATCACTTCATCAACAATGCGTTCTGCTTCATGCATCATTGCATAATCATTTGAATTTACTGGAATATTAGTATGAACATTTCCATCACCGGCGTGCATATGTGTAGCAGCAAATAGTCGGCTGGATCGATGTTCCTTATGAATCTCATCCAGTTTATTTCTCAATGCTGCCAAATCCTGGCCTTGGAATAATTCTTTTAGCGGTTTTTCGATTTCTTGACGGTATGAGATTCGCAAATCGCGTCGTTGCAACACATCAAATAAGGTATCACCATCAGCTAGATTAGCTTTGACTTCATCAGACACTAAGTCCAACTTGTCCTTCGCAGGCGTGGAGAAGTTATTTAATACATCATTCCAGCGTGTACGAACCTCATCAATGTGTTTGCATGCTGCATCCAATTTTGTCTGAATGATCGCATTATTTTCAGCACTTTGATCGTGATCCTGTTTATGTATCTTTAACTCTTTTGGTTGATTTGAGAGATAGGCGCATACCGCATCGGCCATCTGTAATTTGTTACGAGTAGACTGAACAATATTGATTTTCTCAATACCGTCGTTGTATTCCGACAGGCGATCCAACGGAATAACCACATCTTCATTAATCTTGAATGCATTCGTATGTTTGGCAATGGCAGCTGTTCTAGCTCGGTCTGCCCAAAAGCGTTGACGAGCCTCAGGACTAACCGCAATAAAACCCTCACCATCACGTGCATTGGCTAAATGGACAATTTCGCTACAGGCTGCAGCCACAGCATCTTCATCATCACCGGCAACATCAATCAACAACACCATTTTTGGCAAGACTGAACGGGGTGCTTTGGTAGTGTAATCAACTGCACGAACATAGCGCTCATCAAGATGTTCCATTCCTGCCAACAGCACCTTAGGGTTATTGTCCAAGGTGTCTTTGGTTTCAACGATAGCAGGTACCGCCTTACTTAAATCATTACCGAAAAATTCAAGACAGACAGTACGAGTAAATTGCGACATACGGTGCAACACGAATACCGCTGATGTGATAAGACCGTCGCAGCCTTCTTTTTGTACACCCGGCAATCCACCCAAAAACTTATTGGTGACATCTTTACCCAAACCAGTTTTACGTAATTCTGCTGCTGGAATAACAATATGTTCAGCTTCGCCTATCGGTGTTTTACCATCTGGCTGATAACGTGTAACCCTAAATTCAGCAGTTTCGACATCATGGATCTTGCTGAGATTATGATTAAGACGTTCAACCTCCAACCACTGTGAATCAGGCGTCACCATCCGCCATGAGACCAGATTGTCCAATGTTGTTCCCCACATCACGGCTTTTTTACCGCCGGCATTCATGGCAACGTTACCACCAATGGTTGATGCATCTTGTGATGTTGGATCAACCGCAAACACTAAACCATGTTTACCCGCCAAATCGGATACTCGACGTGTTACCACCCCAGCTTCTGCTCGCACAGTAGGTACTTCACCTTCCCGTCCCGGTAAAGTACGATAAATAACCTCTCCCAAACCTTCCAGTTTTTCAGTATTAATTACAATACTTTCAGCTGTTAGCGGAATTGCACCACCGGTATAACCTGTACCACCCCCACGAGGAATAACCGTTAACCCTAACTCTATAGATGCAGCAACAACCGCCGCCATTTCCTGTTCACTGTCCGGTGTTGCAACGACTAAGGGATATTCAACCCGCCAATCGGTTGCGTCGGTAACGTGAGAAACCCGTGCCAGCCCATCAGACTGTATATTGTGTTTTTTAGTGGCTTTAGCCAGACGACGCATAACCCCTCGTCGTCGTTCGGCAATGCTCAATAAATTGCGTTCAAACTTGCTTACCGCTTCTCGAGCATTCGACTCAAGTTCTAAAGCCAGTTGATTGTCATTTTTCTGGGCACGTTCACGAACCTGATCCAAGCGGTGATGAAGGGCATGACGCAAAGAATCCCAGCGTTTACGGTTTTCAACCAGATCATCCTGAATAAACGGGTTACGAGAAATAACCCACATATCTCCCAGAACTTCAAACAACATCTTAGCCGAGCGCCCAGTCTTACGCTGGCCTCGTAGTTGCTGCAGAATATCCCACATGGATTCACCCAAAAATCGAATGACGATTTCACGGTCAGAAAAAGAGGTATAGTTATAAGGTATTTCGCGAATTCGATTTGGCATGTTTGGCTAGAAAAATCGTTCCAATGAAAAAAATCTCGTAAATATTATCATGAAGCTACAATATAATATGCCCATTAAACACAAGCCATTTGCCCTTTTAACTCTAATTAAGACCTAATAATGGACCTTATTCAAATATTTGCACTTGCCGTTTTGCAAGGCCTGACCGAGTTTCTACCCATATCAAGCTCGGCGCACCTCATATTGCTACCTATTATTAGTGGTTGGCAAGATCAAGGGCTGGCATTTGACGTTGCCGTCCATGTTGGCACCTTATCTGCGGTCGTTTTCTACTTCCGTCATACTTTATATACCTTATTGATAGATTGGTCCCAGTCGCTACAGCAACGTCGGCTTATAGGTGACAGTAAACTAGCATGGGCGGTACTGTTTGGCACCATTCCAGTGGGTTTGGCAGGCTTAGTTTTTAACGATGTTATCGAACAATCACTACGCAGCCCTTTAGTGATTGCTACTACCACCATTATCTTTGGTTTATTACTCGGCTGGGCGGACTGGCAAGGCAAACAACAACGTAATGAACATCAACTGACATGGCAGGACGTATTAATAGTTGGTATAGCTCAGGCTATTGCCTTGATTCCCGGCACATCCCGTTCGGGAATCACTATGACAGCCGGTTTAATACTAGGATTGAGTCGTAATGCCGCCGCACGATTCTCATTTTTATTATCCATTCCAGTGATCTTTCTTGCCGGGGGATTAAAAACCATTGAACTCATCCAGGCAGATGCCAGCACAGACTGGTTTGCCATGATCACCGGCGCAAGCTTATCTGCAATCAGTGCTTATATTTGTATTCACCTGTTTTTGAAACTACTTGATCGGATCGGCATGTGGCCTTTTGTTATCTATCGTCTTTTATTAGGTGCTATACTTCTCATTCTATTTATCTAGGCAATACAGTTGACAGCCTTCACTTTGGCTAGTAACATTCCCCCTCTTTATTTAGGACCGCCTGCGTAATTTTTTCAGGAGCAACTCGCGGAATGAAAACAACCACATTAAGTGCAAAACCAGCTGAAGTTCGTCGTGACTGGTTCGTCGTTGATGCCAACGGCAAAACATTAGGCCGTATGGCTACAGAAATCGCGCGTCGTTTGCGTGGTAAGCACAAAACTATTTACACCCCTCACGTTGATACAGGCGATTACATCGTTGTTATCAATGCAGAGAAGTTACGTGTAACTGGTAACAAATTAAAAGATAAGATGTACTATCACCACACAGGTCACATCGGTGGTATCAAATCTATCTCACTAGAAAAGCAACTTGATAAAGCACCAGATCGCGTTATCAAATCAGCCGTAAAAGGCATGTTGCCAAAGAATTCATTGGGTCGCACCATGTTCAGCAAACTGAAAGTTTACGCTGGTGAAGATCACCCACATACAGCTCAACAGCCTAAAGTGCTGGAAATCTAAACGGATATCATCATGGCAGATACATACTACGCTACAGGTCGTCGCAAAAGCTCAACAGCTCGTGTTTTTATTAAACCAGGTAGCGGCAACATCACTATCAACACACGTACTTTAGAAGATTACTTCGGTCGTGAAACTTCTCGTATGGTTGTTCGTCAACCTCTTGAACTGGTTGATATGTTAAGCAACTTCGACCTTAAAATCACCGTTCGTGGCGGTGGTAACAATGGTCAAGCTGGTGCGATTCGTCACGGTATCAGCCGTGCATTGGTCGAATACAACAGCGAATTAAAATCAGACCTGCGTAAAGCTGGCTTCATTACACGTGATGCCCGTGCAGTTGAACGTAAGAAAATTGGTTTACACAAAGCGCGTAAACGTCCACAATTCTCAAAACGTTAATCGAACAGATTATCCAATACGGCTTCGGTCGTATTACACAAAAAGGCTGTCCCATTGGGATGGCCTTTTTTGTTTGTGTCGCTATTATTCTTACTTATGAAAATGAGTACTACCAGCAGAAAGCCAATGATAAATCTAATCTAGAATTTTAGAGTTACACAGATACCCCTTATGGCTTTTTATATAACAAGCCCTTACCTTCAGGTTGGGTTTTAAATCGGCGGTGAACCCAGAGATATTGTGCAGGTGATTTTCGCACTTCCTGTTCTATCAAATCATTGATGCGTTGCGCATCCGCCAGATCATCCCCTGTTGGGTAATCACGTAGTGGTTCTCCTAAACTCAAGGTATAACTGCCATCCTTTTCACGTCGTGGCACAAAAGGTATCACTGCAGCACCACTCATTTTAACAATACGCGCTGTTGCAGGTACTGTTGCAGCCTGTACACCAAAAAATCGGGCAAACAGGCTCATTTTAGGGCCAAAATCCTGATCAGGTGCATACCAGACAACCTTATTTTTTCTTAGTGCTCTCACCATTGAACGTGGATCATCACGCAATACTATTCCCTCACTATGATGGGTTCTTGATTTCATCATTACCGCATTAAACAAAGGATTATTTAATTCTCGAAACATGACATAACAAGGCGTTTTTAACATGATCAACCTCCCGCCTAGTTCCATACTGGTAAAATGCCCTGTCAGCAGTATGACGCCTTTACCTTTGGCCAAAGCAGTATCAAGATGCTCCAAACCTTCGTATCGCACTCTTTTTTGTAAACTGGCATCACTCGCCCACCAGCTCAATGCAGTCTCAATCAGCATCATGCCCATAGTACGAAAATTATCTTTTAATAAGTCTTGTCGCTGTTGATCGGATAGTTCCGGAAAACACAGCTCAAGATTTCGACGGGCAATCTTTTTTCTGGCCGTCATAAATGGCATCATCAGCAAGGATAGTATCCTGCCGGCCCACAATTGCATTTTAGCCGGCAGGTAAATAGATAACCGCATCAGAAACAATCCTAGCCAACTAGGCCAGAAACGCGGATGTAAAAACTGCCGTTGAAAAATTTTCATAGATTCAGGAAAGGAGTCATTGATTAACAAATTGGTGCCTATGCTATCATTCCCGCTGGTTTACCGCTAAACAATCAGTGTAAAAAAGAGACTTATTTGAAAACACTTTATACCACCTTATTTATCCTCGGCCTGCCTTTTATACTCTTGCGCCTTATTTGGCGTGGAATACGCGCACCTGCTTACTGGCGACGTTGGTCAGAACGTTTTGGCGCAGGCCCAACACTGGATGACAAATCTCCAGTTATATGGATACATGCCGTTTCGGTAGGCGAAGCTGAGGCCACTCGCCCGCTGGTAAAATCATTACAAACAGAGTTTCCACACTATCAGCTACTGATCACCACCATGACACCGACAGGCAGTGAACGCGTAAAACTGCTCTATGGCGATTCAGTGACACATTGTTATTTACCTTACGACCTACCATTTGCTATCAACAAATTCCTTGATCGCGTCCATCCTCAATTCGGCATTGTGATGGAAACCGAAATTTGGCCCAATTTATTAGCTGTCTGCGAGCAACGTTCTGTTCCTCTCATACTGGCTAATGCGCGCATGTCTGAGCGTTCCGTAAAAGGCTATGCCCGCTTTCCAAAATTCACTAAAACCATTTTGAAAAGCTTTCGGGCAATTGCTGCTCAGGGTGAAGATGACAGAAAACGTTTTAAACAATTGGGGGCTGATGGCAATCATGTCCATGCCATTGGTAATTTGAAATACGAAGTAAGCCTGCCTGCCAGTTTAAAAGAACAGGCTGAAGCCATGCGCTCCATGTGGGATAGCAACCGTCCAGTATGGATTGCCGCCAGCACTCACGAAGGCGAAGAAGAAATTATCCTCAATGCGTCCCGTCAAATCCGCTCGGTGTTTCCAAACCTGTTGTTGATTATTGTTCCACGTCATCCCGAACGGTTTGATCGCGTCACTGCTCTGGCACAACGATCAGGCTTCAAAACATTGCGTCGCAGTGAAAATTTACCCTGCCCTTCGACAGTACAGGTATTGGTGGTCGATACCATGGGAGAACTTCCCCTGTTCTATGCCGCCAGTGACGTGGCTTTTATTGGTGGAAGTTTAGTGCCTCACGGCGGACATAATCTGTTGGAACCTGCCGTGTTAGGGCGTGCAATCGTCATCGGGCCCCACTTTTTTAACTTCAATGAAATCAGCAAACAGTTTCTTAAGGCAAAAGCCGCTAAAAAAGTAATCGACACCATCAGCCTAGCCGAAACGGTCATCGGTCTACTTCAAAACTCCGACCAACGTGCACAGATGGGTGAAGCCAGCCTGCAACTCATCGCCAAAAGTCAGGGTGCCAGCAAACGCCTTATTAACCTGATTCACTATTACATTACTCGCCATGTTTGATGATGAACACTGGATGTCACATGCACTGGAACTCGCCAGGCACGCCGAACAAAAAGGCGAAGTCCCTGTCGGTGCCGTCATTGTGCGTGATGGTTTATTAATGGGTGAAGGCTGGAATCAACCGATCAGTAGCCACGATCCGACTGCCCACGCCGAAATTCAGGCCCTGCGTGCCGCCAGTCAACATCTTGAGAATTACCGCCTGCCAGGCTCAACTCTTTATGTGACACTGGAACCCTGCATCATGTGTGCCGGTGCCATTGTTCACGCTCGTATCGAAAAAGTCATCTTTGCCTGTAAAGAACCTAAAACCGGTGCTGCCGGCAGTTGCTTTGATATCTTCAACAGCCCCCAGCTTAATCATCATGTCCACTGCGAACATGGTGTGCTTGCCGAACAAAGCAGTGATTTATTACGTGGTTTTTTTCGATCTCGACGTTAACACGATCACTCTATCTTTTTGTATTAACTTAAAAAAGAGACTATATTTACCTTGTACATTTATTAGATATACGCATCAGTAGTTAGCACGATTTATTCTCATCATTTAACGCTAGTCCCATTTATAAAATCGATAGGGTCAGGTTGAATTGATTTTTAAGGTACATTGCAATGAAAAGAGACAAGTCAGTGAATGTATTTGGAGAGGAATTAGTAATGTGCGGTGACAACCCCGTAACTGGTTTTTTTCGTGATGGTAAATGTAATACCTGTAGCGACGATGTCGGTTCACATACTGTCTGTATTGAAGCAACGAGAGAGTTTCTTGAATACTCCCGCTTTCGAGGCAATGATTTATCGACGCCTGTACCCGCATTTGGTTTTAAAGGATTGCGACCCGGCGATAGCTGGTGTTTATGTGCTTCACGTTGGTTAGAAGCCCATGAAAATAATATGGCTCCCAAAGTTCATCTCACCAGAACTCATATCAAAGCTTTGGACATTGTTCCACTTGAATTACTTAAGCAATATGCTGTAGATTTAAATTAAGATTAGCTTATATTGAATATATCGGAGATTAGTAACGATGAAATATATCCCTATCGCATTAGCTGGCACCTTACTGATTATGCTTACGGCCTGCTCTCCTGAAGTGGGTAGCGAACAATGGTGCACGGCAATGAAAGAAAAACCAAAAGGTGATTGGTCCGCCAATGAAGCGACTGATTTTACAAAACACTGTATTTTTTAATGTCGTTTTTCAATCAATGAAAGAGTTAGATTACGTCATATTGTGATTCATTTAATTTACATTAGCTCAGCAACAAGCTGGCCATCTGAAAACGATCTCCTCGAATTGTTGACACAGTCTCGCGCGAGAAATTTGAAACAAAATATTACCGGTTTGCTCATATATCACAACGCTACATTTATGCAGGTTTTAGAAGGTTCTGCAGAAGATGTGCATGATATTTATAACTCGATACTAAGAGACAGCAGAAATACTGGAAATGTCATTCTTGTCGAAGAGGAAATTAGCGAAAGAAACTTTCCCGACTGGAGCATGGGGTTCAAAAATTTAGAAACATGCTCACCTGAAGATATCCCTGGCTTTAATGATCTATTTAATGGAAAACTCGATAAAGAAACAGCAAACATCAACAAAGAAAAATCAGTGCGTTTAATAATGAGTTTTGCATCAAAAGCTCAAGAAGATCTAATATAAATCTACAATCTGGCTACATTATCTCGCTAGCAATATTTCTAGATATATCTAGCCAATAAGCCTTTTTCTGGCACTTTACCAACATACGGTACTTTCACCTGATGACCACTGCCCGGTGCAACTTCAATCGCTTCACCCTCTTTATCCAGCAATTTTTCCAGTGTTAATTCTACATTGCCTTCTGGCAACACTAATTCCAGTTTATCTCCGATAGAAAACTTATTTTTCACATCAATATTGAGACTTTGATTTTGCGCATCATAGCCAGTAATTTCACCCACATATTGTTGACGATCACTGCTTGAATAACCCTGAATATAATTTTGCTGTTCCTGAGTCGGATGGCGTTGATAAAAACCATCGGTATAACCACGGTTTGCCAGATTATCCAGTTTTCCGATTAGGGTCGGGTCAAATTTTCTACCTGCTAAGGCATCATCTATAGCGCGACGATAAATCTGGGCTGTTCTGGCAACGTAATAAACGGATTTAGTCCGGCCTTCTATTTTTAACGAATCAACGCCAATTTTAGTTAAACGCTCAATATGTTGGATCGCACGTAGATCTTTAGAGTTCATGATGTAAGTGCCGTGCTCATCTTCAAAGATAGGCATCAATTCACCCGGGCGATTACCCTCTTCAATCAAATAGACATCATCTGCCAGTGGATGGCGTTCCTGACTGCCACAATCAGAAAATGCATTTTGGTTGTTCATTGCATCAAAGGCTTTGAATTCAATCTTCTTGGGTGAATCATCGTTGCCATCACTGGCATGGGTTTTATAGTCCCAACGACATGAGTTGGTGCAGGAACCTTGATTTGGATCGCGATGATTAAAATAGCCTGACAATAAACAACGGCCGGAATAAGCAATGCATAAAGCGCCGTGAACAAATACTTCCAGTTCCATGTCGGGACACAGTTGGCGAATTTCTTCTATTTCATCAAGTGACAGTTCACGCGATAAAATCACCCTGCTCACACCGACTGATTGCCAAAATTTCACCGCCTGATAGTTCACGGTATTCGCCTGCACTGATAGATGAACAGGCATTTCAGGCCATCGCTCACGCACCATCATGATTAAACCAGGATCCGCCATAATCAAGGCATCTGGTTTCATCTCGATGACCGGTTCCATATCGGCCATATAGGTTTTGATTTTGGCATTGTGCGGCATTAGATTACTGGCAACAAAAAACTGTTTCCCCAGAGCATGTGCTTCTTCAATACCTTGCGCCAGGACAGGCAGTTTATGGAAGTCATTATTGCGTACACGCAGGCTGTATCTAGGTTGGCCAGCATAGACCGCATCGGCACCATAGGCATAGGCATAACGCATATGCTGCAAACTACCGGCCGGCAAAAGTAACTCTGGCGCATTCATAACAACAAGTTCCAACTTAAAAAGGGGACAGATTATAATCTATTTAGAAAAAAAACCAATAAAAACAATACTATTAGTTAAATATAAAACATATCTTAGTGCAAAAAAATCAATTTGAAGAGATAATCACTGTCCGAGAACATGCCGGAGTAATTCTTGAAATTTATTAGCTTGTTACTCATTTCATTAAGCTTTCTTATCGCATGTGGTGATGCACAACCACATCTGGAAAAAATTCGTGAACGTGGTGAATTGCTTGTTATCAGCCGCTATGGTCCCACGACCTATTATGTAAAAGGAGACACGCTAGCTGGCTTTGAATATGAGCTTGCCCAGCGGTTTGCCGACTTTCTCAATGTTCGCCTTAAAATCATTACACCTGATAATTTAGGCGATATATTGGACTTTATCGCCCAAGGGAAAGCTGACATTGCAGCAGCTGGATTAACGATTACTC
>JAOUJZ010000077.1 GCA_029882915.1 Gammaproteobacteria bacterium | reverse complement strand
ATGCCCGATTTCAAGACCAATATCCCAAAGTTGTGTTAGAAAGTCAGATAAAGTACTAGGTGGATGTTCCGAAACAGATTCATCAAGCAGAATCAATAAGTCAATATCTGAATAGGGGTGAAGTTCGCCTCGTCCATAACCACCTACAGCAAGTAAACTGATGGCTGTCTGTTCACTAATATACTGTTGCCAGAGCTGTTGTAGTACTTGGTCAACAAAAAAAGCACGTTGTTGAATCAGTATAACGATATCTGCATGCTGCTCGAATTGTTGTTGCAGATAGTGCTGCCCTTGCTTGAGGGCATTACGATAAAAAGCAGATTCGTTATTTCCTATGCCGGGTTCACTATTAGTTCCAATTGACCATAGAGATAATAACGATGTCGACATGGATTAAATTACTTCATCTTCACGTAATGTCAGGATTTCATGACCATCATCAGTGACCAGAATAGTGTGTTCCCATTGTGCTGATAGTGAACGGTCTTTGGTGACTACTGTCCAGCCATCCGGCAGTTGCTTGATGTGTGGTTTGCCGGCATTGACCATTGGTTCAATAGTAAATGTCATACCTGCCTCAAGTGTTAATCCTGTTCCGGGTTTACCGTAATGTAAAACCTGTGGATCTTCATGGAAAACTTTACCGATACCATGTCCACAATATTCACGCACTATGGAAAAGTTTTGGTCTTCAGCATGCTTTTGAATAGCATGACCGATGTCACCAAGCTGGATGCCCGGTTTGACCATGGCAATACCCTTTAACATGGCTTCGCGAGCGTTGGCGCTTAATCGTTGGGCCAGAATGGATGTTTTTCCAACGTGAAACATCATGCTGGTATCACCATGATAGCCGTCTTTGATCACCGTGATATCGATATTGATGATGTCGCCTTCTTTGAGCTTTTTATTGCCAGGAATGCCATGGCAAATAACATGATTGACGGAGGTGCATATCGATTTTGGAAAACCATGGTAGTTCAATGGGGCGGGAATAGCCTGTTGCTCATTGACGATGTAATCATGACAAATTTTGTCCAGCTCATCGGTAGTGATACCAGCTTTAACGTGAGGAACAATCATAGTAAGCACTTGTGCAGCAAGACGTCCTGCAACGCGCATTTTTTCAATTTCGTCTGCTGTTTTGATACTGACCGCCATGATTGTATGAATTCCTATAAGTTTGAGGGATGAAGCAAAAAAGGCATAGTTTGCCGTAAACCAGTCAAAAACTAAAGGTAAGTTGATTGATTTACATTGTTTTTGTATTGGGTTTATGGTATAAATTGCGCGCCTTTTGAAGGCAGAAATCACACACACACCGGCACAACTATCGGGGTGCTAACTGCTAGTCAGTATAGTCGATACTTGGGGTGTGTGGAGGTTTAACCCCAATTTTTTATATAAGGTTTTAATTAAAATGGCAAAAACAACTATGCGCCAAATGCTTGAAGCAGGCGTTCACTTTGGTCACCAAACACGTTACTGGAACCCAAAAATGGGTCCATTTATCTTTGGTAAACGTAATAATATTCATATCATGAACCTTGAGCATAGCTTGCCTATGTTTAATGATGCATTGAACTTTGTTGGTAAATTGGCTTCGAAAAAAGGTCGTATCCTTTTTGTTGGTACTAAGCGTGCTGCCCAAGAAGCTATCCGCGAAGATGCAGAGCGTGCAGGTATGCCTTACGTTAACCGTCGCTGGTTAGGTGGCATGTTGACTAACTATCAAACAGTACGTCAATCAATCAAACGTCTGGATTCTATTCAAACCATGATCGAGTCAGGCAAGTTAGAAGGTTTGAAGAAAAAAGAAGTTTTGAACTTGACTCGCGAGCAGGAAAAACTGGAAAAAAGCATCGGTGGTATCAGAAAGATGGGTGGTTTGCCTGATGCGTTATTCGTGATTGATGTTGATCATGAGCGTATTGCAATTAAAGAAGCAAACAACCTAGGTATTCCTGTTATTGCTATCGTTGATACTAACAGCAATCCAGATGGTGTTGACTATGTAATCCCTGGTAACGACGACTCTATGCGTGCTATCAAGCTTTATACATCAAGTATGGCTGATGCAATTCTGGAAGGTCGTGCATCTGTTGCAACAGGCGATGCTGGTGAAGAGTTTGTAGAGGTTGCTGCAGAAAGCACAGAAGCGGCTGCTGAGTAACATCTATTGGTAATGTGAATGCAGGCTCGCTCTTATAGCGGGCCTGTGTTGTATATGTGGTCATATGATACTGACCGTCATAGATAAATTAAAGGGTTATTAACATGGCAATTACTGCTGCATTAGTAAAAGAACTTCGTGAGCGTACAGGCTCAGGCATGATGGAATGTAAAAAAGCATTGGTAGAATCTAACGGTGATATTGATGCTGCAATTGAAGCAATGCGTAAAGCAGGCTTGGCAAAAGCAGATAAAAAATCTGACCGTGTTGCGGCCGAAGGCGTTATCGCAATCGAAACCAGCGCTGATGGTAAGCGTGCGGTAATGTTGGAAATCAATGCTGAAACTGACTTTGTGGCTAAAGCGGATGATTTTGTTGAGTTTGTAAATAAAGTAGCGAAAAAAGTACTTGA
>JAOUJZ010000041.1 GCA_029882915.1 Gammaproteobacteria bacterium | reverse complement strand
AGCGGTGGTCAAAGAATATCGAGAACGCCTTGGCAATAAAATGCAGATCTATTTTGTTATCCCTGACTATTATGATGATCGCCCTAAAGCCTGTATGAATGGCTGGGGAGCAATACATCTGACTATAGGACCAAATGGTGATGCACTGCCTTGTCAGGAAGCTCGGGTTATCAAAGGTCTTGAATTTCCTAATGTCCGTGATAACCCTCTAGACTGGATCTGGAATGAATCACCGGTATTTAATGCCTACCGTGGCACCGACTGGATGAAGGAACCCTGTAAAAATTGTGACGAAAAAGAACAGGATCATGGTGGCTGTCGTTGTCAGGCATTTTTATTAACTGGTGATGCCGCCAATACCGATCCGGTTTGTTCCAAGTCGCCTATGCATGATGTGATCGAATCCTGCGTGGTCAATGCAGCATTGCCCCATCGGGTAGAACGACCACTGGTATTCAGGAAAAAAGGGGCGATTACCACTGAGTTTATTGAGTCATAACTATGAATTTACCCCATGACAGTATGGCTGGCTGCATCACTGCAGCCATTGCGTTGACTGCTACCCTGTTCTTTTTAGCTAGGGCACTTATTTAATAGTGCTTTTTATTTAATGGAATACCAATGACGTTAACTGCATCACTTGATGTCTTCGCTCGCTTGATACACGTCTTGGGCATACTTGTCTGGATGGGGCATAACTATGCCAATGTCATTCAAAATCCCAAGTTTAAACCAGCCCAACCCAGTGATCCCGGAGCGATGTTAGCTGCCATGAAACGTGAGCATGGTACTTTTCGTTATGCTTCGCTAGTTGTGTTGGTAACCGGCCTTTATATGCTGTGGTTTAGAGACACACTTGTCGATGCACTCACCCTGTCAGGTCCTTCAGTCGTGATAGGAATAGGGGTTTGGATTGGTCTCATTATGGTTGCCAATCTGTGGTTTGTTCTTTGGCCACACCAGAAAAAAGTACTTGGCTTTATCTATGCGACGGATGATGAGCGCATTCGTTGCTCTCGCATTACCTTTCTGTCATCCAGAACCAATACCATCTTGTCAATTGTGACTCTGTTTTTCATGGTTACGGGTGCACACGGACTATTTTTGTACACCTGATTAGGATTAGTGACATGTATAACTTTTCAGCAGGTCCTGCCCAACTTCCAAATGAAGTATTAATAAAGGCACAACACGACCTGTTGGACTGGCAAGGCTGTGGCATATCGGTGATGGAAATGCCTTTTTCATCAGATGAATACAAACAGATTAGTGACTGTGCTTATAACGACTTAAGTAAACTGATTAACCTGCCGGACAACTACCGCATTTTATTTCTACAAGGCGGTGCCTACGCCCATTTTTCATTGATTGCTATGAATCTGATGGGCCATAAAGCAACGGCTGACTATGTACAAACTGGTCACTGGTCAACCCGGGCAATCAATGAAGCCAAACGTTATGGTCAGGTCAATATCATTGCCAGTTCCGAGCAATCTGGTTTTAACCAGATACCACCCTACCATCAATGGAAACTTGATCCAGACGCAGCCTACTGTCATATCACCACCAATGAAACGGCCAATGGCGTACAGTTCCATAAAATACCTGATATCCAAACAGTTCCTTTGGTTGCCGATGTCACCTCTGACTTTCTGACCCGCCAGCTGGACATCTCACAGTTTGGCCTTATTTATGCCAGTGCCCAGAAAAATATTGGGCCAACCGGATTAACCATTGTCATTATCCGTGATGATCTGCTGAATCAGGCTATGGAGATTGTCCCTGCTGTATTTAACTATGGTCGTCAGGCGCAATCCAGAGTAAATACGCCTCCTACGTACAGCGTCTATATCGCTGGACTCATGTTTTCGTGGTTATTGGAACAAGGTGGGATACAACACTTTGAACTACAAAACAGGGACAAGGCCAAAAAACTCTATGACTTTATAGACAGTGATGAGTTCTATCATTATACCGTTGATGTTGCAGATCGTTCGATCGTGAATGTGTGTTTTGAACTCAATGACCCTGAGATGACAGAAGACTTCATCACCGAGGCGAATCACAATGGACTGATTAATCTTAGAGGACATGGTGTACGCGGAGGCATTCGGGCCAGTCTGTATAATTCCATGCCCGTTGAAGGCGTGGATACGCTGATCGATTTTATGCAGGATTACTCTGCAAATTATTCCCTTCCAACGCTTCAAAATACCGTTAGCCATTCATAACTCATTCGATGTTCTATCGTTTAGTCATAAAACTGATTGGTCGCATTAATCAACCGCTGATGCATAAATTTGCCTACTTATATAGCTATATGTTTTGCAAGTTATGTCACTTTCTCCCTTTAAAATTTTCACTTCCCATGTCGCCAGTAGAAGTGATGGGGTTATGTTTATCTAACCCCATTGGACTGGCTGGCGGGTTTGATCGCCAGGGTAAATTTTTACGCTACTCCGACATCACAGGATTTGGTTTTATAGAAGTTGGCACAGTCAATGTGGAACCCAATTATCAGGCCATTGAATTTATACAGAATCTGGAAAAAGCCTCTCAGCAATTTAGCAACGCTGATAATCGACAACGTTGGGGGATTAATTTAGGTAGCCATAGAAACTCATTAGACAAGCACGCTGTTGCCGACTATACAAAGGGCATGGAGTTATTCTGGTGTCATGTCGACTATCTGGTCATCAATCTCAGCCGTCCCGGTAGCCCTGTTCGAGCATTAAAGCCGGATTTGAAGGAGCTTGCTAATTTCTTAAGTGAAATCCAACATCACCATCGTCAGTTGGCATTAGCAAAAGGTCACTCTATTCCGATAGTTGTAAAAATAGCCATCGATCCAGTTAATAATGAACTACTAAATGATCTTTTATTGCTGATAAAAGAACAGGATTTTGATGGTGTCATTCTCGCCTTCGAGAATTGGCCAGATAGTAAAGCAATTATCGAGCGTCTCCACACGATCAAAACCGTCGTTGATTCACTGCCTTTGATTGTTGTCGGCGGAGTACGAACTATGGCTGACGCCAAGCAGCTTCTAAACGCCGGAGCTTCACTGGTTCAACTCTATACCACCCTTGTTCAAAGTGGTCCTTTGAAAACACGCCAAGCCATTGCCAGCCTTAATGCACTAAAATAGTCATGAATGCTGGCTGGAACACCTACCCATCAACAGCGATGTAATCCATTCCCGGCTGACCACACCAATAACCATCACAAGCAGACGCATTTAACCATAGTTTGATATCAGTTTCAGTCGATTGCCCGTGTATCACCTGAGCATAGCGGCCAATCACATCGGCCATATGGTCAGGTTGCGGACTCAACCGCATAATATCGACACCAATCTGTTGCATTTCCTGCCAATGAGGCAATAAATGCTGAATACGTCCCGATTGGGTCTGAATACCATTTATCGTAAAAAAGGCCTGTCCTTCCTGACTGTCCATGGCTAGCCCCTCCGGGTAATCCTGACAGACGAACTGACAATCATCTTTGGCTAGATGGCGAAAACGGGCGGTAAAACAACGTGCAGAATAGGCCAATGGCATGTGACCGAAGGAGAAAACTTCCGTTTCAATTTTATCACCTATGCCCATAGCTTCAGCATCAGCCAATATGTCTTTCAAGGTTTCAGCATTAAGTTCAACCGGCATTACCCAACGCGTCAATCCCTGTTTGTGCAACAACTTGAGGGTGTGGGCATTGTAGATATTCAAACTGGGGCCACCCACAAAGGGTAAGGATTGATCCGCCATTAGCTGCACCGCCCCCATATCGCTGGCTTCTACCAGAAAGTCACCGTTATGACATAATCGGGTAACACCCGCCATATCGGATCGTGCTTCTGTTAATGTCAGGGTCGATAACACCACCTGCTTACCCGATTTGGCCAATTCTTTTGCCAGATCAATCCATTCGGAAATTTTCACCTGCCGGCGTTTGGCACACACTGTTTCACCCAGATAAATCACATCAACCGGGCTGTTTGCATGTATTTGATAAAACTCTTCAACTGTCTGGTGCGGCCATAAGTACTGGATAGCACCTAAAGATAAACGCATAAACAACTCCAAAAACGGTTATTCACTATCAAAACCAAGACTGGTCTATTGCCACGGCCGGTTGTAGGCACCCAAAGTGGTTTGTGTACCCTCAGAGACACTGGCAAGATCCTGCATCCACTGTGGTTTGGCAGAATAAGCCTCAGGATTCATCTGGCAACTGTCTATCGCTTCACGCCACACACGAGTCACTTTGCCAACATAGGCAGTACTACGTTGGCGACCCTCAATTTTTATAGCTTTGACGCCTGCAGCCAGTAGCTCAGGAAGCAGTTCCAATGTGTTTAAACTAGTGGGTTCTTCCAACGCATGATAGGTATGACCATCGACATTAAATCGCCCCTTGCAGACCACCGGATAGCCTGCTTTTTCACCCACTGCAAAACGATCAATCAACACCTCATTCAATCGGCATTCCGTGCCGTTGTCTGTTTCTACCCAACGTACTGCTTTCGCTGGACTACAGGCACCGCAGGTGTTCGGGGATTCACCGGTCGCATAAGAGGACAATAAACAACGGCCTTCAACCATCACACATAAACTGCCAAAGCCAAATACTTCCAGATCGACCTCGCTGTCTTCTGCCAGTCGTTTCACCTGTGCCATCGACAATACACGAGGGATCACCGCACGACGAATATCAAACTGCTGTTTATAAAATCGCAAGGCTTCGGCGTTGGTCGCTGACCCCTGTACCGACAAGTGACGAGCAAGATGTGGGTGTTTTTCAGTGGCATATGCCAGCACCCCTGTATCTGCCACAATCAAGGCATCAATCC
Source organism: Gammaproteobacteria bacterium (assembly GCA_029882915.1). GTDB lineage: Bacteria > Pseudomonadota > Gammaproteobacteria > Nitrosococcales > Methylophagaceae. The sequence goes on along the minus strand of JAOUJZ010000041.1, from coordinate 5,541 downwards.
CAATATCTGCTGCCACATCTACGGCTTTTTGCCATCGTGACCAACCGGCAGGTTGTGGATAGGTATTGATAGCCACATAGACTTTACTGCCTCGGTCATTAGCATAGTCCACCGCTTTTTGTGCCGTGCCATCATTAAAGTTTAAACCGGCAAAATGTCTGGCATTGGTATCATCTTTAAAGCCGATATAAACGGCGTCAGCACCATTATCAACCGCTGTTTTTAACATCGAGATATTGCCCGCTGGACAAACCAGTTCCATCCTTTTCCTCCCTTATTTTCAATGGCACCATAATAAGGGTTTTGATTCGCAAAAAGCGGTTACTTTAATCTCTCTTGATCCAAGTCAGTGTTATTTTAATTTAACCCCATTTTTGCTCAGTATAATGTCAACAAACACACTCCTGATGGTGATCACGATTATGGCTTCAATACCACATAAATTTGCCTTATTGATACCGAAAAAACTGGCTCGCTTGCCGGGGATTCAGTATCTGCCCTGGAAAACGCCGTTCAGACTGCTACCGCAGTCGATTCAATTAACCATTGCTGAAAAAGTCTCCAATTTTATATTTAGGCAGCAACTGGCTGATGATGATCTCTGTTTTCTTGAAGATGCGATATTACGCCTACAGATCAAGGATCTTGCTTTTGACTGGCAAGTATCCCTTCAACAGCAACACCTGACATTTAGCCCGGGGACGGATGCCGCCAATACCATTTTTTCCGGCAACAGCAAGGAATTTCTATTACTCGCCAGTCGCCGAGAAGATCCTGATACCCTGTTTTTCCAACGTCGTTTATCCATTGAAGGCGATACTGAACTAGGTCTGCAAGTAAAGAATCTTATTGATAGTGTTGATATGGATGACATGCCTGTAGCACTAAATCATGCTTTGTATTTGACTGCTGACTTTGTTGAGGCTTTACCGCAATAAATGACTTGCTCTATTTTTTGGGGCGAAAAGGTTTAATAACGGCCTCATTACATTCCAGATATGGCCCTTCCATCAGGTCAATGCAATAAGGTACCGCAGGAAAAACTGCATCCAGACATTCGCGAATAGACTTGGGTTTACCTGGAAGATTAATGATCAGACTGTTACCTCTAAGACCTGCTGTCTGGCGAGATAAAATAGCCGTAGGCACAAACTTCAGCGATTCCGCTCGCATTAATTCCCCAAACCCAGGCATCATTCGATCACAGACCACCTCGGTCGCTTCCGGCGTTACATCCCGTTTAGCCGGTCCTGTCCCTCCCGTGGTCACAATTAAACAGCAACCTTCTTCATCGGCCATTCTGATCAGCGTGTCAGCAATCACATCCTGTTCATCGGGAATCACCTCGTAGACGGGTTCCCATGGCGAGATCAGATAGTCATTCAGCGTCTCGATAATCGCCTTGCCTGAGATGTCTTCATACACTCCCATGCTGGCACGATCACTGACTGCCACGATTCCAATTTTTGCTGCTGTCATAGCTATAACCTGTTATTTAATTTCACATTGCATGGTATATAAACCGAGTCCTGCAAACACATATAACCATGAAATCCGGCTCAATAGCTACCAAATGTTAGTTGATGAAACAGCGTCACATCATTCAGCTCGGGGTGAAAGGTCAAACCAACATGACGTCCATGACGGACGGCCACCGGTTCACCATGATAGTGAGCCAGAACCTCAACATCCGAGCCGACAACATTAATTATCGGCGCCCGAATAAAACTGGCCGCAATGGTATGCTTTTTACCATCAATATTAACCTCTAGTTCATCCAAAAATGAATCCAGTTGCCGGCCATAAGCATTTCGAGTCACGGTCACGTCGATAATTCCCAGCGGATTCACTCGTGGATCATCGTCCAATAAATGGCTCATCATTATCAAGCCGGCGCAGGTTCCCAATATGGGAAATCGTCGTGCAAATGCGAGTAATGGCTGCCGAAAGTCATTAGCATCAATGAGTTTTCTCATTGTCGTCGATTCGCCGCCGGGAATAATTAACCCTGACACCTCTTGCAACTGCTGAGGATAACGCAACAATAACGGTGTCAAACCGAGCTGAGACAAAATTTGACTGTGTTTCTGGTAGTCACCCTGTAATGCCAACACACCTATTTTCACTACCAGCCCCGCTCCTGAAGACGCTTTTCTGTGGGTATTTCTGTAATATCCAGTCCTTTCATCGCAGTTTTCAGACCAGTCGAAATTTCAGCCAGCTTTTGTGCATCATCAAAATAGGTCACTGCCTCGACGATGGCTTTAGCCCTGCGAGCGGGGTCTTCACTCATGAATATTCCTGAACCCACAAAAACGGTCTCTGCTCCCAGTTGCATCATCAGTGCAGCATCAGCGGGAGTCGCAACACCTCCCGCTGCGAAATTAGGTACTGGCAATTTACCCGTTTCGGACACCTGCCTGACCAAATCAAACGGGGCTCCGAATTCTTTAGCTTTTGCCATTAATTCCTCGGTACGCAAACCGGTCAGAGTTTTCATATCATTCTGAACCTGACGCATGTGTCGAACCGCCTCAACAATATTACCGCTGCCCGCTTCTCCTTTGGTACGAATCATGGCCGCGCCTTCACCTATTCGTCGTAATGCTTCCCCAAGATCTCGGCAGCCACAGACAAAGGGCACGTTAAATTCGTGTTTCCAGATATGGTTAGTTTCATCGGCGGGTGTCAGTACTTCACTTTCATCGATAAAATCAACTGCCAGCGCCTGCAGTATCTGAGCTTCAGAAAAATGGCCGATCCGACATTTAGCCATCACCGGAATGGAAACAACTTGCTGGATCTCCATGATCATTTCGGGATCGCTCATACGGGCAATACCCCCCTCTTTTCTAATGTCGGAAGGGATCCGTTCTAACGCCATTACCGCCACTGCACCGGCATCTTCAGCGATTTTTGCTTGCTCTGGGTTAGTGACATCCATAATCACACCTCCTTTGAGCATTTCCGCCAGGCCTATTTTTACTGCAAAGGAAGCTGTATTTTGTTCCATTTTTGAACCTCTATATAAACTATCTGTGACCACCAACAGAAAGTGTCATCTATCTATATTAAATGGTACTTCACGCTGATAACACTAATATGTAATCTTAGCTGTAGCGCATCGTAAAACCTGGAAACATGCTGTTAAGTTGAGCAAGTAAAGTGCGATCATTAAATAATGATGGGCTTTTTACCTGATGACCTTCAACGTCTCGGCATTGCTGTAACGCATAGTGCGTCACTCCTGTTTCTTCTAACATTTCAGCAAGTTCCAGCACTGTATCTCGAGTAAAAAAGTTAGGATCAACCGTTGTCCTGACTTCATAGTCAATGCCACTTTCCAGTAGCAGTTTTAAACTCTCTCGAACTTTATCACCACTGCCTTTTACTCCGGTGAGCTGTGCATATTTGTCGAAAGAGGTTTTGATATCAAGTCCAACCCAGTCCAGCATTGGCAGATATTTTTCCAGGCGACGGGGATTGGTTCCAGCAGTATGCAGGGCAACGTTAAATCCCATCTCCTTTACCTTAACAATGGCATCGGCCAGACCTGATTGAAGTAAGGGTTCGCCGCCACTAAAAACCACGCCGTCAAGAAATCCCTGCCGTTCTTTCAGAAAGTCTTGCAACATCTCCCAGTCACTACCTTTGTCCTCCACTTCCAGTAAATGTGGGTTGTGGCAATAGGGACAGCGCCATGCACACCCCTGTAAAAACACCACTGCCGCTAAATGACCGGGGAAATCAATGGTGGTAAAGGCTGTCAGACCACCAATATTAAGTTGCATGACACTGATGACCGTTAGTGTTTATTACTGGTATGGCACTCTACGAAATGTTTTCGTTCCGCATGCTCGCTTTGTTTACCCGCATTGAAAGAAGTTAAAGGACGGTGATAACCCATCACACGGGTCCATATTTCACAACGCTGACGTTCATTATCATTCAGTTCCATCGTCATTTTCATGTTAGTAGACATAGTGTTTCTCCTGTTTAAAAGTTATGTGTTAAGCCACTGCCTGCTGAAGGTGTTTTTCAGCCAGTATTTCCTGATCACAATGTGGGCAAAATTCGTGTTCGCCTGAAAGGTAGCCGTGTTTAGGACAAATCGAAAAGGTCGGTGTAATCGTAATATAGGGAAGACGAAAACGTTGCAGCACACGTTTAACCAGTGAGCTACATGATTGTGAACTCGAAATCCGTTCATTCATATAAAGATGCAGCACCGTGCCACCGGTATATTGAGTCTGCAATTCATCCTGCAGTGATAATGCCTCAAACGGATCATCCGTTAGTCCGACTGGCAACTGCGACGAATTGGTGTAGTACGGCGCATCTTCCGTACCGGCCTGAATAATGTCAGGAAAACGTTTGCGGTCTTCTTTGGCAAAACGGTAAGTCGTGCCTTCAGCAGGGGTCGCTTCCAGGTTATACATATGCCCTGTTTCATCCTGAAAAATAATTAACTTGTCTCTGATGTGGCTTAACAATCTTGACGCAAACTCACGTCCCCAGCCGTCACTGACATCATGAGCGTTATCAGTAAAGTTACGGATCATCTCGTTAATACCATTAACACCTATCGTTGAAAAATGATTTCGCAAAGTGCCTAAATAGCGTTTGGTATAGGGATATAAACCGCCATCCATATAACGCTGAATCATTTTACGTTTAATCTCAAGGCTGTTTTTGGCCAGCTCCATCAAGCGATCAAGGTGCTGAAATAACGTTGCCTCATCATTTTTATACAAATAGCCAAGACGAGCACAATTGATGGTGACCACACCAATCGAACCGGTTTGTTCTGCAGAACCAAACAGGCCATTTCCGCGTTTCAACAACTCCCTGAGATCCAGTTGTAGACGGCAACACATCGAACGGACCTGTCCCGGCTCCATATCTGAGTTAAGAAAATTCTGGAAATAGGGCAACCCATACTTGGCAGTCATATCAAATAGCCGCTCGGCGTTGTCGCTATCCCATGGAAAATCTTCAGTGATGTTGTATGTTGGGATGGGAAAGGTGAATACTCGCCCCATGGCATCACCGGCGGTCATTACTTCAATATAGGCCTGATTGATCATGTCCATTTCATGTTGCAGATCGGCATAATAAAATGGCATTTCTTCACCACCAATCACCGGGATCTGTTCTTTCAGATCATCCGGGCAGACCCAGTCAAAAGTGAGATTGGTGAAGGGGGTCTGCGTTCCCCAACGTGACGGTACATTAAGGTTATAAATGAACTCCTGAATACCCTGCCTTACAGTATCGTAGTCCAGATTTTCACGACGAACATAAGGTGACAGATAAGTATCAAATGAGCTAAATGCCTGAGCGCCTGCCCACTCATTCTGTAGTGCACCCAGAAAATTCACCATCTGACCCAATGCACTGGAAAAACGTTTGGGAGGTCCGGCCTCAACCTTACCCGGGATGCCATTGAACCCTTCGGTTAATAAGCTACGTAATGACCATCCGGCACAATACCCTGCCAACATATCAAGATCATGAATATGCAGATCACCTTCGCGATGA
>JAOUJZ010000040.1 GCA_029882915.1 Gammaproteobacteria bacterium | reverse complement strand
CGTTGAGGCAGCGCCAAAAGCGAAGCCGAAAGCGGCGGCCCCAAAAGCGAAGCCGAAAGCGGCCCCAAAAGCAGCGTCGACAGAAACAGATGATGAATGGGATGAGTTTTAATTGACTAATAGCTGAATGTAACAGGGGGGAGGAATGATCCCCCCTTTTTTGGTTTTAACCGAAAGTCGAGTCGGTGATGAGGAATTAAAGACTATTATGGCTGAACAGAAAAATCGTGAATTTGAATTTTCAGATGCCAACTTTGAACGTATTCGTCAATTTGTTTCTGAACATACTGGCATTGTATTGTCTAATGCTAAAAAAGACATGGTATATGGCAGGTTATCAAAACGTATTCGTAAAGGTCGTTTTTCTAGTTTCGATGAGTTTTGTCATGCAGTGGAAACCGGTGACCATGAAGAACAGGATTTTCTGATTAATGCTATTACCACTAACCTAACTGCATTTTTTAGAGAGAATCATCACTTTGAGTATCTGGCTAATACGGTTATTCCTGATCTGGTTAAGAAAAAAGGCAATAATAAGCGTATCCGCGTTTGGTCGGCAGGTTGTTCGACAGGCGAGGAGCCATACAGTATCGCCATAACTTTGAGAGAATCTTTGCCAAATTTCGACCAATGGGATGTTAAAATACTTGCCACTGATCTGGATGCCAACGTAGTAGCTCATGGTAAGCGGGGTGTTTATAGGGATGATCGTATAACAGGATTGCCAGAGGCTAGAATCAAGCGCTGGTTCAAGCGTGGTCGTGGTGAGAGTGCTGATATGGTTAAAGTCAGTCCAGAATTACAACAAATGATAACATTCAAGCGCTTAAATTTGTTACATGAATGGCCCATGAGTGGCCCTTTTGATTTCATGTTCTGTCGAAATGTTGTGATTTATTTCGATAAAGACACCCAGCGGGTGTTATTTGATCGTTATGCTGATATTCTGGCACCAGAAGCCCATTTATTTATTGGTCATTCAGAAACACTTTTTAAAGTTTCAACTCGGTTTGATTCATTTGGCAACACTATCTACAGGAAAAACTGATGGCTGGTGAACGCCCTCCACAACCTCCTTGTTTACCTGATTTTGTGCATGTCAATCGCTATTGGGATCGCACCCACAAAACATGGTCAGCTAAGATTTTACCTGGTGAATATTATGTGACTATACAGCCTGATGAAGCAGTGGCTACTACTTTAGGTTCCTGTGTGTCAGCCTGTATTAGAGACAAAGTTTTTGGAATAGGTGGCATGAATCATTTTATGTTACCTCAGAAATCAGAACATGGCAGTGATGACTGGATGGACTCAGCAACACGTTACGGTAGTTACGCTATGGAACATTTGATCAATGATATATTGAAAAATGGCGGTAACCGGAATAATTTAGAAGTGAAATTGACCGGTGGCGGCAAAATCATGGCAAACATGTCTGATGTTGGTTCTCGTAATATTGAATTTGTTTTAGAGTATCTGAATACGGAAAATCTGGATGTAGAAGTCCAGGATTTAGGCGATATATATCCAAGGAAAGTACTGTATTTTCCTGCAACGGGAATATTGCGAGTTAAGCGATTACGCACGATGCATAATGATACATTGATCGAACGTGAAAAAGCTTACCAGCACGAGCTGGATGTTCAACCGGATTCTGGTGGCGTCGAATTATTCTGAATATGCCAAATTGTTAGAAATTGATTTCATCCTAGTGGGTTGATAGTTATAATCAGGTATGACAAAACAAAAAACAGGATGGCTCAGCTGTGGCAAAGATTAGAGTACTCATTGTTGATGATTCGGCTTTAGTTCGAAAGTTATTAAGAGAACTATTGGAGTCTGACCCAGACATTGAAGTCGTTGGCACAGCTACTGACCCCTATCAAGCCAGAGAAAAAATAAACAAACTGAATCCGGATGTGCTGACACTGGATGTTGAAATGCCCCGCATGGATGGTGTTACTTTCCTTAAAAATCTGATGCGATTACATCCCATGCCTGTGGTTATGGTCTCTACCCTTACTGAGCAAGGTGCCCAAGTCACTTTGGAAGCACTAGAGTTGGGAGCAGTCGATTTTGTTGCCAAGCCAAAACTGGATCTCTCGAATACCATTGGTGATTATGCTGATGAAATTATTGAAAAAGTAAAAGTCGCAGCTCAGGTGAAAGTGCAGGCTTTGGTACATAAACAGTCGGTTGTGTGTGACGTGCCTGACAAACTGACCGCTGATGCCGTTTTGAAAAAAATTAGCCCAAGCTCAATTCCATCGCATTTAAAAACCACAGATAGAATCATTGCCATAGGTGCATCAACAGGCGGCACTGAAGCAATTAAAGATGTATTAAGCTGTTTGCCTGCAGATTGTCCTGGGATAGTCATCACTCAACATATTCCTGCCGCCTTCAGCGCTGCGTTTGCAACTAGAGTAAACGGACTTTCAGCGCTCGATGTGAGTGAAGCCAAAGATGGACAACAAATATTGCCCGGCCATGCTTATATCGCTCCGGGTGATAAGCACTTAATAGTAGAGCGTAGTGGAGCTCGTTTTCTTTGCCGATTAAATGATGGACCTCCAGTCAGTAGGCATAAACCTTCCGTTGATGTGTTATTCCGATCTGTGGCTCAGAATGTGGGTGTAAACGCGATTGGAGTCATGTTGACAGGAATGGGGGATGACGGAGCTAAAGGCATGTTGGAAATGAAAGAAGCGGGCGCTTTTAACTTTGTGCAAGATGAAAAAAGTAGCGTTGTATGGGGGATGCCAGGGCAAGCCGTAAAAATAGGTGCAGCTGAATTACAATTGCCTTTAGATCAAATTGCTAAAAAGTTGGTAGTTTTGGCATCTCAATAGCTGAAAATGGCGTAATAGGTATGAAATTTGCTTTCATTTTGTTGGTGCAGAATTAATTATGCTCCATTCTGCCAGTCTTAATTTTGTAGACACTATGGGTGAAAATGAATAAACAAATGACTTTACCATTGCTATTGACGCTGTTCCTTGCTGGATTAGTTTTGTGGCAATCGGGTTACGTGGCCAGTATTGCGGTAATTTTAACCGCATTTGTATGGCATTTTTTGCCGAGGATGCGTGCTGGAGGGGAGGTTGTAGATACGCAACCCGCTATCCCATCAGAAGAACCCTCCTTGAGTCTGACGGCAGGCATTCATGACATGCACGATGAAGCTGCATCCCATTTGAATGAACAAATAACATTGATTCGTACTGAAAATCAGCAAATTGATAGTTTGGTTCAAGATGCCATTAAGAATTTAAGCAATAGTTTTCATGGACTCAATGAACAGAGTCAGCAGCAGGGTAGTTTATTGGCTCAATTACTGCGGCAGGGAGACGATGGCCAGAGCATTACTGATTTTATTCAGGAAATTGATGAGCTGCTCAGTTATTTTGTCGATATGATATTAAGTACCAGTAAAGACAGTATGTATATCATGCACCGACTGGATGACATGACTACAAAAGTGGATAGCGTTTTCTCATTACTGGATGATGTGAAAGACATTGCAACACAAACCAACCTTTTGGCACTCAATGCGGCTATTGAGGCGGCGCGAGCAGGTGAGGCTGGGCGTGGTTTTGCTGTTGTGGCCGATGAGGTTCGTAAATTATCCAAAAAATCTGATGATTTTAGCGAAGAAATTAATTTTCTGGCAAAAGAGGTAAAAAACACTCTTGTTTCTGCTAGTGAAGTCATAAACAGAGTTGTTTCTGCTGATATGAATGTTGCGCTGAATGGCAAGAAAAAGGTGGAAGGGATGTCTGAAGTAATGGCTGAAATAAGTGTACAATCTTTTCATATCCTAGGGCAAACAGAGGAAGTGTCAAAGCAAATAACACTGATGGTTAATCAGGCGGTTACGTCTTTGCAATTTGAAGATATGTGCACTCAGTTATCAGCACATATTGCTCGCAGATTGGATTCTGTTGCTGAATTGAGTGGATTGGTCGAACAATTACACGAAGCACGTATGCGACCTGAAGAACTGATGAATTATCGTGAATTATTAACAAAAATAGAAACTTCGTTGGCAGAGTTGAAGCCTAAAATTCAATTGGCTGAGCATCAGGCAGTGTCTCAGAAGGATTTAGACTCTGGCGATATTGAATTGTTTTAGTTGGAATACTTGGCATATTTGGATTAATATGCTCATACGGTTAAGTGTTGTCTGATGCGTAATTAAGGATGAAATGATAGATGAATATTTCAACTAATACTGATGGTAAAAAACAAATTATCAAGATCGCTGGTCGTTTTGATTTTAGTGTACAAGGTGAGTTCCGTTCGGCCTATGAGCATGTGCCAGCAAACAGCCAATTTGTGATAGATTTTACAAAGGTTGAGTACATGGATAGTTCGGCTTTGGGAATGCTGCTTCTGTTGCGTGACTATGCGGGTGGTAACAGTGCAAATATTGAATTAATTAATTGCCGTCCAGAGATTGGTAATATTCTTGAAATATCTAATTTCCATAAATTATTTACGATTAAATAATTAATGCTAGTGCAACTAGCTTTTGTGGTGTACTTGTAATGAAAAGTCACTATAAAAATAAACTTCATAACTGGCATATCCTAAAATATAGAACATCAAGATAGTTTTCTTGTCAGAATAGTCTGGAAACAACCACCCTTGGCACGCTGATTGCTTATCTATTGTGTACTGACAAAAACGTCACAACGATAGTGTTAGGAAGAAGATATGAATCAGAATTTTGTACTGAAAGCAGATAGTATGACGGTGACCACTAAAGCAGTGGGTCAACAACATGAAATCAACACTCGTTCAAATAGTAAAGATGAGGCGCGGAAGGCCTTTTCATCTGAGCTGGATAAGCAGATTGACAAGCATGAACGTCCAAAGGCTAAAGCTGAGTCTCATGTTAAAGAGCCTAAATCGCAAGATATACAACCTAAAGGCAAAGACGTTGAAAAGCGGCAAACGGAAGAATCTGATAGTAAAGACGGCAATACTTTGCCGGATGAACAATCGATAGAGGGAGAAATTTCAGTCCAGATTGCTGACGAAATTATTGAAAGCCCAGCTGTGATTGATGTAGTGGAGCAGGAAGTTGAAATACAGCCTGAACAAACTACACAATATGAGGCTAACCCAGTAACACTGACAGCAAATATTACAGCAGAGCCGAAAGCAGATGAAGTAGTAGTCAAGATTGATGAAGGAAAGCCTGTACAGGCAGCAGACTCTAAATCTAACAAGCAGACATCAAATTTAAATCTTGAATCTAAACAGCCAATTGAAGAACTAGATAAAAAAATACCCAAATCGCTACGCACAAATATAGAAAGTGCTGAAAACAAGCGGATCATTGATGTCGCAGCACATGGTATGGTTTCAGACAATCATAAGCAGCAGGAGCTGCAACCAGATCACAATAAAGTCTCGACAAAAATAAGACCTGACATTTTGCATGCTCTTACGAAAAATCAGCAGGATGGTGGTGAGAAGTTAGCCAATGTTTTAAACAAAGAACAGCCTATAATGACGAATAAGGTTTTGGCTAATTCTTTAATTGAAGGCAGGCAGATGGCTGAATCAATTAATCAGGTTAAACCCGGATTGCAATTAACAGGCAAAGCAGTTGAACATGGCGTGGGTAATTTAGTGACAGCATTGACGCCAGCCGCCACATTGACTCAAGGGGTAACTACAGCTGTCGCACCGACTACATCTACTAGTCAGGCGTCATTAGATATACAGCCCTCAGTACAATCGCAAGCGTGGAACCGGGTATTAAGCAGCCGTGTTATCTGGATGGCGAGAGAAGGAATACAGAGGGCTGAACTGAAGCTTAACCCCGCTAATTTAGGACCGGTTGAAGTCAGATTGAATATGCATAATGATCAGGCCAATGTGACATTCATTGCGCACCATGCAACCACTCGTGATGCATTGGAACAGGCTTTACCAAAATTACGCGATAGTTTTATGGAAAATGGTTTTGAATTAACGGATGCTAATGTATCTCAGCATGATTTTGAACAAGCTGCCAGTGACGAACAGAATGAGAAAGGTAATGCGGAGTCCTCACAGTCAACATCAGTTGATGAACGTGATGGAGAATCAATAGTAAATATTGATTACGATGATGACACTGGCCTAAGTGTATACGCGTGATGAAGTTTTATATGTAAATTAGGGAATGATAATGTTTAAATTAGAAAATTACTCCTTGAAAAAACGGATGCAACTCGTTGCCGTGGTCGGTATTGTTGGTTTGTTTTTGCTGATGGGATTGTACTGGTATCTAGCTTCATCAGGTGTGTCCGCACTACAACAGTTAAAGGTAGGCGGGATCTTTACGGTAATTGGCGGTGTCATGTTATATGCCATCGCAACATACATAGGAAATTTTGGAGGCAAACGAGCCAACACACTGGTTGCAGGTATTCAGAATATTAAAAAAGGAGATCTCACCCAAAAAGTTGCTATTGCGGGAAAAAGTGACTTTAGCTGGATGGCATTTGAATTAGATAGTGCTCGTAAAAATGTGGCTAATCTGGTGCATACACTGATCGGAGGCGTATCACAGATGGAAGAAGCTACACAAAATATGGCTGCTATCAGTAGGGAAACGGTCGATGGTGTTTTGACACAACAATCTGAGACTGCTCAGGTTGCTACAGCAATGAATGAGATGGCAGCTTCTGTACAGGAAGTAGCTCGAACGGCTGCCAATACTGCAGAAGCAGCGGCTAATGCGGATAGTGAAGCTCAGGCTGGTAAACAGGTTGTGACAGAGGCAATGAATGCCATTAACTCCTTGGCCGGAGAAGTAGAGAAAGCAGCTGAGACACTCCAGAATCTTGAATCAGATATTGGTAATATCGGTGCTATCGTCGATGTTATTCGCGGTATTACCGAACAAACAAATCTACTGGCGCTGAACGCAGCAATTGAGGCAGCAAGAGCAGGCGAGCATGGCCGTGGTTTTGCTGTGGTCGCTGATGAAGTACGAACATTAGCTGCTAGAACACAGGACTCAACCCATGAAATTGAAGAAATGGTGGGTCGATTGCAAACTGGTGCAGTTGCGGCTGTGACGGTCATGAATGAAGGCCGAGAAAGTGCAAAAACCAGTGTGGAAAAAGCAGCCAGTGCCGGCGCCGCTCTAGATACGATTACTGCCATGATCACTACTATGGATGAAATGAGTGCAGCAATCTCCAGCGCGGCTAATGAGCAATCTGCGGTAGCAGAAGATATTAACCGCGGCATTGTCAATATTAGTCAAATCGCTGATCGCACTGCAGAAGGTGGTAGAGCGGCAATAACGGCAGTAGAAGCTCTATCTGCATTATCTGCTCAGCTACAAGAGGCTGCGAGTAAGTTTAAAGTTTAAAGCAAATAACACTCCCATATTTTGAAGCCCGTGTACGATCTTGTTCCACGGGCTTTTTTATAACAGGCTATTTTCAATATCAACAAGAGCAGCCATTGGATCTGGTGCTGCTGTGATCGGGCGACCTATAACAAGAAAACTACTGCCAGCAGCCAGTGCTTCGGCTGGTGTCATAGTACGGTGTTGGTCGCCATTTTCACTGTTTTCAGGGCGGATACCGGGTGTGACTAATTGAAAGTCTGGGCCATGTTGGATGCGCAGTTTGCCAGCTTCCTGTGCCGAGCAAACCACCCCGTCTAAACCACTTTCATCAGCCAATTTTGCCAGACGTAAAACAGTATCAGCAATAGTGCCTTGCAGGCCAATTTGTTCAAAAGCTGTCTGATCCATACTGGTCAGCAAGGTGACACCAATTAACAATGGACGATCGGATTGATTGCCTATTGATTCATGGGCAGCACGCATCATCGCACCTCCACCGAGCGTGTGGACATTCAGCATCCATACACCCAAATCAGCCGCCGCTGCACAGGCTTTGGCAACGGTACTAGGAATATCGTGATATTTCAAATCCAGAAAGATATCAAAACCACGACTGACCAGAGATTCAACCACGGCAGGTCCTGAACGGGTAAACAGTTCTTTGCCAACCTTAAGTCGGCATCGTTGGGGATCAAGCTGGCTGGCCATTGTGATGGCAGCATCTGCCGTTGAATAATCTAAGGCAACAATGATTTTAGAATCAGACATTGTGATTTCCATCTATAAAACAATGTGATGATCCTACCCGATGTGATGTAAATGTGCGTCAATTTCGGCGATGTGACGATGAAAATGGTATCCTGTGCCAGCATAATTTCAGGAACAAATGATGGATTTTGATGTTTTAGCGCAAGATAATCTGGCGCGTCGCGGTCGATTAACTTTTTATCGAGGTACGGTAGAAACACCAGCCTTTATGCCCGTTGGCACCTATGGTTCAGTCAAATCAATGACACCAGAAGAGGTGAAAGCCACAGGGGCAGAGATCATTCTGGGTAATACCTTCCATCTAATGTTGCGTCCCGGTACAGAGATCATTAAACAGCATGGTGATTTACATGACTTCATGCGCTGGCAAGGCCCTATTCTGACGGACTCTGGTGGTTTTCAGGTATTTAGCCTGGGTGAGTTACGAAAAATCACTGAGCAAGGTGTGCATTTCAGGTCGCCAATCAATGGTAGCAAGGTTTTTCTGGGACCAGAGGAATCAATGGCGGTGCAAAAGGATTTGGGCAGTGACATTGTGATGATCTTTGATGAATGTACGCCTTATCCCGCAGATGAAGCGACAGCAGAAAGATCTATGCAATTATCACTGCGTTGGGCAAAGAGAAGTAAGGAAGCACACGGAGATAACCCATCGGCTTTGTTTGGAATTGTTCAAGGCGGAATGCATGAGCATTTGCGTGATGTTTCATTGCAGGGACTGACCGAAATCGGCTTTGATGGTTATGCCATAGGTGGTTTATCCGTTGGCGAACCTAAGGAAGATATGTTGCGTGTTCTAGACCATTTATCCACACGAATGCCAATGGACAAACCGCGATATCTGATGGGGGTTGGACGACCTGAAGATTTGGTTGAAGCGGTGGCACGTGGCATTGATATGTTTGATTGTGTTATGCCAACACGTAACGCGCGTAATGGTCATTTATTTGTCCATCATGGCGTGGTGAAAATTCGCAATAGCCGCTATAAAAATGACACGGGTCCACTTGATCCGTTGTGTGATTGCTATACTTGCCTTAATTATAGTCGCGCTTATTTGCATCACTTGGATCGAACTGGCGAAATGCTGGGGCCGCGATTGAATACGATTCATAACCTGCATTATTATCAAACTCTGATGGTTGGGTTGCGGGATGCTATAGCCTCAGGAACGTTGGTGCAATTTAGCCGTAATTTTTACGCAATGAGAACCAGCCACCAATATCAAATTTAGTTGGCAGCTACCACGGCTGGTGGTGCATGTGTCATAATCGCGTTCTTTTTATTTAATATCCTACTTGAGGAAATACGATGGATTTTTTTATATCTCCTGCATTTGCTGCTGGTGAAGCTGCATCACCAGGATTGATGGATTTTGCTTTTCCTATTGTTCTGCTAGTGCTGTTTTACTTTATGTTGATTCGTCCACAATCAAAACGGGCAAAAGAGCATCGTGCAATGCAAAGTGCTCTTGCTAAGGGTGATGAAGTGGTCACTGATGGCGGCTTGATGGGCAAAATCGTGAACATTGGTGACAATGCCATCACGGTTCAACTGGCGGAAAACCTTGAAGTTAAAGTTCGCCGTGAATCAATTAACTCAGTGTTGCCTAAAGGTACATTGAAGAAGTTATAACAATATTCGCTGTGTCGAAAACACAGCGTTTAGGATACTCAACATGAATCATTATCCCTTGTGGAAAAATTTATTGATTGTCGCGGTCTTTGTGATTGGTGGCCTTTTTGCGTTGCCTAATCTGTTTGGAGATGACCCGGCTGTTCAAGTTTCTGCCGGTCGCAATGGAAAACTGGATCTTGCGCTGATGAGTAAAGTAGAAACAGCGCTTAAAGCTGAGTCTATTAGCTATAGCCGAGCAGCGCTTGAAGATGATCGGCTTTTGGTGAGATTTGCTGATGCGGATACACAATTGAAAGCAAAAGACGTCTTAGATAATGCGATTATAGGTGACTATATTGTTGCACTTAATTTGGCGCCGACGACACCTGGTTGGTTGGCTGCGTTGGGTGCTGAGCCAATGAATCTTGGTCTGGATTTGCGTGGTGGTGTTCACTTTTTGATGGAAGTGGATATGGATGCAGCTGTCAAACAAGCATTGAATAGTTATGTCAGTGAGATACGAGTTTTATTGAGAGATGACAAAATTCGCTACAAAAAAATTCAGGTTGAGGAAGATGTCATAACAGTTAGTTTTCGAAATGATGAGCACCGAGATCTGGCACAAAACAAGATTGATAGCGAATATAATCAGTTGGAAATCAGTGTTTCTGAAGAGAGCATTACACCAGGACTTGTGATCAAGCTAACGGAAGTGGCTGTACGCGAAACACGTTCAATGGCATTACAGCAAAACATTGTCACTTTACGAAATCGTATTAATGAACTCGGCGTTGCTGAACCGACAGTGCAACAGCAAGGTGAGAATCGAA
>JAOUJZ010000076.1 GCA_029882915.1 Gammaproteobacteria bacterium | reverse complement strand
GTGCCTTGGTAGTGGTGTCCCACGATCGACATTTGTTACGAACTGTGGCCGATGATTTATGGCTGGTCTCAGAGGGAAAGGCAACCGTATTTGATGGCGATTTGGATGACTATCGCCAGTGGTTAATGACCAAAGATAAGTCGCTTAAAACCACTGAGGATGTTGGCCCAAACAACAGTAATACTAAAAAAGAGGATCGACGTGCTGCCGCAGAAGCTAGACAGAAACTGCAACCATTACGAAATGTGGTTAAAAAAGCAGAACAAAAAATGGACAGTTTGCAGTCTGAACTCGACAAAATAGAGCAAAAGTTAGCAGACAACAGCCTGTATGAAGACAGTGCGAAAGAGTCATTAAAGTCCTTGTTATTAGAACAAGCGGATTTAAAATCAGAATTAGAGCAAGCTGAGATGGAATGGTTGGAAGCCAGTGAAACATTACAAGCTGCTGAGGTATAAGACGTGGCACTATTATCATTAAAACAAATTACCGTTAGTTTTGGCGGTCCGAACTTATTGGACAAGGTAGACTTTCAACTCGATCGTGGTGAACGAGTCTGTCTGGTTGGTCGAAATGGTGCTGGTAAGTCTACGCTGATGAAATTAATTGCCGGTGAGATCAAAGAAGATTCAGGTGAGATTTTAGGTCAGGGTTTGAAAATTGCCCGTCTGGAACAAGAGGTGCCTGCTGGGACTAATGGCAGTGTATTTGACGTGGTAGCCCAGGGATTGGGTGATATTGCTCCTTTGTTGATTGAATATCATCATGTGATTCATCAGTTGGAAACAGATAGTTCCGATCAGGTGTTAGCGGCACTGGAGAAAGCGCAACATAAGCTGGAAGCGGTGGATGGCTGGTCAGTTGAGCAACGGGTAGAAGCCGTTATTTCACGCTTGTCACTGGATGCTGATGCTGAATTTTCAGCATTATCAGGTGGGATGAAACGACGAGTGTTATTGGCACAAGCTCTGGTTAAAGAACCGGATATTTTATTACTGGATGAACCGACCAATCATTTAGATATTGCTTCAATTACCTGGCTGGAAGAATTTCTAAAAAGCTATGGCGGTACCTTGTTATTTATTACGCATGACCGTACTTTTTTACAAGCTTTAGCGACAAGAATAGTACAGCTTGATCGAGGTAACTTAACCAGTTTTCCGGGTGATTACGCTAATTACCTGAAACGCCGTGAGGAAATGCTGGAAGAAGAAGCGCAGCAAAATGCCTTATTTGATAAAAAATTGGCTCAGGAGGAAGTCTGGATAAGGCAGGGCATTAAAGCTAGACGGACTCGTAACGAGGGACGCGTGCGTGCGCTAGAGCAATTACGACGTGAACGCAGTCAGCGTAGAGAGAAGCAGGGTAATGTCAAAATGCAGCTGCAAGATGCTGAGCGTAGTGGCAAGCTGGTGATCGAGGCTGAAAATATCGGTCAAAGCTATGATGGCAAGACATTGTTCACTGACTTCACAACACTGATTCAACGGGGTGATCGTATTGGTGTTATTGGTAAAAATGGCTGTGGTAAGAGTACCTTACTGTCTATTTTGCTGGGGCGGACAAAACCCGAAACAGGTGAAGTAAAACTGGGCACTAATCTGGAAGTAGCTTACTTTGATCAATTGCGAAGTCAGTTGGATGAAGAAGCCAGCGTAGTTGATAATGTCGGCCAAGGCCGCGATTATGTCGAGATTAATGGTGCTAGTAAGCATGTAATTGGTTACTTGCAGGATTTCCTGTTTACTCCAGAACGTGCCAGAACGCCAGTGAAGGCCCTGTCTGGTGGCGAACGTAATCGTCTGTTATTAGCAAAATTATTCACTCAACCTGCTAATTTACTGGTGCTGGATGAGCCAACCAATGATCTGGATGCTGAGACACTGGATCTGTTGGAGGATCTGTTGATGAACTATCAGGGCACCTTATTGCTTGTCAGCCATGATCGTTCGTTTTTGAACAATGTGGCTACCAGCACTATTGTGTTTGATGACGATGGCGAAGTGCGAGAATATGTCGGTGGTTATGATGACTGGTTGCACCAACGGGCACAGGATAAAGAAGCTGCAACACAAAACAAATCCGTAACTAAGCTAAAAAAAGAGGTAAAACAGGCAAAGAAAAAATCAACATTAACCTATCAGGAACAACTGGATTTGGCTGCTTTACCTAAACAGATTGAAGAGTTGGAGCACAAGCAATCGAATCTACATGACGCTATCAGCCAGCCTGACTTTTATCAGCAATCGGCAGATAAAGTAACGTCGACACAAGATGAATTGACAGAGTTGACCACTGAGTTAGAGCAAATGTATGCACGCTGGGAACAGTTGGAAGAAAAACAGAATAACGAGGATTAGGATATTTACTCTAAACTCACCGTTAATTTAACTAACTTTCGATAGTTTCAATTACTCTGGATGACGACGATCTTTTGATATAGGAAGTTCATTATTGACGTTTCCCTTATCATGGCGAAGTTCTTTACTGACAAAGGGATCAGCATAAATGTTTTTCATATCAGCACCATTTAGATAGGCTAGTTTACGTGCTGATTTGACCATTTCAGGTGAGCCACAAAGGAAGACTAAACTGTTTTTTAGATCCTTATTATCGGCAAAAGCACGATCAGTAGCGCGTCCTTGAAAA
>JAOUJZ010000039.1 GCA_029882915.1 Gammaproteobacteria bacterium | reverse complement strand
AGTACTTCTAAAAGCATCCAAAAAGCAGTGAACTGACACTATTTAACGTTTAGATCCTGTCTGATACCTGTCTTTCCATTCATCGTAAGGTATGCCATAAATACGCTCACGTGCCTGATCGTAATTAAACGACAATCCTTTTTCTTCAGCAGCTGCCAGATACCACTTTGCCAGACAGTTCCTGCAGAACCCAGCCAAATTCATTAAGTCTATATTCTGTACATCTTTACGCTCGTCCAAATGTGCCAGCAGGCGACGAAATGCTGCTGCTTCAAGTTCAAGTTGCGTCTGTTGATCCATGTTCATATTCCTCGTATAAAAAGCACCGCACTTCATGAGTCTGGGATAATTCTGTCTGTGTTGGGTATTGCTCTGAACACACCGGCATCGCCTTGGGACAACGTTGGTGAAAATGGCAACCTTTTGGTGGATTAGCCGGCGAAGGTAATTCTCCACTCAAACGAATAACTGAGCGTTGCTTGTCTTCATCAAGCTCTGGCACCGCGGCCAATAAGGCTTGTGTGTAGGGATGTTTAGGTGAGTTTAACACTTCATCACGATCACCCTGCTCCACAATGCGTCCTAAATACATTACTGCCACACGATGCGCCAGATAATTCACGACTGAAATATTGTGAGTAATAAACAAAAATGACAGGCCGAATTCGTGCTGTATTTCACGTAACAAATTGAGTATCTGTGCCTGTACCGAGACATCAAGGGCACTGGTAGGTTCATCGCAGATAATGATTTCCGGTTCAGCAGCCAAAGCACGAGCGATACAAATTCTCTGGCGTTGGCCGCCAGAAAATTCATGTGGGTAACGATGTTTATGCTCGGGTCTTAGACCGACCCTATCTAATAGATCATCAACACGCTTAGAACGTGCCGCCACATCCTTTCCTAAGTGCTTAGTACTCATACCCTCTTCGATGATCTGAGTAATCGTCATTCGTGGATTCATTGAGGCAAATGGATCCTGAAAAATAATTTGTAACGCACTACGGTGTTGCTTTAATTCTCGTTCTGATAATTTATTCAGGATCTGACCTTGATAATTCACTTCACCGGAAGTCACAGGGACAAGTTGTAGAATACCTTTACCAACGGTTGTCTTTCCACAGCCTGACTCGCCAACCAGAGCAACTGTTTCAGCTTGTCTGAGTGACAGACTGACATCATCAACTGCACGCACATGCCCCACCACACGTTGGAACAAGCCTTTATGTATAGGGAAATGTACCTTTAATGATTTAACATCCAACACTAGCCTGTCAGCTGGTAATACTTCGGATAATGGCGATGAGTTGATAGCTTGTTGGACAATGGATTGTTCAACTGACTTCTCAGAATCAAATAAATGGCAACGTACACCATGATTCTGTTGTTCATGCCACTGAGGTACATTTGACTCACAACACTCCATCACCTGCTCACAGCGTTCCACAAAACGGCACCCAGTAAATTCTTGAGTAAGCACGGGTACATTGCCTTTAATTACCGACAAGCGTTGGTCACGCTTTTGTTCTGTGGGCAATGCAGCAAATAATTTTTTGGTATAAGGGTGTTGATAATGTTCGAAAAATTGACTGCGACTAGCTGATTCAACAATCTGTCCGGCATACATCACAGCCACATAATCAGCCACTTGCGCTACCACTGCCAGATCGTGACTGATCAATAAAATAGCCATGCCTGTATCGCGTTGGATTTGTTTCAATAAGTCTAGTATTTGAGCTTGAATTGTGACGTCCAGTGCAGTGGTGGGTTCATCTGCAATAAGTAATTCCGGCTCACCAGCCAGTGCCATTGCAATCACTACCCGTTGTTTCATGCCACCAGAAAGCTGATGAGGATATTCCTTGATGCGCTGCTCTGGATCAGGGATACCCACAGATTCCAGCAAACTGATAATGCGACTCCTTAATTTATCGCCTGACAGATTAAAGTGCCATTGCAGACACTCGCCAATCTGGTCACCAACAGATAATACTGGGTTAAGTGAACTTTGTGGCTCCTGAAAAATCATGGCAATCCGACGTCCACGAATATGTCGCATATCAGCTTCAGACAAGGTCAACAGATCCTGTCCAGCCAGATAAATCTGCCCTGCCAGAATGCGGCTGGCTGGATGAGGGTTCAACCTTAACAACGACAATGCTGTCATTGATTTTCCACAGCCAGACTCACCTAATAAAGCAAAAGTTTGTCCTCGCTGAATCGTAAAATCGATACCATCAACCGCACGTAATGGGTTGTCGCTATCACCTAACCATGTTTTCAGGCCTTTGACCTCTAACAATGCGGATGTCATCGGCCTGCTTGCATCCTCGGATCAAACGCATCACGAACCACATCGGCAAATAAATTGGCGGCAAGAACGAGGGTAAACATTGAAAAGAAAGCGGCCGATAAAGACCACCATACGACTGGATCGCGTGCCATTTCAAGACGAGCGCTGTTAATCATATTCCCCCAACTGATCATCGAAGGATCTACACCAACTCCGACATAAGAAAGCACGGCTTCAGCCAGCACCAATCCGCTAAAATCAAGAACAATGGCAATCATCACGATATGCATCAAATTCGGCAAAATATGTCGGCGTAAAATACTAAAACTACCCGCACCGAGTGCCCTTGAGGCCAATACGTATTCTGCTTCACGTAACTTTAGGGTTTCACCACGCAAAATACGACATAGACCAGTCCAACTGGTAATACCAAGAATAATGCACAAAAACAACAAGCGCATATCTGCTCGTTCAGCCACAGTCACAAAGTTTTCTGGGTGATTATTCATATAAACTTGCAGCATCAACACTGCCGCTGCAATCAATAATACGCCCGGAATTGAGTTTAAGGTCGTGTAAATATACTGAATAACATCATCAACCCAGCCTTTGAAAAAACCTGCTGTAATACCCATAAACAAGGCAAAAGGTAACATAACCAAGGTTGTTAACGTTCCAATGACCAGTCCTGTGCGTACACTTTTTAATGATTGATAAAGCACATCCTGACCCACTTTATCCGTACCCAAAACATGATAGTCAACACTCAAATCAACCAGGTTAAAGCTGAGTAATAATATCCCCAGTAGCATGGAAAATGCAGTTCGTAACGGATACTCAGTTTGCCCTGAACCGATTTGTCGAAGTGTTTTTAAATAAGGCTCAGCATGGCGCTTGGCAGTCAAAATCAAAAATATTAGCAACACCAGTGCCCAAACTAAAAGTGCCCACACACTATTTATCATCAACCGATATTGAATATCTGCCGATTTATCCTGTTCCACTTGCAGATGAGAACCAGCATGAACTAATAACGGGTAATCATAGCTAAGTTGTCCGGTTTCAGCTGATTGCATTTCACGTACAAATGAACGAGTAGCAAAAGGAGATGAATAGGTTTTTTCAGCATGCTGTCTCAGGGGGAGCACTGCTAAATCTAATAAGGTCATCACCTCGGTGGCATAATGCTGTGTATCTCCGTCCTTATCAATCTCTAGTGCTTGTCTGAAATGTACCGAATCCAGCAATCCAATACTGACATAACACAACAATACCATGATCGAAATAACGCCACGCTTCCGTTGTAATACTAACTTCCATGGAGTTCGCAAATGTGGGTATTGTCGAATATAAATGACAGCTACAAGCACAACGGCTAGTAAGAGATAAATTAGAAGATCAGTCCATAGAAATACGGGTAAAAAAGGCATAGTTCACACTATCTGGATAGTTTTGAAATATCAACTTTTAATTCATTTGGCAGTGAAAATTCAACTTTTTCAGGTCGTCCCTCATCTTCACTGGCCTGTGTCACTCCTAGCTTTTTTAAATGATCGACAACCTGTTGCACCAATATTTCAGGTGCTGAAGCACCTGCAGTCAAGCCGATACTTTGCTTGCCAATAAACCAGTCCGGATCAATATCACTGGCGTCATCAATCAAATAAGATGGCGTATGAAGTTTAATGGATAGCTCACGCAGACGATTGGAATTAGAACTGTTTTTGGAACCCACGACCAGAACAAGATCGCATTGCTCAGCCAGCCTTTTTACTGCATCCTGACGATTTTGGGTGGCGTAACAGATATCGTCTTTACGCGGCCCTTCAATATTGGGGAAATACTGTCTCAAAGTATCAATGACAATTGATGCATCATCAACTGATAGCGTTGTCTGGGTTACAAAAGCCAGATCATCGGGATTTTTCACCGTCAGCGTGGCCACATCCTCTGGCGTTTCAACCAGATACATACCACCCTGTTGTGATGTATATTGGCCCATAGTTCCTTCTACCTCTGGATGACCAGCATGACCAATCAGTACACATTCACGCCCTTGTTTTTCATATTTTGCCACTTCCATATGCACTTTAGTGACAAGTGGGCAGGTGGCATCAAATATCTTTAATCCACGTTGCTGTCCTTCAGCCTGTACCTTTTTGGATACACCATGAGCACTGAAAATCAGGGTGCTGTTATCAGGCACATCTGATAGCTCTTCAATAAAAATCGCACCTTTCTCGCGTAAGCCATCAACCACAAAGCGATTATGAACAACTTCATGTCGCACATAAATTGGTGCCCCAAAAATCTCTAACGCCCGTTCAACAATTTCAATGGCACGATCAACACCGGCACAAAAACCACGTGGGTTGGCTAATAATAACTTCATGGCTTTATAAGACGGCCTTAGGGTAAGAACCTAATACTCGGCACATGGAGGATTTCTGCTCTAACTGTTTCAATGTTTCTGCCACCACGTGATCCTGACAATGGCCTTCAATATCAATGAAAAACACATATTCCCAGATACCTGTTCTGGCAGGACGAGATTCAATGCCTGTCATACTAATACCACTATCGGCCAACGGTTTAAGCAAGGTCTGCAACGCGCCTGGTTTATTTTTTGTAGACACTAGCAAAGCCGTTTTATCTGCCCCGGATGGTCCCACGTTCTGTGTACCAATGACCAAAAAGCGAGTAGTGTTATCAGCCACATCTTCAATGTTGCTAGCCAGTACTGATAGTTGATAAATTTCAGCAGCCTGAATACCAGCGATAGCAGCTGATTCAGGCTCATTAACGACTTTTTTTGCCGCCTCTGAGTTACTGTTAGCAGGTAGCAACGTACAGTCAGGCAAATGTTCACTTAACCACTGTCGGCATTGTGCCAAAGCCTGAGGGTGTGCATAAACGGTTTTAATTTTAGATAGATCACTCGTTTTGCTTAGCAAGTAATGGTGGATGCGTAGCGAAACTTCACCATTAATTTTCAAAGGTGAACTGATAAAACGATCCAAAGTGTGAGAAACCATTCCTTCAGTGGAATTTTCTACTGGCACCACTCCATAGCTAACTTCACCAGTTTCAACAGCATTAAAGACATCTGCAATCGTTGTCATCGGTTGAAGATCAACCGAACCACCAAATTGCTTCAGTGCAGCTTCTTGAGTGAACGAACCTTCCGGACCCAGATAAGCAACTTTCAACGTTTTTTCTGCTGCCAGACAGGCTGACATGATTTCACGAAACAATCGTGCTATTTCTTTTGCAGGCAATGGCCCTTCATTACGCTCCATCACCTGACGTAATACCATCGCCTCACGCTCAGGCCGATAAAAATCACTTTTTTCGCCTCCGGAAATTTTAATCCGTGCGACTTCCTGAGCCATTTCGGTTCGTTTATTCAACAACTGCTGGATTTGCAAATCGATATCATCGATTTGTTGTCGAATCGCTTGTAAGGCTTCTTGTTCACTCATGATTAGGAATCTCTTATAGAGTCTGGGTAAAGGTGATAGTCATATCCAACAGCCATAATTCAAATCAGGCTCTATCGCATAACTAACTGCCTTCAAGCTCATTCTTCTATTGTTAGATCAACTTCACTGTCATCAGAGTCAGAATCTTCTTCCTCCAGTACCCGTTCCAGACCCACTAATTTTTCTTTCTTGTTCAGGTTAATCAATTTCACACCCTGAGTATTTCGACCTACGATGGAGACATCTTTAACTGGTGTACGAACCAAGGTACCACCATCAGTAATCAACATAATTTGGTGTTCATCACGGACCTGTACCGCACCAACGACATTGCCGTTACGTTCCGAAGTTTGGATAGAGATAATACCGCTACCACCACGCCCTTGAACACGATACTGATCTAAGTTAGTTCGTTTACCAAATCCAAATTCAGTTGCTGTCAAAATCGCACCATCTTCTGGGTTAGCAATAATCAATGAAATAATTTTCTGGCCTTCTGGCATCCGCATTCCACGCACACCGCGTGATACACGTCCCATAGAACGGACATCAGTTTCAGGGAAGCGAATCACCTTACCACCTGAATTGAATAACATAATATCAGACTGACCATCTGTCAGCGCAACACCGATCAACTGATCATCATCTTTTAAGTCAACGGCAATAATACCGTTAGTTCGAGGACGAGAATATGCTTCTAACGGCGTTTTCTTAACCGTGCCTGATGCAGTTGCCATAAAGATATACTTATCTTCATCGAATTCACGAATGGCTAAGATAGCATTAATATGTTCATCATCGTCTAGCGGTAGCAAATTGACAATAGGTTTACCTCTTGAAGCGCGACCACCCTGAGGTAATTCATAGACTTTTTTCCAATACACCTTACCGTGACTAGAGAAGCATAGTAATGTGTCATGGGTATTAGCTATAAACAAGTGTTCTATAAAGTCTTCATCTTTCATCGCTGTAGCTGATTTACCCTTACCACCTCGACGTTGTGCCTGATAGGTATCCAATTGTTGAGTCTTGGCATAGCCCGCGTGAGATAAGGTCACAACCATTTCTTCTTCTGTAATCAAATCTTCTAGAGTTAAATCAAGATGTGTATCCAGAATTTCAGTACGACGTTCATCGCCATATTCTTCTTTTACTTTCACTAATTCTTCACGAATAACCGCCATCAAGTTGTCGGGATCGCTCAAAATAGCTAGTAGTTTGGCAATTTCTTCCAGTACTTCACGATACTCTTCCAAGATCTTGTCTTGTTCAAGCCCTGTCAATCGATGCAAACGCATATCTAGAATGGCTTGTGCCTGAACAGGTGACAGGTGATAAGCGCCTTCAATTAAGCCCAGTTCTGCAGGCAATCCTTCTGGACGAGAAGCCTCAGCACCCGCTGCGCCCAGCATTTCCAAGATCATTTCTGATGCCCAGCCACGCGCTAACAACGCTTCTTTTGCGTCCGCAGGATTATCGGAAGACTTGATTAATTCAATGACTTCATCAATATTGGCCAGCGCTGTCGCCAGACCCTCCAAAATATGAGCACGATCACGAGCTTTACGTAATTCAAATAATGAACGGCGAGTCACCACTTCACGACGATGACGAATAAAGGCATCCAGAATTTGTTTCAAACCTAACAGACGTGGCTGACCATCAACTATCGCCACCATATTAATACCAAACACTGTTTGCATTTGGGTTTGTTTATACAAATTATTCAACACTACTTCAGGTACTTCGCCACGCTTAAGTACCACCACCATGCGCATACCATCTCTATCAGATTCGTCACGCAAGGCTGATATACCTTCAATTTTTTTCTCTTTGACCAGTTCTGCAATCTTTTCAAGTAACCGTGCTTTATTGACCTGATAAGGCAGTTCAATCACAACAATGCTTTGCTGGCCAGTGCTTTCATTTGTTTCAATTTCTGCTCGTGCACGAATATGAACACGGCCTCGACCGGTACGGTATGCTTCGCTGATACCTCGTGCACCATTGATCATTGCCGCTGTCGGGAAGTCAGGTCCCGGCACATATTGCATTAATTCATCGATATCGATAGCAGGGTTATCTACGGTCGCGATACAGGCATTGAGTATTTCTGTCAGGTTATGTGGCGGAATATTGGTTGCCATACCCACGGCAATACCAGATGAACCATTAACTAGCAGTGTCGGTATCTTAGTTGGTAAAACCGCTGGTTCGGATTCAGATTCATCATAGTTTGGAATGAAATCGACAGTTTCCTTATCAAGATCTGCTAATAATTCATGGGCAATTTTAGCCATGCGAACTTCGGTGTAACGCATCGCGGCAGGAGGATCACCATCAACCGAACCAAAATTACCTTGACCATCAACCAGCATATACCGCATAGAAAATGGCTGCGCCATGCGAACCATGGTGTCATAGACTGCCGTATCACCATGAGGATGATATTTACCGATAACATCACCAACAATACGCGCTGATTTTTTGTAGGAACCATTCCAATTATTGCCCAACTCACGCATTGCGTATAATACGCGACGATGTACCGGTTTAAGTCCATCGCGCACATCAGGCAGAGCACGTCCAACAATTACACTCATCGCATAATCAAGGTACGAGTTCTTCATCTCCTCTTCAATACTAATTGAATCTAATTCCAGAGCAATATCAGTCATTTATATTTTCATCCTAATAAACATCAGACAGTATGAATCCATCAAAACCATAATCCTACCATTTCAGGCGATTTCATGCACGTTTATACGAAAGTGCTACTAGGGGCTACGTTTTGAGAAATAAGCTCTGAAATCATCCTCCACGGTCGATAAAAGCTCCTCAAGCCCCTGACTCCAGCCTTTTACGGTGTTTACTGGTGTCGTTTGTTCAATGTCGATATCAATTCTAAGACCGGTTTGAAAAAGAGGTGTGGTATGACCCTTATCAACTGCCATCAGGAAAAACTGCATTTCCAACACAGCTTGCGGTGAAAATTGCTCGCGCTGATCGCCATATAATGCGGTTATTGCTGTTTCAAGTACCATGTCTGCGGGCGCCTCTTCGTCAGTTATCACTTGACTGAATAGCCCGCTTTTTTGTAACCATCGTCGCAGCTGTTCTGTAAACATTTCCTGTGGTTCTGAAAAAAATTGATGCTGCCCTTGCGGCTGATATTCAGCCTCACCTACTCTGAACATGAGAGTTTTAGAACGGTACTGAGAAGTCACTCTCACTGGTTTTATCCGCAAGACTCTGTTTTTGTCAAACTGGCTAGCAACTGAACCACGATCGACATCTATTACATAATAGTGCGGCTCATCACTCTCTTCACCTTTACTGCCCATTCCAAAACATCCCGTTAATAAATACGGTATGACAAGCAACCAAATGACTTTACTTATCGTTCGCATCATCTCAACACCTCAATCAATAATAAAAAACCTCACACATGTTACAGTCATCGCTAATCCAGCCGATATCTAATTTAATACTTAAACAGATTATTTAACTATGGAAAGTTTAAAAGACAAAATACGTGATATTCCTGACTTTCCTAAACAGGGGATTTTATTTAAAGATATCACACCATTAGTTCAGGATCCTGCCAGTTTGCGCATTGCGGTTTCTGAGTTAGTTCGACCATTCAAAAACAGCAATATTACCGCTGTCGCAGGTATGGAAGCCCGCGGTTTTATTTTTGGTAGCCTTGTAGCCTGGGAATTAGGAATTGGGTTTATACCACTTAGAAAACCCGGGAAATTACCTTATGATGTACAAAGAGTTGATTATAAACTGGAATATGGCCAAACTAGTCTGGAAGCGCATATAGATGCAATAAAATCTGGAGATCGTATATTGCTAATTGATGATTTACTGGCTACAGGCGGCACAGCAAAAGCGAGTTGTGAGCTGGTAGAAAAGCTTGGAGGTAAAGTTGAGGCTTGTGCCTTTGTAATAGAATTAGCTATGCTCCAAGGTCGTGACCAACTGAAAAATTACCCTATTCACACACTTATACAATACTGATGCTAACCAAACTATTATTTACATTCTTGATCCTGCTCTCATCAACAGTGCAGGCTGAGCAATTTCAGTCCCCCATCACTGACACTCAATGGCAAGTGATTGAGTCACCACTGGAATGTACATTAAGTCAACCGATTGAAGGCTTTGGGAGTGCTAAATTCAACCGAAAAACAGGGGATGAGTTCAGTCTTGTTTTCACCACACATTCCTATCCTTCAACCCAAAGCAATGCTCGCTTTGAAATCGCCGAGGCTCCATGGCAGAACAGCGATCAACGACTTCATCTTGTTTCTATACCAACCACAAATAATCAAACCAAATTTGAACTTTCTGGAGCACTAGCGAAACAGGCTCTTAACCATATACAGGAAGGTCGTTTTCCGACATTACGCTATCGTAGCCTTAACTCAAGCGAAGACATTAGCGTACTACTTTCTACCGTTCACTTATCAAGTTCAATGCCCGCTTTTCAGCAATGTTTAGAAAACCTGCACCCCGATAGCTTTGAAGATATACGAAAACTTACCATCTATTTTGGCCTTGAAAAAGCCGAGCTGAGTCTTAAGGATCAAGCCGCACTGCGTCGAATTGCTGATTACGTCAAAGTTGATAGTAGTGTCAAACGTATTTCAATCAGTGGCCATACTGACAATCATGGTCGCAGAAGACTGAATGCGCCTTTATCCGAAGCACGAGCCATCGTCGTAAAGAACTTTCTGGTAGATCAGGATGTACCTGAAAATTTAATTGTCACCTCATACCACCTTGAATTCACACCAAGTTCGACCAATAAAACTCAAGCAGGCCGCGCCTATAACCGACGGGCTGAAGTT
>JAOUJZ010000038.1 GCA_029882915.1 Gammaproteobacteria bacterium | reverse complement strand
TTTGTGCCTGAATAGGGGAAGGGGTTTCATAACCCGCTTCATTAACGGCTTTGAGAATAGGTGCCGCTAAGCCTAACTCTGAAAATGAGATGGCTGGAGTTTGTTCTGTGTCTGACATGAATGCGCCTGTGAAAGTCAGTTTTAAGTGTAAAACTGAGAGAGGGAGAAATTAATCGGATAATTATACGCACATTTGAAAATAAAATATAGTCAAATCAGTCTGTTAAATATTTTTAGAAATGACAATGCAAAACTGTAAAACTTAAGGCAAAATGGTTCTAGCATGTCAGTAATGATTGAGGTATTCGCAGCATGGATCATTTTTCAGTGGATGCTTACACACCAAAAGAAATAGCGGCACAAATTGAAAAGGTGGGTATTAGCAAAAGTATCGGAGACCCGTCACGACTATTTGCCCTTGCAATACTGGCAGGGTCATTTATTGCTTTTGGTGCGGTATTTTTTACATTAGTCACACACGATAGCATGGGTGTTGCAGCAGGCCTGATGCGATTGATTGGCGGAGTGGTGTTTTGTTTAGGACTTATCTTTGTTGTAGTGGCGGGTGGAGAATTATTTACCGGAAATAATCTTATCGTCATGGCCTATGTTGATGGCAAAGTGACATTTTCGCAGTTGATGAGAAACTGGGTACTTGTCTATGCCGGAAATTTTGTGGGCGCTCTGGGTATTCTGGTGTTGATTTATCTGAGCGGTCATTGGCAAATTGGACAGGGTGGCGTTGGGGCAAAAGTAATTGCGATTGCCAATGCCAAAGTGAATATGAGCTGGGTGGAAGCATTTACTCGGGGTATCTTGTGTAATATTTTAGTGTGTATGGCTATCTGGCTTTGTTTTGCTGGTCGTACTGTTGTTGATAAAGTATTGGCAATTTTATTTCCAATTACGGCTTTTGTGGCGATGGGTTTTGAGCATTCGGTGGCTAATATGTATTTCATCCCCGCTGGTTTGCTAGCCAGTCAGCAAGCAGAATTAGTACAGTTAGCAGGTAACATTAACTTGGAGAACCTGACAGTGGCAGGTTTTTTAGTTAAGAATTTACTGCCAGTGACGCTCGGAAATATTGTCGGTGGCAGTGTATTTGTAGGATTGTTTTATTGGTTTATTTATTTACGAGATTAGGCATTTAGACTTAAAAGGACAGGGCAGGGCTATGACAGAACATACATATAAGCACATCGAATTAACGGGCAGTTCATCAGAAAATTCTGACAAGGCAATTGAAAACGCTATTGCCAAAGCCTCAGAAACCGTCAAGCATATGCATTGGTTTCAGGTGATTGATACTCGAGGTTACATTGATGATAACGCTGTGAAATATTGGCAAGTCACCATTAAAGTGGGTTTCAGAATTGAAGATTAAGTTTGAATGGACACATTCTTAATTCTAAGAATGTGTCCAAAAATATAGATCAAGCCGATTTTTCGAACTTATGTACCCATACTTTGTGGTTTTCATTCCACTCCATGCCAGCATGCATTCGTAAAATGAGTGATTTGTAGGCTTCCATATTTGGATAACCTTCTGCTTGCGCATCAGCATCGGTCATATCACCCAACGTTTTTCGTTCAAGTCCTGTGACGGTAAATTCAATGCCATCCAATTCGAAGGTTTCACCTGGATAGGCATAAACACCATCACGGCGTTGTTCAGTTTTTTGGCCAGCTAACGCGGCTTCAACAAGTTTGGGGTGTGTGACGAGTCGATCAATGTCACAGCTTTTTTCTGGGTAATTTGTGTTTGTCATAATGTCACTTTTCGATTTTAGTAAATTTTGAACCTTCTAATGTCAGGTTGAACATTAGTCCTTTATTGCTGAATACAAAGCCAATAATTGGATCTTCGATGTCTATGGTATTGATATCTTCACCGACTCCCCATTCAATTACGGCGACAGAGCCATCTACACCCGCTTTCCAGCCTTTACTGGATTGAAAGTGCTTCAGGGCTTCGTTGTTCATAAATACCACGACAAGAGACTTGGATTGTGCACCCATTTGTAAACCAATGGAAGCTGCTGCCGTGCTGTAGTAGGCGACTGTTTTACCACCAATTTGAAGTGCACCCTCGCCGTATTCACCGCCGATGCCAAAACCTACTTTTATCACACTGGGAAAAACCAAAACCGCGTTGGCTTTTTTTAGAAACTGTTCGCCACCAGGAATATCTGTTTTAAAGCGTTTCAGCGTCTCTGTGACACCGATATTAATTTCAGTGGCTGATGCTGCGCTAGCGGTTGTGCTGAAACTGAAATTTGTTACCAAAAGAGCAACGCATGAGAGCAATAAAAAACGTATTGTTGACATGATGATTTCCTCACTGAGTTATTTTCTTTTTGCTAACGTTAGCACGGAGTTATCATTGAAGAAAGAAAGAGTGAAAAAAGAGCCAGATATTTTACTGGCTCTTATGAGAATTTAGCTGATACCTTGACTGGCTAGGTATTCTTCATAGCTGCCATCAAAATCAACAATCCCTTCTGCGGTCATGTCGAAAATGCGGGTAGCGAGAGAAGATACAAATTCACGGTCATGACTGACAAAGAATAAGGTGCCTTCATATTGTTCCAGTGCCATATTCAATGATTCGATGGATTCCATATCCATGTGGTTGGTGGGCTCATCCATGACCAGAATATTTGGTTTTTGCAACAGCAATTTACCAAACATCATTCGCCCTTTCTCACCACCAGATAGTACTTTGGCTTTTTTATCGATCATGCTGCCGGAGAATAACAGGCGACCTAATGTACCGCGAATGACTTGTTCGTCATCTGATGGGCTACCCCATTGTTGCATCCATTCAAACAGGGTCAGGTCATTGTTGAACAAATGCTCATGGTCTTGAGCATAATACCCAATATTGGCGTTTTCAGACCATTTGACGGTACCCGTTTTGGGAGCCAGTTCATTGACCAGAGTTTTAGCCAGTGTTGATTTACCGATACCATTAGGTCCGATAATAGCA
Organism: Gammaproteobacteria bacterium; assembly: GCA_029882915.1. Taxonomy (GTDB): domain Bacteria; phylum Pseudomonadota; class Gammaproteobacteria; order Nitrosococcales; family Methylophagaceae. The sequence goes on along the minus strand of JAOUJZ010000038.1, from coordinate 7,742 downwards.
ATTCGTTGACCCACTTCGGCCATAAAACTGAAATTTTCAAACAGTGGTGCTGCGTCATCATAGCTTTGGCTTATGCCCTGTACTTCAACCGCATTTCGGAATAATTTCTTTTCCTGTTCGAAACGGATGAAGGGATTAACACGGCTGGAAGGTTTAATATCATCCAGCTGAATTTTATCAATTTGTTTGGCTCGAGATGTCGCTTGCTTTGCTTTAGAAGCATTGGCTGAGAAACGGCGTACAAAATCTTGTAGTTCTATAATCTGTGCTTTTTTCTTTGCATTATCAGATATTTGACGGGCACGGGCTTGGGTTGAAGCCAACATGTATTCGTCATAATTGCCGGGATAAACACGTAGTTCGCCATAGTCCATATCAGCCATATGAGTACAGACACTGTTTAAAAAGTGGCGATCATGCGAAATAATAATCATGGTGCCACTACGCTGATTGATCATGTCTTCTAACCAGCGAATGGTATTGATGTCCAGATGGTTAGTTGGTTCATCTAGTAACATAATATCCGGTTCTGCAAACAGTACCTGCGCCAGTAAAATTCGTAATTTCCAACCCGGAGCAATTTCACTCATTGGACCATAATGTTGTTCGGTTGGAATGCCGACGCCTAATAGCAACTCGCCAGCACGTGATTCGGCGGTATAGCCATCCATCTCAGCATATTGTCCTTCAAGCTCGGCGACTTTAATACCATCCTCTTCTGACATTTCAGGTAAGTTGTAAATACGGTCGCGCTCATGATGAACTTCCCATAATGCGGGATTTCCCATGATCACTACATCAATGACACGCTGATCTTCATAAGCGAATTGATCTTGCTTTAATACTGCAAAGGTTTCATTTACATCGTAGCTGACATTGCCAGACGTCGGTTCTAATTGTCTGGAAATGATTTTCATAAATGTCGATTTACCACAGCCATTGGCGCCAATAAGTCCATAACGATTACCGTCACCGAATTTAACTGAGACATTTTCAAATAGAGGCTTGGCGCCAAATTGCATGGTGATATTAGCAGTTGTAAGCAACGTTGATTACCTGTTAGTTTGTGGAGTTATCGCTAACTCAAATTAGAAAAAACTTACCATTATACATGGTCTTACTGATTTGCGATAAGTGAAATTTTAGCTGTTCGGGAGAGTTTCTTTATTGCCGATTCTCGTTTGGAGGCACTGCTACGGTCAGGGTGGGTTTCATGATAAACAATTTGTTTGGCTGCACTGGTGTTAAAAAATCGGGCACCACCTTGCTTTGATTGATGTTCAGATAAGCGACGCTTTAAGTCGGTTGTAATCCCAGTATAAAAATTACCGTTTTCAGCTTCGACAATATAAACGAACCAGTCATTCTTTGGCATGAAAATCAAGTGCGACTGAGTTGATGCAGTATCTTAACCCTGTGGGGGCAGGCCCATCATCAAAGATATGACCTAGGTGTGCATCACAATGTTTACAGCGAACTTCTGTGCGATCCATGCCGTGACTGTGATCTGCATGATGGGTGATTACACCCTGTTCAATTTGATTTGAAAAACTGGGCCAGCCACAGCCAGAGTCGAACTTGGCGTCAGAAGAAAATAACGGTTGTCCACAACAGACACAGATATAGTTGCCAGAATCATGGTGATTAACGTACTCACCGGAAAAGGGAGGTTCTGTACCGGCTTCGCGAGTCACACGATATTGTTCATCGTTAAGCTGTGCTCGCCACTGAGTATCTGTTTTTGTTAATTTTGAGGGCATAAACACCGTTTCTCTGATTAATATCTGTGAAATTATGCGCTCAGTACAATGTGAGGACAACCGTGCTTGTTTATAATTTGTTTTGATATCATCTGTCAGTGAACATGTAACTTAAGGAAAGTAATGTGACTTTAGAGAATGCCCCCAGTTGGCTACCTGCACTAAATTCCGAGTTTGAAATGCCTTATATGAAGTCGCTAAAACAATTTCTGCGGACACAGAAAGATCAACATAAAGTGATTTACCCACATTCTTCTAATTGGTTTCATGCTTTGGAAGCCACGCCATTGGAACAGGTGAAAGTGGTTATTTTAGGACAAGATCCTTATCATCAGCCTGGACAGGCACATGGTTTGTGTTTTTCAGTATTACCAGGTGTGAAAGTACCGCCATCACTGGTTAATATTTATAAAGAACTACAGGCAGATCTTGGTATTGAACCGGTACATCATGGATATCTGGAAAGTTGGGCAAGGCAAGGCGTATTGTTGTTAAATGCAGTATTGACGGTAGAAGCATCGAATGCAAATTCGCATCAGGGAAAAGGATGGGAGCAATTTACAGATAAAATTATTGCCACGGTGAATGAGAGGTGTGAACATGTGGTGTTTATGTTGTGGGGCAGTTATGCTCAGAAAAAAGGTGCGGTGATTGATAGTCAACGTCACCTCGTGTTGAAAGCCCCTCATCCTTCGCCGTTATCGGCACATCGGGGGTTTCTGGGGTGTCGTCATTTTAGTAAGGCAAATCAGTATCTGCAGCAATATAATAAACAGCCAGTTAATTGGCAATTGCCCGAGCAAATTTAAATATTAATTAAATGTTGGCAATGCGGGTTGTTATGAGTGTTCTGTTTTTTTCTGTTGGAGCATGTCATTAAATTTATCAAGTGATATGGCAGGACTGCGAAGGAATCCCTGGAACTCCATACATCCTTGCTGCTGAAGATAGTCTTGTTGTTGCACTGTTTCGACACCTTCAGCAACTGTATTTAAATGAAAGGTATTTGCCATCGACATGATGGCGTGGATCAGTGCCTTATGCTCAGAATTTTCATCAATATCATTAATAAATGATCGATCAATTTTCAAGCTATGGATAGGTAATTGTTGTAAATATGTGAGTGATGAATAGCCGGTGCCAAAGTTATCAATAGATATTTTGATGCCACATTCATTAATTATTTCAAGTTTGTTTCGAACATCAGCAACATTAGTGGTAATGATATCTTCAGTGAGTTCCAACTCAAGGTGTGCTGGTGAGATATCATAATATTTGACCAGTGCAATCAATTTTTCCACAAAGTCTTGCTGCCGGAAATGGCGCGGGCTGATGTTGACCGAAACATTTTGAATGCCATCAAATAACTGCTGTTGTTCCCATTTCTGAATCTGTTTGCAGACACTGTCTAGCAGCCATTCGCTGATTTTAACAATAAGCCCTGTTCCTTCTGCGATAGGGATAAAGTCAGAAGGAGAAATAAATCCATCTTCTTCGTGGTGCCAGCGTAACAGGGCTTCAGCGCCGGTGATAGATCCAGTCTGAATATTAAATTTAGGCTGGAAATAAATTTGTAAATCTTGATTTTCAACTGCTTTTCGAAGTGCAATTTCAATATGAAGTCGGTGAGTCGCAGTAACTTCCATTTCGGAGTCAAAAAATTTCACATTTTCCCAGCCGTCTTCTTTAGCGCTATAAAGCGCGGTATCAGCCTGTTTTATGATGGTTTCGACAGGAAGATCATTATTTGGAAAAAGAGAAATGCCAATGCTGGTAGAGGCAATAATTTCATGGGGACCAATTTCCATGGGTGCGTGAAGTGACTGAATAATTTTTTGGGAAATTGCTTTGGCAATGCTTGCGGCAGCATCAAGATTGCCATTAACATTTGCGATGAGGATGATGAATTCGTCCCCACTGATACGGGCAACAGTATCTTCCTTACGCAGACACCTCAATAAGCGATTAGCAAATTCGATTAATACCTCATCGCCAACCTGATGACCTAGAGAATCATTGATATTTTTAAAACGATTTAGATCTAAAAATAAAATAGCACCCGACTGATTTGTTCTTTTGGTTCGAGACAATTCTTTGGTAAATAACTCCGTGAATAAAGGTCGATTAGGCAGACCTGTCAATGAATCATAATGCGCAAGATAATGTATATGGTCTTCACGTTCTTTTTTCTCTGTGATATCTGTGAAGGCAGCAATATAATTTAATACCTGACCTTCGCTATCAATTATTTTAATAATAGTTTGGTATTGGACATATATTTCGCCATTTTTTCTTTGGTTCCAGATTTCACCCTGCCATATGCCCTGAGAATCAATTTGATGCCACATTTTTTTATAAAAAGCAGAATCATGTCTACCTGATTGAAGAATGCTTGGATTTTTGCCTAATACTTCCTGTTCGCTGTATCCAGTAACAGCAGTGAAATCTGGGTTAGCACGAAGAATGTTTCCTTTATCATCGGTGATGATAGATGCCATACCATACTCAAATGCATTGGCCGCTATTAAAAGCTCACGCTGTTGCTCTCTTAATGTTTGTTCAATTTCATGACGATGGTTTATTTCGTCCTGAAGTTGTTGATTTTGAGTAATGAGTTTTTTCTCTTGTTCTCTCAGACGGAGGATTACCTTGACTTTAGCGAGTAGAACATGATTATTAAAAGGTTTTAGAATGTAATCAAGAGCACCGTATTCATAGCCTTTCAATCTATAAATATCTTTTTTATGTTCATCTGATGCAGTGATAAAAATAATAGGAATAGGGTTTTCAGAGTAAATAATGGCAAGCTGTTCTGCCACTTCAAATCCACTCATCCTTGGCATATTGACATCAAGAAGGATGAGACTCACATCATGATTATTAGTAAGCTCGATCGCATGCTCGCCATCACTGGCAGTAATAATATTAATATCCAATCGACTCAGGATACGCTGCAGCAAGGTGATGTTGGCTTCAATATCATCAACGATAAGTACCGTTTGTTGCATATTTGCGTTCATGTGATGAGAAGATCTTTCATTAGTGAGCCGAATTACATATATTCTACGTTAAAACGTAAGTTCCTTTCCATAATTCAAGTATTTCCTCTGACAGAGACATTGGATCAAATGGCTTAGGTATAACACCTAATACATTAGATGCTTGGTATTCCCAAACCTCATGTGTTTGTACTTTGGCCGTCATAAACACGGCAGGTGTATTGGCAAACTGTTGCTGCTTTCTCAGTTCAGTTAGTGTTTGAGGGCCAGTTAGCTCAGGCATCATGACATCTAGCAGGAATAAGTCTGGATTAAATTCAGCGGCTTTTTCAAGGGCTTGCTTGCCCGAATGGCAGACCTCTACAGTGTATCCTCCCACCATTTCGAGTGCCATTTTTGAAATAGTGCGAATATCAGATTCATCTTCAACATACAAAATGCGAGTTAAAGTTTCAGGAGATCTTGATTGTTGATTTAAATTAAACACGATAGTTTTACTCTTAAGCTGATTAATTCTCAGGTGGCGGTTATATTCCAATATACTTGGAATGCTACGCGTTGTATTACATCTAGAACAGTTATAAAGCGGCATGATACCTTTGTCCCAACTACCTTCTTGATTGTCTACAAGGTTAAACGTTGAAATTTCCATACAACTGGGACAGATGAGTGTTGCTTCGCTAGGGCCAGCGCTATTGTCGACATTAATTAAATCATCGGCGCAGTGTTCTCCATCAAGCTTTACCCCCTCTGAAGAGATGATGGATACGCCAATGCGAAAATGGCCATTTTCCAGTTCTTTGCACCAACGTATTTCAGCGGTTAAACGTTCCGGTGGCTTAAATTGATTACTGATCAATATATGAAGCTTCTCACCAACGTCGAGTGAATGAACAACATCAAAGGAGAGGCCAGAAAAGCTCATATCATGACCGATGGCTGAGTAGATTTCCGAGCCTAAATTTTCTATGCAATCATTATTAATAGGACAATACATTAACTCAATACCGACACAAGGGTAACGTGGTTCTATACGCTGTATCATTATTTGATTGCTGCTTTAATGGTTTCTATTAATTCAAGATTTGAGGTGCGTGATTTGACCAATGCCGCACTAACTTGTTCAGCAATGTCTTGTCCGACATCCTGTGCTGAGAAAATGACAGCGTTGACAGGAGGAATTTGAGCTTTGAGATCACTTAATAAGTCCAAGCCTGACCCATCAGGTAAACCGATATCAAGTAGCGCCAGATTGAATTTGTGCTGGGCAAGTTGTTGCCGTGCTTCTTTTAATGTACGTGCAGTAATAATGTCAGCGTGATTTTTTAAGATCAGGCCGACAACCTTAACGACATCTTGCTCATCTTCGACCTGAAGAATCAGGGGTCTATCACGGCCAGTGTTCACTTGGCTGGCAGTCACTGCAGCAATAAGTTTATCGCTATCTATGGGTTTTTGAATCCATTCAATTACACTGGATAAATCCTGCGAGGATATTTTTTGATTATCAGCATCAACAGATATGACAATGACAGGTAAATGATATTCTGTGCCTAATGATTCTAATTCAGATAAGAAATCCAGGCCCTGCTGGCCGGGCAGTATTAAATCTAGAGTCATTGCATCATAGCGATTGTCAGCTAGCATGGTTCGTGCTTGAATCGTGTCATAGGCAATATCACATTTGCAATGTTCATCAGCCAATATCCGTTTGATCAGTTCTGCTATGTCAGGATCGTCTTCAACAATCAGAATTTTATAGTGATATTCAGGTGGGGGGGCGTCATTTATGCTGGTTTCAGTAGTAGAGCTAAGCATTGCCAACGGTAACTCAATATGGAAGCTGGCTCCTTGCCCCAATTTACTTTCAGCAAAAATCTCACCCTGATGCTTGGCTACAATTGCTTTGCTAATGCTTAGACCTAAGCCCGTTCCGGATGATTGTCTAACATCAGTAGAATCAGCTTGAGTGAATTTATCAAACAGTTTTGGCATAAACTCTGGGGCGATTCCCATACCATAATCGGTGACAGTAATTCGAGCCAGACCATCGTGAACGACAAGCTCAATATCAACGTTATCAGCATGAGGAGAAAATTTGGCTGCATTTGATAACAGGTTGGTGATGACCTGAAACAGGCGCCCTTCATCTCCATTAACAAGCACATGTTTGTATTGAGGGGTAAATTGATAGGACATGCCATATTCTTCGGCGATGCCCGTGTTATCGATAATGCACTGCTGTATCAGTTGCACCAAATCAATACGTTTGATTTCAAATCTGAGTTTGCCGGCTTCGATTTTTTCAATATCCAGAATGTCGTTAATCAACATTAACAGTCGTTCGGTATTATTCACTGCAATGTCGAGCAAGGATGTGTGTTGAGGTGAAATGTCGCCAGTTGCGCCCCCGATGATAAGGCCTAAAGCCCCTCGAATAGAGGTGAGTGGTGTGCGTAGTTCATGGCTGACAGTGGAAATGAATTCGTTTTTTACACGTTCCATTTCTTTTTGTTGTGTAATGTCTTTGATCATTCCAGTGAAATGACGTTTGCCATCGAGCCATAATTCATTCACTGCCAGCAAAATAGGAAATGTCGATCCATCTTTACGTAAGGCCATTACTTCACGGTCTTTTCCTATAATGCGTTTTTCGTGAGAGGATATATATTCGGCTATATAATTATCATGCTTTCCACGTATTGGTTCAGGGCAAAGCAAACTGACATTTAGACCTATAACTTCTTGTTCTTCATAACCAAACATTCCCTCTGCTGCAGGGTTAAATCTTATGATGCAGTTGTGCTCATCGATTAGAACAACTGCATCCAGCAAATTATCAACTATCGAGTTTTTCTTGGCATCGCTATAGGAGAGTGCATTTTGCAACTCGACTATTTTTTGTTCTGCTTCAGAGAGTGATTTTTTTAGTGTGGCAATATCTTCACTCATTCGTGGAGGCTCCTGACATCGCTGGTAATGT
>JAOUJZ010000014.1 GCA_029882915.1 Gammaproteobacteria bacterium | reverse complement strand
AGGTCACTGCCAGGTTTTTATACAAAGATCCCCAGTCCACGTTGTGGTCTGGGTATTTTTTTGTCTGAAGTTTGTAGAGAACCTGCTTGAACGATGTGACCAATGTTGTCTGGAACAAAGTAGGACTGAGTCAGACCTTTGATTGTGTAATCTTACTCTGACCTCATTTATTAACCTTAATTTAGATATTCTATTTAATAGCACTCATAAAAAAGGCCACCGAAGTGACCTTTAATGTAAAACAAGACGAATTAATGCTTTCCTGGAGCCCCTTTCCAATTGCGTCCGTTCTCATTCGATTTAGTTGAATCTGCATTAGATACAGTCATTAGATCTGAATAGTGTTGATATAGTGCTGGCTCTGAATTTTTATTTACGACTAAGCGCTTATGTGGAGGCTTACCTTGATATTTCACTACCCTTAAGGAATCTTCGTCAATTGGTGTGATTACAGTGACTGCATTGACAGCAAGTGGGCTTACTAAAAATATTGATAGAGTGATGTACTTAATAAATGTTTTATTTTTTTTCATATATGTGTCGCCTAAGTTGAGGATTTTTATCTAATGCAGAATCTATTATTAGAATAGAGTCCATGCATGCGAATAAAGCTTAATATCTAGAAAAATATTATAAATTATGATGTTACAAATTAAAAACCAATTTATGATAGGAATAAGCTATCACCTTTTAATGTGATCATTTTTGTCATCCAACTACCCGTAGAATGAAATAAGATGTAGTCCTAATTTGTATTCTAAAAACAACTTTCAACCCTAGCTCTAAATTTATTTATCATTTTCTATAGACGTACTATTTATATGCTGGTATTCTAGCTCCCAAATTCTAGAACAACCCCCCAAATATAAACTCACATCTATACATACGTCTTGCACGTGATAAATTCTATTTTAAAAAATCCACTTTAGGTAATACATGAATCTGACAGAACTTAAGAAGCAATCTGCTGCTGAGCTAATGGAACTCGCCATTTCAATGAAACTTGAAGGTCTAGCGCGAAATCGAAAACAGGATTTGATCTTTTCTATTGTCAAAGCCCACGCCAAACAAGGCGATGATGTTTATACGACAGGGGTTCTTGAGTTATTGCCGGATGGATTCGGTTTCTTGCGTTCCCCAGAAGCTTCTTATGTCGCAGGCCCTGATGATATTTACGTTTCACCTAGTCAGATCCGCCGTTTTTCATTACGTACTGGCGATACCATTAAAGGAAAAATCAGAGCTCCAAAAGACAGTGAACGCTACTTTGCTCTGATAAAAGTGGATGAAATCAATTTTGAAGCACCTGAAAAATCAAAAAACAAGGTTCCTTTTGAGAACTTAACACCTCTGTTTCCAAATGAACGTTTTACCCTTGAACGTGGCAATGGCAGCACTGAAGATTTGACTCCACGACTGATTGATTTATCAGCTCCAATTGGTAAAGGGCAGCGAGGATTGATTGTTGCACAACCAAAATCTGGTAAGACCATGATTTTGCAATCAATAGCACAATCAATTACAGCTAACTACCCTGAAAGCGACTTGATTGTATTACTTGTTGATGAGCGTCCTGAAGAAGTGACAGAAATGGAGCGCTCTGTACGTGGTGAAGTAGTATCAAGTACTTTCGATGAACCTGCTACTCGCCATGTACAAGTTGCTGAAATGGTTATTGAGAAAGCCAAACGACTAGTTGAACATAAGCATGATGTTGTCATTTTGCTTGATTCTATTACTCGTCTAGCGCGTGCTTACAATACCGTTGCACCTTCTTCTGGTAAGGTACTGACCGGTGGTGTTGATGCCAATGCTTTGCAAAGACCGAAACGCTTTTTTGGTGCAGCTCGTAATATTGAAGAAGGTGGTAGTTTAACGATTATTGCAACTGCCTTAGTTGAAACAGGTTCACGTATGGACGAAGTTATCTTTGAAGAATTTAAAGGTACCGGTAACATGGAGCTACAACTAGAACGTAAACTGGCTGAACGCCGTATCTACCCAGCAATTAATGTAACTCGTTCTGGTACACGTAAAGAAGAATTACTGACTGAAGATGACGACATGCATAAGCTCTGGGTTTTACGTAAATTACTAGCGGGTATGGAACCTATCGAAGCAATGGAATTTTTGATGGATCGCTTGAAAGCAACCAAAACAAATGCCGAGTTTTATGACACGATGAAGCAAGGTTGATCATAGAGAACACACACTCAAACTTCCCTCCGGCCCTGTTCATCATGGGGCCGACGGCTGCAGGAAAAACCGATTTAGCGTTGGAAATTGCCAAGCAGTGCCCAGTCGAAATTATCAGTGTCGATTCTGCACTCGTTTATCGTGGAATGGACATCGGTACAGCAAAGCCTGATAAAGCACTATTACAGCAATTTCCGCATCACTTGGTTGATATTATTGATCCAACAGAAAGCTATTCAGTTGGCAAGTTTCGTGATGATGCACGTCAACTGATGGCAGATATCACAGCCCGTGGCAAAGTTCCATTGCTAGTGGGTGGTACCATGCTTTATTTCAAAGCTTTACAACATGGCCTTGCCAGTTTGCCTTCAGCCGATCCTGAAATCAGAAAGCGGCTGGAAACTGAGGCAAATCAACAGGGATTGAATCAATTACATGCTCGTCTTGTTGAGATCGATCCTATTTCTGCTGCAAGAATTCATAGCAATGATCCACAACGATTGTTACGTGCCTTGGAGGTCTTCGAAATAACTGGAAAATCGATGACTGAGTTGACTCAGGTAAATCAAGCATCACTGCCATATACTGTGACCAAGGTGATTTTAAGTCCTTTTGAACGCAGTGTATTGCATCAACGCATTGAGAAACGTTATCAGGACATGATGGTTAATGGGTTCATTGATGAGGTTAAAGTGTTGTTTGAACGTGGAGACTGTCATTCAAATTTACCTTCAATTCGGGCAGTTGGTTACCGTCAGGCTTGGAGCTATTTGAGTGGTGAATACGATCAGAAAACACTAGTGGAAAAAGCTGTGATCGCAACCCGTCAAATGGCTAAACGTCAACTTACTTGGCTACGAGCTCAAGAAGATGGCATTTGGTTTGATAGTGGTGCAGAGTTGCCTGTTGAGCAAGTTATGGCTTTCTTAGATCAACAAATACCTGAATTGATGATTAATACTTGACGATTCAAGCGATACTTTTAGAATGGACAGTTCCTTATAACTAAAACAATAACAATATTTAGGAGTGAAAAATGTCTAAGGCACAATCATTACAGGATCCTTTTTTAAACGCGTTAAGACGTGAAAATGTGACTGTATCAGTTTATCTGGTGAATGGTATTAAGCTTCAAGGCCAAATCGACTCATTTGATCAGTTTGTTATTTTGTTAAAGAACTCAGTTAATCAAATGGTTTATAAACACGCAATTTCGACTATTGTGCCATCACGAAATGTTGATTTCAGTGATGAAAATTAAGGGAGCATATTGATTGTTTGATCGTCCTGATAGCAATGCAGCTTTTGATGAATCCTCAGAAAAAGAAGCTGTTGTACTTGTCCATTTGAATTTTAATGATCCAGATTTTGATGAAACTGAACAAGAATTTATTGAATTAGTTCAATCTACAGGGGCAGAGATTGCCGTTATCATTCATGGGAAACGTCAGCGACCAGATCCTAAATACTTTGCTGGCACTGGCAAGGTTGAAGAAATTAGAGAACACGTCGTTGCTAATGATGCTGCACTGGTGATGTTTAATCATGAATTATCACCCAGTCAGGAACGCAATCTGGAACAAAAATTACAGTGTCGTGTGCTAGGCAGAACAGGACTAATTTTAGATATATTTGCTCGTCGGGCTCGCTCTCATGAAGGTAAACTGCAGGTTGAGCTTGCACAACTACAGCATCTTTCAACCCGTCTTGTTCGAGGCTGGACTCACCTTGAGCGTCAAAAAGGTGGGATTGGACTTCGTGGTCCGGGTGAAACTCAGCTAGAGACGGATCGTCGTTTATTGGGACAACGCATCAAGTCACTTAAAAAAAGACTTGATAAAGTGCGCTCTCAACGTGAACAAGGTCGTCGATCACGTCAACGCGGGGGTGTGCCAGTGGTATCATTGGTTGGTTACACCAATATGGGTAAATCAACTTTATTTAATAAACTGACTACTTCTGATGTTTATGCTGATGACCGTTTATTTGCCACTCTGGATCCGACATTAAGACGCCTTAAACTGATGGATACGCAGCCGTTAATAATGGCAGATACAGTTGGATTTATTAGAAACTTGCCTCATGACTTAGTTGAATCATTCAGTTCAACACTAGAAGAAACGCGTGATGCGGCATTATTGCTTCACGTTATTGATGCCGGTGCCAGTGATCGAGATGATCTGATGCATCACGTTGATGATGTTTTGCAGCAAATTGGTGCTGATGAAGTCCCGCAATTAATAGTATGTAATAAAATTGACCAGCTTGATGAACATCAAGCCCGGTTAGATCGTAATGAATATGGACAGATTACCCGCGTTTGGATATCAGCAATAACAGGTGAAGGTTTGGATTTATTAAGACAGGCCTTACAAGAATATTTTCCAGAGCAGCAACTGGAACTAGAAAATATCAGCTAATCAACGGTTCCCTATTGTCGACGATGTCCGTAAAATAAGCATGTTCAAAATTATAAATCTTACTTTTCTCACTTTGGAGAGCTAAATGGCTTGGAATGAACCTGGTAATGGTGATAAGGACCCATGGGGCAATCGTGGAAATGATGGCCCACCTGATCTTGACGAGGTTATTCGCAATATGCAGCGCAAACTAGGCGGTATATTTGGTGGTGGCTCTTCTGGTGGTAACAAATCATCGAATGGTAGTTCTCTTGGTTTTGGGTTGATTTTTTCAGTTATTGTTGTTGTATGGCTACTTTCTGGTATCTATATTGTTGATCCAGCTGAGCGAGGTGTTGTATTACGCTTTGGTGCTTACAGTGAAACAACCTTGTCTGGCCCACACTGGCATCTTCCATACCCCATTGAAAAAGTAGAAGTGGTGGATGTTGAACAAATTCGTAATGCTGAGATCGGTTATCGCTCAACTGGTGGTCGAAGTGGTAGCACAATTCACTCTGAGTCGTTAATGCTGACTAAAGATGAAAATATTGTTGATCTTAAAATTGCTGTGCAATATCGAATCAAAGATGTATCTCAATACGTGTTTAACGTAAGAAATCCGGATTTGATTTTACGTCAAATGACAGAGAGTGCAGTGCGTGAAACAGTGGGTCAATCTAATATGGACTTTGTGCTAACAGAAGGCCGAAGCGCTATTGCTAGTTCTACTGAAGCACTCTTGCAATCTATTCTGGATGCGCATGAAACAGGCTTGATTATTACCAGTGTCAATATGCAGGATGTACAGCCACCTGAGCAAGTACAAGCGGCGTTTGCTGATGTGGTAAAAGCGCGTGAGGATGAAGTGCGTCAGAAAAATGAAGCGGAAGCGTATGCCAATGATATTGTGCCGAGAGCACGTGGAGCGGCATTCCGTATCGTCCAGGAAGCTGAAGCCTATAAGAGTCAGATTATAGCGAAAGCATCGGGTGATACCAGCCGTTTCTTACAGGTGATGAAAGAATATGAAAAAGCACCTGAAATTACACGTGAACGTTTGTATCTGGATACGATGGAGTCTGTTTATACACAGAGTCAGAAAGTCATGATCGATGTGTCTAAAGACAGCAATAATGTGCTGTATTTGCCATTAGATCGACTACGTGGTGGCAACACAGTTGCACCACCTAGAATTGATTTAAGTAACTTGAAGGCCTATCCGTCAACAAGCACAACGTCAACTAATTCGTCATCATCTACAGATGCACGTAACAGAGGAGGGCGTTAAGATGTCTTCACGATTAAATACAATCATTTTTGTTGGTTTATTGGCTGTAATTATTATCAGCTCATCGGTGTTCTTTGTTGATCAGCGTGAACGTGTATTATTATTGCGTCTTGGTCAGATAGAGCGATCTGATTATCAGGCTGGCATTCAGTTTAAAATTCCATTTATCAATGAAATACGCCGTTTTGATGGTCGTATCCTTACTTTGGATGCAACGCCAGCACGTTATCTGACAGGTGAGAAGAAGAATGTATTAGTTGATTCATTCATTCTGTGGCGAATTTCAGATGTGGCTACCTATTTTACTTCAATGGGGGGAGATGAAGGCCGCGCCCAGTTGCGTTTGTCTCAGATTGTTAAAGATGGTTTGCGTGGTGAATTTGGTAAGCGAACGATTCAACAAGTGGTGTCAGGTGATCGCGTCGCCATGGTTTCACAAATTATCAACGATGCCAATAACACTGCCTCTGAGTTCGGTATCGAAATTGTGAATGTTAGAATCAAACGTATTGATTTGCCGACCGAAGTAAGTACCTCAGTTTATACTCGAATGGAAGCTGAACGTGAAAGAGTGGCAAAAGAACTTCGTTCACAAGGTGCTGAAGAAGCAGAAAAAATTCGTTCAGATGCTGATCGTCAGCGCACAATTATAGTGGCTGATGCTAATCGTACTGCAGAAGAGTTGCGTGGTACAGGTGATGCTCAGGCAACAGAGATTTATGCTGATGCTTATGGTCAAAATAGCGAATTTTATTCGTTATATCGTCGTTTAACTGCCTATAAGAATGTATTTGGTGGTGACGATATGTTGGTGATTGAGCCTAAAGGTGAGTTTTTTAATCTCTTTAGTAACACTAAAGACTAGACGATTCAGTGAACGACATGTTGTTACATAGTCTGTGGGTGGCAACAGCGCTCATGCTGGTTATTGAGGGTATTATGCCTTTTCTTAATCCAACTGTATTTCGACGTGCACTGTTACAAATGGCTGGAATGAAAGATCAACAACTGAGAATGATAGGTTTATTCAGTATGGTCTTTGGTCTGGTTTTACTTTATTGGGTAAATTGATTACATGACTTTCAAACAACGTTGGTTGCTTCCAGAAGGCATTGACGAGTTGATGCCTCAACAGGCGGCACAATTTGAGATACTGCGCCGTAAACTGGTCGATATGATGCAGAGCTGGGGTTATCAGTTGGTAGTCCCACCTTTGGTAGAATATCTGGACTCGTTGCTGACTGGTACTGGAAAAACCCTTGATATACAAACGTTTAAGCTAACAGATCAACTGTCTGGACGTTTAATGGGAATTCGTGCGGATATGACACCTCAGGTGGCACGCGTTGCAGCACATAACCTGCGTAATCAGGATGATGTGTTAAGACTGTGTTATATCGGTGATGTATTGCACACCTTACCAGAAGGACAGGGCACATCTCGCAACCCAATTCAGTTGGGTGCAGAAATCTACGGTCACGCAGGACCGGAAAGTGATTTGGAAGTATTGCAATTGATGGTTGAAGCCTTATCGGTCGCAGGTGTTGGCTCAAACCTATTGCTGGATATTGGTCATGTGGGTATTTATCGCGGTTTAGCAGAACATGCCGGATTAAATGATGAGCAGGAACAAGAGTTATTTTCAGCACTGCAACGTAAAGCATTACCAGAGATAGAAGCTTTACTGATGGGTTATCAATTGTCTGCAGATAGTCACAGTATGTTACTGGCATTAGCAGAATTAAATGGTGGCGTAGACGAACTACAACGGGCGAAACAGATCCTCGCTCAAGCGCCAGAGTCAGTGCAGCAAGCACTAAATACACTGCAAACTATTGCTGAAGTAGCCATGCAATGTCTGCCGGAAGTAACATTCAACTTTGATCTTGCTGAACTGCGTGGTTATCACTATCACACCGGTATTGTGTTTGCAGCCTATCAGGCAGGATCAGCACAAGCCATTGCCATGGGTGGACGATACGATGATATCGGTGAAGACTTTGGTCATGCACAGCCTGCAACCGGATTTAGCCTAGACCTAAAAACGCTGGTTACTCAATTGCCTGTACAGGGCGACAATAGACAGGTTATCTCCGTAATACGGTCAGATGATGAACAACAGAAACAGATGGTAGAGCAATTACGTAGTCAAGGTGAAGTGGTTATTTATCAGTTTTCAGACACAATACTACCCGCTGCAAAAACACTTATAAATCAAGATGGTCACTGGCTAGTGGCTGAAACAGGAACACAGACACGTGGCTAAAAATATTGTTGTGATTGGCTCCCAATGGGGCGATGAAGGTAAAGGTAAACTGGTTGATCTGCTGACAGATAATGTTTCGGCAGTGGTACGCTTTCAAGGTGGCCATAATGCAGGCCATACCTTGGTAATAGATGGTAAGAAAACCATTTTACATTTAATTCCATCAGGTATTTTGCGTGAACACGTCCAGTGTTTGATTGGTAATGGTGTGGTGTTATCACCGGAAGCTTTGATCAAAGAAATGACAGAGCTAGAAGGCAATGGTATTCCTGTTCGCCAGCGTTTGAAAATCAGTGCAGCTTGCCCACTGATATTGCCGTATCACGTTGCTCTGGATCAGGCGCGTGAACGTCGTCGCGGTAAGGCTGCGATTGGTACTACAGGTCGTGGAATTGGCCCTGCTTATGAAGATAAAGTGGCTCGTCGTGGCTTGCGGTTAGGTGACTTGAAAGATGAACAAGGTTTCATCACTAAATTAGAAGAAGTGATGCAATACCATAATTTTTCATTGATTAATTATTATCAATCACAGCCAGTTAGTTTTGAACAGGTGCGTGATGAAACTCTGGCAATGCGTGACATTCTGTTACCAATGATTGCCGATATTCCTCATTTGCTACAACAATACTCAGAAGCCGGTGACAATGTCATGTTTGAAGGTGCTCAAGGAGCATTACTAGATATTGACCACGGTACGTATCCCTATGTGACCTCATCAAATACCACTGCCGGTGGTAGTGCAACCGGTGCTGGTGTCGGTCCATGCCATATTGATTATGTACTGGGTATTACCAAAGCGTATACAACTCGTGTGGGTGCGGGCCCATTTCCATCAGAATTATTTGATGAAGTAGGTAAACATTTATCAGAAAAAGGCCATGAGAAAGGCTCAACCACTGGTCGTGATCGTCGCTGTGGCTGGTTAGATATGGTGGCTTTAAAGCGAGCATGCTGGATCAATAGCATTACAGGTCTATGTTTGACTAAGCTTGATGTGTTAGATGGATTAGAAACCATTCGATTGTGTGTTGGCTATCATCGTAATGGTGAGCTGGTTGATGTTTTACCACTCAGTGCCGATGAGTTCGAAGGGTGTGAACCTCAATACATTGATATGCCAGGTTGGTCAGAGACAACACTTGGCATCACTGAATTTGATGCATTGCCTGCCAATGCTCAGTCTTATATTAATAAAGTAGAAAGTCTGGCAGGTGTTCCTATCGATATTATTTCAACGGGTCCTGATCGTAATGAAACAATCATTCAACGGGACTTGTTCAGTCTGTAATGTTTTGCTTTAGCGCCCTCACCTGAGGGCGTTTTAGTCTGTATCACTGGTCTTTGTTGATACCAGCATAAATGGCTGAATAATCTGTGTCAGCCAGTCCTTTAGCAAGTGTTTTTTCCAGTAATTGCTTGATCCCTTCGAGTGCGCAGGTTTCCAGACCTAGTTGCTTCGCTACAGAAAGAAATAATCGGGTATCTTTGGCCAGATGTTTGGTAGGAAAGTTAGGATTGCTATAGTCCCGCTGTAACATTCGCTCCAGCTTTTTATCAAAGGTTGGGGCATACAGAGCACTATCACGCACTATTTTCATAAACTGTTCGACTTCAATGCCTTCTTTTTCAACAAGAGCAAGGCTTAATGAAAAACTAGTGGTGAGGCCTGCGATCAGTTGATTCATCGCCAGTTTAACAGTGGCTCCCTGACCGATATCGCCAATATGCTGGGGATTTTTACCAATGATTTTTAGCAACGGCAATGCAGCTTGAAAATCATCAGAACTCCCTCCAGCCATTAAAATTAATGTGCCGCTCGTTGCTTCTGGCAAACTTCCTAATACCGGACATTCTAAGTAACTGCCCTGACAGTCAGTAATACGTCTGGCAATGGCGCGAGATTCATCAGGAGAAATAGTGCCCATCTGGATGAAAATTTTATCTTTGAACGTGTCAGGATCAATACTGTCGACTACGGTATTAATGGCTTCGGCATCACTTAACATCAGAATGCAAAAGTCACTGTTATTGACGGCATCTTGCGCAGTAAGCACGACAGTTGCGCCTAAGTTGTGCAATTCGACTGTTTTTTCGGGACTGCGATTAAAGACAGTTAATTGTTGCCCTTCATCAAGTAAATGTTTAGCTAATGCCTGACCCATCAGGCCAATTCCTAATAAAGATATGTTCATAATCGACAATTTCCGCAAGGTAATAACAAAAAAATAACTCTGCCATAGAAGCATACAGCTTAGTGATATAGAATATAGCGTTATTTTACAGTAGAAACAGGGGAATACTGTGTACAAGAAAAACATGACCATCGCTGGTTTTGATGATGAATTGTTTAATGCGATAGAAGCTGAAAATCAGCGTCAGGAAGATCATATCGAATTAATCGCATCTGAAAACTACACCAGTCCACGTGTGATGGAGGCACAAGGCTCTTCATTAACAAATAAATATGCTGAAGGCTATCCTGGTAAGCGTTATTACGGTGGTTGTGAGTACGTAGATAAAGCTGAACAGCTAGCAATGGATCGAGCGAAAGAATTGTTTGGTGCTGATTATGCTAATGTGCAACCTCATTCAGGTTCACAGGCTAATGCCGCTGTTTATTTAGCCCTGCTACAACCAGGCGATACCATTTTAGGTATGAGTCTCGCTCATGGTGGCCATTTAACGCATGGTTCTAAAGTGAGCGCATCCGGTAAAATTTATAATTCAATTTCTTATGGTCTTAATCCTGAAACAGGCGAAATTGATTATGATGAAGTTGAGCGTCTAGCCAAAGAACATCAACCTAAAATGGTGGTTGCTGGTTTTTCAGCCTATTCACGTATTGTTGATTGGCAACGGTTCCGCGATATTGCTGATTCAATCGGTGCTTATTTGTTAGTGGATATGGCACATGTTGCTGGTTTGGTTGCGGCAGGAATTTATCCTAACCCGGTTCAAATTGCTGATGTCACTACCACAACGACGCATAAAACCTTACGTGGTCCACGTGGCGGTCTGATTCTGGCAAAAGCCAATGCGGAAATTGAGAAAAAACTCAATTCAGCTGTGTTTCCTGGTTTTCAAGGTGGTCCATTGATGCATGTGATTGCTGCAAAAGCGGTTGCATTCAAAGAAGCGATGTTGCCTGAATTTACAACCTATCAGCAACAAGTGGTGAAAAATGCCCAGATTATGGCTGAGGTATTTATGGCTCGTGGTTACGACGTGGTATCAAAAGGTACTGATGATCATCTGTTCCTAGTTAGCTTTATCGAAGCAGGTTTAACAGGTAAGGATGTGGATGCCTGGTTGGGTGATGCAAATATTACAGTGAATAAAAATGCTGTGCCTAATGATCCACAATCACCGTTTGTGACATCGGGTATCCGCGTCGGTACACCAGCTGTGACCACCCGTGGATTTAATGAGCAAGAATGTAAGGATCTGGCTAACTGGATGTGTGATGTGATAGACAGCCGTGGTGATCAGGCTGTTATCAATCGTGTTAAAGCGGAAGTTGTCGCAATCTGTCAGACATTACCTGTCTATTCATAATTCACAACGGATAAAAAGATATGCGTTGTCCATTCTGCGGTGCTGATGATTCCAAGGTCATTGACTCTCGACTTTCTGCTGAGGGTGATGCGATTCGTCGGCGCCGTATGTGTGCTGAATGCAATGAGCGATTCACGACCTATGAAACTGCAGAACTGACTGTTCCGAGATTGATTAAAAGCGATCAATCTCGAGCAGTGTTTGATGAAAACAAGTTACGCTCAGGTTTTTTGAAGGCACTGGAAAAAAGACCGGTAAGTATTGATGCAGTCGACAGCGCTGTCAAAGGTATTGTCCGACGTCTTATTGCGACGGGAGAGCGTGAGGTAGAAAGTCGTTTGCTTGGCGAGTGGGTGATGGAGGCATTACATGAGTTGGATGAAGTAGCGTATGTGCGCTTCGCTTCTGTATATAGAAGTTTTCAAGACGTGAATGCTTTTCGTGAAGAGATTGAGCGAATGGAAAATCGTACAGATTCAGCTGACTCGGATAAACCTGATAATGGTACCTAGTCGGATTAACGCACCTGAATCTATGCAATACGATAATTAACACTATCATTATGACTGCGCATGAACACTTTATGGCCCGCGCTTTGCACTTAGCAGAGCGCGGGCTTTTTACAACCGATCCCAATCCACGAGTGGGATGTGTCATTGTAAAAGACGGTGAAGTGGTAGGCGAAGGTTGGCATCAAAGAGCTGGTCAAGCACATGCCGAGGTAAACGCACTACGTCAAGGCGGCGATAAAGTTAAAGGTGCTGATTGTTATGTCACCTTGGAACCCTGTAGCCATTTTGGCAGAACACCACCGTGTGCAGATGCATTGATCCAAGCTGGCGTAAAACGTGTTTTTATTGCTATGGCTGATCCTAATCCTGTTGTTAGTGGCAATGGTATTAACAAGTTGAAAGACGCTGGTATTACGGTAACAGTGGGTTTATTGGAACAACAAGCAGCAAGCTTGAATCCTGGGTTTTGTCAGCGTATGCGTACTGGCAGACCTTATGTACGAAGCAAAATTGCTATGAGTCTTGATGGCCGAACGGCAATGGCATCTGGAGAAAGCCAATGGATCACCGGCGCAGATGCTCGACAAGATGTACAAAAATTACGTGCTAGAAGTTCAGCTATTTTAACGGGTATTGGTACGGTATTGATGGATGATCCTGCTTTAACTGTTCGCCCTGAGGGAGACTGGTATCCTGACAATGATGTTATCAGACAACCTTTGCGAGTAGTGGTTGATAGTCAATTACAAATACCCGCGCAAGCCAGAGTATTTAATAACGATAACAAGCTATTGATTGCCAGTACAGTAATAGACTCACAATCGAATTTACCAATGGAAGTGTTAACCTTGCCAGCACTGGATGATCAGGTTGATCTCAATGCCTTGATGAAAGCATTAGCACAACGTGAGATCAACGAAGTCATGGTTGAGGCTGGTGCCGTTTTGAATGGTGCATTATTAAGTGCCGGATTGATTGATGAATTAGTGTTTTATATGGCGCCAAAATTAATGGGCAATGCGGCAAAAGGAGTATTCCATTTGCCTGAATTACACACGTTGGCAGAGAATATTGACTTGAAGATTACAGATATGCGTTCGGTAGGACGTGACTGGCGTATTACTGCCTTACCCGAGTATACAAAGGACATATAGACCATGTTTACTGGCATTATTGCAGCGAAAGGAAAGATTGAAAGGATCCAGCCTCAGGGTGGTGATTTACGTCTTAATATTGATACACAAAAACTGGATTTGACGGATGTTAAATTGGGTGACAGTGTCGCTGTTAATGGTGTTTGTTTAACTGTGGTAGAAATGCGGGATAATAAACTGGGTTTTGATGTGTCACGTGAAAGCCTAGATCGAACCAGTTTAGGCTCCGTCCAAACTGGTTCAGAAGTTAATTTAGAGAAGGCGCTAGCGGTTGGCGATCGCTTAGGTGGTCATTTTGTTAGTGGTCATGTTGATGGTCTTGGTACAGTAGTATCACGACAGGAATCAGCGCGGTCGGTTCAGTTTCGTTTTGAAGTGCCATCAGGGTTGGAACGCTATATTGCCGAAAAAGGTTCAGTTTGTATTGATGGAGTTAGTCTGACCGTTAACAATGTTGCGGATAACTGGTTTGAAGTAAATATCATTCCACATACCATGCAGGAAACCATCATCAGCAATTATCGTGTAGCTACCAAGGTTAATCTCGAGGTGGATTTAATTGCACGTTATTTGGAGCGATTACTGCCGCAACAAAATACTGGTATTACACACGAGACATTACTCCAGCACGGATTTTTAAAATAATGAAATTAAACACCACTGCGGAAATTATTGACGACCTTAACCAAGGTAAAATCGTCATCATCATGGATGATGAGGATCGCGAAAATGAAGGTGATTTGGTGATGGCAGCAGAGTGCGCCACACCGGAATCGATTAATTTTATGGCTCGCTTTGGTCGTGGATTGATTTGTCTAACCTTAACTGAAGATCGTTGCCAGCAATTACGCTTGCCATTGATGGTGACCGATAATCAGGCCGCCTATTCAACTAATTTCACCGTATCAATTGAAGCCGCTAAAGGGGTGACCACCGGGATTTCAGCGGGTGATCGGGCATTAACTATTTTGGCTGCGGCTAACCCAGAAGCGAAGCCAGAAGATGTGGTTCAGCCTGGTCATATTTTTCCTTTGAAAGCTCAACGAGGTGGAGTGCTGACGCGAGCGGGTCATACTGAAGCTGGCTGTGATCTGGCTCAACTGGCGGGCAAAGATCCTTCAGCAGTAATAGTGGAAATTCTGAACGATGATGGCAGCATGGCACGAAGACCCGATTTGGAAAAATTTGCTGAAACACACGGCCTTAAAATTGGAACGATTGCTGACTTAATCAGTTATCGGTTAGAAAACGAAATGACAGTGCAGCGCCTAGCTCAATGTCATATGCCAACAGACCATGGTGATTTTCAGCTATACAGCTTCCAGGATACTGTGAATGGACAGGTTCATATGGCTCTTGTCGCTGGTGATATTGATCCCGATGAAGAGACTTTGGTACGCGTTCATATGGCTGATCCCCTGACAGATTTATTGGGCTCAACCCGCGAAGCACCACACTGGCCTTTGGATACTGTGATGAATCAAATTCAACAGGCAGGTAAAGGGATATTGGTGGTATTACGTCAACCGGAACAAAATGCCCAATTAGCAGCAAAAGTCGCCCATTATCAACAGCAAGATTTAGGGCAAACTGAAAGCGTTAGTAAAACAAGCTGGGATTTAAGAACATTCGGTGTTGGTGCTCAGATATTAGCTGATTTAGGTGTTAAAAAAATGCGTGTTATGGGCACGCCTACAAAATTAACAGGGCTGTCTGGCTTTGGATTAGAACTGGTTGGTTACGCAGAAGGTAGATAACCTTGAGCCACAAAAATATCGTAGTCATTACTGGCGAAGCATCGGGCGATGCTCATGCCGCCAGAATGATTACAGAATTAAAAAAACTGGCACCTGATACGGTTATTCGAGGTATTGGCGGTGATAATATGCGTGCTGCAGGTGCTGAGATAGACGTTGACTTTTCTGAACTGGCAGTGATGGGGCTAATTGAAGTTCTCAAACGCTATCGACATATCAAGAAAATATTCAACAATATGGTTGATTTACTAAAGGTAGAACGCCCCGACTTATTAGTATTAGTTGATTATCCCGGCTTTAATCTCAAGTTGGCTAAGGAAGCTAAGAAGCTAGGTATTCCGGTGTTGTATTACATCAGTCCTAAAGTATGGGCATGGCGTGCAGGAAGGGTGAAAACGATTAAACGTGTTGTTGACCATATGGCAGTTCTGTTTCCATTTGAAGTGCCGATATATGAATCAGCTGGCGTATCAGTCAGTTGTGTTGGGCACCCACTGGTGGATGCGGTTAAACGGACATTGACTATCGATCAGGCTAAAACTCACTTTGGATTAAATCCGCAACATCGTATTTTGGGATTATTTCCGGGCAGTCGCCGGAGTGAGGTCGAAGCCTTATTACCAATAATGATTCAGGCCGCTGAACAGGTTTGCCGACACCATTATGATGTCAGCGTCGTGTTGCCGATGGCGCCAGGGCTGGATGCTGATGTGATTAAGCCTATTCTGGCACAAAGCACATTACCAATTCGGGTTGTTGACAAAGATTTTTATGAACTGACATCTGCCTGTGATGCGGTGGTGGCAGCATCAGGCACTGTAACACTGGAAATTGCCCTGCTAGGCGTGCCTCATTTTATTATTTATCGTGTCGCGCCTATGACGTATCGAATTTTAAGTCGACTGGTGAAAATTCCCTATGTTGGCTTATGCAATATTGTCACGGACAAAGCGTTAGTACTCGAATTGTTACAAGATGATGTCAGTGTAGAGCGATTGGAGGCAGAGATGACGGCGTTATTGATCAATCCCAAAAGTAAAGATAATGCTGAAGCAATTCGGCAGCAGGTATTAACAGCGCTTGGACCCTCTGGAGGGGCACATAATGCAGCACAACAGGTTATTAACATGTTAAAGCTACCTAACAATGACTAACCAGATATGGATAGCTGGCGTAGATGAGGTTGGACGAGGTCCATTAGCAGGTCCGGTTGTCACTGCCGCAGTGATACTTGATCCGCATAATCCAATTCCAGGTCTGGCCGATTCTAAAAAATTGACTGAAAAACGTCGCGAACAATTAGAGCCAATTATCAAACAGAATGTTCTTGCCTGGTCATTAGGACGTGCAGAGCCAGAAGAGATTGATCAACTCAATATCCTGCAGGCAACCTTACTGGCAATGAAACGTGCCGTGGAAGGCCTGACCATTCAACCTGTTCATGCGCTGGTAGATGGCAATCAGGCTCCCAATCTGAATTGCCCTGTAACCACTATTATCAAAGGCGATCAATCGGAACCGGTTATTGCAGCCGCGTCTATTCTGGCAAAAGTGGCTAGAGACAGAGAAATGTTAGAAATGGACAAATTGTACCCTGGCTATGGTCTGGCTCAACATAAAGGTTATCCAACAAAACAGCATCAACAGGCGTTGATAGAGCTCGGTATCACACCGATTCATCGTCGATCCTTTCGGCCTGTTCAGATAGCGATGGACATAAAAAAAGCATGATAGATAAACCAAATAAGAAGCGTGGTATTATATTCAGCAATGTTATCTCTTAATACTATCTTTAATCGTCTTAAAAGAAATAGGCCACGTTCACAAGGTTCAACAACTACTGGACACGACGAACCCGTCATTATTCCACGCCCACAGCACACGATTTCACGGTCACAGATCAGTCCACATGCTTTGAAGGTGTTATATCGCCTTAAAGATGCAGGTTATGAAGCGTATTTAGTCGGTGGTTGCGTGCGTGATTTATTGCTTGGGCATGAACCTAAAGACTTTGATGTGACCACTGATGCTTCACCAGAGCAAGTTCATCAGTTATTCCGGCGCAGCCGTTTAATTGGGCGGCGGTTCAAGCTGGTTCATGTCAGGTTTGGCCGAGAGGTGATTGAGGTTGCTACTTTTAGAGCACCACCTTCTGAACAGGATCAGCATCTGGATGATCAAGGTCGCATTGTCAGAGATAATGTTTTTGGTACATTGGAACAAGATGCCTGGCGACGTGATTTCACTATTAATGCCCTTTATTACAATATTCGTGATTTTTCGATAGTGGATTACACAGGCGGGCTTGCTGATCTGAAAGAGGGTAAAGTTCGCCTGATTGGTGATGTGGAAAGACGTTATCGTGAAGATCCGGTTCGTATTCTCAGAGCAATTCGTTTTATTGGTAAGCTGGGTTTGTTGCTGGATGAGGAGACTGAACGTTGGATCCCCGAATTGGCGCATTTGTTAGCAGATATCCCATCAGCACGGTTATTTGATGAAACATTGAAGCTGTATTTAAGTGGTAATGCTGCGGTGACTCATGAGTTATTGGGTCACTATGGTGTGTTTGATCACTTGTTTCCTCAAACTGCGGATTTGTTACATACAGAGCAGGATGGTTTTCCGCGTACCTTGTTAATTAAAGCATTGGAAAATACAGATAAGCGCATTGATGAAGGCAAGCCTGTTACCCCTGCTTTTTTATTTGCTGCCTTACTTTGGGAACCTGTTCGTCAAAAATGGCAAGAGTATCAGGATGATAAGGTTCCACCTATTCCAGCGTTGCAACGAGCTGCAATGGAAGTAATTTCTGAGCAGGTCAAACGTGTCGCTGTCCCCAAACGATTTACGATGGTGACTAAGGATATCTGGGTATTACAGCCCAGATTGGCACAGCGGTTTGGTAAAAAAGCATTCAGAACGTTGACTCATCCCAAATTTAGAGCGGGTTATGACTTCTTGTTATTAAGAGCTGAGTCGGGGGAACCCTTAACAGAATTGGCGGACTGGTGGACAACATTCCAGATAGAAACGGAAGATAATCAGCAACAGATGGTGAAGGCTTTGTCAGCGTCTACCACCGAGAAAAAACGCCCACGTCGCAGAAGACGCAGAAAGCCTGCCAGTAAGAGTGAGTAATGCGGGTATTTATAGGTTTAGGCAGTAATCTGGCAGATCCTGCTGCACAGATAGAAATGGCAATAAATGCCCTGAAATCTTTGCCACAATCTATATTTATAGCACGCTCATCATTGTATTCTAGTCCGCCAATGGGACCAGAAGATCAACCAGACTATATTAATGCGGTTGCCGAACTTGATACTGCATTAACAGCCCATGATTTACTTGACCAATTACAGGCTATTGAGCAGCAACAAGGTCGGCTACGACAACGCCATTGGGGAGAAAGAACACTGGATTTGGATCTGTTATTATATGGCGAGCAGATTTTTGATGATAAACATTTGCAAGTCCCTCATCCCGGTATACCATTACGGTCATTTGTACTTTACCCGTTGGCAGAAATAGCACCTGAGTTAATCATTCCTGATATGGGCGACATTGAAGACTTGCTCAGACACTGTCCACGTGATGGTTTGCATCGGATCGAAAATAGCGAATTATGAATACATTACCGCATCAATATATTGTTGTTGAAGGGCCAATAGGCGTTGGAAAGACCCATTTGGTTAAACGTCTCGCTGACAGTTTTTCTGGCACCACTTTACTGGAACAGCCTGAACATAATCCTTTTCTTGAAAAATTTTATCTGTACCCAAAACAATCGGCATTGCCAACGCAACTTAGTTTTCTGATGCAGAGAGTAAAGTTAAGTAAAACCTTGCAACAGGATGACCTGTTTACAAATTTGCAGGTAGCTGATTTTATGGTTGAGAAAGATCGATTATTTGCTCAAATTACTTTAGACGATGATGAACTAGCGTTATATAACATGGTGTATGACAATCTCACTATGCAAAATCGTGTTCCTGATTTGGTGATCTACCTGCAAGCGCCTTTATCGGTGTTAAAAGCACGAGTCTCTCAAAGAGGGATTGGTTATGAACAGCGGATTGAAGAGGGTTATCTGAAACGTCTGGCAGATACGTATGCTGATTTCTTCCATTATTATGATGCATCACCACTGTTGATTGTGAATGCAGAACAGATAGATCTTGTTAATAGCGAACAGGATTATCAGAATCTGCTAGAGCAAATCAGTACCCAACAAAGTGGGCGGCACTATTACAATCCTCTGCCTGTAAAAGAGAAATAATTATGAGCCGAACAACATTAACCAGTCTGCGAAAAATGAAAGTTGAGCAAAAAAAAATTGCTGTGCTAACAGCGTATGATGCCAGCTTTAGTCATGTTCTTGAGCAAGCAGGCGTAGATATCATTCTGGTTGGTGATTCATTAGGCATGGTTATTCAAGGTCAGGAAAGCACATTGCCCGTCACTGTTGATGACATGGTTTACCACACTCGCAATGTGGTACGTGGCAGTGAAAAAGTCTTTGTAATCGCTGATATGCCATTTATGAGTTATGCAAATACCAAACAGGCCATTCATAATGCTGCACGATTGATGGCAGAAGGTGGTGCACAAATGGTGAAGTTGGAGGGTGGCGCTGTAGTTGCCGATACTGTTAAGCAATTGGTCGAGCGGGGTATTCCTGTTTGTGCGCATTTGGGTTTATTGCCTCAATCGGTACATCGTTTAGGTGGGTATCGGGTGCAGGGGCGTGATACCAATGATGCTGAACAGTTAGTCACTGATGCCAAAGCCTTACAAGATGCCGGTGCGGATATGTTGGTACTGGAGTGCGTGCCTGCGGAGCTTGCTGAGCGAGTAACTGCAACGGTGACTATTCCAGTGATAGGTATCGGCGCGGGCGTAGCCTGTGATGGCCAGGTACTGGTGCTATACGACATGCTGGGACTAACACCCGGTAAGCGACCTCGATTCAGCCATGATTTTCTGGCTGATACTGGTGCGATTCCGGCAGCGATTGCCAAATATGTTCAGGATGTGAAGTCAGGTCAATTTCCTCAGTTGGAACAACACTATTAATGCAGATAGTTAATTCAGTGAGTGCATTACATGCACAAGTAAAAGCATGGCGCCAACAAAAACAGACAATTGCATTGGTTCCCACTATGGGCAATCTGCATCAAGGTCATATATCATTGGTTAAACACGCCAAATCGGTAGCAGACAAGGTCATCGTAAGTATCTTTGTAAATCCATTGCAGTTCGATGATAAAGATGATTTATCAGCCTATCCCAAAACGCTGGATGCCGATAGTCAGCAACTGGGTGCCAACAATTGTGATTTACTGTTTACGCCCACCGTTGAGGAAATGTATCCACATGGAATGACTGCACAGACGACGGTCACTGTGCCCGGCATGGACGATAAACTGTGCGGACAGAATCGCCCAGGACATTTTGATGGCGTTGCAACCGTTGTCACCAAATTATTTAATATGGTTCAAGCAGACATTGCTGTCTTTGGTGAAAAAGATTATCAACAATTGTTGTTGATAAAGAAAATGGTGGCTGATCTGAACTTGGCTATTGAAATTGCGGGTGGCCCAACGTTTCGAGAACCTAATGGATTGGCAATGAGTTCACGCAATCAATACTTGACTGAACAACAGCGCGAACAGGCGGCTGAATTACACCGAACCTTACTATCGATACAAAAACAAATTGTGCAAGGTGAACGAGACTATGCCCTTCTGCAACAACAGGCCTTGGAACGTTTGCAAGATTCAGGTTTCACTCCTGAATATGTTGATATTCGTTGTGCTGACAATCTAGAGCTAGCTAAAGAGGGTGACAGGGAACTCAGAATTTTGGCAGCAGCACGTTTGGGCAAAGCACGATTGATAGATAATGTGGCTTGTAATCTTGCTTGATGATGGCTAAAAAGCGATAATATTCTATTAGTTCACTACTGATTGTCGGATATGCAACTGACTTTATTAAAAACAAAACTACACCGCGCTTGCGTGACACACTCTGAATTAGAGTATGAAGGTTCGTGTGCGATCGATAGCAAATTGCTGGAAGCCGCTGGTATTCATGAATATGAGCAGATCCAGATCTACAACGTTGCCAATGGCGAACGTTTCACGACCTATGCGATCTGTGCAGAAGCGGGTTCAAATATCATCTCGGTCAATGGCGCAGCAGCACATAAAGCATCTCCGGGTGACCGCATAATTATTTGTGCCTACACCACTATGGATGAAAAAGAAGTAGCTAACTTCAAGCCAACACTTGTCTATCTAGATGAGAATAACGATATTACGCATACGCGTCATTCTATTCCTGTTCAAGCAGCCTGATTTCTTCCTAACCGCGTATTAAGTAAGGGTAACCATGATGGAAAAACTGTTTGAAAACATGCTTTGGAACAGCCGTTTTGTTGTGTTACTTGCCGTTATAGCAAGCTTGTTAACCGCTTTTGCCATGTTTTATATGGCGTCAGTGGATGCGTATTATCTGATTTCACATCTGGGTGAGTATTTATCGCCTGATTTGATTGGTGAAGCTCGTAAAGCTTTCAGAGCCGAAACAGTGACTCATGTGGTTGAAGTCATTGATGGCTATTTGCTGGCGACTGTATTACTGATTTTTGCACTCGGTTTATATGAGTTGTTTATCAGTAAAATTGAACAGGCAGAATCATCAGAAGCGCAGTCTGTTCTTGCTATTCACAGCCTCGATGATTTAAAAACACGTCTAGGCCGTGTGGTATTAATGATTTTAATTGTCACTTTCTTCGAGCATGCTATCAGTATGGATTTTAACGGTCCAATTGACCTGTTGGCGTTAGCCGGTGGCATTGCCTTGATTGGCCTCACACTCTACTTGTCTCACGCTGAAGAACACTAGTTTCAGGATACAAAACTTCATGCAAGTTCATACCTAACTTGCATGACATTTTTTCAATTTTTTGCCACTGCCACAAAAACACAGTTCATTTCTAGTTAGCTTGATGTCTGGTAGAAATTCACCATCAACATAAAACCAGCAATTATTTTCTTTGATAAAATTCGAACGCTCGTGGAGCTGGTTGAAGGGATCATCTTGATAAAAAGCCACAAACTCAACAGTGGCTGTGTGACCTTCTGATTGATACTGGATGATTTTTAAACCTATCCACTTGGTCTGTTCAATTGTTTGAGCAAGTGTTTGCTCATCGTCTTGCTGACGCTTGTCAGGATGGAGCGTAGCAATCAAATAAGCAACTTTACCTAAACAAAAAGCACTGTAACGTGAATACATCAATTGTTCAGCGGTACTGGCATGCATCTCACCATTATGTAGTGGTTGACAACAACCTTTATAAGTTTTACCACTGATACAAGGGCAACTGCGAGAATTATTTGTCATAGACTTAAAGGGGCTCTTATTAGCATAAAAGGAATCAGCCCTACATCATTCATTAATTTAAAAAATTAATGATACCTGCTTTTTCATAGGTCACAGATACTTTTACTTATTATATTTTGGAATACTTATTGCTTTAACGCGTAATAAGTAAGGTTTTATCATTAAAAGACGTTAACAAAGTACGAAAAGAGGAGTATTTTGCCGTTAGTAAGTCATTTAATGGTCCAAAATGAAATTAGTCCCTCACACTAGAGCGGGGGGGTGAGAGTTGAGAGGATAAGTTATGAGACAACTAAGTATCAAAAAAAGATTAGTAATCGGATTTTCTCTACTGATTGCTGTGATTGCTATTGCTTCGATCAATTCCATTTGGCAAATAACATCGCTTGAGCAACAGGGGCAAAAAGTTGTTGAGCTACGTATACCAACTGCACAAGCAAGCCAAGGTTTACTTAATGGCGTTAATCGAGCGTTGGCAGCTTTACGAGGCTGGATGTTATTAGGTAAAGATAAGTTTAAAGTCGAACGACAAAAAGCATGGGATGAAGACATAAATACTTCCTTGGCAACATTAGAGACAATGTCAGTTAATTGGACCAATCCTGAAAATATTTCTCGCTTGAAAAAGCTGAAACAATTGTTTAAAGATTTTGAAATTGAGCAACAAAAAATCGAAGATATAGCTCAAACAATACAAAATACGCCTTCATTAGAAATGCTTTATCAAAAAGCAGTTCCTCAAGCCTCAATTATGTCAAAACACATTACTGCTATGATTGATGCGGAATTTGAAATGAGCGCTACACCAGAAAGAAAAGCGCTACTGGGTATGATGGCAGATGTGCGTGGTACATTAGGTTTATCGCTAGCTAATATTCGTGGTTACCTGTTATCTGGTGAGGAGAGCTATAAAAATAATTATGAGGCATTGTGGGCCAAAAATGACAGAAGGTTTGCAGATCTAAAAAGCAATAATTCGCTGTTAAATGCACAACAAAGTAACGCATTTAAAATCTTTGAGGATGCGAGAATTATCTTTAGTCCACTTCCTCCTATTATGCTGGGAATGCGATCACAAGAAGATTGGAATTTAGCGAATCATTGGCTGGCAACCAAAGCTGCACCTCTAGGCTCTCAAATTAAAGTAATTTTGACCGAAATGGCTGAGGATCAAGCTATGCTGTTAGCTGACGATTCCACTTTGATGTCAGCGTCAGCAAAAAAATCGAAGATTATTTCGTGGATGCAATTGTTGGTAGGCCTATTAGTAGGTGTTACCTTAATGATCTTGGTCTCACGCAGTATTACTCAGCCAGTGGAAGAGTTGAAAAATGTCATGCTCATGGTGGATAAAGACAGCGATCTTACTTACAGAGCCGATATTAAAGGTAAAGATGAAATTACACAGATCGCACAAGCGTTTAATCATATGATGGGAACTTTTCAAGAAGCAATAAAAAAAGTTGCTGATGCCAGTCATCAGATTTCATCTGCTTCAGAAGAAACCTCAGTCATCACGGAACTAACTAGTCAGGCTATTCAGACACAGCAGTCAGAATCTGCTCAAGTAGCTACTGCAATGAATGAAATGACCTCGACAGTAAATGAGGTCGCTAGAAACACCACGCATACTTCAGAGGCATCAGACGAGGCTATTAGTTATGTTGGAAAAGGGTCAGAGGCGATGCAAAAAACTATTGCATTTGTTCAGGAACTGGCAGCAAATATAACCCGATCAAGTAGTACCATAACTGAATTAGAACAGCGGAGTATTGATATTTCCAGTGTGTTAGATGTTATTAATTCAATCGCTGACCAGACTAACCTTCTGGCACTTAACGCAGCGATTGAGGCAGCTAGAGCAGGCGAACATGGACGAGGGTTTGCCGTCGTGGCTGATGAGGTAAGAAGTTTAGCTGCACGAACACAAGACTCAATAGGTGAAATAACCAAGATAATTGAACTCTTACAACAAGGTGCCAAAGAGGCTGTCGAGTCTATGACCCAAAGTCAAAATCAAGTGGAATTTGCTGTCAAACAGGCAGATTCAACGGGTGATGCTTTAAATACAGTTGCCGAAGTGATTAAACGAATCAATGATATGAGTGCTCAAATCGCAACTGCATCTGAGGAGCAAAGTGCGGTTGCCGAGGAAATTAATCGTAATATTGTAAGAATCAATGATATGACCGAACAAACATCAGATGGTGCATCGCAAACCTCTGCGGCCAGTAAAGATCTGGCTAGTTTAGCTAGTGGCCTTAATGATTTAGTTCACCATTTTCGTGTCTAGCTACATAACTGATTGATTCAGATATTGAGTACTTAATTCTGTCATTGAAACAGAAGGGAATACTAGTGGAATTCTATTTATTAGCTATTTTGTTGGGTGTCAATATATAAATCCTCAACCTTCTTCCTTGCCCAAGGTGTTTTTCTTAAGAACTTTAGGCTGGATTTCACTGATGGATCAGTAGTGAAACAGCGGATATCAATATGTTTAGCCAAGCCTTCCCAGCCATAATATTCAACCAGTCTGTTGATGATCTGTTCCAGTGTTACTCCGTGTAATGTGTTATTAGTTTGTTCATTCATTTGTCAGGATATATCTTCAGTTTGTATAAGAGTGTTGTGTGTTGTTAAGAAGGATAAGGAGTTTATCTTCAGTGATTTATTGATATTCAAGATAAATTAATCTTCACCACTTTCATATATTCGAATTTCATTCCAGCAACCATTTCAGTGCTGGGATAGTAGATGATGTCCACTCGTGCACCTTTCAGTGATTTGTATTTTTTCTGACGTTTGTATTTAAATGGTACATCGCAGCCTTCTATTAAAACGGTATTGTATATCCAGTTATCTTTCTGTCGTTGTACATGCGATTCGACTTTTTGCATCGTAGAATGAATAAGTTGTTCGTTTTCAGCAAGAAATTGTTTAAGGGAAGTCACTTGACTCAACCTGCACGCTGATAGCGTCGGTGGAGAATGCCTACCCGTTCAACGTAAACCTGAGTTTCGCTATATGGTGGTATGCCATTGTATTTTTTCACGGCGGATGGGCCGGCATTATAGGCTGCTGTAGCCAATTTAATATTGCCATTAAATTTACGTAATAGTTGGGCAAGGTATTTCACACCACCATCAATGTTTTGTTGGGTGTTAAAGGCATTGCTGACGCCAAGATCTTTGGCTGTGTTTGGCATGAGTTGCATAAGTCCTTGTGCTCCCTGTGTAGAGACAGCTTTAGGGTTAAATGATGACTCTGCATGTATGAGTGCTCTTATTAGAGCGGGGTCAACATGATGGTGCTTAGCTGCTTCATTAATCGCTGTGGCATAAGAAGTAAGATCTAGCTTAACGTGGTTCCAATCAATTGTCGAATGAGGATCACAGGCAAAACAATCAAACTTTAATACTTCATAGGCGACATCAAGTGGTTTTTGATCAGAAAAGGTGGTGACAGCATTTGATTCTGATTTATAAATAAGTGTTTGAGCAGTTTTCCTGTCTTTGGTGAGTAGTCTGTTACTTTCCGCATCGACATTGGAAAACTCAATAACACCATCTTCCTGCTGGACTTGTCGAACTGATTCTGCCTGACTAAAGGGGATTGTAAAAATACTAAAAACTACAATTGAGATGCGAATCAACATAACACGTCTTACTATTTTGAACTGAGAGGTATGACGCTGATTTTTTGCCGCCATTCCGTTGGTCCTATTTTATGAATTGACTCACCATAACTGTCGACAGCGACTGTGACTGGCATATTTTCAACATAAAATTCACGAATGGCTTCCATGCCCAATTCTTCAAAGGCAACCACACGTGATGATTTGATCGCTTTTGAGACTAAATAGGCAGAACCACCGACTGCAATCAAATAGGTAGAGTGGTGTTTTTTTATTGATTCAATAGCCTTAGGCCCACGTTCAGCTTTGCCTATCATGCCAAGTAAACCGGTTTTTTCCAGCATTATGTCAGTGAATTTATCCATCCGTGTGGCAGTAGTCGGTCCAGCAGGACCAACGACTTCATTTTTTACTGGATCGACAGGGCCAACGTAATAGATAAAGCGGTTGTTAAAGTCTAATCCGGCTGGCAATGTCTGACCATTTGCAAACAGATCAGCTATTTTTTTATGAGCTGCATCGCGTCCGGTAAGTAAATGACCGCTGAGTAACAAAGTGTCACCCGGTTGCCATTGCTCAATTTCAGCCTGAGTGATGGTATCCAGATCAACATGGCGGGTATTTTTAGCCGCTTGCCAAGTGATATCAGGCCAATCTGATAACGAAGGTGGTTCAAACTGGGCAGAACCTGTGCCATTCAATGTGAAATGGGTATGTCGAGTAGCAGCGCAATTAGGAATTATCGCCACAGGCAATGAGGCAGCATGAGTAGGGTAGTCACTGATTTTGACATCAAGTACAGTGGTTAAGCCACCAAGACCCTGAGCACCAATGCCCAGTTGATTGATCTTTTCATACAATTCAATACGTAATTTTTCTGCAGTTGTCTGAGCGCCGCGTTCGATCAAATCCTGGATATCAATCGGTGCCATCAGTGATTCTTTTGCCATGAGCATTGCTTTTTCAGCGGTACCACCCACACCGATGCCAATAACTCCGGGAGGACACCAGCCAGCACCCATTTCAGGTATGGTTTTCAGCACCCAGCCCACTAAACTATCGCTTGGATTAAGGATCGTAAATTTGGCTTTGTTTTCGCTGCCGCCACCTTTGGCAGCAACATGGACTTCAACTTTATCCCCTAACACTATTTCTGTGTGAATAACTGCAGGCGTATTATCCAGGGTGTTAGTACGAGCACCCAGTGGATCGCTGACTACCGATGCCCTTAGTACGTTGTCAGGGTGAGTGTATGCGCGACGCACACCTTCATTGACCATATCATCAAGGCTTTGACTGGCTTTCCACTGCACATCCATGCCGACTTTAATGAACACGTTGACGATGCCAGTATCCTGACAAATAGGACGCTGATCTTCGGCACACATCCGTGAATTAACCAGAATCTGGGCAATGGCATCTTTAGCCGCGGGTGATTGTTCTTTATCGTAGGCAGTTGCCATGGCCTGAATAAAGTCTTTGGGGTGATAACAGGCAATAAACTGCAAAGCATCAGTGATGCTATCAATAAAGTCATTTTCTGTAATTACAGTCATATCGCCTGAACCTTCACTGTCCTATTTGCTGGTTGTCAGTCGTTTATTGAGTTCTTCAATCACGTCAGCAATTGGGAATTCGTCACCTTCACCATCAGCCCGGGATTTGTATTCAATCATACCGCTGTCTAAACCACGCTCACCTAATATCAGGCGGTGTGGAATACCGATGAGATCCATATCAGCAAAAGCAACCCCAGGTCGCAGACCTCGATCATCAAACAGAATATCAAAACCGGCTTCAGTTAATTGTGAGTACAGTGTTTCTGCTGCTTCACGTAAACGAGCTGATTTATGAGCATTGATGGGTACTAACACAATCTGGAATGGAGCTATGGCTAATGGCCAGACGATACCACTATCATCGTGATTTTGTTCAATAGCGGCAGCAACAACGCGTGATACACCAATACCATAACAGCCCATGGTAAGAATTTGTGACTTGCCGGTTTCAGCAAGGACATTGGCATTGAGTTTACTGCTGTAGTTATCACCAAGCTGGAAGATATGGCCGACTTCGATACCACGAGCAATATCTAAAGTACCCTGACCATCTGGACTCGGGTCACCTGCAACGACATTACGCAAATCGGCAATCTCTGGTTCTGGTAAATCACGCCCCCAGTTAACACCAATCAAATGTTTTTCGTTTTCATTGGCACCACAGACAAAATCAGCAACATGGGCAGCTGTACGGTCGACAATAACAGGGATCGTTAAACCGACGGGGCCAATTGAACCGATATTCGCACCACAGGTTTCAGAAACCTGTTCCGGAGTAACAAAGGTCAGAGGTGATGCAACAGCAGGGTGTTTTTCAGCTTTAATTTCATTGAGGTCATGATCACCACGAATGACTAATGCGACCACTGACCCTTCTTCTACGCCTTCAACTAATAATGTTTTTAGACATTGTGTAGCAGGTACATTGAGAAACTCACTGATTTGCTCAATAGTGTGTTGTTCAGGTGTGTCAATCGATTGCATGGTTGCTGTAGCAACTGGACGATCGCCTGCAGGTGCAACAGCTTCGGCTAATTCAACATTGGCTGCATATTGACTGCTATCACTAAACGCAATCGCATCTTCACCAGAACTGGCCAAAACATGAAACTCATGAGATTGATTACCACCAATACTGCCAGTATCAGCTTGAACAGGACGAAAATCGAGGCCAATACGTTCAAAAATACGTGAATAAGCAGCGAACATATCGTCGTAGGTTTGTTGTAATGAGTCTTGATCAAGATGGAAAGAATAGGCGTCTTTCATCAAAAACTCACGGGCACGCATCAGTCCAAAACGTGGACGTATCTCATCCCGGAATTTAGTTTGAATCTGGTAGAAAGTGATTGGCAGTTGTTTGTAGCTGCGAATTTCCTGCCTGACCAAATCGGTAATGACTTCTTCATGGGTCGGACCATAACAGAACTCACGGTTATGACGATCGGTAATGCGAAGTAATTCGGGGCCGTACTTTTCCCAACGTTCACTTTCCTGCCACAGTTCAGCAGGCTGCACTGAAGGCATTAATAATTCCTGTGCGCCAGCACGCGCCATTTCCTCACGAATGATAGTTTCGGTTTTACGCAATACTTTTAAGCCCATGGGCAACCAAGTGTATAGACCAGAGGCAAGACGACGAATCAGACCTGCACGAAGCATGAGCTGGTGGCTGATAACTTCGGCATCAGCCGGTGTTTCTTTTAAAGTAGAAATAAGCAGTTGTGAGGTACGCATTAGTTGGATGTAATCCTGTTGTTAATTTTTGTTGTAACGTTAAATTTGGAATATATTTGTCTCCGCGCACAGGCGGAGACAAGCAATGGCCATAGTGATTTAAATTTAGAAAGTGCTGTGGTTCCATCCCCAGTTCTGTCTTTCTGAATCCGTCATGCTGATATATATACGATCGCCAGCAATGCCAAGATGATCGTTGATTAATGTACATAAAACATCTGAAAAGGCTGTGCGATCAGATGGTAGTCCTAGAGCCCGGTAATCCAGAAATGCAGTGGGTTCATCACTGCCGGACATCATCATATTAGCTTTGGCCTCGACGGCAACCATGACATAGTTTTCTGGTTTGCCTGCCGCCTTGGACACAGTCTGGCTTGCAGCTTTTAATAATGCTGCTTCATCAGAAATAGTTTGATTGGTCACAATATTTAAATAGGGCATGATTGACTCCTTATTGGCAATATTCTTTAACGTCTATATGTAATTGTTTGATTTTTTGTTGTCGTTCTTCTTCTGGTAGACGAGTTACATTGCCATCTTCATCTACAATTCGTCTGCCAGGGTTATCCATATATTGTTGCAGATTCTGTTGGGCAATACGGCAATTTTCTTTTTTCTGTGCTATTTTTTCAGCCTCTTGCCGGGCTTGATTACGTTTTTCTGTGGCGGCTTGATCGTTTTCTTTTTGTTGCTCTATCAGCGCATCAATTTGTTGTTGGGCTTCAGTTGGGCCGATAGTTGGCGGTGGCGGTGTTTTAATCAGATCAGCCTGTTGATTACTAGGCGCTTGTTGTGAGTAGTGAGTTTGTCCATCTTTATCTACCCATTTATAGACATCTGCGGATGTAGTCGCGGCGAAAAGAACGATAACGAAAGTAAGGCAACTATATTGAAGATAATGTATAAACATAAGCAACTTCCGGTTAAATAAGTGTAATTCTACGCCATTAGTAGTGAATCATAAAATGTCTGATATTCCATCTAGATTTGAAAAACATATTGAAATTAAAAGTTCTGTTGATGCGGTGGCTGTGGACTTGTTAGCAGCTGAAACAGGATTGTCAAAGCAAATGGTCAAGCAGGTAATGCAAAAAGGTGCAGTTTGGCTGTCTAAAGGTAAAAAAACACAACGCCTTCGTCGGGCAAAAAAAACACTGAAAGTCGGTGAAACATTACATATTTACTATGACATCACAGTGCTTGATAGGGTACCACCAGAACCGGAATTGATAGCAGATGAAGGTCGATATAGCGTTTGGAATAAACCCTATGGCATGTTGTCTCAAGGCTCAAAGTGGGGTGATCACTGTACGATTACACGTTGGGCAGAACAACATCTGAAACCCCAACGTGTCAGTTTTGTCGTACATCGGCTTGATCGTGCTGCCAATGGCTTGATAATCATTGGCCATGAGAAAGGTGCCGCGGCAGCGTTATCCAGACTCTTTCAACAGCGACGAGTTGATAAACATTATCGGATCATTGTGCACGGCAAGTTTAGCGATGAAGCCACATTGGACAATCCCGTACGTGTAGACACAGACATAGATGGGCGTTCAGCAGTAAGCTATTTTTCTTTAATTAACTATGATGGAGAACGGGATCGGTCACTACTTGAAGTCACTATTGAAACAGGTCGAAAACACCAAATAAGACGCCATATTTCTGAAATTGGATTTCCTGTTGTAGGAGACCGCTTACACGGCATTGAAGGGGATAAGGAAGACTTACAACTTATGGCCTATTATTTAGCATTTGAATGCCCTTATTCACATACCAGAAAAGAGTTCAACGTTTTAATTGAGTCGTTGACACATGCACAGTAGTGGGGGTAGGTTCGTGATTGGGCTTAGAAGGAGAAATAGTCTATGAGAGGGAATTACACAGACCCAGAAAATGATCGCCGCAAGGCGCAACGACGTTCAGGTCAGGATCAACGTGAGATGAAGCGTTCTGAACCGGATGGCGATGACCGTCGTTCATCTACACGAAGAAGACAAGAAAGAAGAGTCGCAACGAACAGTGTATTATCTGGTTTTTGAATGCACTTATACTCATAAAAACAAGGGTTTAATTTACTAGTAGAAAGTTGACAGTAGTAGCATGATGAGGGTAATTTGAATCATGGAAGAAAGGGGGATCTGACGATGAGTGATTCAAAGCATAGTTTAATGGCAGAAGAAGGGCACTGGCATCATACTGGAAAAGATGACCGACGAAAGGGTGAACGCCGTTCTGGTAAAGATCAGCGTGAAATGCTTAGGTTTGAGTTAGATAAGGAAGACCGTCGCTCAGGTAAAGATCGACGAGGATCAGCTACTTCATGGGGTAGCGACGACCCGATTTAAAGCCCATAATCACCATACATAAAAGGCGTCTAGCT
The DNA here is from genome assembly GCA_029882915.1 of Gammaproteobacteria bacterium. Lineage (GTDB taxonomy): Bacteria > Pseudomonadota > Gammaproteobacteria > Nitrosococcales > Methylophagaceae. The sequence goes on along the minus strand of JAOUJZ010000014.1, from coordinate 12,203 downwards.
AAACATAGTGCTAGGCGCCTTTTTAATATGGAATAAAGTCGTTAGTAACCTAAATAACGAGCCATTTGATAGAAACCGGCACTGATACTCCAGGCTAAGGTCATTGGCCAAACCAGAGCCAATGTTGTAAACCAGGCAGATTTAGCCTCTGCACGCAGGGTGGCGATGGTGGATAGACAAGGAGTGTAGATTAGGGTGAATAGCATGAAACTATAGGCTTGCACCCAGTCTATTTGTTGGGCAATACCTTGCATCAATGCGGTGCCTTCCAGACCATAAATAACAGCTAAAGCACCAATCACTATCTCTTTGGCAACAAAACCAAAAATCAGTGCCACAGTCAGTTCCGGGTTGATTCCTGCTGGCGATAATATCGGGGACATTACGTCACCGATCCATCCTGACCAACTGGCTGAACTGGCTGGTTCTACCCCATAAGGCATATTGGTTAATATCCAGACAAGTACAACACCGATAGTGATGAACTTGGTTGCTCGGTGTAGGAAGTGACTGATTTCATGCCAGCCACGTAAAAACATTTGTCGTGAAGTTGGAAAGCGATAGGGTGGTAACTCTAAAGCAAAAGGCTCTTGACTGTTAAAGCGACCTTTAAATAATAATGCCGTGATGATGACAGTCACAAAACTCATTATATAGAGACTAAATAAAACCAGTGGTGCCTGACTTGGAGCAAATAAGGCGGTTGCCATAAATACAAACACTTGCAAGCGAGCACTACAGAGTGAGAAAGGAATCACAAGCATGGTAAGTAATCGTAAACCACGACTACGCATGGTTCTCGTCCCCATCAATGCAGGAACATTGCAGCCAAATCCCATCAACAACATGACAAAACTTCGCCCATCTAATCCCATACGAGTCATTAATGCATCCATTAAAAAGGCGGCACGTGAGAGATAACCACTATCTTCAACAACAGCCATCATTAGGAAAAACAGGATAATAACGGGCACAAAAGAAGCAACGGTGGCGATGCCGTCAAATACACCATTTATTAGAAAGTCTGAGAGTAGCGCTGGAAGACTTGAAAGTAATGGAACTAATATCAGATCACGGAAACCTTCCAGTAACCATGCCACTAGATCCTGTAATGGCGCACCTAAGGTGTAAATGGTCTGAAAGACCATATACATAATGACAAAAAACAAGGGAAGTCCGAGTATGGGATGTAACATGACCTTGTCTAGTTTTTCTGTCAATGGGTGGCTGATTTGCGTTGGTAAATCGACACTATTACGAACTATGGTTTCTAGTTCATTTTCCATTTCCTGATCAACAGCAAAGTTTTGCTCTAGTGTTTGTGCCGGAGTGGGGGAGCTGTTTTGTAAGCTTGTTTCAATCAAACGATAAGCATCACTGTAGCCTTGACCATATTTGGCACTGATAAGGGCAGTAGGGTAGCCTAATTGTTGTGATAACTGTTCGGTGTTGATTGTAATACCAAGGTTTTTGGCCTCATCTGACATATTGAGCAATAATACGGCAGGTAGCCCCAAGCTACGTAGTTGTAATGCTAACGATAGTTGGCGGTCAACCTGACTTGCATTGGCAACGATTAAGACCAGATCAATGGTGTTATTGCATAAAAAATGGCGAACGATCTGTTCATCATCTGAAAAGCCGTGAAGATCGTAGATGCCTGGTAGGTCAACCAGTTCAGTCATCTCGCCAGCAAGCAATAATTTTGCAGTAAGTAAATCTACGGTCACACCAGGCCAGTTAGCAACTTTAGCGTTGGCTCCACTCATACGATTAAACAAGGTGGATTTACCGGCATTGGGCATGCCGATTAGGGCAATGCGTTTCACACTAATATCTCAATCTGATCGGCATCATGCTTACGCAACATAACTTCAGTATTTCCAATGCGCAGTTGTAGGGGCCCATTGAATGGTGCGATCCGTATCAATTCCAATTTTTTTCCGATACGAAATCCTAACGCGTGCAGACGATACTGAAAGCCAGTATCAACATGTAAAGCCTGAACAATTGCGGACTGTCCAGCTTGTAAGGTGGATAAGCGTTGTAGTGTAGTCATTACATTCTCAAATCTAAATGATAATGATTATCATATAGTTTTTAAAAGATTAACACAAGTATTTATAGGGGTATTTATTAAGGCCTAACAGTGAGCCTCAGAATTCGAGGTAAATAAAAGGCCTGACCTAAAGCTCTTGAGGCTAGAAAGATGAGCAATGCCAACCATAAACCGTGATTGCCCAATGGTTGTAAAAGAAACCATGAAGGGAAAAAGCAGAAAAAGGTGGCAAAAAGCATGGTGTTACGCATTTCGACACTTCGTGTAGCACCCACAAATAAGCCATCGAATAGATAACTCCACACTGCAATAATCGGTGCAATAATTAGCCAGATGAGATAATGATTGGCGGTTTCAGTGACCTCGGAGATATCTGTTAATAAAGTGATAAGGTAAGAGCCGAACAGTAGATAACTGAGGCTGCACAAGCAGGCAATAATAAATGACCAGTATCCGGTCAATAATAGTCCTTGTCGGAGCTGTTTTTTATTATGCTTTCCAATGGCTTTGCCAGTGATGACTTCAGTGGCATTGGCAAAACCATCAAGTACAAAAGCCATTAAAGTCATAAAATTTAACAATACGGCGTTAGCAGCGAGAATAATAGTGCCTTGTTTTGCGCCTTGGGCAGTGAAAAATGCAAAGCAAAACATTAAACACAGAGTACGAATAAAAATATTACTGTGCAGATGTAACCAGTTTTGGGTGTTTATTTTGAGCGTATTATCATTCTGAAATAATACGGTTTTCAGATTGATTCCGTGACGGACAAGAAGTGTCACACCCAGCATCAAGCCCATGTATTCCGAAATAACCGAGGCGAGAGCAACGCCGTCTACGTTCATGCCAATGATATTGACCAGAATAATATCTAATATAATATTGCTTATATTGATGAGTAATACCATAAGTAGTGCTGCTCTGGTTGCTTCTTTGCCAATTAACCAACCTAAGATGACATAATTTATTAAGGTGGCCGGGGCGCTCCAAATGCGAATGTCAAAATAGATGTTGGCATGTTGACTGACTAGTTCACCGCTATCGAAAAAATAAAAAGACAGTAGAGAAACAGGGTGTTGAAAGATCAAAATAATGGCAGCGATAACAACAGCCAATAATAAAGATTGTTGTAAAACTTGCTGTGATTCAATAGGGTTTCCACTACCGAGAGCTTGTGCCGTTAAACCAGTAGTGGCCATCCGTAAGAAACCGAATCCCCAGAATAAGAAACTGAAAATAAGTGTGCCAATGGCAACCGATCCGAGATAATGTGCTGATTCAAGATGACCTACTACAGCGGTGTCTACCATGCCTAAAAGAGGGGTGGATATGTTAGCCATGATCATTGGGACAGCGATATGCAAAATATCACTATGAGTGAGGCTGTTTTGTTGTTTAGGCATAGACAAATTTCTAGTTTATACAAATAAAAAAGGCCACGATAATCGTGGCCTTTTTGGCTCGAATTATAGTGTTACCTAGACCAGCAGTGGTGCAATTACCAAACTGACAATCGCCAAAACATTGATCAGGATATTCATTGATGGGCCAGAGGTGTCTTTGAGTGGATCACCTACAGTATCACCAACAACGACAGCGGTGTGCACATCAGAGCCCTTGCCGCCAAGATTGCCCTTTTCGACAAATTTCTTGGCATTGTCCCAAGCACCGCCAGCATTAGCCATCATTAATGCCATCATCACGCCAGTGATTAGTGCACCACCAAGCATTCCTCCCAAAGCTTCGGGTCCAATTCCAAATCCGACCACAACGGGTGCTAATACGGCCAATGTACCCGGCAACACCATTTTATTTAACGCAGCTTTAGTGGAAATATCAATACAGCGTGCTGTGTCAGGTTCTGCAGTACCTTCGAGTAAGCCTGGGATTTCACGAAACTGACGTCGAATTTCATGAATCATCTCAAAAGCAGCATCACCGACAGCGGTCATAGTGAGCGCACTCACCAAAAATGGAAAAATACCACCGAGAAACATACCTACTAATACCACTGGATTATTGATCAGTAATTGAAACTCAGGGTTCGCGACACTAATAGTTTCAATAAATGCACTAATTAATGCTAGAGCAGCCAGAGCGGCAGCACCAATAGCAAAACCTTTACCAATAGCCGCAGTAGTATTACCTAACTCATCTAAGGAATCAGTAATGTCTCGGGTTTCTTTACCCATTCCAGCCATTTCAGCAATACCACCTGCATTATCAGCAACAGGGCCATAAGCATCGATGGCCATAGTGATACCAACAGTAGCCAACATACCGACAGCAGCAATACCGACACCATATAAACCTGCATAGTGACTTGCACAGAAAATAATGGCAGCGATGGTAATCACTGGAATAGCAACAGATTGCATACCTAAAGCCAAACCACTAATTATCACTGTTGCAGGACCGGTTTCACCATCTTTAGCCAACTTTCTAACGGGGGCACCGCCAGTGTAATATTCAGTGACTAAACCGATGATGATGCCACCAACGGCACCCACTAATACTGCAACCCAAATATTGGCAGTGCCACCAAGTTGAATGATAAGTACATAGGAGACGATAATGAATAATAATGAAGAACCCATGGTGCCGATGCGGAGAGCAATCTCAGGGCTTTTATTAGAAAAGACTTTTACAGTGAGAATGCCTGCAATGGAACACAATAAACCAATAGATGCCAATGCTAATGGCATAAACATAAGGATTTGTTGATTATTGGCGAGCTGTTCGATTGTGGCCATGGTCATTGTTGAGGCAATGGCGATACTGGCTATCATGGCACCACAGTATGATTCGAAAATGTCAGACCCCATACCTGCAACATCGCCAACATTGTCGCCTACGTTATCAGCAATAACACCGGGATTTCGTGGATCATCTTCAGGGATACCTGCTTCGATTTTACCAACCAGATCGGCACCGACATCAGCGCTTTTGGTGAAAATGCCACCACCTACCCGTGAGAATAATGCAACAGACGATGCCCCCATACCAAAGCCATGAATAACGTGAGCTGTGTGTGGATCACCACCAAATGCCAGATATAATACCCCAAGACCTAATAGACCCATTGATGCGACGGTGAGCCCCATGATTGAGCCACCAAAAAAAGCCACAGTTAATGCCTGAGAGGCGCCTTGTTCGTTTGCTGCTGTTGCTGTTCGGACATTGGCTTGTGTTGCGGCGTACATACCAATGTAACCGGCACTAGCTGAACAAATGGCGCCAATAAAAAAAGCCAAGGCTGTTTGCCAGCCTAAGTCAGATACCCAGATGGCTGCAATACATACTAAACAGAAAATAGCGAGGCGACTGTATTCTGCTTTCATAAATACCATGGCACCTAAATGAATTTGGTTGCCAATAGAGACTACTTTTCCTGATCCTGCCGGCGCAGATTTTACTTTGACATAGACCAAGAAAGCACAAAACAACCCAAAAACTCCCAATATTACGGGTAGGTAACTCAACGATGACATAGGCATAACCTCAAAATTAGTTAATTAATCAAAAGATGTAGCGGTGTAGCTCCTAAAATATATTTATTGTGGTACGTCAGTTTTTATACCTGTATCGTGACCATGTGTAAAGCAACATGATCTTTGCAGGAACTATAATTAAGGTAAATAGAAACAATGATTGAATGGGGGCTATATGCCTTGGTTGGCATCTTTGCGGGATTAAGTGCCGGATTGCTCGGATTGGGTGGGGGTCTGGTTATTGTGCCATCACTACTGGTTGTCTTTAGCTGGCAGGCGATACCGGAATTACAGTTAATGCATTTTGCTGTAGGTACGTCGCTGATGACAATTACAGTGACATCTATATCTTCTTTATACGCCCATCAGCAACACGGTAATATTAACTGGCAGATAACCCGAATGTTGATACCTAGTTTGATGCTCGGCGGTGTGTTGGGAGCATATTTTGCAACCATGTTGACGAGCGACTTATTACAACAATTCTTTGCTGTGTATGCGTTGCTGATGGCTTTGAGGATGTGGTTTCCTGTTGCAATGACTATAAAAAATGGCTTGCTTAATAAGTTAAGACTACAGATAGCTGGTTGTGTTATAGGTAGTATTTCTGCATTGGTTGGTATTGGTGGGGGCACTTTGGTAGTTCCGTATTTGGTCATGGCCAGACAATCTATGCAAAGCGCGATAGGTACAGCGGCTGCCTGTGGTTTGCCAATATCAATTGCTGCTGTGGCTGGATATATGATTTTTGGGCAACCAGATCAGACTTTAAATGGAACGTGGCAAACTGGATTTGTTCATTGGCCTGCGTTTTGGGGCATTGTTAGTACCAGTATAATTGTTGCGCCGATGGGGGCGTTGTTGGCAAAACGGTTGCCGATTAACCGTCTAAGACGGCTGTTTGCATTGGTTTTATTGATGGTCGCACTGTATTTGTTTATCAGTTAAGGCTCTTTATTTAATGAAACAGTGGTTAATATTTAATAATTAAAGACATGGGACGCATTCAAAAGTTTAAAGGTGGTTAAGAATGAAAAAATGGATCTGTCTGATTTGTGGTTTTGTTTATGATGAGGCTAAAGGTATGCCTAATGAGGGTATCCCACCAGGAACACGTTGGGCAAATATACCCAGTGACTGGCGATGTCCAGATTGTGGGGCAGAGAAGTCGGATTTTAAAATGATGATGTTGGATGATTGAGATCACAGGTCAATTTGATATTAAGTTTAATAACGAGCTGTTTTCTTATATAATTAATCGGTTTTTTTACTCGTTATTTGGAGCATCCTTACTATGAATCTTGACCGCGTTGGTTCAGGCAAAAATCTTCCTGAAGATATAAACGTCATTATTGAAATACCTTCTCATTCTGATCCAGTGAAATATGAAGTGGACAAAGAGACGGGTGCACTGTTTGTCGACCGATTTATGAACACAGCGATGTTTTATCCTTGTAACTATGGGTATGTCCCGCATACTTTGTCTGATGATGGTGATCCAGTTGATGTGTTGGTTGTCAGTCCATATGCCTTGATCAGCGGTTCTGTTGTTCAATGTCGTCCAGTTGGGATGTTGAAAATGACAGATGAGTCGGGCGAAGATGCTAAAATTATCGCGGTTCCACATGACAAAATGTATGACGACGTGAATGATGTAAACGATTTGCCTGCTCGTCTATTAGAACAGTTGTCACATTTCTTTGAACACTATAAAGATCTGGAAAAAAACAAATGGGTCAAAATTGAAGGCTGGGTCAACAAAGAAGAAGCCGCAGCAGAAATTATGGCGAGTGTAGAACGTTACAACGCTGCACCTGTTAAGCCACAATTTTAAGGCTGACCATTTCATGTTTTACCTCGGCGAACTTGATGAACTGTCAGGTTCGCCGATTTTTTATCCGATTAGGTGTTAAATGATGAGTTTGGTATTACAAGGTGCTGCGTTAACAAACACTGATGCGCAAATCATTGCTGAACAGCATAATGGCGAATTAGTGTCTAACAAGCATTTCAGCACAATTAAATTGCAGCAATCGCTTTTTGATGAGCAATTACAAATGCTGAGAGATAGCTATGCATTTGATATTAACCTGCTACCCCAGAAATTTGATGTGACTAGTACGGGGTTAGTCGTTACTGATATGGATTCAACACTGATTAATATTGAATGTGTTGATGAGATTGCAGATTTTATTAATGTTAAACCTCAAGTAGCCGAAATTACTGAGGCTGCAATGCGTGGGGAAATAGATTTTGAAACTTCATTGCGTCAACGAGTGTCATTGTTAAAGGGATTGGAAACCAGTGCTCTGGAACGCGTATATGATGAACGTTTAAAGATTAACCCTGGTGGTGAGCTAATGTTAAAATGCTTGCAACAACAAGGAATTAAAACGGCGCTTGTTTCTGGTGGGTTTACGTTTTTTACCGAGCGACTAAAGCAGCGTCTAGGTTTAGATTACACCATGGCGAATGTATTAGGTGAGCATAATGGTCGTCTTACTGGAGAAGTGGTGGGAGAAGTCTGCGGCGCACAAGCAAAAGCTGATTTTTTATTGGCTCACTGTGAACTGTTGAATATTTCACCATCGCAAGTGGTTGCGATGGGTGATGGTGCGAATGATTTGCTGATGATGGGTGAAGCAGGGTTAAGTGTGGCTTATCATGCTAAACCAAAAGTTCAGGAACAAGCCATGACTGCAATCAATTATTGTGGTCTGGATGGCGTACTAGGATTGTTACAGCTTGAATTTTAATCAGAGAAAACCTTGAAATAGAGCTAGCGATCCCCCATGTTGATTTTTTAAATAAGAATTCTTAATCTAAAGAGGTAGTTTACGATGGATGTTATGGAACGAATTAAGCAGGCAATTGAATCGAACTCAATTATCCTGTTTATGAAAGGTAGTCCGGAATTCCCACAATGTGGATTTTCCAGCCGTGCCTCTCAGGCGCTTGCTGAATGTGGTGCAGAGTTTGCTTATATAAATGTATTGGCTGAACCAGAAGTACGTGAAAATTTACATCGTTATGCTGACTGGCCAACATTTCCACAACTCTATGTAAATGGCGAGTTGATAGGCGGTTGTGATATCGTTTTAGAAATGTATGAAAGTGGTGATTTACAAACATTGGTTGAACAGGCGAGCAAATAACAACAATGAGTAATGAACGTGATCATGAATGGCATGGTGAACACGAATTAGTTGTTTCACCAGCAAAGCCGGAATTAAAACAGCCTCCTAAATATAGGGTGCTGATGATGAATGATGACTATACACCGATGGATTTTGTCATTGAGGTGTTAGAAGATTTATTCAGTATGGGACATGAAAGTGCAACGCGTACCATGATGCAAGTCCATACAGAAGGACAGGCACAATGTGGTATTTTTACGTTCGAAATTGCTGAAGCGAAGGTAGAACAGGCCAATAGCTATGCACAGCAACACGGCCATCCATTGCAATGTACGATGGAAGAGGAATAGCATCACAACAGTCATGTTGGGTGGGGAGTCAGAAATATGCTTAGTAAAGAACTCGAACACACGTTAAGTCAGGCTTTTAGCTATGCGCGTAAACGCTCCCATGAATTTTTAACAGTAGAGCATTTGCTGCTCGCTTTACTAGAGAATGGTCAGGCTTTAGCGGTTTTAAAAACATGTGAGGCAGATATTGCCGCTTTAAGACAAGAGCTGAATGATTTTCTGGCTGACAATATCATCACATTATCAGAAGACAGTGAGCGGGAAACGCAGCCCACACTGGCTTTTCAACGTGTGCTACAGCGTGCTGTCATGCATGTGCAATCATCTGGTGGTAGTGAAGTCACGGGTGCAAATGTTCTGGTATCCATTTTTTCAGAGCAGCAGTCACAATCCGTCTTTTTGTTACAAAAGCAGGATATAACGCGTCTTGATGTGGTTAATGCTATTACTCATAGTGGTATCGATGAATCGACTGATTCTAGAGTAGAAAGTGATGAGTTTGAAAAATCATCATCGCGAGGTGATGAGAAAAATCCACTCAAGCTATATGCAACAGATCTTAATGCCTTAGCAGAACAGGGAAAGATTGATCTCCTTGTTGGACGAGAGCACGAGATTGAACGTACGCTTCAAATTCTGTGTCGTCGTCGCAAAAACAATCCACTCTTTGTCGGTGAAGCGGGTGTCGGTAAGACAGCCCTTGCTGAAGGTTTAGCGAGACGAATTGTGTCAGGTGATGTGCCTGAAGTGCTTGAAAACGCAGTTATCTACTCACTTGATATGGGGGCATTGGTTGCGGGCACTAAATATCGTGGTGATTTCGAAAAACGACTGAAAGCATTACTACGTGAAATCAAAAAACAGTCCGATGCTATTTTATTTATAGATGAAATTCATACATTGATCGGTGCGGGATCAGCAGGTAACAGTGCCATGGATGCTGCTAATTTACTCAAGCCATTACTGGCAAACGGTGATTTGAAATGTATTGGTTCAACTACATTTCAGGAATATCGTGGTATTTTTGAACATGATCGTGCTCTGGCACGCCGTTTCCAGAAAATTGATGTGCCAGAACCTTCCGTTTCTGAAACAGTACAAATTTTAAAAGGACTCAAACCTAATCTGGAAGCACATCATGACGTGCGTTATACGAACGCAGCATTACAACAGGCTGCTGAGCTTGCTGATCGTCATATCAATGATCGATTTTTACCAGATAAAGCCATCGATGTATTAGATGAAGTTGGTGCTGCACAACGGATTTTGCCTAAATCAAAACGCAAAAAAATGATTGGTGTAACTGACGTGCAGAATATTGTGGCCAAGATCGCACGTATTCCAGCCAAAACAGTTAACAATACTGACAAGGATAATTTGCTTAATCTGGAAAGCAATCTTAAGCACGTTATCTTTGGTCAGGATGATGCTATTTCAGCACTTTCATCTGCAATTAAGATGGCACGTTCTGGATTAGGGCATCCTGAACGACCAACAGGAGCATTTCTATTTTCCGGTCCAACAGGTGTAGGGAAAACAGAAGTTACTCGTCAGCTTGCCCACAATTTGGGTGTAGAGTTGATTCGATTTGATATGTCTGAATATATGGAAAGTCATACCGTGTCACGCTTGATCGGGGCACCTCCTGGATATGTCGGATATGATCAAGGAGGGTTATTGACGGAGGCTATCACTAAACAGCCGCATGCCGTGTTATTGCTGGATGAAATTGAAAAAGCCCATCCCGACGTCTTTAACTTGCTGTTACAAGTAATGGATCATGGTACGTTGACAGATAATAATGGTCGTAAAGCCGACTTCCGTCATGTTGTACTGGTAATGACTAGTAATGCCGGTGCTCAGGAAATGGGGCGTTCTTCGATGGGATTCACTCATCAGGATCATCATACTGATGGTATGGAATCGATCAAACGTACATTCAGCCCAGAATTTCGTAATCGTTTGGATGGCATCATCCAATTCAAACCATTATCACAAAAAGCCATTTTGCGTGTTGCTGATAAAGCGATCCTTGAACTGGAAATGCTATTACAAGATAAAAATGTCACATTGGAAATTGATAATGATGCTCGTCAGTGGTTAGCTGATCATGGTTATGATGTAGCCATGGGAGCAAGACCCATGGCAAGACTTGTTCAGGAGAAAATTAAACGTCCACTGGCAGATGAATTATTATTCGGTAAGTTAAGTGAAGGCGGCCATGTTTGTGTGGTACTGAAACAAGATGAACTTATATTGGATATCGTCAATCAAATGGAATCTGTTTAATCATAAATTTCCAGTCAGATAGTGACTACTTTCAGGCAGTCGATTCATATTGCTTGATATAAGTATTCTCTAATTCTTGAAAAAGTTATCCATTACTTAAGTGTATAAGTCAACTAATGATTTACAAAGCAACGGTAAGTGATTGAAAGACAATAGGTGTTGTGTAACATGCTGAAATATATGATTATTTTGTGGATGGTTAAATTATAACCATTCTAACATAATGGTATATACAACAGGGTTTAACAGTCTAATATATGAGTTAGTCACAGAGTTATCCACAGAAAATGTGGGTAACTTTACCGTTTTAAAATTCAATAATTTCCATGTCAATTTAGAAATTTTATACCTCGGGATATCAGCCATCAGGCATAAATATATTGGCAGTTTCAAGTATTTAAGTATTTAATTTTGTAACTTGTTTTTCAAAGGGTGCTTTAGTTTACTATCAGGTGATATAGTTAAGGGCGAAATAAAAAACGCTGGTCACAAGGACTGTGATTGTTTTAGAATCTTCCGTAATACTGGAATTGAACTTTTACATTCAAATATTCCTTACATTTTTTCGTTTCAGAAACTATATAACATGACAAAACAATATCAAGACAAGGGCTTCGCCACAATTGCTGTGCGCGCTGGGCAGCAACGCACAAATGAGCATGAACAATCGGAGCCGATCTTCCCTACCTCAAGCTATGTTTTCGATAGTGCTGAGCAAGCGGCAGCTCGCTTTGCGGGTGATGAGCCGGGTAATATTTATTCACGATTTACCAATCCTACGGTTCGTACTTTTGAACAGCGCTTGGCGGCATTAGAAGGTGCTGAATCTGCTGTTGCAACAGCCTCAGGTATGTCAGCAATTCTATCAACATTTATG
>JAOUJZ010000075.1 GCA_029882915.1 Gammaproteobacteria bacterium | reverse complement strand
TGCCACATGCCCCTGCCGGATTGTTAAATGAAAACATTCTCGGTTCAAGTTCAACGATCGAATAACCACAACTTGGACAGGAAAAACGTGATGAAAATAGGGTTTCATTATCAGCCTCATCCATCGAAACAACCCGTGCAATTCCATCCGACATTTGCAATGCTGTTTCAAATGATTCGGCCAGTCGTTGTTGAAGATCATCACGCACCTTAAAACGATCAACCACGGCTTCAATGGTATGCTTTTTACGCAACTCCAGTTCGGGTGGATTATCCAACTCAATGACTTCACCATTAACTCTGGCACGTACAAATCCTTGCGTGCGTAGTTTTTCTAACACTTCCTTATGTTCGCCTTTACGATCCTGGATCACTGGCGCAAGCAACATCATCCGCTGACCTTCCGGCATAGCCAACACGGTATCCACCATTTGACTAACTGTTTGCGCAGCTAATGGCTGGTCATGATCTGGACATCGCGGCTCACCCGCTCTGGCAAACAATAATCGCAAGTAGTCATAGATTTCCGTGGTGGTGCCAACGGTGGAGCGCGGATTATGTGATGTTGATTTTTGTTCTATTGAAATTGCGGGTGACAACCCCTCGATATGATCAACATCCGGCTTTTCCATCATCGATAAAAACTGTCTGGCATAAGCTGACAATGATTCTACATAACGTCGCTGTCCTTCCGCATACAGGGTATCAAACGCAAGTGATGACTTGCCTGATCCTGATAAGCCGGTAATAACGATAAGCCTGTCACGAGGTAAATCCAGATCAATGTTTTTTAAATTATGAGTACGCGCACCGCGTATACTTATGCTTTTCATCAAGCTTCCGTATAAAATAAGATCGAACAGATCAATATACCCCCAACGGCCATAATGACGCAAAAACAAAACTCAAATTCAGCAATGACTTCGCTAGAAAAGCGTAGTATCGCCGGACTATCAAGCATCTTTGCATTACGAATGCTAGGCTTGTTTATGATCTTGCCGGTTTTTTCTCTGGTAGCAGATCAATACAGCAATGCCACACCAATATTAATTGGCCTTGCCATTGGTGCTTACGGCCTCACTCAGGCGTTATTACAAATTCCTTTTGGTATATTATCTGATCGTATCGGTCGTAAACGTGTCATCACCATCGGTTTATTATTGTTTGCAGCCGGAAGCATTGTGGCCGCGCTGGCAGATTCAATTTATATGGTCATCGCCGGTCGCCTGTTGCAAGGTAGTGGCGCTATTGCCGCAGCGATTATGGCACTCACTGCCGATCTCACTCGCGATGAACATCGCACCAAAGCGATGGCAAGTATCGGCATCAGCATTGGTTTATCTTTTTCAATCGCTTTAGCAACCGGTGCCGCGTTGGAACATTGGATTGGTTTGTCGGGTATATTCTGGGCGACAGCCGTCTTATCACTGCTTGGCATCGCTGTATTACATCTGTGGGTACCCACTCCAACCCGCTGTATTAATCACCGGGATATTGAGCCCGTGCCCCAACAGTTCACCAAGGTCTTTCGCAACGCCGATATCATGCGTATGGTGTTCAGCATCATGATTTTGCATTGCCTTCTAACCACCAGTTTTTTCGCATTACCTATTGCCTTATTGGAACAGGTTGGACTGGCTAAAGAGCAACATGCTCTAGCCTATTTGCCAATCTTGATTGTGGCTTTTATCAGTATGGTTCCCTTTATCCTTATTGCTGAAAAACATCGCAAAATGAAGCCGGTATTTCTAGGTGCCATCGTGGTGTTGGCCCTGTCTCAAATTGGCTGGGCATTCTTTTCCAACTCACTGGCCAGTGTGCTTTTTAGTTTATGGCTATTTTTTACGGCATTTAATATTCTAGAAGCCAGCTTACCTTCATTAATGTCCAAACTCAGTCCATTGGAAAATAAAGGAACTGCCATGGGTATTTATTCCAGTGCGCAATTTATCGGTGCTTTTGTCGGTGGCGTATTGGGTGGATGGATATACAGCCATTTTGGCTTATCTGATGTTTTTATCGCGGGATCGCTACTGACTTTATTATGGTTAATACTGGTTTCACCTATGCGTCAGCCTAAACATCTATCAAGCCGTATTATCCATCTAGAAGACGTTTCAAAAGCCAATGCTGATAGCATTGTCCAACAACTCAATGCCATCAATGGCGTGATTGAAACCATTGTTGTCATTGAAGAACAAGTCGCTTATGTCAAGTTTTCACCTGATGACATAGATTCCGTAACGTTGGATGCATTTTGTCAGCAGTCGTCGTAGAATACACCTAATTAATAAAGCAATTTATGCCAAGGAGCACAGCATGTCAGTAAACAAAGTCATACTCGTAGGAAGACTCGGTGCAGAACCAGAAAGCCGTGCTTTTCCTGATGGTGGCTCTATTTGTAATCTGCGTTTAGCAACATCTGAAAGCTGGAAAGACAAACAAACTGGTGAACGCAAGGAACGCACTGAGTGGCATCGTGTCGTGTTGCGCAACCGCCTTGGTGAAATTGCTCAGCAATATCTGCATAAAGGTTCACAAGTTTATATTGAAGGCCGCATCCAAACTCGTAAATGGCAGGATCAGAATGGACAGGATCGCTATTCAACTGAGATAGTAGGCAATGAAATGACGATGCTAGATAGTCGTGGAGCAGCGGGAGGAAGTGCACCTGCTTATGATCAATCTTCGCCACAACAAGCTCATGCAGCCCCACAGCCGGCATCTCCATCTGCAGGACCTGATTATGGTGCGCCACAGGGTGG
>JAOUJZ010000074.1 GCA_029882915.1 Gammaproteobacteria bacterium | reverse complement strand
TGTTGAAGGATGTTGAGGGTATTGGGTTTACTTTCTTTCAGGCCAAAGATGTAGTGCGCCACTCTCTGGTGCAGAAGGTGATTCTGGCATATGAAAATGCTGAGCGATCAACTCTATGACGGTGATCGTAGACGTGCAGATTGCTTATGATGGGCAATGTCCTAAAATAGAACAGTTTCAGCAATGGGCAGAAGCGGCATTACAATCGGTAACAGAAGATTGCGAGCTCAGCATCCGTGTCGTTCATGAACGGGAAAGTGCTGAACTTAATTCAACATATCGTGATAAAACAGGACCAACCAATGTGTTGTCTTTTCCATTTGATTCACCGGTACCGATGGATCCACGGCTATTGGGTGATTTGATTATTTGTGGGCCTGCAGTCGAAAAAGAAGCACAAGAACAACAAAAAGTGATCAATCATCATTGGGCTCATTTAGTAGTACATGGCTGTTTGCACTTATTGGGGTATGATCACATTGAAGACGATGAAGCAGAAGTCATGGAAGCATTGGAAGTGAAAATATTGCAATCATTGGCGATTAGCGATCCTTATCAGGATCAAGGTGACAATAAATGAGCGATGGACGACCGAGCCGATCCGGGCATCTAACCTGGGTAAAACGGTTAAGTAAATTATTTCTGGAGCCGAAAGATCAGGAACAGTTAATTGATCTAATCCGCTCCGCATCTCAACGGCATATTCTGGATGCAGAAGCACTGTCGATAGTTGAAGGTGCTTTGAGTGTGTCACAAATGCAGGCACGTGACGTCATGATTCCGCGATCTCAGGTGGTGATGGTGTCCAAGGATGCCTCTGCAGAAGAAACACTGAAATTGATTGTAGAGTCTGCCCATTCACGCTTTCCGGTTATCGACGATGACCGCGATGATGTTATCGGTATTTTGTTAGCTAAAGATTTGCTGGCAGCAGTAGTCAATTCAGGTAAGTTTGAGTTTGATTTGCGTGAACTATTACGGCCAGCCGTGTTTATTCCTGAAAGCAAACGCTTGAATG
The DNA here is from genome assembly GCA_029882915.1 of Gammaproteobacteria bacterium. GTDB lineage: Bacteria > Pseudomonadota > Gammaproteobacteria > Nitrosococcales > Methylophagaceae. The sequence goes on along the minus strand of JAOUJZ010000074.1, from coordinate 1,768 downwards.
TTTTATTACGCGAATTTAGAGCTCGTCGTAACCATATGGCTATTGTTGTTGATGAGTATGGTGGTGTGGCAGGCATAGTCACCATAGAAAACGTGCTTGAGCAGATTGTGGGTGAAATCGAAGACGAACATGATATTGATGACGATGCCCCGATATTGCAGCGAGATGACTCCACTTTTACGATTAAAGCATTAACCACGGTTGAAGATTTTAATGAACATTTCGATGTTGATTGGAGTGATGAGGATTTTGATACCGTTGGTGGCTTTGTAGTCAATCAAGTTGGCCACTTGCCGGAAAGGGATGAACAGATAACGATAGGACGTTTTCAATTTACTGTTATCAGAGCAGATAATCGTCGAGTTCATTTGTTTGAAATGGCCATACTTCCGGAAGTAGAACAGGATTCTGATGAAGAATAATGCTGGCTAGGACTTATTCAGAGATAGCCGAACAGGGATTTCATGGCTGGCAGGGCAATGTGATAGTGCTGCTGGCGGGCATGATTTTCCCCCTCGCTTTTTCCCCTTTTCATTTTTATCCTGTAGCCGTATTGAGTTTGGCGTTATTGTTTTTATGTTGGCAGTCGACGACACCAAAACAGGCCGCATGGCGGGGTTTTTTATTTGGTTTAGGACTGTTTGGTGTCGGGATATCATGGGTTTATGTTGCGATTCATGATTTTGGTAGCGCCAGCATACTGTTAGCAGGTTTGTTAACAGGGTTATTTGTTGGTTTTTTATCTTCATATCTTGCGGTTTTTGGTTGGGGGCTTAAGCGCCTTACCGGAAAGATGCTGACCACTTTTGATTACGCTTTGTTATTGCCCGTTTCATGGTTATTATTTGAATGGTTTAAAGGCTGGTTTTTAACCGGTTTTTCATGGTTAGATGTAGGCATTAGTCAAATTGACGGTCCTTTAAGTGGTTATACGCCTATCATCGGTGTAACGGGCGTGTCATTGTTGGTGGCTTGTACAGCTGGATTGCTGGTGACAAGTGGGCAATTGCGTCGCTGGTGGCCAATTCTGGTGGTTGTGATCTTCTGGTCAGGTGGTCATTTCCTTCAGTCAATGTCATGGACGAAACCGGTAGATAAAGAGATTAAAGTCAGTCTGATTCAGGGTAACATTCCACAGGAAATTAAATGGAATCCCGAACAGTTATTTAAGACACTGGCACTGTATCAGGCAAGAACGGAACAAAATTGGGACAGTGATTTAATTGTCTGGCCAGAAAATGCAGTGACCATTTTTTACCATCAAGCCAAAGAGTTTTACCTTGACCCACTGGCAGAACTGGCACGAGAAAATAACACCGATGTATTGTTAGGCTTGCCGGTTATGAACTCGTCAACGCAGCAGTATTACAACAGTATGATGTTGTTGGGAGAGCAGCAAGGGTTTTATCACAAGAGTCACCTGGTTCCATTTGGTGATTATGTGCCATTGGAATGGCTACGTGGATTGGTTAGTTTCTTTGATTTGCCCATGTCGGCATTTCAACCGGGCCCAAAGTCGCAACAACTACTACAAGCAGCAGATCAAAAAATAGGTATTTCGATCTGTTACGAAGATATTTTTTCGGCAGAGGTGTTAACGACGGTGCCGGAGGCGAGTCTATTGGTCAATGCGACTAATAACGCATGGTATGGTGATTCTTTTGCACCACACCAGCATTTGCAGATTTCACAAAACAGGGCACTGGAAACAGGCCGTCCAGTGTTACGAGCCACCACTAATGGTATTTCAGCATTGATTGATTTTCAG
>JAOUJZ010000073.1 GCA_029882915.1 Gammaproteobacteria bacterium | reverse complement strand
TAATGGCCTTAAAATTCTGAGCACACCATTGCTGAAATGGCCGATAAAGAAATCCCAGGCGAAACAATTTTCCTGCTCTATGATACTTACGGTTTTCCAATCGACTTAACAGCGGATATTGCTCGTGAGCGAGAGCTCACCATCGATATCGCTGGTTTTGAAAGAGAAATGGAAGCCCAAAGAACACGAGCACGTTCAGCCAGTCAATTTGCCGGTGGTTTATCTGATCAAGTCAGCATTGATGGTGAAACTGCATTCTGCGGTTATGAAAAATCACGTGAACAAGCAGTCATTACCAGTATTTTGGTTGAAGGTGAACATGTTGATCAACTTCATGACGGGCAGCAAGGCATTATTGTATTAGATAACAGTCCCTTCTATGCTGAATCTGGTGGACAAGCCGGTGATTCAGGCCAGATATCAACTGACACTGCTAATTTTGATGTCATAGATACACGTAAACAAGGTAAGGCATTTACTCACATTGGTCGTTGTGAAAATGGCTCATTTAAAGTTGGTGATCGCGTCACCGCTCATATTGATGAACAAGGCCGAACAGCAACAGCATTAAATCACTCTGCAACTCATTTATTACATGCAGCGTTGCAACAAGTATTAGGCGATCATGTGACCCAAAAAGGGTCATTGGTCAATGTACACCGTTTACGTTTTGACTTTTCACATTTTGAACCCGTCAATGATCAGCAACTGCATGAAATTGAACGTCTGGTAAACCAACAGATCAGACTCAATCATGACGTTGAGACCAGATTAATGAAGCTGGATGAAGCCAAAGCATCGGGAGCCATGGCTTTGTTTGGTGAAAAATATGACGATGACGTACGTGTACTACGTATGGGCGACTTTTCTACTGAACTTTGTGGTGGTACTCATGCCGGTCGCACAGGAGACATCGGTCTGTTCAAAATTATCTCCGAAACGGGTATTGCATCAGGTGTACGTCGTATTGAAGCTGTAACGGGTGAAAATGCTCTCGACTATATAGAAGAAAATCAAACACGTCTGCAAGAGGTTTCAAGCTTAATCAAAGCCAAACCAGATAATATTCAGGAAAAAGCAGAACAACTGGTTCAACGTACTCGTCAGCTTGAAAAAGAATTAGAAACGCTTAAATCAAAACTAGCCAGCAATGCTGGTAGTGATCTGGCAAGCTCAGCCCAGGATATTTCTGGCATCAAAGTACTCGCCTCTCAACTTGAAGGTGCTGATGGTAAAAGTTTGCGTGACACAGTTGATCAACTTAAAAATAAACTGGGAACAGCCGCAATCATTTTATCCTCCCTTGAAGATGATAAAATCACTCTCATTGCCGGTGTAACAAAAGACATTACAGATAAAATACGTGCTGGCGATCTTGTTGCCCATGTTGCGTCACAAGTTGGCGGTAAAGGTGGCGGACGCCCAGACATGGCACAAGGAGGTGGTAATCAACCAGAGAACCTTACAGCCGCATTAGATTCAGTAACAAACTGGATTCAGAAAAAGTTGGAAAACTAAAACATGGCATTAATTGTACAAAAATATGGCGGTACGTCCGTTGGCACCGTTGAACGCATTCAAGAAGTCGCGAAAAAACTGATCCAGTTCCAACAGCAAGGTCATGATTTAGTCGTCGTTGTTTCTGCTATGAGTGGTGAAACCAATCGACTGCTTGCTCTGGCAAATGAAGTTAATCGTCACCCACGTGGTCGCGAACTGGATGTATTGTTATCTACTGGTGAACAAGTGACCATCGCCCTGCTGTGCATGGCATTGGAACAAGCAGGTGTTCACGCCAATTCTTATACTGGCAGCCAAGTTCGAATATTGACGGATAATACCCATAATAAAGCACGCATCATGGAGATTGATGATAATAAAATTCGTGCTGATCTGAAACAAGGTCACATCGTGGTAGTTGCAGGTTTTCAAGGCTGTGATGAGCACGGCAATATCACTACACTAGGACGTGGCGGCTCAGATACAACTGCTGTAGCGCTTGCCGCGGCATTAAAAGCAGATGAATGTCAGATTTATACAGATGTTGATGGTGTCTACACAACCGACCCACGTGTTGTTAAAGAAGCACGCCGTCTAGATCAAATTACTTTTGAAGAAATGCTGGAAATGGCCAGTCTTGGTGCAAAAGTATTACAAATTCGATCAGTCGAATTTGCCAGCAAATATAACGTCCCGTTACGTGTACTCTCTTCCTTTACAGAAGGTGGCGGCACATTGATAACGGCTGAGGATCCCAAAATGGAACAAGCTCTAATTTCAGGTATTGCATTTAACCGTGATGAAGCAAAGGTCACCATCATTGGTGTGCCAGATCATCCAGGTATCGCCTCACAAATTCTTGGCCCTATCGCTAAAGAAAATATTGAAGTCGATATGATTATTCAAAATACCGCACATGATTCGACCACAGATTTTACCTTTACCGTGCATCGCAACGATTATCAGAATGCTTTAAATATTTTGCAGAACACTGCAAAAGAGCTTGGGGCAAAAGAAGTAATCGGTGATGATAATATTGCAAAAGTGTCCGTCGTAGGTGTTGGTATGCGTTCTCATGCAGGTATTGCAAGCAGCATGTTTGATACACTTGCCAAAGAATCAATTAACATCAGTATGATTTCAACATCTGAAATTAAAATATCCGTTGTCATCGATGAAAAATATCTTGAACTTGCTGTCAGAGCATTACATGATGCCTTTGAACTTGAGAAAATATAATTAATTCGTAATAATCGATTTCAGTTGTTAAAATATCACTGTATAAAAACCATCTAT
>JAOUJZ010000072.1 GCA_029882915.1 Gammaproteobacteria bacterium | reverse complement strand
CGTCATTAGTAGGTCGTTCAGTGTTGGTTCCATCATCAATTGGCACGATGAGTGCAGAAGGTGGTTTGAAAGGTCAAATTAATGTCGCTGAGCCAGTTTCTGATTTGCAAGTGAGAATTTATAACGAAGTGGGTGTGCCAGTGAGAACCATAGAGATGGGACAAGCTTCTGGTTATACCAATTTTGTATGGGATGGCTTTTCAGATAACGGTGAAGCACTGCCACCTGGCTTGTATCAGTTCAAAGCAACTGGAACGATAGATGGTGACAGCACTGCTTTTGCAACAGCGACTGTGGCTAAAGTAGAAAGCGTATTAGTGGGAAGTGGTAGTCAGGGTTTAACAATGAATTTGGCTGGTATCGGTTCTGTGCCATTCAGCGAAGCACAAGAAATAATTTAAGGGGGGCATCAACATGTCTTTTAGTACAGCACTAAGTGGATTGAATGCGGCAACGGCCGATCTTAATGTCAAATCAAATAATATTGCCAATGTGAATACCACGGGTTTTAAACAGTCTCGTGCTGAATTCGGCGATGTATTTGCAGTATCTGCCTTCGGTAGTTCAAGTAAAACAGCAGTTGGTAGTGGTGTGACCTTGCAGCAGGTTGCACAGCAATTTAATCAGGGTAATCTGGAATTTACTAACAATTCACTGGATCTTGCGATCAGTGGACAAGGATTCTTTGCCTTGGCACCAGAGGTAGGCAGTGGTGAGGTGTTTTATACTCGAGCTGGTGAGTTTGGTATTGATAAAGACGGCTATGTGGTCAGCAACACGGGTGATTTCTTACGTACTTTCCCTGTTGATGCCAGTGGTAATATTTCTGCCACCAGTATGACGGCAGCAAAAGCTTTGCAATTGCCTGCATCATCAGGAGAGCCGGAGCCAACAGATTTATTGACTATAGCGGTTAATATGCCCTCTAATGCAGAAGCATTATATGACCCTAACACGGTCGTTCCTGCGGTGGCGGCAACACGTACTGCAGATGCTGCTTTTACTCTTGCCGATTTTAGTGGTACTAACCTTGTTTTTACTGTGAAGGGTGATCTGAATACAGATACGGTCACATTGAATGCGGATTACACTGCAGCGAGTATTACTGATGTCATTAATGATATCAATGCGCAATTGCTTACTTCTGGTGTTACCGTTAGTCAGGGTACAGGCGCGGATGTTGGCAAGCTTGTATATACTGATGAAACAGCAGGTGCGTGGACTATTCCAGTTGTGACACATACATCTGGTGGTACGGCTAATCACGTTGAGGGTACAACAACAACGGCTGGTGTGGATGCTATTTTGTCTCAGTTAGCGATCAATCCTTTTGATCCGACGACATTTACAAATTCAACATCGGCAACAATTTTTGATTCATTAGGTAATGAACATATTATTACTACCTATTATCAAAAAATTGATCCAAAGGTTTTAGTTAGTGGTGTGCCTGTTGGTGATAACCAATGGCAAATGGAAGTCTACATTTCTGGGGATGATATTAAAATTGATCCTTCTATTCCGACCAAAACGGTAACATCGGGTTCTGCCACTATGGTTGAACTGGTTCCTAGTACACGAGTTAGTTTTAATCCCGATGGTTCGTTGATTCCATTGCCTGCTCCAATAACATTTGAGTTCAACCCAGCATTAGGTACTGAACTACAAAGTGGTGCGTCAGATAATCAGATTGTCACATTAAGCATCACTGGATCAACACAGAATTCAGGTTCTTTCAGTGTAGGTGCGTTAACCATTAATGGTTTCCAAACGGGTCGTTTGACTGGTGTGGATGTCAGTAGTGAAGGCTTGATAAGAGCAACCTACAGTAATGGACAAGCGATACCGATTGGTAAGATTGCGTTGGCTCGATTTGCTAATCCACAGGCTCTGGGCAAGATTGGTAATACCCAGTGGGAAGAAACAACTGATTCAGGTCCTGTTATTCCAGGTGAACCGGGTACAGGTAGTTTTGGACAGATTCAAGCAGGTGCATTGGAAACATCAAATGTTGACCTGACTAAAGAATTAGTAGGTTTGATTACTGCTCAACGTAACTTCCAGGCAAACTCAAAAGCGATTGAGACTAATAATGCCATTACCCAGACGATCATTAACTTACGTTAATTTTCTATCTGGTCCTCTCCCTTCTGGGAGAGGGTGATTAGGAGGATATCACTATGGATCGCATGCTTTATATTTCGATGAATGCTGCTCAGCAAACCATGTTGGCTCAGGCAGCAAACAGTAATAATCTGGCGAACGTAAACACGACTGGTTTTCGGGCTGATTTTGAACAGTTCCGAAGCATGCCTGTGTTTGGTCAGGGCCTGCCAACTCGTGTGTACTCTATGAGTGAGCGTCCTCAAACTGATTATCAACAAGGATCGGTTCAGTCAACGGGTCGTGAATTGGATGTTTCTGTTCAAGGTGAAGGTTTTATTGCAGTACAAGGTAAAGATGGTCGTGAAGGCTATACTCGAGCTGGTGATTTACACATCACAGAAGCAGGGCAATTAGTAACAGGTACCGGTCTTGCCGTGATGGGTGAAGGTGGTCCGATAGCGATTCCACCAGCAGAAAAAGTTGAAATTGGTGCTGATGGTACGATTTCAATTCGACCCATTGGAGAACAAGCCAATGCATTGGCCATTTTAGATCGAATTAAGCTGGTTAAACCTGATCTTAAAAATGTATTTAAAGACAGTGATGGTTTAATACGACTGCGAGATGGTAGTAATGCTCCTTTAGATGCAACTATCACTATTGCATCAGGAACACTGGAAAGCAGTAATGTCAA
>JAOUJZ010000071.1 GCA_029882915.1 Gammaproteobacteria bacterium | reverse complement strand
CAGCGTTATGTCACTGGTCACACGCTCAATATAGCTATCAATGACATCGGTCTCATTTTTATGGCCTTGACCTGTCAGAATATTGCCTTGTTCAATTCGCTGATAAAGCGCCTGTATGTCATCACCTGCGAGTGATTTGTCGGCTAACACAATTTTCAGACCATTATATTCAGCTGGGTTGTGACTACCTGTCACAATTACGCCAGACTGAGTTCCTAGCTGATAACAAGCGAAATATAACAATGGCGTCGGAACCATACCAATATCAACCACGTCACAACCACTTGCCAAAATACCATCAATTAAAGCGCTAGTGAGACTGGGACTGGAATCCCGGCCATCACGACCGACAGCCAGACGATTTTGCCCTTGGTCTAGAGCTTCACTACCGATCGCCTGACCAATCATTCTTACTGTTTGTTCGTTTAATGTTTGTCCAACAATGCCTCTGATGTCATACGCTTTGAAAATAGTTGAATCAATGGCTACTTCCGGTTCGCTAGTCGTTGTATCCAATTCAATAGGGTCATCAAGGCTGAAGGTTAACCCTGAGAATGACTCCGATTCGTTTGATGCGTCGGACACTTCTCGTTCTACCGGCTCTTCAAGCGAGATATTTAATTCTAACGGTTCTTCATTAACATTGAGTGTAGCTGGCTCTTCAAATGTGATATCTATTTCTAAAGGTTCTTCAGCCACTTCTGATACCGTCGGCTCTTCAAAGGTAATCTCTAATCCCAAATCCTCTTCTGGCGAGTCCAGTTCACTCGTATCTTCAAGCGTAATATTAAGTTCTAATGGCTCTTCGTATGCTTCCGATGCAGTCGGTTCTTCAAGCTTAATCTCTAATCCTAATGCATCTTCTAGCGAGTCCAATTCACTCGCATCTTCAAGCGTAACGTTTAGATCTATGGGTGCCCCGGGCTCTTCCAGTGTTGTTGATTCTTCATGTGTAGTCTTAAACTCTAATGGTTCTTCGGATACTTCTGGTGTAGCAGCCTTTTCAGATGTCATATCTATATCTAAAGGTTCATCTGTAACGAATTTTTGAGCTACGGGTTCTTCTGATATAGTGACTTCAGGTAAATTATTTTCATTATATTGCTCAATCTTTTCAGGAATTTTTGGGGATGTCGAAGCTTGTTTAGCTGTGCTTTCAATCTCTAGGCTCAATGCCTGAACACCATCAACCACATCTTGGAATATGCTATAAACCAATGGGTAATTTGATTGTAATGTGCTATTTCTGACATCTGCTAACTCTTGTATTAACATGTTGGCATCATGTTTAAGAAATCGCTGTTGTAACAGTTCTCTCAAAAATCCTATCAATACAATGGCACCCAGCACCAGACCCAGAACCATCATAAATGAAGTCACATTAGATGTTTTAGCTGGCCAATAGGCTATGTGCCAATGCGAATTAGCTAATCCTTGTTTGAAACTGGCTGCGCCCTGTTTCCACTTCACATTACCTTGGCTAATCAGCATGGTTACTTTTTTTGCACCTTGCTGTAATTCAACATAGCCATTAGCCCCGTATTCTTTAAATACTAAGTCTGTCACTGCTTCTTGGCTAAGTGTCACGACTAATACACCAACGACATTATCTGTTGCATCTGTTATACGGTGGGCAAGTAGCAAGTTAGCCTCATCTGTCTCCATTTTTACGACAGCCATCATAGCCTGTCCGTCTTTTTTAGCCTGACGTAAGCTATTTAAAGTAGCGAATGTGATAGGAAGACAGGGATGAGCTCCGGGTTCATCAACATCAGCACTAATAAGACATGCTTTCTTTGTTTCTGGAATCAACTGGGTCAGTATACGGAGCTGAGTATCAACCTGGTCGCTATCACCTGTTGTTAAAGCTTTAGCTAACTGTGGCAACGTAGCAATAGTCTCCATTTGCTTGTTCAGCATTTCTATACGTGATGATAAAGCCCTATAAATCAGCATTCCCGTTTGTTGCTGTAGGGAAGCTTGCTGAGATTGACTCGTGTTTCCAATAACCTGCTGTTGCCAGGAAAATCCTGCAAAAACGACCAAACAACTCAAAATAAGTGCTACTAGTGCAATCGGCTTGCTACCAAGTCCTAGCGCCGGCTTAGTTAGCTTCATAACAGATCCCTCTTATCCCGTTATCAAATGTCATTACTGGCGACCGGTGTGTCCAAAACCACCTGTACCACGTTCTGAACTGGTGAATTCTTCTACGTGTTCAAAACCAACCTGGACAACCGGAACAAAAACCATTTGGGCAATACGCTCACCTACAACAATTTCAAATGGAGTCTGTCCACGATTCCAACATGATACAAATACCTGCCCTTGATAATCACTGTCAATCAATCCGACCAGATTACCCAGTACGATACCGTGTTTATGACCTAAGCCGGAACGTGGTAATAACACTGCAGCAAGTGAAGGATCATCAATATGAATAGCCAACCCTGTTGGAATCAATGTCGTTTCACCCTGTGCCAAAATAATATTTTCATCCAAACAGGCTCTTAAATCTAAACCTGCCGATCCTGTTGTTGCATAGTCAGGTAATTCAATCGTATCGCCCAATCGTGAATCAAGAATTTTTAGTTGAATTTTTTGCATTATATCGCTCAATAATAAGGGTCATTAAATCTCTAGCCAACTGGCTCTTTGGTGCTAAAGGCAAGGTTTGCGAACCCTCTGGCCAAAATACCTTCAAGGCATTATCATCCACCGCAAAACCGACACCATCTCCGACTTGATTAGCCGCCACCATATCTAAATCTTTACGCTGTAATTTATCTTGGGCATAAACCTCTACCTGCTCGGTTTCTGCTGCGAAGCCTACGACAAACGGCTTATCCACCAGACT
>JAOUJZ010000070.1 GCA_029882915.1 Gammaproteobacteria bacterium | reverse complement strand
TTTTTCATGTGTTTCATACCGGGTGATCACTGAATTTTTATTCATTTCAGAGCCGGTAGCTGGCAGCGTTAGCACTGCACCATAAGGCAATGCTTTAGTAATATCTTTGCCCTTGTCGATCAAAATATCCTGCCAGGCATCACCTTCACAAAATACCGCCATGGCAACAAACTTGGTACCATCAATCACTGAGCCCCCGCCAACGGCGAGTAGATAATCCAATTGGTTATCTTTGATTTGTTGTACGGCTTTCATCAAGGTACTGAAGCCCGGGTTAGCTTCAATGCCACCAAACTGTTCAATGTGTCGATCACCCAGAGCGCAAACAACTTCATTCAATGTACCATGGCGCTGAGCACTTTCACCGCCAAATAAAATTAAAACTCTCGCATTTTTTGGAACATACTGAGTGATTTCAGCGATTTGATTTTCACCGAACAAAATACGTGTCGGATTGTAAAAGTTAAAGTTGTTCATCATCATATCCTGAAATTAATGTTATTTATTAGAACCGTTGTCTACAAAAAGTTTCAGCTACCAATCTGCCCATATGGGAACGCAGGATTCCGGCATAGCTGTTAACCGCCCCAATTCCACCCAGTTATTTTCCGGGCCATGGAAGTCCGAACCGCAGGATGCTTGTAATTCAAACTGATTCGCTAACCTTGCCAGTTTTTTTACTTCTTCAGGGTGTTGGCGACCGGATACGACTTCAAACCCTACCCCACCTATCTCTTTAAATTCAGTGATCAAACGACGTAATTTAGTTGCTGTTATCTTATATCGAGCTGGATGAGCGATAACGGCTTGTCCGCCAGCGTCATTAATCCAGTTCACTGCATCTTCAAGCGTAGCCCATTGCCCCGGCACATAGCCCGGCTTGTTTCTCACCAAATAGCGCTTAAATACATCACTCATATCTTTGGCATGTCCATGTTCAACCAAAAATTTGGCAAAATGCACTCGTCCCAACATAACCTCAGAAGCATATTTTCTCGCTCCTTCCCATGCACCGGCAATTCCTTCTTTATCCAAACGGTTGGCCATCTCATGGGCTCGACTGATCCGATATTCACGCAAACTTGACAATCCTTGTTGCAAATTCTGATTATCAATATCAATCTTTAAACCAACGATATGTATCGTGTTATGGCCCCATGTTACCGAAATTTCTACCCCAGCTATTAGAGTCAGCTGAGTTTCTTTTGCTGCCCGTCTGGCGGCATTGATCCCTTCGCTACCATCATGATCCGTCAAGGCGAGTACATCAACACCTTGATCGATGGCACGAGCAACCAATTCATCTGGTGTTAATGATCCATCTGATGCGGTCGAATGAGTATGTAAGTCATAACAAGTCATACCAGTCATTTTACGTTAAAATGATCGCTGTTACTTTTTTAACTACCCATAACTATGAAACTATTTTTTGATTTTTTACCCATTGTTCTGTTTTTTATTGCCTATAAATTTGGTGGAGGTATCTACCATTGGAACGGTCAGGAATATGATGTTCAGGGTATTTATGTGGCCACTGCTGTGATAATTGTAGCCAGTATTATTCAAGTCGCCTTTTCCTGGATCCGCCACCGTAGCGTAGAAAAATCACATCTGATTACTTTGGTATTAGTACTCGTACTCGGTGGTGCCACTCTATGGCTGCAAAATCCTGATTTCATAAAGTGGAAACCGACTGCTGTTAACTGGCTGTTTGCTATGGCGTTTTTTGCTGCTCATGCTTTTACCGATAAATCCTTGCTTGAACGCATGATGGCTGAACATATTCAACTGCCTACCGCAATCTGGTTTCGTCTTAATATTGCCTGGATCGTATTTTTTATCGGTTCTGGTATTGCCAATCTCTACGTAGCGTTTAACTTTGATGAAGCGACATGGGTTAACTTCAAGTTATTCGGTTTATTGGGAATGACCATTTTATTTGTTGTCGGTCAATCCATATACTTGGCCCGACATGCTGTAGAAGTTCCTAAACCTACCAAGGATAATTAATGATGTTGTATGCCATTATTAGTGAAGATGTCACAGACAGTTTAAGCCATCGTATAGAGGCAAGGCCTGCCCACCTTGTGCGTTTGACTGAGCTACAACAACAAGGACGTCTCATTCTGGCCGGCCCTCACCCTGCCATTGATAGTGTCGATCCGGGTCAAGCGGGATTTACCGGTAGTCTGGTCGTCGCTGAATTTGATGATTTAACTGCAGCACAAGCTTGGGCAGATGCGGATCCTTATATTGAAGCCGGAGTTTATGCTAACGTAGTGGTGAAACCCTTTAAGAAAGTTCTACCATGAGTGAAACCATAACTAAATTGGAACAAGCCCTGACAAGCCTAAATCCCGATTTTGTTGATATTCAGGATGACAGTGCACATCATGCGGGACATGCAGGAAATACTGGCGGTGGGCATTACACCGTCACCATCATCAGTGATGTATTTACTAACTTGCCACTGATTAAACGTCATCGGCTTGTTTATGAGGCTGCCAAGACACTGATGGTCAAGGATATCCATGCCCTGAGCATTGACGCAAAAACGCCTGCCGAAACTAGCTGGAATTAAAGTCAATAACTATGGCTACCTATTCAGAAAGCAAAACCAGAAATCAAGCTTTTCTGCAAAACCTAGAACGCCAGCGCCTTAAAAAACCATGCGGTCGAATCATCGATCTACGAGGTAAAGTAGTCGGAGAATGTCAGGCCTACACCTTTGGCGGATTAACTCATTATCTGGATGACCGTGGCTATTTATTAGTTAAACAACTACTCGATAGAGCCAATGGCCAGTATACCAACGGCGTTTATGAAGCTTTATTTAAGGCTCTCAAGTCACTAAGCTCAGAAATAACACCTGTT
>JAOUJZ010000013.1 GCA_029882915.1 Gammaproteobacteria bacterium | reverse complement strand
ACCTGGGTGGTGTTTTAAGCGTATTTAGCCTATAAGACCTTTTATGTATTAAACTTTTTAATATATAAAAACCTAAATAAAGAAGCCCGGCACTTGTGTCGGGCTTTTTTTTGCCTATTAAATAGCGACTAGAAGTTTAGAATCTGAATCACAGTTTAATTTTGCTTGGGCAGTTTACGTTAAACTGGTACAAATTTAGTGATGTAAGAGGTGTTTTTGTGAGTGAAGTTCAAGGTCTGCTGTCAAAAATGGTCGCAGCATTGCCCGTAGAACAGTCGCCGGCAAGCTACAAGATGGTATTGAGTGACCATAGGATTGCGATGAATCCATTAATTGGAAAACATATCCGATTACAGTTTTTGGGTGAAATTCACTGTCAAGCCTGCGGTCGTTTAACGAAAAAAAGTTACAGTGGTGGTTTTTGTTTTCCATGTTGTCAAAAGTTAGCACAGTGTGACCTGTGTTTCATGAAGCCTGAAACCTGTCACTATGATGTGGGAACCTGCCGAGAACCAGAATGGGGCGAGACCGTATGCATGCAGGATCATATTGTATATCTGGCCAATAGTTCTGGAACAAAGGTGGGGATCACTCGAATTAATCAAGTGCCAACTCGCTGGATAGATCAGGGAGCCACACAAGCATTGCCAATTTTTCGGGTAAAAAGTCGCTATCAATCTGGCTTGGTTGAGGTCATGTTCAAAGCTCACGTGTCGGATCGAACAGACTGGCGTAAAATGTTGAAAGGACAGGCAACTTCCGTTGATCTGATCGCAGTGCGTGATCAGTTAATGATGGAATGTCGCGATGAGATAGCCAGTATTCAGCAGCGTTTTGGCGAACAGGCTATCCTGCCCTTATTGAATGAAACAGTGACTGAGATTGACTATCCTGTACAACAGTATCCGGAAAAGGTGACATCATTTAATTTTGATAAAACATCCGAGATTAGCGGTGTGTTACAAGGGATTAAAGGCCAGTATCTGATTCTTGATACAGGGGTATTAAATATTCGTAAGTTCAGTGGGTATCAAATAAAAATGGTAGTTGATTAATGCTTTACAAAATAATGCGCGCCTTGATGTTTCAGCTTGATGCAGAAAAAGCACATGAAATTGGCCTAAAAAGCGTGAACGTCCTGGAAATGAGTGGACTTGCATCGATACTATATCCAAGGCCAGTAGCAACACCTATCAGGGTAATGGGCTTAACCTTTCCCAATCCGGTTGGTCTGGCGGCTGGACTGGATAAAAATGGTGATTATATAGAGGCATTAGCCGCGCTGGGATTTGGGTTTGTCGAAGTTGGAACCGTGACACCTCGACCGCAGCCAGGTAATCCAAAGCCTCGATTATTCAGACTACCGGAAGCTGAAGCGATCATTAACCGAATGGGCTTTAATAATCTGGGTGTTGATCACTTGATCGAACAAGTGAAAGTTGCACAAACGGATGCTGTCATCGGCATTAATATTGGCAAGAATGTGGACACTCCAGTTGATAAAGCGGTTGAAGATTATTTGATAGGGCTGAATAAAGTCTATTCGTACGCTGATTATGTGACTATCAATATTTCGTCACCCAATACACCGGGCTTAAGAACGTTGCAGTTTGGTGAATCACTGAATGAATTATTGGATGCATTAAAAGATGAACAGACAAAATTACAGCAATATTATGGTCGTTATGTTCCGATGGCAGTCAAGGTCGCGCCTGATCTAGATGCTGAAGAAGTGATTCAGTTGGCGCAGGCCTTCGCTCAGTTTGAAATTGATGCAGTGATTGCCACCAATACCACTATGTCTCGTGGTGGGGTCGAGGGATTAAATCATGGCGATGAATCAGGTGGCCTAAGTGGAAGACCTGTGTTTGAGAAATCAACCGAAGTGGTTTGTCAGTTCAGGCAGGCATTGCCTGAGGATATGCCGATCATAGCGGCAGGCGGAATTATGTCTGGTAATGATGCAATACAGAAGCTGGATGCCGGTGCCAATCTAGTCCAGATTTATAGCGGGTTAATCTACCAGGGGCCGAAATTAATTAATGATATAGTTAAGTCAATTGAGAAGAGGAAATAAAAATGGATGCTGAAACAGGTAGTGTGATCTTGCAGTGGCTGACCAGTATTGTGTTTGCTATAGCGATTGTTGTCATTGGTCGTACGGTTGTGAAGTGGTTGGTAAAATTAATCCGTAAGATTATGGTGCGAGCAGATCTTGATCCGATACTGATAAATTTTGCCAGTTCTATCGCCAATGCCGTGATGTTGTTGTTTGTATTTATTGCAGCGTTGGATCAGCTTGGTGTAAATACTACATCATTGATTGCGGTCTTAGGTGCGGCAGGCTTGGCTGTAGGTCTGGCGTTACAAGGATCGTTACAGAATTTCGCAGCCGGTGTGATGATGATTGTTTTCCGTCCTTTCAAAGATGGTGATTTTATTGAAGCAGGCGGAGTAACAGGTGTTGTTGAACATATCAGTATTTTCAGTACTATTATGAAAACAGGGGATAACCGTGAAATCATCATCCCTAATGGCCAGATCTATTCAAGTGCGATCACTAATTTTTCTGCTAGAGACACCCGCCGCATTGATATGGTATTTGGCATTGGTTATGACGATGATATGCTGGTCGCTAAACAAATCATGGAAGATATTTTACAGGAACATGAATTAGTACTGGACGATCCTGCGCCAGCAGTGGCAGTGGCGGAACTAGCTGATAGTAGTGTTAATTTCAATGTCCGCCCATGGGTAAACAGTGGGGATTACTGGGGTGTTCGCTCAGACTTGATTGAAAAAATTAAGCTTGCATTTGATAGTAATGGTATTTCAATTCCTTATCCTCAAATGGATGTTCATACAGATAAATAGATGAGTGATTGATGCACAATCAAACACCAATATAAGGTTTTGTTCTAAGGAAGAGTGATTTATGAAGATAAAAACAATATTTATTGCCTTGTTGGCTGCATTGCTGGTTGGCTGTGTTGACTCTGCTTCTGTTAAATATGGTGATTCAGCACCTCATTATAAAAAAGGGCCACCACCTCATGCTCCTGCACATGGTTACCGTCATAAACATCAGCAACATGACATGATTTATGACTCTGGAATTCGTGCTTATGTGGTCGTTGGATGGCTAGAACACTATTTTGATGAGGGTTTTTATTTCCGATTTCGAGATGGCCGCTGGCAAATGAGTGCTAGTTTAAATGATGGTGAATGGAAAGATGCTCGTGACCATGATGTACCAAAAGGTTTATGGAAAGCTAGAAAACATAAAGGCAAGCATTCAAAACACCATAAAGAGCACCCTGGTAAAGGTAAAAAGCCGGATTGGGATGATTAAAACAGGTCTTTCCATGCTCTAAGTGCGGAAAAGACCTCAACAGGTGTAGATAACGTCTTGCCTGAAAATTGCTGGACAGATTGGGTCAGGGCTTCTTGATCGCAACGTAGAAATGGATTAGTAGCAAGCTCTAGCGCCAGAGTGGAAGGAAGACTAGGCAGATTTTGCTGACGAAGGGTTGAAGTATCTTTAATGCGTTGTTGGATAGCTATATTTTTAGGCTCAACGGTAGCTGCAAATCGAAGGTTTGCTTCAGTATATTCATGAGCACAAAAAATTCTGGTTTGTATGGGTAGTGACGCGAGTTGTTGTAGAGAGTGGAAGAGTTCTTCCGCTGTACCGCCTAATAAACGGCCACAACCAGCGGCAAACAAAGTGTCACCACAAAATAGGCAATCATTGATCAAAAATGCAATATGCCCAGCAGTATGCCCAGGCACAGCTAGAACTGTGATAACAGGAAAAGCAGGATCAATCATCAACAAAGGATTGTCTGACAGGGGGTGAGTGAGTCCAATAATGGACTCGCTTTCAGGGCCATAAACAGGCAGTTTATACTGTTTAGTTAATGCAGTAATTCCCCCAATATGATCAGAATGATGGTGGGTAATGAGTATGGCCGAGGGAATAAGCTGTTGCTGATTAATGGCATTGATAACAGGTGCAGCATCACCGGGATCAATGATTAGCACGCGACGTGTATCGGGATCTTCAATGAGCCAGATATAATTATCATTAAAAGCAGAAATAGCTTGTATAGTCAGCATCAGAGTTACCACGGTCAGGACAGTTATGGTTGATTATAAAACGAATAACCCAAAGATGATGATTGACTGGTGGAAAAGTCCACTCGGCCAGCATGTTCTAATGCATGAAAAAGCGTTATTAAAATCGCTAGTCAGCCATTTTTATGGTTATTATCAGCTGCAAATTGGTATTGATAAGAGAATGCTGCCAGAGGTATCCATTCCCAGTCAGCAAAAAATAATGGCTAGAAGTGCTGATGTGGAAGGAAATAGTGAAGCTTTGCCATTCAAATGCCATAGTATCGATACTTTGTTGATAAGCCACGAGTTGGAGTTTGCTGCTGATCCTCATCAAGTATTGCGTGAAGTTGAACGAGTATTAGTGGCAGATGGGACATTGATTCTATGCTGTTTCAACCCATGGAGTTTATGGGGTTTGAGACGTCTATTTTCATGGCAGTCTAACCCTCCTTGGCATGGCCACTTTTTTAGTCAGTCTAGAATAAAGGACTGGTTAGCATTGTTAAACTTTGAAGTGATAACAATAGAGCGGTTTTTATTTTGCCCGCCTGTTCGTTCTGAGAAATGGTTAGGCTGCTTTGCTTTCATGGAACGTGTGGGGATGCGAATATGGCCTGCATTTTCTGGTGCCAGAATAATGGTAGCGAAAAAACGTACTATCCCGTTAACGCCAGTGACGATGAATTGGCGAACAGGACAATTATTTCCTACAGGTCGATTAGTGAATAAACCAGTAACGAGAGAAAAAATAAATGGATGAGGTAGAAATTTTTACAGATGGAGCATGCAGCGGCAACCCTGGGCCGGGTGGTTGGGGAGCGATTTTACGATTCAATGGTGTGGAAAAAGAACTGTCAGGCAGTGAAAAAGAGTCCACCAATAACCGTATGGAAATGATGGCCGTTATTGCGGCTTTAGAGGCATTAACGCGACCTTGTGCAGTCAAAATTACTACGGACTCACAATATGTAATGAAGGGCATGCTGGAATGGCTGCCGGATTGGAAAAAGCGTAACTGGAAAACTGCAGCAAGAAAGCCAGTGAAAAATGTTGATTTGTGGCAAAGAATGGAAAAAGCAGCACAATCACATCAATTAAAATGGGAGTGGGTGCGTGGACATCAGGGGCACCCTGAAAATGAGCGGGCCGATCAGTTGGCTGTTCTGGCGCGTGATAAAGTGTCAACAAATGATGTGGGGTGATAGGTGGATCAACAACAAATAAAAAGACAGGTAGTACTGGATACTGAAACGACGGGTCTAAGTACAGCGGACGATCACCGCATTATTGAGATTGGTTGTGTTGAGATTATTAATCGTCGGTTGACGGGTGAAACCTTCCATCAATACATCAATCCAGAACGTGACATTGATGCTGGTGCAATGGAAGTGCATGGAATTACCAATGAAGCGTTACAGGATAAACCTAAATTCGCTGAAATCGTCGATGACTTTATGCGTTTTATCGATGGTGCGGAACTCATCATTCATAACGCCGCATTTGATGTTGGTTTTCTAGACTATGAACTGGCAAAAATAGAAGCAGAATCACGTCGAATTAATGCCGTGTGTACGGTGCTTGATACACTTAAACTGGCACGAGACAAACACCCAGGACAGAAGAATAATCTTGATGCACTATGTAAGCGTTATGAGGTTGATAACTCTAATCGTGAACTGCATGGTGCTTTACTGGATTCTGAAATTTTAGCTGATGTTTATTTGGCAATGACTGGTGGACAAGTTAGTCTGTCTCTTGCTGCGGAAAAATCAGTTGCTACATCTACTCAGGAAGGCGATGTTGTAATAGCTAAAAACAATCGGGGCCCATTACGTGTGATAAAGGCCAATAAAGCTGAATTGGCAGCACACGAAGCAAATTTACAGAATTTGAATAAGATTAGCGACGGTCAATGTGTATGGTTGAAAGAAGGTGAATAAATGATGAACAAGATGATGCCGAATCATATTTTACTTGGCCAATAATTGAACAGGCCAATGAAGTAAGAAGGATGATACGTTCACTTGGTGTTGCGCTGAAACCAGCCATTGTTGCAGTGTTAGTATCGATGGTGGTGGTGGTTGCCGCAGGTACAGTCATTGGGCAATTATCATCACAGACCAGAGCCGATCTGGATCAACAACTACAGGCAACTCTGGAAGGGTCAATTTTTCAGGTTAAGCGCCGACTTGATGAGCGCAAAACAGCGGTTTACCACTGGGCTAATGAACCTGAACTTATTCAGTCTATTGAGGCGTTGTTAGGTAAAGATTCAACAATAGCTACTAGTGTTGGCAATGAAATAGATGAACGCTTAGTGGGCATCCTGAAACATGGCTATAACGATTATAAGTTGTTAGATAAACAGGGCAGAGTATTAGCGTCACATTCTGGGCGTGATATTGGTCAGACACTTCCCATGGATGAGCTAGATGAGTTCATATTCAGAGCTTGGCAAGGTTCAGTCGAAGCAAGCCATCCTTTCATAGTGTCACGAGCATGGAAAAACAAAGATGGAGGTGGATCGGAGGGTTTACCAGTCATGCTTATTTTGGCTCCAGTTGTTGGTAAAAATAAGGAGACTATAAGCTTATTGGCCTTTGAGCTTGATCCAGATGACATATTTATACCAAGCTTTCACTATAATCAGGTGGGAAAAACGGGCGAAACCTATGGATTAAATCGTGATGGAATGTTGCTTACGGAAAGTAAATATTCGGCGCAGTTGAGAGAGATAGGTTTGTTGACAGAAGATATCCGCCATTCAGATCTGCATTTGATGCTGATTGATCCCGGCATTAATTTAGTTACTTATCCATCGGCGATAACTAATTTAAGTCAAAACCGCCCATTAACTGAAATGGCTCAAGCTATCAGTCGTGGTGAACAAGGAAGCAACCTCACTGGTTATGCTGATTATAGGGGTGTTCCAGTTATTGGGGCATGGCGTTGGGACGAAGGGCTTCAGATGGGGATAGCCACTGAAACGGATGTTGATGAGGCATTTGCTCTTTACCAGAAAACCGTAATCAATATTCAGATAGGCGTGACCAGCGTTCTGGTCTTTATTTTATTGGCAACAATCTTATACAGCCGTTCTGTTCGACAAGGGCTTTATCTTCGGCACCAGCGTGATGCCATTATCAATAATACGGCAGAAGGGCTTATTACGATTGATGCACGAGGTTTGATGACGATTGTTAACCCATCAGCAGCCAAGATGTTTGGCTATGATGTTGATGAGATGGTGGGGAAAAATGTATCCATGTTGCTTCCAAGGGAAGAGCGGGCAGCACATGATGTATATATCCGTAATTCTACTATTCATGAACCGATGGTCTTGAGCAAGGTGCGAGAGTTAAGTGGCTGCCGAAAAGATGGTAGTCTGTTTCCAATTGAGCTTACTGTTTCACCAATGAAATTAGGTGAGGATAAATATTTTGTAGGCATTTTGCGCGATATCACTGATCGCTATCAACAACAACAAGCATTGCGTGATGCTAAGGATCTGGCTGAGCAAGCCAATAAGGCTAAAAGTGAATTTTTATCGAGTATGAGTCATGAATTAAGAACACCTCTTAATTCTGTTTTGGGGTTTTCTCAACTATTGTCGGTAGATGAGTTGACGGAAGATCAAAGAGAGTCAGTAGCGATGATCAGTCGTTCAGGCAAACATTTGCTCGATCTGATTAATGATGTGCTTGACCTCTCTCAAATTGAAAGTGGGAAAGTGGATTTGTCACTTAGAGCTGTCAATATACGACAACTTATCGCTGAAATAGAACCTTTTTTGAAAACACAATTACCCCAGCTGAGACTCACTTTGACATCAGAGTATTTCTCACAAAGTGACATTTGGGTGATGGCTGATTATATGAAACTGAAACAGGTATTACTGAATCTGCTTTCTAATGCCGCCAAGTACAATCGTCCCCATGGCCACATCATTATTGCCATAAGCCAACAGAAAACAGATAAAGTACGTATTTCTGTTAGGGATACAGGATATGGAATTGAAGAAAAATACAAACAAACGCTTTTTGAGCCGTTTAACCGTCTAGGTAAAGAAAATTCTGATATTCAAGGTACAGGTATTGGACTAACAATTAGTCGTGAATTAACCACACTGATGCATGGGGACTTAGGGTTTGAAAGTACGAAGGCGGGATCAGTTTTTTGGGTAGAATTACCCATAGCCGAACAACCCTTAGGTTACAATATTAATAATGAATCTACGGCGGAAGAGAGAGATACTATGACGGAACAGGGGAAAATAATAAAAGTTCTCTATATAGAGGACAACCCTGCCAATATGATGTTGGTTAGGCGGTTATTGATGCGGCATTCACAATATCAGCTTCTAGAAGCTGAAACAGCAGAAGAAGGGATTGAGATGGCTCGGAAGGTTCTGCCTAGTATTGTGTTAATGGATATCAACCTGCCGGGGATGAACGGATTTGAAGCGTTAGAAATCATGAAGCGTGAAGGGTTGACAGAGAAAATGGCGATAGTCGCTTTGTCAGCTAATGCATTAGTCACCGAAGTCGAGCGAGGACATTATGCAGGCTTCGATGCATACCTTACCAAGCCGGTTGATTTCACAGAGTTGATGGACACTTTGCAAAATATGGCCGAAAGGTAGTTGTATTCAGGGAACATTGAAGAAAAAAGATCAGAAAAACATTATTTGGGCTTGAAATTGAATTTTTTATCCCCAAATTTACCGGTTAGTAAATTTTCAAAAACCGGAATTTGGAATTATGAGTAGCGAAGAAATTGATAACCCAGAAGTAAAACAACCAGAAACAAATGTTGATGCTGAACATGAAGCTGACCAACAACAAGCGGAAGTGAATTCCGAAAAATTGCTTGAGGATGCACGTAATAAAGCAGATGAACACTGGAATGAGCTGCTGAGAGCACGTGCAGATATGGAAAATTTGCGTCGTCGACAGGCACGTGATCTGGAAAATGCCCATAAACATGCGCTAGATAAATTTGTAGCAGAATTACTGCCGATTTATGACAGTATGGAATTGGGTTTAAATGCCGCTAACAGCGAGGAAGCGTCATTAGAAACAGTCCGTGATGGTTTGGAAATGACCATGAAAATGTTCTTAACTTCAATTAGTAAATTTGGTCTGGAACAAGTTAACCCAGAAGGCCAAGCTTTTGACCCTGAATTGCATCAGGCTATGGCGATGCAAGAGGTGGAAGGTGTTGAGGCGAATCAGGTGCTAACGGTGGCGCAAAAAGGCTATCAATTCAATGGTCGATTATTACGTCCGGCGATGGTCGTTGTCTCACAATAATCTCGACTAAAAACAACAAAGTGGCTGTAAGGGCTTGAAATTAAATTTTCGTCCCCCACTTTACTAGTCAACAGCTGGTGTAACTGGCCAAAATTTAAGAATGATGGAGATAAATAATGGGTAAAATTATTGGTATTGACTTAGGAACGACAAATTCCTGTGTAGCGGTGTTGGAAGACGGAAAAGCCCGTGTTATTGAAAACAGTGAAGGCGATCGTACAACCCCGTCAATTGTTGCTTTTACCAAAGATAACGAAGTAATCGTTGGTCAATCAGCGAAAAGACAAGCAGTCACAAATCCTAAAAATACCTTATTTGCAATCAAACGCTTAATTGGTCGTAAATTTGAAGACGATGTTGTGCAACGCGATATTGATATGGTGCCTTACACCATTTCTAAAGCGGATAACGGCGATGCATGGGTAGAAGCTAACGATAAAAAAATGGCACCACCAGAAATCTCGGCTCGTGTTTTGATGAAAATGAAAAAAACAGCGGAAGAATTTTTAGGTGAAGCAGTTACCGAGGCGGTGGTGACTGTTCCTGCGTACTTTAATGATTCTCAGCGTCAAGCAACAAAAGATGCCGGTAAAATTGCTGGATTGGAAGTAAAACGTATTATCAATGAGCCGACAGCAGCAGCATTGGCTTATGGTATGGATAAAAAACGTGGCGATTCAACCATTGTTGTTTATGACTTAGGTGGTGGTACCTTTGATGTATCTGTTATCGAAATTGCAGATATTGAAGGTGAGCACCAGTTTGAAGTATTGGCCACTAACGGTGACACTTTCTTGGGTGGTGAAGACTTCGATCAACGCATCATTGAACATCTGGTTGATGAATTCAAAAAAGATCAGGGTGTTGACTTGTCAAAAGATCCATTGGCATTACAACGCCTGAAAGATGCGGCTGAAAAAGCAAAAATTGAGCTGTCTTCAAGCCAGCAAACTGATATTAACTTGCCTTATGTGACTGCGGATGCTTCTGGCCCGAAACATATGGAACTTCGTTTGACACGTGCCAAACTGGAATCATTGGTCGATGACTTGATTAAACGCAGCATGGAGCCTTGTAAACTGGCACTTAAAGATGCGGGTCTGTCTCTTTCAGATATTGACGAAGTTATCTTGGTCGGCGGTCAAACTCGCATGCCTAAGGTTCAGGAAGCGGTTAAAGAACTGTTTGGCAAAGAACCACGTAAAGATGTTAATCCTGATGAAGCTGTCGCGGCAGGTGCTGCTATTCAGGCAGCGGTATTAGCGGGCGATGTTAAAGACGTATTATTGCTTGATGTGACACCATTGAGTCTGGGTATTGAAACCATGGGCGGTGTCATGACCAAGTTGGTTGAGAAAAACACAACCATTCCAACGAAAGCAAATCAAGTATTCTCAACGGCGGATGACAATCAACCAGCAGTGACAATCCATGTGCTTCAAGGTGAACGCGAAGTTGCATCAGGTAATAAGTCATTAGGTCGATTTGATCTGGCAGATATCCCGCCTGCGCCGCGAGGTCAACCACAAATCGAAGTTACATTTGATATTGATGCTAACGGTATTTTGAATGTCTCAGCTAAAGATAAAGCGACAGGTAAAGAGCAATCTATCGTGATCAAAGCATCAAGTGGTCTGTCTGACGAAGAAGTTGAAAAAATGGTACAAGATGCGGAAGCGCATGCGGATGAAGATCGTAAGTTCCATGAACTGGTCACTGCTCGCAATCAGGCTGATGCCTTGATCCACACCACTGAGAAATCAATGACGGAGTTAGGCGATAAGCTGGATGCTGGAGAAAAAACAACTATCACGGCAGCGATTGAAGCATTGAAAGAAGCAGTGAAAGGTGAAGATAAAGATGATATCGAAGCTAAAACTACTGCTTTGACTGAAGCATCTGCGAAAATGGCAGAACAGGCTTATGCAGAAAATGCAGAAGCAGGTGGTGCAACAGAAGAGGCTGCTGGCGAAGCTGCTGATGATGTTGTTGACGCTGAGTTTGAAGAGGTTGATGACGACAAAAAATAATCTTTGATAGAGATTATTTGAGAGAAACAGGCGTAGGTTTTTCCTGCGCCTGTTTTGTTGTATTGGAAGGGTGTAGGACAAGCAATGGCAAAACGAGATTTTTACGAGATATTGGGTGTTTCGCGCACTGCAACAGAGGCAGAAATAAAGAAAGCCTATCGTCGCATGGCAATGAAGCATCACCCAGATCGTAATCCTGATGATGCAGATGCCGAAGAAAAATTCAAAGAGGCAAAGGAAGCCTATGAAATTCTGTCCAGTGCACAAAAACGCGCTGCCTATGATCAATTTGGTCATGCGGGTGTAGATCAGTCCGCTGGAGGCGGCCACCGTGGTTCAGGTGGGTTTAGTGATATTTTCGGTGATGTCTTCAATGATATTTTTGGTGCTTCCGGTGGAGGAAGACAAAACTATCGCGGTGCCGATCTACGTTATCACCTAGATTTATCTCTTGAAGATGCGGTTGCTGGAACAACAGTAAATATACGTATTCCTGTGCATGTTGAGTGTCAAAGCTGTAATGGTAGTGGTGCTAAAAAAGGTACGCAACCGACGACCTGCACAACCTGTGCTGGCCATGGGCAAGTGAGAATGCAACAAGGCTTTTTCTCTGTACAGCAACCATGTCCACATTGCCGTGGCACAGGCCAGATGATTAAAGAGCCATGCCCAGACTGTTATGGTGAAGGACAGATTCAGGATCATAAAACCTTATCGGTTAAAGTCCCCGCTGGTGTGGACACGGGTGATCGTATTCGCTTGGCGGGTGAGGGTGAAGCAGGTACAGGAGGGGCGGGCCCTGGCGATCTTTATGTTGAAGTGCAGGTAAAACGTCATGATGTATTCACTCGTGATGGTAGTAATCTGTATTGTGATGTGCCCATTGCTTTTGTGACCGCAACATTGGGCGGTGATCTGGAAGTACCGACTTTATCTGGTAAAGCAAGTTTGAAAATCCCTGAAGGAACACAAACTGGACAGCAATTTCGCCTCCGTGGCAAAGGTGTGAAATCTGTGCGTGGTGGTGCAATAGGGGATTTAATCTGTCGTGCGATCATTGAAACACCCGTAAAACTCTCAAAAAAACAAAAAGAACTGCTTCAAGAGTTTGAACAAAGTATGCATGGCACTAGTAAGCATAGTCCGAAACACAGTTCATGGATGGATGCAGTTAAAAAGTTCTTTGATTAGATTTAAATTCGAATGGTGCTTTAACTCAATGCCATCGAATGTTAAGCTCAGGTCAAATTAGAAGACGTTAAACTTTTAGGATTAGAGAATGGCAACACGTATAGCAATCAATGGTGCAGCGGGTCGTATGGGACGTTGCCTTATTCAGGCTGTGGAACAAACTGACGGCCTGGAGTTAAGTGCTGCCGTCGATCGTGCGGATTCAAGCTTATTAGGAGCGGATGCTGGCGAATTAGCAGGTGTTGGCAAATTGGGTATTGTCATCACGGCTGATGTCGAAGTAGCAACGCTTAATTCAGACGTTATGATTGATTTCACATTGCCAGAAGTCACCATGGCACTATTACCTCACAGTGTTGCCAACCAGTGTCGACTGGTGATTGGAACAACTGGTTTCACCCCTGAACAGAAAACAGAACTTGAACAGGCTTCAAATCAAATTGCAATGATATTGGCACCAAATATGAGTGTCGGAGTGAATCTGTCACTTAAATTACTTGATATTGCCGCCCGTGTATTGGGTAATGATGTTGATATTGAAATTATCGAAGCCCACCACCGACATAAAGTGGATGCACCATCAGGCACTGCATTGCGAATGGGTGAGGTAGTGGCTGATGCCTTGGGACGAGATCTGAAAACCTGTGCTGTTTATGGTCGTGAAGGTCGTACAGGTGAGCGTGATCGAAATACCATCGGTTTCGCAACTGTTCGAGCGGGTGACATAGTCGGTGATCACACGGTGATGTTTGCAGATGAAGGTGAGCGGGTCGAAATCACTCACAAGGCATCAAGTCGCATGACTTTCGCATTAGGCGCAATGCGTGCTTCAGGCTGGTTAATGAACCATCAAACTGGTTTGTATGATATGCAGGATGTACTGGATTTGCGAGATTAAGTTAGCGTCTTTTCCTTTTACGAAGATGCAACATATTGTTGAGTTTTAGGTTGTATTAATAACGTTTTGCTGTATCACGTGCCTTTTTGGCGCCACTGATATTACCTGCATTTGTTCGTATATCAGCAATCAAATTCCAGAACCTGCTTAACTGTTCGGACTGTCCTTGAACTATTGATATCCCTTTAAGTGCGACCTGTTCAGCAAGCACATAATCTTGTAAACCACGATGAGTGTTTGCCAGAGCGTAATAGACTTCTGGATCCTGTGGCGCGATGCGTTGTGCACGTTGCAGACTGCTCTGAGAGGAATGTAAATCTCCTTGTTGAAATTGATGTTGAGCAGACTCTAGTAAGGCGATGACGGCTGCATTTTGTGTGGTCGCTGAGAAGGTTGAAGGAGATACGGGCACTGTAGATTTTGATTGAGACTCTTTATTGTCATAATCAGGTTTTGTTGCAGATCCTTTAGGCGTTGGTTCAACAAGAAGAGGCTCACTTGATTTGACTGGATCAGTCTGTGCTGCACGATCTTCAATTGGTGCCTGATGGACTGGTTGCATGGTTGAGCATCCGGTAAATACCATTGCAATCACTACGATAAGTAATCGATTTGTTGTCATAATAAAACGAGTGTTTCCTATCTGAATAAGTGGTGTAGCCAATTGGCTGAATTTGAATCAGGATCATTATTTTTTTTAACACAATCGTCCATTGATGTTGGTCCTGTTCCTGTTATGAAGGGTAGTTGTTGAGCATCTTGACAGGTCTGATTAGAAACGAGACCACTTTTGGGGGCAATCCATAAATATTCAATATCTTCGGGCATGGGGGCAATAAAAGGCTCTAGAGTTTCATTGCTCATGTATGATATCCATGCTTTTAATGCACCACCCGAACCTGTAAAAGGCAAAGGTTTATTATCATCACGTCCCAGCCAGACAATGGCGAGACGATTACCTGAAAAACCAGCAAACCAACTGTCTCGCTGATCATCCGATGTTCCTGTTTTACCTGCTACATTAATGGTGGGATCTAAATGTTGATAGATGGAGCGGGCGGTACCTGACCGCGCTGTTTCCTGCAGCATATATTGCAGCAAATGTAAGACACTTGAACTAATTGTTTGTTTAAGTTGGAAGGGATATCTTGATAGCTCCTGTCCGGCGCTGTCTGTGACTAGTCTGATTGAGCGTAATGGCATTTGAAAACCATTGGATGCCATGGTTTGATACATAGCGGCCACTTCTATAGGCGATAAGCCTTGAGCCCCAAGCAATAAAGAAGGATAAGGGTCTATAGGTCTGGAAACACCTAGGCGCTCCAGAGTGTTGATAATAGGATTAAGGCCGATGGACATGCCAAGACGCACTGTGGAGAGATTATAAGAGTGTGCAAGGGCAGTATGTAATGCTACGTCACCATGTGATTGATGATCGAAGTTTTCAGGGTTCCAAGTTTTTCCATCTTGCATGGTGAGATTATAGGGTGAATCATCAAGTTTGCTTGCCAGAGTGTAGTCTTGTTCAACTGCAGTCAGATAAATAGCCGGCTTGATTAAGGAACCAACCGGACGCACGGCATCCAATGCACGATTAAAACCTTGATAACGCGTATTTCGACCGCCAATAATGGCCATCACCTCTCCAGTTTGTGGATTGGTCACAACCATACTGCCCTGTAGCCCTTTTACTTTATTATTTCCATACCAGTTTTCAAGTTTGTTTATAGTAGATACCAGCGCTGTTTCTGCTTTATGCTGAACAATCGGATTTAAACTGGTGAAAATGCGTAACCCTTCGGTGCTGAGGTCTTGATCACGATAACTTTGTCGTAATTGTCTTTTTACTAAATCCAGATAAGCAGGATAAGCACCTTTAAGTAAACTCGCCTGTTTTATTATACCCAAGTGGGTAGCTATGGATTGCTGATATTGCTTGTCGGTAATTTTACCTTGGTTGTGAAGTACTTTAAGTACAAGATCACGTCGTTTTTTTGCTCGTTGTGGATGGCGCCGAGGATCATAATATGAAGGGCCTTTTACCAGACCTGCCAATAATGCAAGCTGATGCAATTTAAGCTCCTGAATAGGTTGAGCAAAGTAATATTGCGCCGCCAGTCCAAAACCATGTATTGCGCGTGCACCTTCTTGCCCTAAATAGACTTCATTAAGATAAGCTTCTAGAATTTCATCCTTGCTGTAGTGCAGTTCCAATAGCATGGCCATTGGCACCTCCAGCAATTTACGCGCTAAACTACGCTCAGATGTCAGGTAAAAATTCTTTATCAATTGTTGGGTAAGCGTACTTCCCCCCTGCACAAAACGACCTGCTTTGATATTCACCCACATGGCGCGGCTAATACCTTTTAGTGAAATGCCTACATGCTGATAAAAGTCACGATCTTCAATGGCGATCAACGCGTCAGTCAGTCCATGCGGTGCATCATGAAGCTGAATGAGATCCCTGTCTTCATTATTTAAAGGGTAGATACCACCAATCAAAATGGGTTCTAATCGCACAAGGGCAATAGGATCCCCTTGATAGCGCTGGATGCGTGTTAATTGAGAACCTGAAAACTCAAGTATGAGTTGTTGTGCTCGTTCTATACCATCAGGAAACTGAAATCCACGGCTATAAATAATGGCCCTGGTTTCAGAGAATTCAGCTTGGCCAGGGTGCGTTACTTTTTTTACAAATTGATAACCGAGTCCGCGTAACTCAATTTTCAGTTCGGCAAGTGACATTGGTAAGCCGGCATAAAGTTCCAGAGGACGAGCATAGACTTTTGCGGGTAAGGCCCAACGCTTACCTTCAAACTGGTTACGAATGTGAGTGTCCAGGTATAGAAAGCCGAGCCCTGAAATTACAACTACAGCGAAAAATAGCTTGATCGCAATGCGCGCCAATTTCTTTTTGAAACCAAATTTAACATTTTTGTTAGTACGACGAGGTCGACGCTGTGGTAGTTTTGTCGCTTTTTTTGTTGCCATAGATTGTATTCAACTTTTTTGTTTGGCGATAAGTCACTGAGTTTGTTTAAAAGTGCCCGTGTTTAGATACCAATAATGGCAGCAAGTTCAATAGGGTGGTTTGTTAGCAGGAACGTAAGGGCATGGAACTGAATAGAGCGAACACCTGAAGGCATTAATGAAAAACATGCTCAAATTGATGATGATGTTAACCATTTCGATTCAGCGGACAGAATGTAGGTAAGTGTTTAAAAATATTCTACGGTCGCGTTCTTGAATAATCGATAGCAGTAAACAATCTGACAGATGATAATCAAACAGATATTAGATGTTCATCTTTAACATGTCTGATTTTATTGGACACAGATTTTACACAGCAAAGCCGGTTTTATAGTTCCTCACTATTATTGCGCGATAATTCCAGCTGTTCTGTTGTATCACTGTCATCTACAATTTCATGTTCTAAGTCGAGAATATTGTTGTCTTGCTCATTGATGTGAATTAACTGACCATTTACCTTTGCACCCATCGCCATTTCAAGAAGATTATAGTAAACATTACCTTTTATCATTGCCTTAGGCGCAAGCTCGACATGTTGTGACGCGTAGACATTTCCCGACATCGTGCCATTGATAATCAGGTGTGGCACTCTGATTTCACCTTCAATATGACCATGTTCACTCAATGAGAGTACTGACTTATTGTCACCAGTAGCATTGATGTTACCAGCAACACTGCCATCAATGCGCAAACCACCATTAAAGCTGATATCACCTTTAATGTGTGTATGCTGGCCGATAAGTGTGTCAATACGGGTTGTTTTTCCTTTGTTGAACATGATTTACCTTTACTATATTAGTGGGTGGCAGTAGGTAGCCAGTCAAATGTTTTCGATAGGGCTATTTTATTATTTTGTTTTAGAGTGACAGTAATATTATCTGGAACCATGTTATCTGCCAATTTTATTTTTCCTTCAAACACTTGCACATGACGTAACCTAAGTTCGTGCTCGCCAATATTAAGTGGAGCATTGTTATCACTATCACGCTGATTAAGTGTTAGTTGGATAGTTCCAGTAATAGGTTTTTTGATGTCTTTTCCCTGAGTAATAACTAAACGATATCTAAATATATCAGGTAGTAAGTCATCTGCGCGTAGATGCAGTTCACGAATTTGTAATTTTTCACCGCTAATACCCAGAGTGAAGTTCTGGTAAAAAATAAGTTCTTTATTCAGATTAACCACTTTGTCCTGGAGTTCTTTCAACTGGAGTTGCAATTGTTGATCTGTGACTTTCTGGATGTTCAGAAAATGCTGTTGTGTTTCTAGTTTCCGAGCTTGTTTCCGAGCCTCTTTTTTAAGATCCTGATTCTCTTCAGATAATGTATGATTACGCTGTTGTTGGATCAGTAGTTCTGTATGTAATTGTCCTATTGACTGTTGATTCAGATAGAGCCACATTGACACTATGGTAATGCTTATCGCAGAAAAGACGATTATCGCACAGCGAAAAGGCTTAGGCTGATGGATAACATATTTAGCATTTGATGACATAATCAGGGCAAGATCGCGATGTCGTTGATAGCGAGTGATTCATCAAAGCCGAACATAATATTCATGTTCTGGATGGCCTGACCAGATGCACCCTTAACCAAATTATCAATGGCCGATAATACGACGACTGTATCCCCTTGTTGAGGTTGGTGAACAGCGATACGGCACGTGTTACTTCCACGGACACTGCGAGTTTCGGGGTGTGAGCCAGCAGGTAATACATCCACAAAAGGTTCATCGGTATAACGTTGCTCGAACAGCTCTTGTAGGTCAATGACTTTTGTTAGTCTGCCGTAGAGAGTGGCATGAATACCACGAATCATCGGCGTTAAATGCGGCACGAAGGTAAGCTTGACTGGGTGGTGGCTTATCATATTCAGGCCTTGCTCAATCTCTGGTAAGTGACGATGACCAGTGACAGCATAAGCTTTCATGTTTTCTGATGCTTCGGTGAGCAATGTGCCTATGGCGGCTTTTCTGCCAGCACCACTGACACCTGATTTTGCATCTGCAATCAGGTGCAGAGGATCAATGATGCCTTGTTCTAACAGTGGTAAAAAGCCAAGTTGAGTTGCTGTGGGGTAACAACCAGGCACAGCAATAAGTTGCGCACTACGTATAGCTTCACGATTTAGTTCTGGTAGACCATATACAGCTTGTGAGAGTAAATCAGGGCAATTATGCGGGGTGTTGTACCATTGTTGCCACAGATCGGGATCGCGTAATCTGAAGTCTGCAGATAAATCGATGACACGTATGCCACGCTCAATTAGAGTAGGAACCATTTCCATGCCTACACCGTGTGGTGTTGCAAAAAATACAACGTCACATGTGGACAACTGGTCTATATCAGGTTCAGTAAAGCGCAGATCAATATGGCCGCGCAAGTTGGGAAATAATTCACTTACCTCCATGCCAGCTTCAGTACGTGAAGTGATTATGTGCAGCGACACTTCAGGATGTGTTGCGAGCAGGCGTAATAGTTCTACTCCGGTGTAACCTGTAGCGCCTACAATGCCGACTTTGATCATGTTTTGACTCGTTGCCCCAAGAAAGCCTTACATAATAAAAGAGTAAGGCAGAAAGCGAAAGGACTTATCCTGCATTAAGTCGCTTTTCCAGCTGTTGTTTTAACACTATGTAGTCCCGAGTAGGCACGGTAGCGGGCTCAGAGAAGTTAAGTTCGGTAATATAAAGGGCATAATAATTATTGGATTGACGTAAACTCATCAGAAGTTTCGATACTTGCTCAAACAGAGCTGCGTCATTGGCCTTACCAACAAACTGTTTGGAACCACAGGTAATCGTGCAGAGCGAATCTTGTTGTGGATTGTCCATGGTGACTGCGACTGGCAGATAACTATGTTTATCTGAGCTGTTCGGTAGTGGCAGCGCTCTAGTATGCCAGTTACCATCACCATGATGATTGTCAATACTGAAAAAGCGCAGTCGAGATAATTTTTTCTGCTCTTTAAGTGTGCCAAGAAAGCGATGGAAATGCCGGGTCAGTGTTGATTCGCTGATGTTGGTATAGTTTTGCAGAAACAGGCCGCCAAGATCATCCAGCAGATAGATGGAAATAGATTGATGATGACTATGCAGAAATAGCGATATCTGTGAATCAGATTGATATTTCAATAATGTTGAAAATAAGCCTGTCGGATCTAGGCTTGCATCAACTCTAGTGGCGGAAAAATGTGTTCGCGCTTTTCCGAGGGCGGTCATTATATCTGTGGTCTGTGACAGGGGGATGAAATCACAGCTACCGGACTGCCATTGTAATTGATAAAACATATCCGCAATAACAAGAAGATAATCGCCGGCATCTGGGTAGTTATGATAGTGATCCTTCACTTGCATATATAGTTTTTCAAGGCGATCGCTAATGATGTGGCTATAGATATCGGAAGGAGACCAGCAGTGAAAGCTGGGGGCTTCTTTGTGATCAGAATTCCACCAATGTATTAGCGTTGTTAACATTTCAATAGGGGCTGTTTTTCCCTCATGTTCGAAAGTATGCCACTCTCCCCAGCTTGAGCAGATCAATCCATCAATACGGATAATCAGGCTTTCACCACGGTTGGCATAATGCAGAGGATCATTTTTCAAGCTCGATAATTTGAGGCCTTGCTGACTCAATTTTGCCATGGGTTGCTGCCCCAGATTGGCAAAAAGAAGCACATGCATTAATTCTGGGGCTTGCAATAGAGCGTTATCCATTATTTTGATGGGTTCGGCCAACGGAGAGGTCAGTAACTGTTGGATCAGAGGCAGAACAGTCGTTATGGTAATGGCATTGCTATTATCAGAAACCCGAACTCGGGAAGTTCGCGTAAGAACCCGATTACAAATTGCCCATGCCAGTATATTGAGTAGTGATGAGCTTTGATGGAGTGGCGTTTGTGTTGACGATGTAAGCGTAATAGTGCTTATTTTCCATTCACCATCTGCTGCAAAACGATATAAATAGAGATGCTCCTCGTTATGTTTGGCTAAAAGATCAATGGGTAATGGACGAATGATATCGGGATTGTCAGTAATAAGTCGCTGAAGTTTTTTGTCGATCAATTGATATTGTGGCCTGACGATTAACCTCTGCTGTTTGGCAAAGGTTTTGAGTGTTGTGCTCATATCTTTAAAGATTGGATATGTCTGTTGATGTTCTATTAGACAGTGCTGGTATGAAGCATTACTACGCTGATCAAGCAGTTTAAAGTCATCATCTCGCCACTGCCATTTCTGACACGTTTTCGCCACAAAGGTGCGTCGCCAGACATATTTGGGTTGGTCAACAGATTGTGACAGGCGTTCTTTGGCTTGAATATAAAAAGACTGACGTGCCAGTTGCAGTAGTTCAGCAGGTGCATCTGACTGTACAAGTTGCTGAAGCTGTAATGACCTGTAGTCAACGTGTAGAGGCTCTGTTTCTCCTTGATATATGGCTTGCTTAAGATCGGTGCTTAGCCAGGGTAGATTGGGATATTGTCGGAGATGATACTGTAAGTGTAAGAGCTGTAAAACATGCATTAAGCCATGTTCAAGGCTGTTTTCTAAGCACTTTATTGCCTCATCAAACAATGGCTGAGCACTGCTGGGGGAGTGAGGGACATCACCAAAGTCTACCAAACGAATATGCAGCGAACGTTGTTCAAGTAATGTAGGAGCATTTTCATGATAATCCTCACCAGGGGGAATGAACCACCATAGTGGAATAGCGCCAGCGACAATTAAGCCATTGAGATAAAAACGATCCAGTTCATAACTAGATAGGGGGTGTTGAGCCAGTGCATTTTCAGCCAATAAGCGTGTTGTAATGGCGATCCCAAACGATGCAGCCCACTGGCTGATAACCATAAGCTTGTACTGTAATGCCTGTTGTTTAGCATCAGTAAGGTCGGTAGCGTGAACCAGCAATAATTCAAAGCTGGATTGATTCTGATAATTTATCAGGCCGCTATTATTGATCAGGTAGAGTCCTACGATTGGATAGCTTCGTAAAGCCCTGCGGCGATACTGAAAACCTGGATAGAGTTTTTTTGCGACATCTATCTGAGATTTTGAGGGCTGATAATCAACAATGCCAACGGGTGCATTTTTTTCGATATAGCCGGGTAAATCAGCAGAATTCAAGTGAAAAAGTAAAGGAAGAAGCTCAAAAAAAGGCTGTTGCTGAGATGGAGATAATGCACTTAATCGCTCTATCCTTGAGCGATTAAGTGCTTGTACATGAGTAAGGAGTTCCAACTGCTCCATTAGTTATCCATATAATTATTAATGTCGGAAGTGACGCATGCCAGTAAAGACCATCGCAATGCCATGCTCATCTGCTGCGGCAATCACTTCATCATCACGCATGGAACCTCCTGGTTGAATAACAGCGCTAATACCTGCTTCAGCAGCAGCATCCAGACCATCTCGGAATGGGAAAAAGGCATCAGAGGCCATCACTGCACCGGGAACGGTTAAGCCCGCGTCATTGGCTTTAATTCCAGCAATTCGGCTACTGACTACACGGCTCATTTGACCAGCACCAATACCCACAGTTTGCTGTTGGCTGGCATAGACAATGGCATTGGATTTAACAAATTTGGCAACTCGCCACGCAAATAATAAATCCTGCATTTGCTGCTCGGTCGGTGCTTTTTTAGTGACCACTTTGAGTTCATCGGCACTCACGAGCGCAGTATCACGATCTTGAACGAGCAGACCTCCAGTTACACGTTTGTAGTCTAGCCCTTGTGATGCATGAGCAGGAAATGCACCACAAGTCAGCAGGCGTACATTGGCTTTCTGACTGACTATTGCTTTGGCTTCATCACTGATTTCCGGTGCGATAATCACTTCAACAAACTGGCGTTCGACAATGGCTTGTGCAGTGGCGGCATCCAATGTGCGGTTAAAGGCAATAATGCCACCAAAAGCAGAGGTGGTATCTGTTTGATAGGCTAAATCGTAGGCGGTTAATAAATCACCTGCTGTTGCAACACCACAGGGATTGGCATGTTTTACAATTACACAGGCGGGTGATTCGGGGAAGGCTTTAACGCATTCTAAAGCGGCATCTGTATCTGCGATATTGTTGTATGACAGTTCTTTACCTTGTATCTGTACAGCTGCGCTAATGGTGCCAGATTCAGGCTGTTTCTCAGTATAGAATGCCGCTTTTTGATGTGGGTTTTCTCCATAACGCATTTCTTGTGCTTTATGAAACTGAACATTAAAAGTGCGGGGAAATGTTGCTTTGTTATCCACATTGGTAATGGTGCCAAGGTAATTGGCAATTGCGCCATCATAGTGAGCAGTATGTTCAAATGTTTTCACCGCCAGATCAAAACGAGTGGCATCATCAACACCACCAGTAGCTTCAATTTGTTGAGTCACACGGCCATAGTCTGCCGGGTCAATTAACACGGTGACAGAAGCATGATTTTTAGCCGCGGCACGCAACATCGTTGGGCCACCAATATCAATGTTCTCAATCGCCATTGGCAAAGTGCAGTCATTGCGTGCAACAGTTGCTTCAAATGGGTACAGGTTCACCACCACCAAATCGATAGGAGCAATACCATGTTCAGCCATAATGGCTTCATCCCTGCCGCGTCGACCTAATAAGCCACCATGGATTTTAGGATGCAGGGTTTTAATGCGTCCATCCATCATTTCTGGAAAACCAGTGTGTTGAGACACTTCTTTTACGGGCAAACCAGCATCTTGTAGTAGTTTTGCGGTGCCGCCGGTTGAAAGTAGTTCAATACCCAGCTGGTTTAATTGTTGTGCCAGCTCCAGAATGCCGGTCTTATCTGACACACTGAGTAGTGCACGTTGGATCTTAGTCATGAATTGTTCCTGATAGTGTTTTAAAGCTTATAAGCCGTAAGTTTTTAATTTTTTGCGTAAGGTACCGCGATTGAGCCCTAAAATTTCGGCGGCACGACTTTGATTGCCATTGGTATGTTCTAAAGCGGCTCTGAATAAAGGAGCTTCTACCTCTGCTAATAACATGTCATACAAGTTAGCGGCGGGATGTCCATCTAGTTGTTCGAAATATTCTTTTAATGCGGTTTCAACACATTCACTTAATGGAGCATGTTTATGTTTATCTGTGATACCTAAATCGAAGCAGGCTGCGGCTTGTTTGTCGATGGTTTGAGTCATGCTGCAATCGTACCCCGATGTTCCAGTTGAGCAAAGAATTGCTCGGTGAAATCTAATTGTTGTTGTGGATGTTCAAGGGTATTCATATGCTGGCGGAAAGAGTTGCCATTACGTAAACCTTTACTGTACCAAGCAATATGTTTGCGAGCCATGCGAACACCAGTGTAATCACCATAGAAATCGTACAGGGTATGGAGGTGTTCGATCAAGGTTTCTCTAACTTCAATCACCGTTGGAGCGGCCAAATGTTCGCCATGAGTCAAAAAGTGATTAATTTGCTGAAAGATCCACGGATTCCCTTGAGCAGCACGCCCTATCATCAAACCGTCGACCTGAGAGTAATCCAGAATTTGTTTTGCCTTTTCAGGGCTATTAATATCACCGTTTGCGATAACAGGAATGTTAATGCTGGATTTGATTTCAGCAATGGTGTCGTATTCTGCCTCACCTTTATAGCCACATGCTCGGGTGCGACCATGCACTGCCAGAGCCTGAATGCCACTTTGCTCAGCAATACGAGCAATAGCGATGCCATTACGGTTATCTGGATCCCAACCGGTGCGAATTTTTAGTGTGACGGGGACTTCTACAGCACTAACTACTGAAGTCAAAATTTCACCGACCAGCTTTTCATTTTGTAACAGGGCAGAACCAGCCATTACATTACAGACTTTTTTCGCAGGACAACCCATATTAATATCAATAATATGGGCTCCTTGATTAACATTATGTTGCGCTGCGTCTGCCATCATTTGTGGATCAGCGCCAGCAATTTGCACTGAACGAGGCTCCGGCTCACCTGTATGATTAGCACGTAGTAATGATTTTTTACTGGCCCATAATGATTTGTTGGCGGTGATCATCTCTGATACCGCCATCCCAGCACCCAAGCGTCGACATAGTTGGCGGAATGGTCGATCCGTCACACCAGCCATGGGAGCTAGAAATAGATTGTTCGGCAGTATATATGAACCAATTTTTATGGCAGACTTAGTCATTACGTTTGCCTGTCAAGCGGATCCATTCTTCTTTTTGCACAGGAGCTTGCATGGTAAACCAAGGTTGATAACTTTTGCTAACAGCCTCGGCTTGAACATCTAAAATGCCAGACAATACGATTGGAGCATGGGGAAGGGTTAAAGCTGCAAATTGTTCAGCAAGTGACTGTAATGGACCAGCTAAAATGTTTGCCAGTAAAAGGTCACAAGGGATCTCTGGACAATCATCAGGCAAATAGGTGTCTACTTGTACCCTGTTACGTTCAGCATTGGCTTGAGTGGCCTCTAATGCCTGTGGATCAGTATCAATACCAATCACTTTTTTAGCACCCAGCATGGCTGCTGCAATGGCTAAGATACCGCTGCCACACCCATAGTCGATAACATATTTGCCTTTGACATCGGCCTGATCAAGCCAATTCAAACATAAAGCAGTTGTAGGATGGGTCCCGGTGCCAAATGCCAAACCTGGATCGAGCATGATATTAATGGTATCGTCTTGTGGTGGCTTACGCCAACTGGGACAGATCCATAATTTTTTTCCAAAGCAAATGGGATGAAAATTCTCCATCCATTCTCGCACCCAGTCTTTATCTTCGACCGCTTCTATACGGTAGTTTGGCAGTACTTGTGGTGCTAATTGCTCAGTGAGAGCCTGAATGATTTCATCAGGTTCGATTGCCGCATCAAATAAGGCAATGACATTAGTTGCAGACCAAAGAGGCGTTGAACCAATGGCGGGTTCATAGATAGGTTGATCAGCATTATCTTGAAAGGTAACGGCACCTGCACCACACACTGACAGCATATCCGATAACTGATCGGCAGCATCCGGTGTACTATTAAAGATAAATTGTATCCAAGCCATACCTGATTATGTATTACTACAGCTCCAATTTCTTTTCGAGGTAATGGATGTTGGTGCCACCCTCTTGAAAGTGAGTATCGTCCATAATCTCTTGTTGCAGTTTGACATTTGTTTTAATGCCCTCGATGCCAATCTCATTCAACGCAGTTTTCATACGTGCAATCGCTGATTCACGGGTTGGGCCATAGGAGATTAATTTGCCAATCATTGAGTCATAGTTTGGTGGTACTCGATAACCACTATAAACGTGCGAATCCATACGGATACCTATACCACCGGGCGCATGGTAATGCGTGATTGTACCGGGGCTAGGCATAAAGGTTTTAGCATCTTCAGCATTGATCCTACATTCAATTGCATGACCGTTAAGAACGATATCGTCTTGAGTGAATGACAGAGGTTCGCCTGCAGCAATACGGATTTGCTCTGCTACTAAATCAATACCAGAAATTTGTTCTGTAATGGTATGTTCAACCTGGATCCGAGTATTCATTTCAATGAAATAAAATTCACCATCTTGGTATAGGAATTCAAATGTACCTGCACCACGATAGCCAATTCGGATACAAGCGTCAGCACAGATTTTACCCATACGATTGCGCAGTTCAGCTGTGATACCTGGTGCGGGTGCCTCTTCAACCACTTTTTGATGACGACGTTGCATTGAACAATCACGCTCACCTAGATGAACTGCATTACCATGTTGATCAGCTAAAACCTGAAACTCAATATGGCGAGGGTTTTGAAGAAATTTCTCCATATACACTGTGCCATTACCGAATAATGATTTGGATTCGCTCTTTGTTAATGAAATAGCATTTAATAAATGGGCTTCGCTATGCACTTCACGCATACCACGACCACCACCACCGCCTGATGCTTTGATGATAAGTGGATAGCCAATGGCTCGGGCTAGACGAAGATTAGTTTCATCATCATCTCCTAAGCCGCCGTCCGAACCCGGTACACAGGGTACGCCTGCTTCTTTCATTGCTGAGATCGCAGATACTTTATCGCCCATCATGCGAATGGTTTCAGATTTTGGACCAATAAAGATAAAGCCGCTTTCTTCAACTCGTTCAGCAAAGTCAGCATTTTCAGAGAGAAAGCCGTAACCAGGATGAATGGCAGAGGCATCAGTAATCTCAGCGGCACTGATCAGGGCTGGCACATTAAGATAGCTTTCTGCTGATGGTGCAGGGCCGATACAGACGGTTTCATCGGCGATCAAAACATGTTTTAAATCGCGATCTACATCAGAGTGAACAGCAACTGTTTTAATGCCTAACTCTTTGCAGGAACGGAGAATACGGAGGGCGATTTCACCCCGATTGGCTATGACTATTTTATCGATCATGATGTTTCTTTATCCACAGTTAGGGATGAGCACCTGCACAGCTTGCATGGTGTACTAACGGTATAACGAGATTTTATTCAATGATGACCAAAGGCTCATCAAATTCGACTGGATGACCATTTTCAACCAGAATTGCTTTAACCGTACCGCTACGGTCTGCTTCAATTTGGTTAAACATTTTCATCGCTTCGATAATGCAAATAACATCACCGGCGTTGACAGTTTGACCGACTTCAACAAAGGCTGGAGATTCAGGCGAAGAAGATCGATAGAAAGTGCCGACCATTGGTGATTTAACGGCATTGGCAAAATTATTTGTATCAGCAGCAGCTACAATAACTTCACTTGCTGCTGGAGCCTGTGAGATAGCCGCAGGTGCAGGCATAGCGGGAGCCGATATCATAACCGGTGCAGAGCTATTGGCACGGCTGATACGAACTGACTCTTCGCCTTCGTGAATTTCGATTTCTGCAACGTCAGATTCCTGAATTAAATCAATCAGTTTTTTAATTTTACGAATGTCCATGGGCTAACCTTTATTTTTATTGATATATGCAATGGCCGCTTGTAAAGCGAGTTCATAACCTTGTGCTCCCAGCCCGCAGATCACGCCAACAGCGATGTCTGACAGGTAGGATTGATGACGGAATGCTTCCCGTGCATGCACGTTGGAAAGATGTATTTCGATAAATGGAACTTCTACTGCAGACAGCGCATCACGCAACGCGACACTGGTATGAGTAAATGCTGCAGGATTGATAATGATAAAGTCGGTATTGTTTGATTTTGCTTCATGAATTTTATCAACTAGCTCATGTTCGGCATTACTTTGGAAGCTTTCCAGTTGATGATTGCCTTCAACAGCATGCAGCTGCAGGCGATCAATAATATCGCTTAGAGAATCACTGCCATAATGTTCAGGCTCACGTGTACCGAGAAGGTTTAAGTTCGGACCATGTAACACTAAAATTTTTGACATCAGAATGTTCGCATCTAAATCGATTGAATAATAGGCGAATTTTGCATCAACGATCTAATATTGTCCAGTTTTTTAGGAGAAAAAGCGGCGTTATGTCGCTAAATTCGCCGAAAATAGAAAAATGCTACTGTTGATTTGCTGAATGCATGGCAAGGTGGTCGATCAATTCAGAGGCAGAGACAGCCCCTATCAAACGATGCTGGGGGTATTCTTGATCATCGGCATCAAAGAATAAAATGGTAGGGGGGCCAAATACACCAAAATACTTGAGAATGGCCTTATGTTCGGGCGTATTGGCAGTCATATCAATTTGTAATGTGTCATAGTTGGCGAGGGCGGCTATTAATGCAGGATCTTGAAATGTAGTCGATTCCATTCTTTTGCAATCGACACACCAGTCAGCATAAAAATCGAGCATGGCAGGTTTATTTGACGTGGATAAATATTGATTAAGTTCAGTTAAATTACTCAATTGAGTAAACGATAAGCCAGTTGAAATTTTGGAGTCATCCTTTTTGCTTGAAGCGAAGGCTTGTAATGGTTGCCAGATATTATGACTGCCGCTGGCACCACCGAAGATAAGCAAGCTGCCGTAAATTAACAAAATAAGTCCAATGCCTTTCCACAGTTTTTCCCAACCATTCGCGTCGACTCTAAGTGTATTCAGTGCGCCTAAATAGACAGCGGTGACGACTAATAAGCCACCCCATAATAATAAGCTTACCCAACCTGGGATAATACGTTCTAGCATCCAGATAGCCAGTGCCAGCATCAACACCCCAAAAATAGCTCTGATGTTGTTCATCCAATCACCGGCTTTAGGCAATAACGTACCAGCAGAGGTGCCAATGATTAATAATGGCAATCCCATGCCGATGCTGAGTGAAAATAAGGCAGAGCCACCTAAAATGGGGTCGCCATGTTGTCCTATAAAAATAAGTGCCCCAGCCAGCGGTGGCGCTAAACAAGGGCCGACTATTAAACCTGATAATAATCCCATCAATGCGGAACCCGCCAAACTACCACCTTGTTGTTGATGGCTGATTTGATGTAATCGGTGTTGTAGCGCATGGGGTAGTTGCAACTCAAACAAGCCAAACATCGACAAAGCCAAAATAACAAATAGCACACTAAAACTGCCGATAACCCACGCATTTTGCAGCATGGCTTGCAAGTTTTCTCCTAATAAACCGGTTAAAACACCGGCAGCAGTGTAGGTGAGAGACATGGTGAGTATATAGGTTAGGGATAATACAAATGCCTTTCTGGTAGTGATATTTTCACCTTCGCCCACTATGATGCTGGATAAGATTGGAATCATCGGAAAGACGCAAGGAGTGAAGGCGAGTAATATTCCTAAGCCAAAAAAGCCAAGTAATATCTTGGCGAGGCTGTCCTGAGCAAGACTTTGTGCAATGCGATCCTGTTCTGGTAAAAGTGTTGCAGCTGCCGAGGCTAGGGAGGGGGCGAGGGTATAGTGATCTGATGATTCCGGCAAGGCAGGTAATGATAGCTTGATAGTACGCTGTGTCGGCGGGTAACAAATATTAAAGGTTTCCGAGCAACCTTGATAATATGCCTTTAAGATTATTTGTTGGGTTTCACTACTACGTTTTATAGGAAGGACAACTTCAGTGTCATGGTGATAAACCTCACTCAAGCCAAAGATTTCATCCATTTTATTTTCACCGGCAGGCAGTGAAGCTTGCAATAGTTCCACCTGGTTATTATCAACTATCTCAAACTTGATTTTGTCACGATAAAGGTAATTCCCTTCCGCAATAG
Organism: Gammaproteobacteria bacterium; assembly: GCA_029882915.1. Lineage (GTDB taxonomy): Bacteria > Pseudomonadota > Gammaproteobacteria > Nitrosococcales > Methylophagaceae. The sequence continues at coordinate 17,554 of JAOUJZ010000013.1, read as the reverse complement.
ACCAGTGGGCCAGCAGATTCTGAGGGTCTTGTATCTGTGCAGAAAAGGCAAATGCTTCATCAACATCAGGAGGTGTTGCCATGTCGTTGCTCAACCCAAGACTATCTAATAATCCAGGCCGCGCATGAACAGATAGCGTGGTGAGTAGCAAAAATAGTAAAAAAATTTTTCTCATGGTTTATTCATGTTGATGATGTTGTTTTATATGGACTATGTTAGCAGGTGATTGTTTCATTAATTAAGAGAATAAATGAATATATCGAAATTGATGTCACATTATTGTAATAATTTACTGCAATAATTGCTGCACTTTTGGTCTCAAAGAGAGAATACATCGTGGAAATAAAAACGATCCATCAACTAGAAAAGCAGGCAATGAAAAAGAGTCATAATGAGTTGGCCCGAATAGGCTTTGCACTCTTCTTTTTAGCGGGAGTTTTAGCGTTTAGCTTTGCAACTAGCGGCGGTGTGCCCAATCATATGTTTTTAGCGATAGCGGCTGTGTTTGGTGGTTATATGGCCATGAACATTGGTGCCAATGATGTCGCCAATAATGTGGGGCCAGCTGTCGGTTCCAAAGCATTGACCATGGGTGGTGCGATCGTTATTGCAATGATTTTCGAAGCGGGCGGTGCGTTTATTGCGGGCGGTGACGTGGTGTCGACCATAAAAAAAGGCATTATAGACATCAATGCCTTTGGTGATGATACGGACAGTTTTTTATGGGCGATGATGGCTGCATTACTGGCTGCAGCGTTATGGTTGAATTTGGCAACGATGGCAAAAGCACCGGTATCAACGACTCATTCTATTGTGGGCGGTGTTATGGGTGCCGGGATTGCCGCCGCGGGTTTTAGTATTGTTGATTGGGGCACGATGGGAAAAATTGCCAGTTCCTGGGTAATTTCCCCTGTCATCGGCGGTGTGGTCGCAGCTGGATTTTTGTTCGCTATTAAAAAAACGATTATTTTCAAAGATGACAAGGTCAGCGCATCTTATAAATGGGTACCTGTTTATGTCGCGATTATGTCGTGGGCTTTTGTGACCTATCTGGTTCTAAAAGGGTTGAAAAAGATATGGCCGCAAATTCTGACGTCATTCAATGACGTGATGTTTATCACGGTAGAGGTGACTAAAAAACCAACATTTGAAACAGCGTTCATGATTGGAGCGGTGGTTGCTGTGATGGTTTATTTCAGGGTGAAAAGAACAATTAAAAACAAATTGCCTACATTGAAAAATACTCGTAGCGATGTGAATGTCTTGTTTACTATTCCATTAATTTTTGCCGCTGCTTTATTAAGCTTTGCGCATGGTGCAAATGATGTTGCCAATGCGATTGGACCATTAGCAGCAATAAACGATGCGGTCATGTCAGGAGGTATTTCAGCCAAAGCGGGTATACCTTTCTGGGTGATGGCGGTGGGTGCTTTTGGTATTGCGATAGGTTTGGCTTTGTATGGTCCGCGTTTGATTAAAACGGTGGGTGGAGAAATTACTGAGCTGGATCAAATGCGTGCTTTTTCAGTAGCGATGGCGGCAGCAATTACGGTAATTATTGCCAGTCAATTAGGCTTGCCGGTGAGTTCAACTCATATTGCTATCGGCGGTGTGTTTGGAGTGGGATTTTTGCGTGAATGGCTGGATTCTGCAACCAGTATTGAGCAAGAAATTGCACAAGATAAAGCTGAGATAAAGGATGAAAAGAAACAGCTTCAGGCCATGCGATCTGAGCTGAAAACGCTAGAAGCTAAAGCGAAAAAATCAGATCAAGATTATCGGCGGGTAACAGAGCTTTACCGGTTGATTAATAAAGAAACAAAAATGATCAAAAAAGCGAAAAAAACGTTGAAAAAAGACGTGAAGAGCTTGTATGTGAAGCGAGATACCATCAAGAAAATACTTACAGCTTGGTTAATTACTGTGCCAGCGGCAGCCGTGTTGTCTGCTTCAATTTTCTATATGATTAAAGGGCTTATGTCATAAAATCAAATAGTTTGATTATGCTAATACAGTTCTAGATAATGTATATTTTCATTATCTAGGACTGCATTTTTCAGTCCTTTACTGTCAAAGGATGACATTCTGAATGAAGCGCGCGCAGGACATCCTTAAATCCATCTTTGGTTACGATCAGTTTCGTCACGATCAGCAAGACATAATACAGACACTGATTAACGGTGATGACGCGTTGGTGTTAATGCCTACGGGCGGCGGCAAATCCCTGTGTTACCAAATCCCTGCTCTGGTACGTGAGGGAACGGCAATTGTTATCTCACCACTGATCGCTTTGATGCAAGATCAGGTAGATGCCTTACAGCAACTGGGGATCAGGGCAGCGTTTTTAAATTCCAGCTTGGATCTGAATGAAGCCCATCGTGTAGAACAGCAACTGCTTCAAAATGAACTTGCTCTGCTTTATATAGCACCAGAAAGATTACTGACGAGTCAGATGCTGGAGTTGCTTGATCAGTGCCAATTGTCTCTATTTGCCATTGATGAGGTTCACTGTGTTTCACAATGGGGGCATGATTTTAGACCAGAATATCAACGCTTAAAGATTCTGCATCAACGTTACCCTTCTGTTCCCCGTATTGCCCTTACCGCGACTGCTGACCAACGAACACGTGATGAAATTGTCGTTCAACTTCAATTGGGTGATGCCCATATTTTTATCAACAGCTTTGATCGACCTAATATCCACTATGCAATTTCAGAAGGCAATAATCCAAAGCAACGTTTGTGGCAATTTCTTGAAGAAAATCATCCAAATGATGCTGGAATTGTATATTGCCTGTCACGAAAAAAAGTGGAAGCGATCGCTGACTGGCTATCAGAACGTGGCCGATTAGCATTACCGTATCATGCGGGTTTGACTCAGGAGCTACGGCAGAAAAATCAGCAACGATTTTTGCGTGAAGAAGGAGTAATTATTGTTGCCACTATTGCGTTCGGAATGGGTATTGATAAGCCAGATGTACGTTTCGTGGCGCATTTAAACCTGCCCAAAAGCATTGAAGCTTATTATCAGGAAACCGGTCGTGCAGGACGTGATGGTGAGCCAGCTAATGCCTGGATGGCGTATGGCTTGCAGGATGTTATTACACTCAGACAGTTTATGCTGGACTCCAATGCGGATGAAACCCATAAACGGATAGAACATCACAAGCTCGAATCCATGCTGGGGCTGTGTGAGTTGATTACCTGCCGCAGACAGACATTACTGACTTATTTTGATGAAACGATTGCAGAGCCATGCGGCTATTGTGATAACTGCCAACGTCCACCCGAAAAGTGGGACGGCACTGAATTAGCACAAAAAGCACTGTCGTGCATATATCGAACAGAACAGCGTTTTGGTGTGAACTACATCATCGATATTCTGCACGGTAAAGTGGATGAGCGTATTCAACGTAATGGCCACGATACCATCAGCACTTTTGGCATCGGACAGGACACCTCGGTGACAGAATGGCGAAGTCTTTTCAGGCAGTTGATCGCTCTAGGTTATATCAATATTGATATGGAGCGGCACGGTGCATTGTGTCTTACCGAAAAGTGTCGACCAGTATTGGGTGGTGAGCAAAGACTGGAATTAAGAAAACAGGCAAAATCAGAAAGGGCAACAAAACAAACACAATCAAAAAGTCAGGTACGACCGCAAGATCAGCCATTATGGGACGGTTTGCGAGCGCTGAGAACAACGTTGGCAGCCGAGCATGGCGTGCCGCCTTATGTGATTTTTCATGATTCGACCCTACAGGAAATGGTGACAAAAAGACCGGTGACTATGAGTGATATCAGCCGTATTTCTGGTGTTGGCGAGCAAAAATTAGCACGCTACGGCCAAGCATTCTTGAATGAAATTGCAAAATATCCTTTATCAGAGTTGCTCAATAATCGTCTCAGTATGACAGTCAATGAAACGCTGGTGCTTTATCAGCAAGGCCTGACGATTGATAAAATTGCACAACAGCGAGAAGTTAAAACCAACACTGTTTATACCCATTTGGCGGATGCCATTGAAGTCGGATTGTTAGATGTTCGTGATGTTATTGGTCTGGGTGATGCCGAATACAAAGAGATTGTTTTTCTCATTGAATCCCTAGATGAGGAACAGGAAGGTCGGCTTAAATCTGTTTATGATGAACTGGGTGGGAAAGTTGATTATGGTATTTTAAGGTGCGTACAGGCCACCATGTAGCTATGATTATTGCATTGGGTATTGTTATAAATCTGTAACAATTACCAAGTATGATTCATCTGTTAATTCATTGACTCAGGGTTTTAGACCATGACAACAACAATTTTAGTGATAGAAGATGATGCAGCAATTAGAGATATGTTGTGTTTTTCACTTAGACATTCTGGTTTTAGCTGTGAGTCAGTCAGTGATGGCGAACAAGGATTAAAATGGTTAGGAGAGCAGCAGCCAGATATGATTTTACTGGACTGGATGTTACCCGGTATTGACGGCATTGAATTTATTCGACGTTTACGTGCCAATGAATACCTGGCTGATATCCCAGTCATTATGTTGACTGCCAAAGGCGAGAGTGAAGACAAAGTTCAGGGTCTAAGTGTAGGTGCCGATGATTATGTTAATAAGCCTTTTTCCCCACCAGAACTTATTGCCAGAATGAAAGCGGTATTACGGCGTTGTCGTCCACCTGAAACAGAGGAAAATCAACAACTCGAATTCGTGGGATTGTCTTTGGATACCAAGAGTCACAGGGTCAGTGTCGATGGTCAGAGGCTTGATTTAGGTCCAACAGAGTTTCGACTGTTACATTTCTTTATGAAAAATCCTGAACGTGCCTATAGTCGAGGACAATTACTCGATCATGTATGGGGTGATACCGTTTATATTGAAGAGCGAACGGTGGATGTCCATATTCGTCGCTTGCGTAAAGCGCTAGAGCCATCAGGACATGAAAATCTAGTGCAAACAGTACGTAGTGTGGGTTATCGATTTGCTGCAGACTAGACTGACTTGAATTTATGAATTGGGATTATTTGCGACTATTAATTATCGTTTGTTTGGCAGGCTTTGTTGGTCTTCTGTTCGGACAAATGGTGATTTTTATGTTTGTGGCTACGTTTGTCTATGCTTTGTGGCTTCAACGTAGTTGGTATCAGCTTTATAGCTGGGTGAAAAAGCCAAAAAAACACCTCCCTCCCAGCGCCGAAGGCGTGATGAATGATGTGTGTGGACAGATTGAACGTGTTCGCAAGCAAAATAGATCGCGTAAGAAAAAACTAGCGGATTACCTAAAACGTTTTCAGGCAACTACCGCGGCTTTGCCTGATGCTATTGTCGTTCTCGGCGATGATGGTCTAGTTGACTGGTCTAATGCTGCAGCTGCAGATTTACTGGGTATCCACTGGCCGCGAGACAGCCAGGTCAGACTGGCCAGTCTTATTCAGGATTTTGAGTTTCAACAATTGTTATCTGCGGCTGTCGATGGAGGACGAGTCATTATTGTGTCTTCCCCCATCAAGGAGGACATGCTGCTAGAAATGAAGATTGTGAGATATATGAAAAGTGGTCGTTTATTGATCGCACGAGATATAACACAGACGGTAAAGCTGCAACGAATGAGGCGTGATTTTGTGGCAAATGTATCACATGAATTAAGAACACCATTGACTGTGTTGCGAGGCTACTTAGAAACATTTACTCAACAAAGCCCCGCGGAGCAATGGGGGGCAGCTATGCCGGTGATGCGGCAACAAGCACAGCGTATGCATTTGATGATCAAGGATTTGCTGGAGTTGTCACAACTAGAGACCGGTGAAAAAGAGTTGTGTCATGAAGATACCGATATTGCAGTGCTACTTGCTGCCGTTATTGAAGATGCCAAGAAATTGGAGCAGTACCACGGCCATAAGTTGGAACTTGATATTGCGAGTAAACACCATTTGCTAGCAGATGTAGATGAGTTACGAAGTGCCGTTTCTAATTTGGTATTTAATGCAGTTAAATATACTCCATCTGGCACGAAAATTACTGTTCGATGGTGCGTGGGTGAAAATGGCGCAAGAATTGAAGTCAACGATGAAGGTGAGGGCATTCCAGAACATCATCTGGAAAGATTGACGGAACGTTTTTATCGCGTGGACAGCGGTCGTTCGCAAGATGCAGGAGGAACAGGCTTGGGATTGGCGATAGTTAAACATGTTTTACAGCGTCACGGTGCTGAACTCAAAATCAGTAGTGAAATAGGTGTCGGTACACAATTTTGTTGCTGTTTCCCTATAACATCTATTGCAGAAAATGACAGTCTCCAATTAGAGAGAGAGTAAAAACTAAAGGTTAATAGTTACTCATCGCTAATGTTTCACTGGTTAGGCTATGGTGTATGAAGGCAATGTGATGCAGAATGCCGTTATGTAATTAGAAGATCAGATGATAATGGAACAACAAGCTGAACATGATGTACTCGCCGCCATTGACCTAGGCTCAAACAGTTTTCATATGATCATTGCACGATTGCGCGATGGTCATTTTCAGGTGATGGACAAACTGCGTGAAATGGTGCAGTTACGGGCAGGTCTCAGTAAAAATGAATTTTTAAGTGATGAGGCACAAGATAGAGCCATTGAGTGCCTCCAGCGTTTTGGCGAGCGGATCAAAGATTTACCCGCCAGTAGCGTGCGGGTGGTGGGCACCAATACCTTGCGGCGGGCAAAAAATAGTCAATCATTCTTGTATAAAGCCAGACAGGCTTTAGGTGGTCATGCAATTGAAATTATAGCCGGTGAAGAAGAAGCGCGATTGATTTATCTTGGTGTAGCCCATGCACTTGCATTTGATAATTCCCGCCGACTGGTGGTGGACATTGGTGGCGGGAGTACTGAATTTATTATTGGTGAAGGTTTTTCAGGCTTGCGCAGAGAAAGTCTGGAAATGGGTTGTGTCAGTTTTTCTCAACAATTTTTTGGTGATGGCACAATTAGTAGTTCTAGAATGGAGAATGCATTAATTGCAGCAGCCACAAAACTGCGTGATATTCAGCGACCATACAAGAAGATGGGCTGGATTGAAGTCGTAGGCTCTTCGGGTACCATACGGTGTGTTGCGGATATTGTAAAAGAAAATACCTGGGCAGATGATGGGGTGATAACGCCAGAGGCACTGGATAATTTGATTGCAGCAATGATAGCTGAAGGCCACGTTAATAATTTATCCTTTTCTGGTTTGAGTAGTGAGCGGGCATCGGTACTTCCCGGTGGTGTGGCAATATTAAGAGCCGCGTTTGACCGACTTGAAATTGATCGGATGACGGTGTCTGATGGTGCCCTTCGTGAAGGGTTGTTATATGACTTGATGGGTCGTATCCAGCATGATGATGAGCGTGATCGCACTGTACATGCTTTGGCTAGACGTTATCAGGTCGATGAGCCACATGCCGAGCGTGTGGTTAATATGGCAACGCAGTTATTTGAACAAGTTTCAAAAGACTGGATGATTGATGCGGAAGAGTATTTAGATCGTTTGCAGTGGGCAGCCATGTTGCATGAAGTGGGTCTGGTCATGTCACATGATCAATTTCATAAGCATTCAGCCTATCTAGTGGCACATTCAGATATGCCGGGGTTTTCGCGAGAAGAACAGCATGCTTTGGCAGTGATAGTTAAAGGGCAACGACGAAAGTTTCCCAAAAAAGACATTAAAAAATTACCCGAGGAGTTACAACAGTCATCGAAGCTGCTGACAGTGTTATTGCGATTAGCTATGGTATTTAATCGTGGCCGATCAGAGCAAACCGATACAGTTGTGAAATTGAAAGTAACAAACAGTGGATTGTGGCTAACCTTGCCAGAGGACTGGTTGAATGAACATCCATTAACAGCTGCTGATTTGTTGCAAGAAGCCGATTATCTCAAGGCCATAGACATTAAACTTAAAATTAAGCAGGATCGCCCGGCTAAATGATGAGTGGTTATTAATAGGAAGACGAGGTAGAGGAGAAATAGTTGCGGCCTTTATTCAAAACTATCGCTGTACTGTTATTGCTTGGCACCGTTTTATCAATTCAGGCAAAGGACTCACTAAGTTTGACGAGTAAAACTGGTGATACCTTAATGATTCATCGTCTGAATAATGGTGAATTATGGGGCAGTTTTATGATTACTGATCAGATTGTCGATAGCTTTGCAGATAATGAACTGATCATCTTGCAAGTCGATCACAACAAGCCGATAAAGCTTGATCATCAAAAACAATGTGGTGGTGGTTTGCGACAAGAGCAAAAAGTAGGTTTTCTCTTTGATAAAGAAGCTGACCATGCTCAGTGGCAATTTAGTCAGCTGACTACAAATAAGCCCGAAATTTTAAAGCTGGTGGGTTGGGATAATGATTCTTTTCATCACATGAGATCGGATAGAAGACCTGAAGTGGTTGACTTTCCGATTCAAGGTGAATTGGCGGTTGATTTGTTATGGCAACAGTTTAAGCAGGGAGATATTGCTGTTTTTCGATATACCACTGAATCAGGGGAGACACGGCAGGCTAAGTTTAAATTGTCCAATATCAGCGATAAGCTTCAAGCCCCCCCTCGATGAAGCTTTTATCATTGAGGGAGGACAACTGATTAAAACTTGAAAGTAGTACCCGCATAAATTGAACGACCTACGCCAGGAACGGTTGTTCCCCATTCGACACCAGTACCGGACATTGTCATGCCTTGGCCTAAATATGCGCCAGCAAGTGGTGCTGAGTAGAATCGATCAAATACATTCTCTATGCCTAAATCAAATCGCGCTTGTTTCCATTCATAACTGGTACGTAGATGAAGCAGTCCATAACCTGATGTACCTACTTCATTTCGTTCAGCATTGACATCATCTTTAGCAGAAACCACTTCCCATTCGACAGTGTTTTTCCAACGATTAAGGTTGTGCTCAATTGAAAATTTAGCGTTAAGTGGCATGATGTTATACAGGTTGTCACCAGTATCACGGTTTTTGCCTCGCACATAATTCACATTAGCTTTAGTTATGAGCGTGCCGATGTCAGTAGAATCAATAAAGGTCTTATAAGCTGATGCGTCTATTCCATAGAGGCGAGCAGACTGATTTTGATATCTCAAATAAACAAAGCCATCAGTCAGAGTTTGATTACCAGCACTACATCCACCCATCATGACCCCATTCACTTTACAGCGAGAGGTATCAATGTAGTCATTAACATAGCTCAAGTATGGGGTTAATGTGACATTCCAGTTTTGTTGCGCTGCATCATGCCAGTTTGCTGTAGCACTGATTGTATGTGCTATTTCGGGTTCCAGATTGATATTACCGACATAGCCGTTACCATCTCCTGCAAGATTAACCATACGCATTGCCATACTATGTGTCGCCCATGAATATCTTTCATATAAGTTTGGTGAACGAGTTTTCTGGGCATACCCTATTTCGTAGGTTTGTGATGCCGATGGTCGATAATTGCTGAGTAACGTGATATCAAAATTATCATCGGTTTTTTCATGGCCTGAATTATTGAAAGCCACTCTGTCAGCCATACTGAACATAGAGCTGTATCCCTGAACGTCTCCAGCATCCATTTTCACGGTTTCATAACGAATACCGGCTAAAGTAGATAATTTGGTAGTCCATGCCGATTCCCATTCAGCAAACAAACCATATCGATCGCGTTCGCCATTATTGATATTCCAGAAAGTATTGGGAGACATACTGCCAGTACCAGAGGCTTCCCAATAATCATCAAGCTTATATTGTTGAATGTCTGTGCCTAAGCGAACTAAGTCATGCTCTGACAGTGTGATTTCTGTCTTTAGAGAAAAACCGACATTGTCGCCTTCGGTTTCCATTGGCATGCCTGATGCTGTGCCATACAGATATTGTTTGTCTTCGCCAAACTGCATCTTATGATGTGTTTTTTCACTGTAAAGAGCTGTTTCGAGTAAGCCCCAATCAAATGTAACTTTATACATAAGGTTGACTTGATTACTTTTATTCTCAACCATATCCATGCGCTGGTTTGGCCAGCCTTGATAAGGGATATTTTGATAACCCAGCTTTAGTTGAAGTAAGTGATTATCTTGATGTAATGCAACGCCTATGGAATGATTGTTTGACTCATAACTCGATGAGCCGACTTCATCACCATCTAGATAGCCACGATCGCTTGCGGCTGATCCAGCTGGCTTAAAATCATCACCAGCAGAATAGTTGTTGGCTTTTGCTGTAGATCCATTGTAGTTGATGCTGAGATGATCGGTCGCTAATGATGTTGAAATATTGCCACCTCTAACATCGCCATTAGAACGATAATAAGCACCTAATTCACCTTTGGTGAGCACTTCATCTGGCGATTGAGCAAACGCTGGTGGGGTAGATTCAACGAGAATTGTGCCGCCAATACTATCGCCCCCCATGCTGACGGGAGATAAGCCTGCATATAACTGAATGTTATCGACGTTTGCTGGATTAATGTATGACAACGGTGGATTCATGTGATTGGCACATGCCGAAACCAAGTCCATACCATCGACTTTTATTCTGAGGCGATCATCAGCTAGACCATGGAGAGCAGGTAAGCTCGAAACACCGCCCGCACCATATAGTGAAACGCCAGGTAAGCCATCGAGTAATTGAGCAGTATCCGTCACGGAGGATTGAAGGGCATCAATTTCGTCTTGATTAAGCAGTCCGGTTTGGTTTAGCAATGCATCTAACGTTTGACCTGAGATGGTTACTTTTGCTAACGCTACACTGTCATGGCTATGCTCAGCATAAGAGTAAGCAGGTAAGCCACTAACGATGATGAGGAAGAGAGCAAGAGATTTAATTCTAGGCATCGAGTTTAGTTCCAATTTGTGAGTTCTGAAATAATAAAACCGAGCTATTTTAATGACATAACAATTGTAATAAGTGTGTTTTATGCAGAATAAGTGTGTGAAATAACCCAATTTTCATTTTTTATGGCATGTTAAGGTGTCGATATTTTGAAGTGTCAGTCTAGGTTTTAGATAATGGAAGCCATTACCAGTTCATATATTACTGCTTTTTTATTAGGGCTTTTTAGTACCATACATTGCATTGCCATGTGTGGTTCAGTGATTGGCGCCTTAACACTCAGCTTGCCTTCTGAAGTGCGTGAAAATCAGCGTAAAATGTTGCCCTACATTTTTAATTATAATTTAGGGCGATTGTTAAGTTATGCCATAGCGGGTGCAATCGTCGGATTCTTAAGTTCGCCATTGACCGCCTTAAATGGCCACTTGGTGTTGCGCTATTTATCCGTCATTGTGATGATTTCGATGGGACTTTATCTGGCCGGTTGGTTCCCAAAGTTTGCTCATATGGAACGTATGGGCGCTCCGATATGGCGATGGCTACAACCCATAGGTCAGAAATTATTACCAGTACGTAAATTTTCACAGGCCTTTTTTCTGGGCATGGTATGGGGATGGTTACCTTGCGGTTTAGTCTATGCTGCATTGGCTGTCGCTGCGACGGTAGGAGAACCGGTAAAAGCGTCAATGGTGATGTTGGCATTTGGTGCTGGTACCTTACCGGCTGTCATGGGGGCAGGTATGTTTACAGGGTTGTTAGCCTCAATGGCGAGAGCAAAACACCTGCGACAAATTGCGGGAGTGTTGATTATTGCCATGGCATTAGCGACCTTACTTTGGCCGATGAATCATGGTGGCGAGCAAGGTGGTCATGAACAACATAGTCCACGCGCGCATCACACAATGTAGGGATGGATGGTGATATGAAACAGATATTAGGACAATCTCCCCAGATTACTCACATACTTCGAACCATTCCTATGATCGCGGCCAGTGATGCCAGTGTGTTGATTTATGGCGAAACCGGAACGGGTAAAGAATTGCTGGCTCACGCACTGCATGCAGAAAGCCGCCGGCATGATAAGCCTTTGGTGACGATAAATTGTGCTGCCCTGACATCGGAAGGTGTCGAAGCAGATTTGTTCGGACGTTGCGATTCTGAAGGCAATATTGAATATCGCGGTCGTCTGTTGGCGGCTGACAGTGGCACAGTCTTTCTTGATGAAGTGGATTCACTGCCTTTATCTGTACAAGCAAAGGTGCTGCGATTTTTAGAGGCGGGTGAATGTCAGTTGCAAGGAAGTCACAAACTGCATCTGGCAGATGTAAGGATACTAGCTGCAAGCAGCATTAATTTGCAGACAGCAGTGACAGAAGGCAAATTTAGAGCGGACTTGTTTTACCGGTTGCAAGTGGTGCCAATAACGATGCCGCCATTAAGAGAACGCAGAGAAGATATTAGTCTGTTATTACGTCATTTTGGGAACGAGTTTGCAGGTAATAATGCTGTTGTGCGTTACCCTAAAGTGACTGAACATTGCCTGCAAACGTATGCATGGCCAGGTAATGTGCGTGAGGTACTCAATTTTTGTCAGCGTATGGCCCTGCTTTATCCTGGCAAGGCGTTGCATCTGGAAGATTTACCTCCAGAAATGTTGCCAGAGGCGGCTGCCAGTGAACATGTATTTACCTTGCCTCCTACGGGTATCAAATTAGCGCAAGTCGAGCTGGATTTAATTGAGCAAGCTTTGGAAATGGCAGCCGGGAATCGTTCACGTGCGGCTCGACTGTTGGGCATTAGTCGAGATACCCTGCTTTACAGGATGCAGAAATATTCTCTAGAACCTTAACTTATATCTCATTGTGACTTAAAGTAGCGCTTGTAGGGTTTCGCTTCTAACAAGGGTTTACATGAAACAATATTTAGCATTACTACAGGATGTAATGGACAATGGTGTCAGCAAGGATGATCGTACAGGCACGGGGACACGTTCTGTATTTGGCCGTCAATTTAGACATGATCTATCTCAGGGTTTCCCTCTTTTAACCACCAAAAAGGTGCATTTTAAATCGATAGTGAATGAGTTACTGTGGTTTTTATCTGGTAGTACAAATATTCATGATCTTGATGCAACCATATGGGATGAATGGGCGACTGAAACAGGTGATTTAGGACCAGTATATGGTCGTCAGTGGACTGCCTGGCCGACAAAAGACGGTGGCAGTATTAATCAGATAGATTATGTGGTTGATTTACTTAAAAACAATCCAACTTCAAGACGCATTTTATTTCATGGCTGGAATTGTGAATACCTGCCAGATGAAAAATTAAGCCCGGAAGAAAATGCCCAAAATGGCAAAATGGCCTTGCCTCCCTGTCACCTTTTGTACCAGTTCAACGTGATTGATAACAAGCTCAGTCTGATGTGTACCATTCGATCGAATGATCTCTTTCTTGGTAATCCGTTTAATACGGCTCAGGCAGCACTTTGGGTACATATGTTATGCCAGCAAACCGGATTGGAGTTGGGCGATTTGGTTATATCAATAGGCGATGCACATATCTATAACAATCATATTGAACAAGTTCAAACTCAGTTATCTCGAGAGCCAAGAACATTGCCGCAACTTAAACTCAATCGTAAGCCTGCCTCCATTTATGATTACCGGCTGGAAGATTTTGAGTTAGTGGGCTATGACCCCCATCCTCCAATTAAGGCCCCTGTTGCTGTTTAATTTTTTGTTAAGTTAAAAGGAGTTTCATATCGGGCAATAGAGTCGAAAGCGAACTTAATTAGGAGTACTATGATGAAACAACAAGAACAGAAATTAACAGCTTATCCAGTTTGGGATAAAGCGGTACGAATTTTTCATTGGGTTAATGTGTTATGTGTATTAGGCTTGATTGCTGTTGGCACGGTGATCCTGAACAGTAAAGTGTTAGGCGTCACTACTGACGGAAAAATTTTATTAAAAACTGTTCATGTCTATATTGGATATCTCTTTGCGATAAATCTGCTCTGGCGAATTGTGTGGGGCTTTATTGGCAGTCGTTATGCGCGATGGTCCTCAATACTTCCCTTCGGCGCGGACTATAAATCCCAATTATCAACTATGATTGCTGGTGCGAAAGCAGGTCAACAAGTTGGATTTTTGGGGCATAACCCGATTGCACGACTGATGATTTCTTTACTGTTCCTATTGCTTAGTCTTCAGGCGGTAACCGGTCTGGTGCTGGCAGGTACGGATGTGTATATGCCGCCTTTTGGCAATACGATAAAGCAATGGGTGGCAGCAGATCCATCAACGATAACAACTATCCAGCCTTATTCGAAAGAGGGCGTTGATGAAGTTGCTTACAAGGAAATGCGTGATTTCAGAAAACCATTTATCACGGCGCATTATTACACTTTCTATATTCTGTTAGCCGTCGTGTTGTTGCACTTACTGGGTGTGATTGTGACTGAGCTGCGCGAACGTAATAGTCTGGTATCAGCCATGTTTACCGGTAACAAGATGTTTGCTGAAAAACCGGTTGATACAGACTAGGTTTTTATTACAAGCGTCCAGTTTCAGCAAAGGAAACCGTTTCACCATCACCTACTACAATGTGATCCAGCACGCGAATATCGACTAACTCAAGGGCAGATTTGAGTCGTTGCGTGATGTTGTGATCAGCCTGACTGAGTTCGGCAATGCCTGAAGGATGATTGTGAGCAAAGATCACGGCCGCTGCATTATGGGTCAGAGCCTGTTTCACCACTTCACGAGGATAGAACACTGGCGCCATCGATAGTGCCACGGAACAATTCTTCAAAGGCAATCATTCGATGTTTGTTGTCTAGAAATAAACAGGCAAACACTTCATAGGGATAAGCGCGTAAACGCTGTTGTAGATAATGTTTGGTTGTGGCGGCATCAGTGAGTGCATTGCCTCGCGATAAGGTAGATTCAAGATGGCGACGACTCATTTCCAATACAGCTTTTAATTGCACATATTTGGCAGTGCCTAGACCGTGTTGTTGGCAGAAGGATTTTTGATCTGCTTCCAGTAGTGCGCGCAGGCCACCAAAGTTACCAAGCAACTGCCTTGCTGATTCAACAGCAGACAGCCCAGTGACACCGGTGCGTAAAAATATGGCTAATAGTTCCGCATCAGAGAGTGCCTGAGCCCCCAGTGTCAATAGTTTTTCACGCGGTCTTTTATCGGCAGGCCAGTCCTTGATCGCCATGAGTCGCTTCCTTTCCATAAAGTTGATGCTAATTTAACATGTCGTTTTTAATAAAAACAATAACTTGTTTTGAATTAAGACAATAAAAATAGTATTCTATGTGACCTTTTTTACGATTAAATTGCATGGCCGGTAAACTCTATATAAAGACCTTTGGTTGTCAGATGAATGAATATGATTCATCAAAAATGGCAGAAGTACTCGCAGACTCACATCAGTTAGAAGTCACGGATGTGGCTGAGGATGCAGATGTACTATTGCTTAACACCTGTTCGATTCGCGAAAAAGCGCAGGAGAAGGTGTTTCATCAACTGGGGCGCTGGAAGCGCTGGAAAGATGATAAGCCGAATTTAGTCATCGGCGTCGGTGGTTGTGTGGCCAGTCAGGAAGGCGACGCCATTCGACGCAGAGCTCCATATGTGGATCTAATCTTTGGTCCTCAGACATTACATCGTCTGCCTGCAATGCTGGATGACGTCAAAAAAAATCATCAGCCACGGATAGATATTTCGTTCCCAGAAATAGAAAAATTCGATAATTTGCCTGCTCCACGTGCTGATGGCCCAACAGCCTTTGTGTCGATCATGGAAGGCTGTAGCAAATACTGCACGTTCTGTGTGGTGCCATACACCCGAGGCGAAGAAGTCAGTCGTCCAGTTGATAAAGTATTGACCGAGATCCGTGGACTTGCTGCACAAGGCGTACGCGAAGTCAATTTGTTAGGACAAAATGTCAATGCCTATCGCGGTGAACTCGATGGCGATGATGTCGCTGATTTGGCTCTATTGATTCACTATGTTTCTGCCATTGATGGTATAGATCGTATTCGCTTTACCACCTCACATCCCGTTGAATTTTCAGATAGTTTGATTGAGGCTTTTGCAGAAGTACCAGAGCTGGTGAATCATTTACATTTGCCAGTACAATCAGGGTCAGATCGAATTCTGGCGATGATGAAGCGTGGGCACACAGCTTTAGAATATAAAAATAAAATTCGCCGCTTGCGTGAGGTGCGCCCGGAGATCAGTATGTCGAGTGACTTTATTATTGGTTTTCCAGATGAAAGTGACGATGATTTTCAGGCTACAATGAAATTAATTAATGATATTGGTTTTGACCATTCATTTAGTTTTATCTACAGCGCACGTCCGGGTACTCCGGCAGCAGCATTTATAGATTCAGTGCCTGATGAGGTTAAAAAACAACGATTGAAAATGGTTCAGGATCGCTTGCTTGAATTAGAAAGCGCACATAGCCAGAAAATGTTGGCATCAACACAACGCATCCTAGTCGAAAAAGTAGCACAACGTCAGGATGGCGAAATGGTAGGACGAACAGAAAATAATCGATCAGTTATTTTCGCGGGCGATGAATCATTGCTTGGTAAGTTTGTTGACGTCACTATTAGTGAAGCTTATTCGAATTCCTTACGCGGTGAGTTAGTTGCCAATAGCGTGATTTACTAAACATTTCAGGAACATTTATTTGTGACCACATCTTCCCCAGTATTGGACAGTATCAGTTTTGAATTAAGCCCAGAAGACAATCCTCGCTTAGCTAATCTATGCGGCCATCTCGATGAACATTTAAGAATGATGGAGCGTGGTTTTGGAGTAGAAATTAATAATCGAGGCGGTAAATTCCAGATCATTGGAAATTCAGATGTTTTGGCAGATATTCAAAATGTAATTCATGAGTTATATGCTGAAACTTCACAGACGGTTTTAGTGCCTGAGCAGGTGCATTTAGCCATCAGACAAGTAGGCGGTATAGACGCGATTATAACACCCGAACAAAAAGAAATTACCATTAAAACTAAACGTGGATTGGTAAAAGCAAGGGGTGAAAATCAACAGGCCTATTTACAGCGAGTGATGACTCACGATATTAACTTTGGTATTGGCCCTGCCGGAACGGGGAAAACCTATCTTGCTGTGGCGTGTGCTGTCGAAGCACTGGAACGAGATTTTGCTCGTCGAATTGTATTGGTGCGACCTGCTGTTGAGGCCGGTGAAAAACTGGGTTTCTTGCCAGGGGATTTAACTCAAAAAGTCGATCCTTATTTACGTCCTTTATATGATGCATTGTATGAAATGCTTGGTTTTGAACGGGTAGCAAAACTGATTGAGCGAAATGTGATTGAAGTGGCACCATTAGCTTATATGCGTGGACGAACATTGAATGAATCATTCATTATTCTGGATGAGGCTCAAAATACCACCACAGAGCAGATGAAAATGTTTTTAACTCGTCTGGGGTACAACTCAACGGCAGTGATCACCGGTGATATTACACAGGTTGATTTGCCGGGTTCTCAGAAATCAGGTTTGCGCCATGCCATAGAAGTGTTGAAGGATGTTGAGGGTATTGGGTTTACTTTCTTTCAGGCCAAAGATGTAGTGCGCCACTCTCTGGTGCAGAAGGTGATTCTGGCATATGAAAATGCTGAGCGATCAACTCTATGACGGTGATAGTAGACGTGCAGATTGCTTATGATGG
>JAOUJZ010000069.1 GCA_029882915.1 Gammaproteobacteria bacterium | reverse complement strand
TTGAAGATCATTTCATTACAGCATCTGGCCGTAAAATACAGTTAAGAGTTTACGTGCAAAAGCATAATATTGATCAGTGCGAGCATGCTATGCAGTCACTGAAAAAATCCATGTTGTGGGACGAAGAAACTTATGGTCGTGAATATGACCTTGATGTTTTCAATATTGTTGCTGTTGATGATTTCAATATGGGAGCAATGGAAAATAAGGGGCTCAATGTTTTTAATTCAAAATATGTTCTGGCAAAAAAAGAAACGGCTACTGATAGTGATTTTATAAATATAGAAGCTGTCATTGGTCACGAATATTTTCATAACTGGAGCGGTAACCGAGTGACCTGCCGTGACTGGTTTCAGTTGACGCTCAAAGAGGGGTTAACGGTTTTCCGGGACCAGCAGTTTACTGCAGATATGAATGCTCCTACTCCCAAACGTATTGATGACGTGAATATATTACGCACAAGCCAGTTTGCTGAAGATGCCGGGCCTATGGCGCACCCCATTCAGCCTGATTCATACATTGAGATTAATAATTTTTATACTGTTACCGTTTATAACAAGGGTGCCGAGATCATACGGATGATTCACACGATTTTAGGCAAGGATGGTTTTAAAAGAGGCATGGACGTGTATTTTGAGCGTCATGACGGTCAGGCGGTGACAACGGAAGATTTTATTTGCGCAATGGAAGTCGCTAACAATGTTGAGCTTAAACAATTCAGGCATTGGTATAAGCAGGCGGGCACCCCGTTGATTTCCGTTGAAGAAAGATATGATGAATTAAGCAGAGAATATGTGCTTACACTCAGCCAGAAAACGCCACCAACTCCAGATCAGGAATCCAAGCGGCCTTTTGATGTCCCTGTTGTTTTGGGTTTGTTGGATCAAGGTGGTGGTGAAATTACATCCTGTCACCAGGATTCGGTGGGTACTTCACACATGGTTCGCCTGACACAGGAACAGCAGAGCTTTGTTTTTACCGGGGTTGATGAAAAACCTGTTTTGTCTATTTTTCGGAATTTTTCAGCGCCGGTAAAGGTTGATTTTAATCGTTCTGACCAGGAGCTTGCGTTTTGTATGGCAAATGATGTTGATGAATTCAACAGTTGGGATGCAGGGCAGCAACTGGCTACCCGAATTATCCTGAATCTGGTTGATGCCATTAAGGCGGGTGACGATTTGATACTGCCCGACTATTTTGTAGCCGCCATCAAGCAGGTTTTGGTTAATGACTGTCTGGACAAGGCGCTGGTTGCAAGAGCATTAACCTTGCCTTTACATGCTTATATTGCCGAAATGATGGAAGTTATAGATGTTGACGCGATTCATCAGGCCCGTGAATTTATAAACAGGCAATTATCTGAATTGCTTCAGCCTGAATGGTTGGCTGTTTATGAGCAGAATCGTTCTGATGTTTTTGATTTAACGCCGGCATCAATGGGTCAACGTTTTCTTAAAAATGTTGCCCTGGCATATATGATGTACAGGCAAGATGAGGATGTTAGAAATCTGGCGCTGCAGCAGTTTGAACAGGCCAGTAATATGACGGACCAGCAGGCGGCATTTCGAGTTCTTGTTCATAACGAATCGGGTTGTTCAGAGCAGGTAATTGAGCGCTTTTACACCCAATGGAAACACGATCAACTGGTCATGGATAAGTGGTTTATGATTCAGGCCACAGCACCACAGGCAGATACCATTAACCGGGTCGAGCAATTATTCGGGCATGCAGACTTCGATCTGAAAAACCCAAATCGGGTTCGATCGCTGTTGGGGGCTTTTTGTGCGGCCAATCCGGTATGCTTTCACGAAATAAATGGTAAGGGCTACAGTCTTCTGGGTTTGTATGTCGAAAAAATTGACAGTTTTAATCCACAAATTGCTGCTCGTTTAACCATTCCCATGACTCGTTGGAAACGTTATGATAGGGGGCGTCAGGAATTGATGCAGGCAGAGTTGGAACGTCTTGTTGGTTTGCCGCATTTGTCCCGAGATGTGTTCGAAGTGGTTACAAAAAGCCTGAAATAAGGCATATTTGTGTGATCCAGATCACACAAGAATTGCATTTCATTGGGGTATATTGGCAACCGATGATATAAATTTGGCATCTTTTTAGACATTTTTGGCAGGGATTTGGTGGTGATTATATGAGCCACAGCTACACTCATATAAGTGATTTGTGGGTTTCTTATAAGAGACCATTTACCTGGAGCTCCACCCTATGACCAATATAGTTTCACTCTTTAACGATACGCAAAAGTACGATGAACGCCCTGTTGTTGTGCTTGCTGATGATGATCCGTCCATACGACTTATGATTCGCCATGTGCTGGAATCCGAGGACTACGATATCGTTGAAGCAGAAGATGGTCTAGAAGCGATCAAGGCTGTAGAAAAGCATCACCCAGCTCTAATTTTGCTCGACGCTGTTATGCCTGGTCTTGATGGGTTTACTACCTGCCAACAGATCAAGGAGCGTGGTTATACCGATATTCCGGTGATGATGATTACAGGTCTTGATGATGATGCATCGGTCGAGCGTGCTTATGAAGTTGGTGCTATAGAATTTATTACCAAGCCAATTAAATGGGCGGTGTTGAAGCACCGTGTCAGGGCGGTGGTTGCGAAAGTTATTGCTGAGCGCAAAGTGCAGTTGCTGGCTTATTGTGATTCTCTGACGGGTTTACCCAATCGTTTACTTTTCGCTGACCGACTGGAGCAGGCATTGGTGCGTGCTGAAAGGCATCGTGAATCAGTAGCCTTGATGCTGGTCGATATTGATGATTTTAAGCTGGTCAATGATTCATTTGGCCATGATGCCGGTGACAAATTGATACAGGCTGTTGGCAACCTGATATCGAAATCGTTGAGACGTGCTGATACGGTTGCCAGGTTGGGTGGTGATGAATTTGCGATCGTGATTGAAAATATTGATGGCCCTGAAGATGCGGTGTCCATTGCTGATAATTTG
>JAOUJZ010000012.1 GCA_029882915.1 Gammaproteobacteria bacterium | reverse complement strand
ATTATTGGTCATTGTAACGTCACTGATGTCTTTATTAATCACCAAATATGAAAAAAGTGTCGGTGCATTACCTGAAGATGGCGTGCCTTCACCAACAGCTGTTATTCCAACTCACGGCTCCCTAGCTCATTCCGAGACCGAAAATAGAACATTGATCTCTATTCTAACAGCGGCCGTACACAAATACCGCTCTCGTCACAAACAGTGATTTGTCGCTGAACCATATATCTTAGTTAACACTTGAAGGCCATTATTATGACCGAATCTAAACAAGCACTTGGCATCACAGACGTCGTATTACGTGATGCACACCAATCATTATTTGCAACTCGTTTACGTCTTGATGACATGTTACCCATTGCCGACAAACTGGATCAAGTTGGCTTCTGGTCTGTAGAAACATGGGGAGGCGCGACCTTTGATGCCTGTATTCGCTACTTAGGCGAAGATCCTTGGCACCGAATTCGCACTTTGAAAGCTGCGATGCCTAATACGCCACAACAAATGTTGCTTCGTGGGCAAAACTTACTCGGTTATCGTCACTATGCTGATGATGTAGTCAATAAATTCGTAGAGAGAGCTGCAATTAATGGTGTAGATGTCTTCCGTGTATTTGACGCAATGAACGATCCACGCAATCTGGAAACGGCTATCAAAGCAGTTCTCGAAAATGATCGCCATGCTCAGGGTACGATTTCCTACACACTCAGCCCCGTTCATGATCTCGCTATGTGGATTGATTTAGCCAAACGTATCGAAGATATGGGCGCACATTCTTTATGTATTAAAGATATGGCTGGTTTGCTTAAGCCATATACCGCATTTGAGCTGGTTAGCAGTCTTAAGCAAGCTATTGATATTCCGGTACAAATGCATTCACATGCGACAACAGGTCTATCAACAGCCACTATTCTTAAGTGTGTCGAGGCAGGTATCGATAATGTTGACACTGCCATTTCAACCATGTCGATGACTTATGGTCATTCGCCCACAGAATCTGTTGTGTCAATTTTTGAAGGCACCGATCGAGACACTGGCCTCAATATTCAATTACTGGAAGAAATCGCCGATTATTTCCGTGATGTCAGAAAAAAATATGCTCAATGGGAAGGTTCACTTAAAGGCGTTGATTCGCGTATTTTAGTGGCACAAGTGCCGGGCGGCATGCTAACCAATATGGAAAGCCAGCTTCGCGAACAAGGTGCCAGTGATCGTTTTGATGATGTTTTGGCTGAAATCCCTCGTGTACGTGAAGATTTAGGCTACATTCCGCTAGTGACACCAACGTCACAAATTGTTGGTACTCAAGCCGTTCTAAACGTATTAACTGGTGAACGTTACAAAACTGTCACCAATGAAACAGCAGGTGTATTAAAAGGTGAATATGGTGCAGCCCCTGCTCCGTACAACAGTGAACTGCAACAACGTGTCCTTGAAGGCGGTGAAGCAATCACATGTAGACCAGCCGATTTGATTGCGCCGGAGATGGAAAAACTCACTGCCGAATTGCAAGAACTTGCGAGTGCTGACAACATCACGTTAGAAACTGGCGAACGTGAAATCGATGACGTTTTAACCTATGCCTTATTCCCTCAGGTCGGATTAAAATTTCTTGCAAACCGTAACAATCCTGATGAATTTGAACCCATTCCAACGCTAAAATCCGCACAGATGGCAACGCAGTCAACTTCATCAGCATCACATCAAGATGTATATACCATTGCTGTAAACGGTCAAAGCTATGTCGTACAAGTCAATGAAGGTGGCGATATCAGTAACATTGCACCTGCAACAGTACAACAGTCATCTACACCTGCTGAACCCGCTTCAGGTGGTGAAGCAGTGACTGCACCATTAGCAGGCAACATCTGGAAAGTTGAAGTCAATGTAGGCCAAACAGTGCAAGAAGGTGATGTGTTAATCATTCTCGAAGCAATGAAAATGGAAACACAAATTGTAGCCAGTAAGTCAGGTGTTATCACATCAATTTCGGTCAAACCAGGGGACGCTGTAAAAGTCGGCGACCACCTTGTTTCAATCGCATAAGGGTTTAAAACATGGAGAATTTATTACATCTATGGCACAACACTGGCTTACATCAAATGGAGCCTGGGCAAGGCGTGATGATTGCGATTGGCATGTTGTTGCTCTATCTTGCCATTAATAAGAACTTTGAACCCTTATTACTTGTACCTATCGGGTTTGGCGGTGTATTAGCAAATATTCCCGGTGCCGGCTTAGCCGAACAGGGTGGCATATTACATATTTTCTATACTGTCGGTATCGAAAGTGGTGCTTTCCCACTCATTATATTTATGGGTGTTGGCGCAATGACCGACTTTGGCCCCCTGCTATCTAACCCAAGAACTTTATTCTTGGGCGCAGCAGCCCAGTTTGGTATTTTTGTGACTCTAATGGGCGCAGTATTATTATCAGCCCTTGGCGTCTTTGACTTCAGTCTGGCCGATGCTGCAGCTATTGGTATTATTGGCGGTGCAGATGGGCCAACATCTATCTATGTCGCAAGTAAACTCGCTCCAGATCTATTAGGTGCTATTGCCGTTGCTTCATACTCATACATGGCACTGGTTCCGTTGATACAACCACCTATCATGCGAGCCCTCACCTCTGAAAAAGAACGAAAAATAAAGATGGTACAACTGCGCCACGTTTCACAACGTGAAAAAATTATTTTTCCACTTTTATTGCTATTATTAGTCGCCTTTTTATTACCTGATGCCGCACCATTATTAGGTATGTTCTGCTTTGGCAATCTAATGAAAGAGTGTGCCGTGGTCGACCGTTTAAGTAACACCACTCAAAACTCATTGATCAACACTGTCACTATTTTTCTGGGATTAGCAGTTGGCTCGAAACTCAGTGCTGACAAATTCCTGGATTACACGACCTTTGGGATTTTGTTATTAGGTATGGTCGCCTTTGCTATTGGTACTGCATCGGGTGTCATCATGGCTAAATTGCTAAACAAAGTTAGCAAACAGCACATTAATCCTCTAATTGGATCAGCTGGGGTATCTGCTGTCCCAATGGCCGCTCGTGTATCAAATAAACTTGGCCTTGAGGCTGACCCTCACAACTTCTTATTAATGCATGCCATGGGACCGAATGTCGCCGGTGTTATCGGTTCAGCCGTTGCTGCAGGTATTATGATTAACTACGTTGCAGGTTAGTAAACCACGAAACGTACATGCCCCGGACAGCAGCAGTGTCTGGGGCATTTTAATCAATAATTCGGGCTGTTGAAACAGTATTGGCAATACCTTTGATCACACACATGTGATCTGTAAATGGCCAATAGGTAACAACTGAAGCTTGCCATTTTCCGCCAGTCACCTCATCATCCACCACTATTGGCCCAAGCAACTTGACACCACTCTCTTCGGCCTGTTGAATTAGTTCCTGTTTAGCCATTCCATTACCAATTGAGTTACAGAACCTATCTACATTGTCAGTATCCCAGATATAAAATATTGGAAATATAATAGCTGCGACCACTATCAATTGAATTACATTCACTAAGCTTTTCATTTCCACACCCCGAATCTATGTAGATAATTACAATATATATATACCCCTAAAAGTCATCGCCGTGAAGTGATTCACACTTTTCTTAAAACTTCCTTAAATAAAATTCAGTTAGCCCTTGATAATTAATCTTTTTTCTTCAACATGTCAGCAAGATCAGCAAAGGGATTATGGGTAGTCACTGTATTTGTTGAACCATCATCTGAGCTACCATAACGCACCTGTTCTATATAACGGGAATGCTCATTATCATGGCAATAAATACACAATAACTCCCAATTACTGCCATCAGCAGGGTTATTATCGTGATTATGGTCACGGTGATGAACTGTTAATTCCTGCAAATTTTGATGAGTAAACTCTCGTGAACAACGTCCGCAGACCCATGGGTACATTTTTAAGGAACGTTCGCGATATGTTTGTTCACGCTCAGCTTGATACTTTTTAGCTTGTGCGACGATATCGTCTAGGCGTTTGTTTTTTTCTGTACTCATTGTTTATACCCTTCACTTAATACTACATATATCTTGATGATGAATAACTATTCTGTTGTCTGTTCGCCATAATTTATCAGATATCTATATCCCGCCGACATGAATAAATATCTCAAATGAATACAACTTCTGTAAACTATCACTATACTTCACCATAGGCCTGCCTGATGACAGAACATACCACCACAGTCGTCCTTGATCACCCCCCGACTGAATTATATAAAATTTTAAAATTTGAAGGGCTCGCATCTAGTGGTGCTGAAGCTAAACAGTTCATTTCTGATGGTCTGGTCTTAGTGAATGGTGAAATTGAAACTAGGAAACGCAAAAAAATTGTCACTGGCGATACCATAGTGTTTGACAATCATATCCTGACCATTACCGAGTAACCATCTTATTCACACTCTGTTATCCATCCTTTTTAAGGATATATAACCCTCACAGCCTATCTATTTCTTAAGTTATGGTGAATTAGCAACTAAACACCGATACCTCTACGCGCCT
This sequence comes from Gammaproteobacteria bacterium, assembly GCA_029882915.1. Taxonomy (GTDB): domain Bacteria; phylum Pseudomonadota; class Gammaproteobacteria; order Nitrosococcales; family Methylophagaceae. The sequence goes on along the minus strand of JAOUJZ010000012.1, from coordinate 45,043 downwards.
GTTCTTTTTGTGCACGCTCTCGTCTTAAATGATTCTGTATTTTTTTTTGTAGTTAGCAAGATTCAGGCATAGAATCAAAAGTGGAGGATCTAGATATTTTTCATCATCAAAACTGTAAATTTAGAAGTTAATGAGGAGAAAATATGCAAATACCATTACAAATCACATTTAAAGATATGGATCATTCCGATGCTCTTGAAGCGAAAATAAGAGAAAAAGCCGAAAAGCTTGAACAGTTTTCACAACAGATTATGAGTTGCAGAGTCGTTGTCGAAGAGCCACATAAGCACCATCATCAGGGAAACCTGTTTAGTATAAAAATTGACGTTACTCTTCCTGGTCATGAAATAGTTGCAAACAAGCAGTCTGACCAAGATCACTCTCATGAAGATGCTTACGTCGCTATTAGGGATGCTTTCGATGCAGTTCGGCGGCAGATTCAGGATCGGGTCAGTAAACGTCGCGGCGATGTAAAAGTGCATGAGATTGCTCCACATGGCCGTATTAAAGCCCTTTATCCAGAGATGGATTATGGCCTTATAGAGACCATAGATGGGCGGGAAATTTATTTTCATCGTAATAGTTTAATTAACTTTAATTTTGATGATCTTGAAGTCGGTAATAAAGCCCATTTCTCCGAAGAGGCCGGTAATGAAGGTCCTCAGGCCAGCAGTGTTCATATTGAAGGCAAGTAATTTGAGGATTAGTAAAATTCATCACATTGTTAAGAAAACTACTACGTAAATAAAGGAGTATTAATATGTCTGTTGGTGAATATTGTAATCGTGATGTTGTTATCGTTAATAAGACAGAATCCATTCATGAAGCAATCAGATTGATGCGATCGGAACATGTTGGAGCAGTCGTAGTGGTTGAAAAAATCAATGACTCTGTTGTTCCACAGGTGTGTTGACTGATCGCGATATTGTCATAGAAGTGTTAGCTAAAAATGTTGATCTCAACGCTGTCACTATCAATGATGTTATGAGTTTTGACTTAATGACAGTCAATGAGTCTGTAGATTTAATGACCGCAATTAAAACAATGCGTAACAAAGGGGTGAGACGTGCACCTGTAGTCAATGATAATGGTGCTCTGGTTGGAATTTCTTTCGGTGGATGATGTGCTTGATCTCCTCGCTGAGCAAATGATGGATCTGGCAAAATTGATTTCAAAAGAGCAATATCAAGAACAAGCAAAAACCGTTTAGGAAAGTGATTTGACTTGGATCATTGAAACTATTTCATTCCTGTTACTGGTCTGAAAAAGGATTATTCCTATGAACAACAAACTGTTTTCTTACCGTTTTATTGGGATTGTATTTGGTTTATTTTTGGCGACAGTTTTGAGTAAGAAATTGACTGTGAACGAACCTGACAATGCAGGTGAAATCACTCTATTCATGTCAGGTGACGTGATGTTGGGAAGAGGCATCGACCAAATCTTACTGCATCCCAGCAAACCCGTGTTATATGAACCCTATATAAGAAACGCTATCGAGTATGTGAAACTGGCTGAACGTAGAAATGGGCCCATTCCCTACCCTGTTGATTGCAACTATATCTGGGGTGATGCACTTGCGATGCTTAATCAAAAATCACCCGATGTAAGAATGATTAATCTTGAGACCAGCATTACCAAAAGTGATGACTACTGGAAATGGAAAGGCATCAACTACAGGATGAGTCCAGACAATATCGATTGTCTCAGTGCCGCTAAAATAGACGCTGTGTCACTGGCCAACAACCATGTTATTGATTGGGGCTATTCGGGACTGACAGAAACTATTGAAACATTAGATAAAGCACACATAAAACATGCCGGAGCTGGTGAAACACGCCAACAGGCAGAAACTCCAGTAGTTATGGATATTAAGGGGAAAGGTCGGGTTATTGTCTTTTCTTATGGTGATGTAACGAGCGGTGTTTCACAGAGTTGGGCAGCCACTGATACCTCACCGGGCGTCAACAAGCTTGCAGATTATTCCGACAATACCGTAGCCACGATCAAAACAAAAATAAAAGCCATTAAACATCCGGGTGACATAGTCGTCATGTCACTTCACTGGGGCGGTAACTGGGGTTATGAAATTGATCTTGCTCATACTTCGTTTGCCCATAAACTCATCGATGATGCCGATGTAGATGTCATTCATGGTCACTCATCACACCATGTTAAGGGCATGGAAGTATATAAAAATAAACTCATCATATACGGCTGTGGTGACTTTCTAAACGATTATGAAGGCATCAGTGGCAAAGACAATTTCAGAGCTGACTTAGCCTTGATGTACTTCGCCGGTGTGGATCCCACAACAGGCAACCTGCTTCGCTTGCACATGACACCGACCCAGATAAAACATTTCAAAATTAATACAGCCTCTACAGCAGATACTGACTGGTTAGCAACGATGTTAAATAGGGAAGGACAACAGTTTGGCACCCGTGTCGAACTGAATGCTGATAGTACTCTATCCCTACACTGGGACTAACTTTTATGTGTTTTCAGGAACTACTGTTAATAATGAATTTAAGCTTCATGTAAAAATATGAAAAAAAGCTTAGTTAGATAAATGTTTTGTAACCGAAATCATCAATGATATTTTAGTTGTTTTGAAGAAGACAAAATATACCAGATGTTGATTTTGGACATTTAATAATGATCAGTCCAATATGTTATCTATAGCATCATTCCCGAATAGAAGATGGTGTTCGTGTTTTTGTTTCGACCTGGATTGGAAGAATGATTAATAACACACTGAAATTTTTCAAGCGTTCCAACATAACTTATGTTGCTGTATCACTGACGCTGGTTTTTAGCTTCGCATTTGACCTGTCTATATCCTTAGGTGTTGCTGCGGGTGTACTCTATGTTATTCCTGTTTTACTCACACTGAATCTCAAGTCTAAAAATACAACCTACATTGTTGCATCTTTAGGTGTTGTTTTGACCATTATTGGTTTTGTCGCTTCTCCATCTGGAGGAGACATATGGAAGGTTCTGATCAATAGGATACTGGCTATATTTTCAATTGTTAGCGCTGGCATTGTGATTGTTTTAGTCAAGAAAAAGAATGCTGAGCTTGTCGAACAAACTAAACTAGCCCAGGACTCAGAAAAAATAGCTATAAAATCCAATCAGGCCAAGAGTGACTTTCTTTCTAGCATGAGCCATGAAGTGCGCACCCCGTAGAACAGCATTATTGGCATGGCGTATTTCGCACTTCAAACAGATTTAACGCCTAGACAAAAAAATTATATTTCAAACATGAACAGTTCGGCAGGACATTTACTATCCATCATTAACGATGTTCTAGATATTTCTAAAATAGGGGCGGGAAAACTCGAACTAGAACAATCCGTGTTTTACCTAAAAGAGATGGAAGCACATTTGGCCAGTATGTTTACTGAGAAAGTGTCTTCAAAGGACATTACGCTGACATTTGATTTCGATGGGATCGGTGATTATAAGCTGATAGGTGATGAAATACGGTTGGAACAAATACTCATCAACCTAATCAGTAATGCAATCAAATTTACTGACAGCGATGGCAAAGTGGCTGTCAGGTGCAGATTAGAGTATGAAAATGAAGTGGCATGCACCATAAAAATAGAAGTTGAGGATTCAGGCATAGGGATGACACAAGAACAGATAAAACTATTGTTCCAGTCATTCCAGCAAGCCGATAATTCAATAACCCGAAAATATGGTGGCACAGGTTTGGGTTTATCCATATGCAAAAAATTAATCACCATGATGGGAGGAGACATCGGTGTCTCCAGTGACTATGGTAAAGGGAGTACATTCTGGTTTACGGTGTCACTGGATAAATGTAAAGCCACAACAAAAGACATACAGATAACGAACAATGACACTGACTATTGCTTAACTGGAAAAAGAATTTTGCTAGTTGAAGATAATGAATTTAATCAACAAGTCGCGCTGGATATGCTAGAAATAGAGGGCATGATCGCTAAAGTTGCCAATAACGGTGTTGAAGCAGTATTGGCCATGACGAAAGAAGATAATGATTATGCTGGTATATTAATGGATATACAGATGCCAGAAATGGATGGTTTAAGTGCGACTAAAAACATCCGAGCTCTGGGTCATACTGATATTCCAATTATAGCGTTGACTGCAAATGCATCACTTGACGATCGAGAGAAATGTTTTAATGCGGGAATGAATGACTTTATTACTAAACCATATAAGCCTGAAAAATTATATTCAGTACTTAACAAGTGGATAGGGTAACTCAGAACAGGCACTAACCTCGCCCAATTTCAACACTAAATTCTTCGGAAAACGTCAATTTTGGCTTGGTGGTATAATGTGCAATTTTTAATCACTATTCAGGTATAAACATGGCATTAGCAACCGCACGACACATTCTAGTAGACAGTGAAGAAATCTGTCTTGAGCTTAAAAAAGAAATCGAAGAAGGCGCTGATTTCGCTGATGTAGCAAGAGAAAACTCTTCTTGCCCATCAGGTGCTCAAGGTGGTGATTTAGGTGAATTTGGTCCTGGCATGATGGTACCTGAATTCGATAAAGTCGTTTTTTCTGCACCGGTTAATACGGTACAAGGTCCAGTTCAAACTCAATTCGGTTATCACTTGTTAGAAGTCACCAGCCGTTCAGAATAATTCTGTCGCTGTTGAAACAAACAATAAAGAGCCTTATCAGCAATGATAGGGCTTTTTTTGAGCTATATAATTCGATAATCCGGTAAATGCTCTAGCAAGTGTTTGCCGTAACCTTTGGTTAACAAACGTCGATCTAAAATAGTGATCCGTCCTGAATCGGTTTCTTTTCGCAACAATCTCCCACAAGCCTGAATCAATCGTATGCTTACAGCCGGTAATGACAAAGCAACAAAAGGTTGTCCACCCGTTCGTAAAATCCATTCTTGTTTGGCTTGTTCAATCGGGCGGGTAAACACCGGAAAAGGTAGCTTGGTGATCACCACATGAGTGCATAAATTACCCGGAAGATCGACCCCTTCAGCAAAACGATCCATCCCAAAGATAATGCTGCCCTGCCCTGCTTCAATCCGTTTAATATGTTCAACCACCATATTTTTTGGCGACAGTTTACCTCCCTGTAATAACACCTGTGAAACAAGATTATCGGGTAATTGCTGATAGACTTTGTCCATCACTGTTTTAGAGGTAAACAACACCAGTGTAGCCTCTTTCACATCCACCAACTCGATCAGTTTGCTCACGATTTCCTGCTGCCAATGCACCACATTTTCATTAGGCAAAGCCGCCATCGCTGGCAGGGATAATGTCGCCTGTTGCTGATAGTTAAACGGCGATGCAACCGCTAAAAAGTGACTTTCATCAAAACGTTTGAGACCACAGTCACTTCTAAAACGTTGAAACAACCCCAAGCCACGCAAAGTAGCTGAAGTCAGCACCACACCATAGGCGCGATTCCACAGGCTTTTTTCCAGAAAAAAGGCAGCAGTCATCGGGCCGGCATTGATAACTAGAGTGTTGGTTTTGGCAAACTTCTCCAGTGATAACCAACGCACATTAGGCGGCCTGTCGGGTTTGTCTTCATCCAGAAACAACGCCATAAAATCAATCACATAACCAAAGATATTCTGCACTGTGCCAACCTGAGGCAATAACACCTCTGCCACTTTGTTGGGAATTTGTTGGGTTTCCAGTGCATCCTTAATCCACTTGCCAAATACGGCATAGTGTTTATAAATCACATTCGCCCTTTGTAACAGGCCCTGACAAGGTGTAATTAACGCTTTGACTAATGGGCTTTGCCAGTAAATTCTCGGTTCACTGATTTTGCCAGCGATGATGTCTTTAACCAGATCATCGCTTTGCAACAATGTTTCCATTTGTTGCAATAAGGTAATCACCGCTGGCAGATCACGCCGTAACTCCATCAACATATACCCGAAATCATGCTGTCGAAAAGCGAGCGCTTTGGGTATTTTCTTTAACACGCTGTCAGCTGTTTCAGTCGTTTGGTACAGTTGAGCGAAGTTCAGTGCTTTTGCTGCATGATCGAGCGCTTTTTGCGGCAAGTTATGTGCTTCATCAAACACAAACAACACTTCTTCAGGATTCGGTAATACCAGTCCCCCACCCAAATCAGCATCACTCAACACTAAGTCATGATTGGCAATCACTACATTTGCCGTCGCCATTTCACGTCGAACCAGATAATAAGGACAACGTTGATATTTTGAGCAGCTTTTACCAGCGCAGCCTTCAGAATCAGTCGAAATTTTGTGCCAGAGTTCAGGGGCAATAGCATCATGTCGGCTGTCTCTATCGCCGTCCCACTGCTGTTCGTCCCATTGCTGAAAAAGTGTTTCAGCCATCACCTGCTGTTTTGCCTGTTTATATTTGCTGTCTACATCAAACGACAAGTCTTGCTGGTTTTCAGTGGTCACCACCGTCGTTAATTTGCTGGGGCACAAATAGCGTCTACGACCTTTGGCCTGAACCACTTTCAACGCTTTACCCGTTGCACTGGAAAACTGTGGCACATCTTTTTGAAGCAGTTGTTGCTGCAAATTGACCGTGGCTGTACTTATTACCAGCATTTTCTTTTGTTCAAGCGCCACATCAATTGCACCAGCTAGATACGCCAATGTTTTACCAACACCGGTTGGCGCTTCAACCACCGCCATCCGTTGATGCTCGCCTCGTTTCATAGCATCAGCAATAAACAGGCTCATAGCCAGTTGCTGAGGACGCGTTCTGAAATCAGGCATCGATGCTTCGATGTGTTTAAAAATTGCTTCAACCAAGATAAGTGGGCTTTTTATGTGTGACAGCTAAAAGAACGACTATTTTGCTAATCATTGGTTAAATCTTCAATCAATTTCTATCAATCGGTGGATGCATTCCATCTGATTATTGCGGTATATTGCTGTTAAAGGAGAAGGATATGTCGACAACACCCCAAGCCAGCACGATTACAACCTTATGCCTTAATCCAGCACTGGATGTCACTTATCATGTGCCTAGATTAATCCCCGAACAAAAATCCCGCTCAGATGCGGCGCGTCATGATCCGGGTGGTAACGGAATCAATATCGGCCGTGCATTAAAACGAATGCAGGTTGATGCTCATACCTTCTGTATTGTTGCCGGAGATGTCGGCCAGATATTGCAACGCATGTTGACGCAACAGCTTGATAATGTTTATTACGAAAAAGTGAGCGGTGAAACTCGCATCAACAGCACTATCATTGAGCTGGAAACTGAAAAACAATTCCAGGTCACCGATTCCGGCACTGAAATACCACAACAACAACTGAATCGGATCATCGAAGACTTTGTCAGTCAAACAGGAAAAGGTTTCGGCATTATCACTGGTTCATGCCAGCCCAACGTTCCTAATACCTTATATGGCGAGCTTGTGGAACGTATTAATGACATGGGTGGTAAACCCGTGGTGGATACCCACGGCGACACCCTCAAACATACCATCAATGCCAAACCGTTTCTGATTAAACCTAACCGTTATGAATTGGAAACGATTATTAATCAGGAACTACCAACCATCATTAATGTGGCAACAGAAGCCCGACATATTCAGCAACAAGGTGTCACTCATGTCTGTGTCTCGCTCGGCGATCAGGGCGCAGTCTTAGTCAGTCCAGACAACAGTTATTATGCACAAGCACTGGATGTGCCGGTCAATACTACCGTCGGTGCAGGTGATTCAATGGTGGCCGGTTTAATTGCTGGGTTTAGTCTGGGCAACAATGCCGAACACGCATTACGCTATGGCATCGCCTGTGGTGCCGGCACCGTTATGCATCCTGGTACCGAATTATTCTCTGGGCATGAATTGGCTGAGTTTAGACAGCGGGTTGTGATTGAAACACTGGATATATAAATACTCATTCTTAAAATCACTTGAGGCGCGCAATCGGTTGGAAAATGCCGTATTCTAACCAGTCTAATCCTACAATTATATAAAAGAGTTTACGAGTGGCTAAACCCAATTACGCTTTTGAAAAGCGCCAGAAAGAAATCGCCAAAAAGAAAAAGAAGGAAGAGAAGCGCTTGCAAAAAGCAGGAGCCGACGATAGCCAGCCGCAGGACGTTCAACCTATATCAGGTAACGACGATAAAGCGGCAACAACCGGCGACACATAACAAAAAAATCAAGCGCACGGCGTAAAATGGCGCTGATTCTTTTAACGTTATGAGTTAAAAATGAATAGCACTGATCAGTTATGGTTCGTGTTGTTGTTAAATGATTCTATGGAAACATCAGAATAATTAAAGTCAATGAATATTAAATACACAAAGGAAAGCACAGCATGAGTACAGGTACAGTAAAGTGGTTCAATGCAGACAAAGGTTTCGGTTTCATTACTCCAGATGATGGAGATAAAGATCTTTTTGTTCATCATTCTGAAATCCAGGCTTCGGGCGGCTATGCAACACTTAATGACGGCCAGAAAGTTGAATACGAAGTCGGACAAGGCCAGAAGGGACCATGTGCAAATAAGGTTGTGCCTGTCTGATAATTAAATGGGGTCAGAGTCGATTTATGATAGTAAATTTTACTCTGACCCATTTTTAATGGGCCGAATCATTAGTGCCTAATTGTGTTACGATAGGTTCACATTATTTTTCTATTAACCCAAGAAAAAAGGTGCTTCACCGCAGATACGATAGAGTTTCACTGACGCCATTCCCCACCATTTTTGAATCATTCACGTCTTACTCTACTGTGGTCAGAATGGCCTCGATAACAACCCAATCTCAATTGTTTGCGTTATTCGGTTTCCTACTGATTAGCTTTGTGCTGTCTAGTTGGTTTTCCATCGTTATCGCGTAAGCGTTATCCCCTCTCATTTTTCAACACTTCACTTTCTAAAACTCTGGAATGCTTTAACAGGCCAGAGCATGAAACCTGGTTTATTAACGATGCTAATTATTCGTTCATGAACTCAATCGTACTTATTTTTTTATAAAAAAGGACACGTCATGAGTCAACTAACCCTGGGAGTCATTGGGACTTCAAAAAAGGAGGATGAGCGACGTCTTCCTATCCATCCTGCGCATTTGGCGCGCATCCCCGAACAGTATCGTCGCCAGCTGGTTTTTGAAGAAGGTTATGGCGCACCATTCAATATTTCTGATTCAGAAATAGCGGCACAGACAGGTGGTATAGCGACACGTCATGAAATACTGGCCGATATCGGTGCGGTGATCATCGCCAAACCAGTGTTAGCCGATTTACAAGAACTGCGAGAAGGCGGAACGCTTTGGGGCTATGTGCATTGTGTACAGCAACGTGACATCACTCAGGCGGCTCTTGATCGTAAGCAGACGCTCATTGCCTTTGAGGATATGTTTGTTTGGTCGCCTGACGGGCACATTGGTCGCCACACATTCTATAAGAATAACGAAATGGCTGGCTATTGCGCAGTGCTACACGCCTTGCAACTTAAAGGTATCGATGGGCATTACGGTAATCAACGCAAAACCATCATTTTCGGTTTTGGTGCAGTCAGCCGTGGTGCGATATACGCGCTTAAGGCGCATGGTTTTAGAAATATCACCATCTGTATTCAACGCCCTGACCACGAGGTACGTGAAGAGGTGCTCGATTGTAACTATGTAAAAATTCGCTCTGGTAAAGAAGGTGAGGCTCGCATGGTGGTAGTCGAACACGATGGCTCTGTGCGGCCGCTGTCAGAGCTAATTAGTGAAGCTGACATTATCGTCAACGGCACCTTACAAGAAACCGATAATCCCATCAATTTTGTGACCGAGAGGGAAAGTTCAAGCCTCAAGCCCAACAGTCTGATTATTGATGTTAGTTGTGATGAGGGGATGGGGTTCTTCTTTGCCAAGCCCACCACCTTTAATAAACCGATGTTTAAATTTGAAACCACTGATTACTACGCGGTGGATCATACGCCGAGCTATCTGTGGGAAAGTGCAACTCGCTCAATCTCCGCTGCGCTGATTGTGTACTTACCCAATGTGCTGGCTGGAAGTGTAGCCTGGCAGAAAAATGAGACTATCCGACGGGCTATCAACATCGACGATGGGGTGATTAAGAATACGTCTATTTTGTCGTTTCAGCACCGTGAGCCGAAGTACCCTCACGCTTATACTCAGTTGGCTGGCAAAGATGTCATGCGATCTTTAGTGTAAAAAATAGTGACTACGCGTAGGCTGTTTTAGGTATAACAATGGTGACAGTTTGACCTCGCTTAGCAAGGAAAATTGCACTGGCGTCGTTATGTACGCAATAGCTTTTCAACCAACAATTGCACTGAACGCTGATTCCTGAATTCATTGGCTGATAACCGATAAACAATCAGCACCTCGTCACCCTGCTTTAACCAATCCGGTTGTTGTTGCCGAAAGGCCATTGCAACAATCGTTTTGCCATTACTCAGTCTTAATGTCAGTCGTAAATGGTCGCCCTCCTGCCCCACTGTTCGAATGTTATCGACCACAAAATGACCATGAAATTGAGGTTCGGGAAAGCCCTGTCCCCACGGTGCTGCTGTAGGCAATAAATCGGCAATGGTGAGTGACATATCATTGACATCTATTTCACCATCAGAATTCAGGGTTTGTTGTAATACCTCTGGCCCAACCTGTGATTGCAAAGCAGTTAAGAAGCACTGTTCAAACTCTGCCAGATCATCTTGCTTGAGCGTTAACCCTGCTGCCATGGCATGACCACCAAAGCGTGTTAACAACTCTGGCTTTTGACTGGCAACAAGCGCCAGAATATCGCGAATATGAATACCGGGAATGGAACGGGCTGAGCCTTTGATTTCACCATCGTCACCGGGAGCAAAGGCAATCACTGGCCGATGTTGGCGTTCTTTGATCCGCGATGCTAATAAGCCCACTACCCCTTGATGCCAGTTAGGGTCATAAAGACAATAGGCTAATGGTTGGTCATCAACATCAAACGACATGGCTTCTAACATCTGCAAGGCGTGATTCTGCATCTCTTTTTCGACTGATCGCCGTTCAAGATTAATGTTATCCAGCAACTGAGCTGCCATTAACGCTTCGTCGATATCATCGGTCAACAAGGTATTGATGCCCAAGCCCATATCTTCCATACGCCCTGCCGCATTGAGCCTTGGCGCGACTGAAAACCCAAGATCGGTGGTTGCTAACTGGCTAGTTTGTTTGCCTGCAACTTGGATCAAGGCCTTGATACCTGCACAGGCTAATGCTTTACGAATTCGAGCTAAACCCATGGTCACCAACGTACGGTTCAGCCGATCCAATGGCACCACATCAGCCACGGTGCCTAACGCCACTAAATCGAGTAAATCAACCAGTTTTGGTTCGGGAATATGTTGCTGTTCAAACCAGCCTTGTTGTCTTAGATATTGGCGTAAACCCAGTAATAAATAAAAACACACCCCAACACCGGCCATGTTTTTACTCGGGAATTCGTCGCCGTGTTGATTGGGATTAATGATCGCTTCTGCATCGGGCAAGCTATCACCGGGTAAATGATGATCGGTGACCAACACTTTAATGCCGCGTTTATGAGCCTCTTCCACCCCTGCTACGCTGGCAATGCCATTATCAACCGTAATAAGTAACTCAGGCTGATTTTTAACCGGGATATCGTCTAATAACGCTGGCGTTAAACCATAACCATGAACAAAACGATTGGGAACAATATAGTCGATATGTTGTACACCCATGGCAGTTAAACCACGAATGGCAACCGCACAACTGGTGGCACCATCGGTATCAAAATCAGCCACAATGGTTATTTTCCACTGCTCTGTTAATGCCTTGTGTAACAACTCCACGGCCTTATCCATACCGAGCAATAAATCAGGCTTCGGTAATTCTGACAGTGGAAAGGTTAAGTCTTGCTCAGCAGTAATACCACGAGCAGCGAGTACTTTTCGCAAGCAATCTGGCCAGTTATCAGGCAGTTGTTGCCAGCCCGTGTTGTCGCGTTCGGTAATGATCAAGACCAGAATTTCCAGCTGCTTAACGGGCTTAATCTATAGTGGCCATGTTCTGGAATTTTTAGATTCAGTTGGCTAATTTTTGCTGACCGAACCTGTTGCCACAGTGGTTGAAATAACGTGTCGTTCAAGTTTTGTAGCTGTTGTTGCCAATCTGCTTCGATATCAACTTCATCAGCAACCCACAAATGCTTGCCTGTGTTTAGTGGCGCTTTTAAATCACCAGCATCGTTATTTAACGCAGTGGCTGATTGGGTGGTTAATTGATTTAACAACGGCAGATTTCCTCGAACACTAATCCACTCATTCTGTTTAGCCGTGTAGTTTCCCATGCCCCAGAACCAGACACTATTAACGGGTAGTTTTCCGTCTGCAATGCGTTGAAGATTGACGTCGCAGTCATATAACTGCATTTGAATTTCATTCCACAATCGAATCCAGTTACCTCTATCAGAGCCTGTCGGCAGAAAGGTTTCAACGCCTTTGCCATTCACTTCCGGTAACGCACTGAAAGTAATATCTGGCAGTGTGTCTAAGATCAATAACCAGCTATCCGCTTCGAGTAACTGGATGTGTCCGCCCAGTTCATCAACAAGCGGCTGAATCTCGGCAATTAAAGTAGTACTTTCTGCCTCGGTTAAATTCAAATTATCGGCAAACAACAATAAGCGATCTCGATCGGCATGCACATAACAAGGATCGACTTTTATCGCCACTTGCTCAGGGCTATTAAGCGATACAACAGGTAAATCAGGTTCTGTTAATGGTGTTTCGCTAAAATGATTAAACAGTAGGCGATGCAATCCGGTTGGATCACGCATGAACCGTGCTTTGTTCAAAATATTGGATAACGCCTGTGGAATAACGCTGGCATTAATTTGTTGGTCGACTATTCGGGCAAGCCCTGGCAAAACGAGTGTTAATTCAGTTTTAGCCATTGAGTAACACTTGGCGTACAAATGGAATCGTTAACCGTCGTTTTGCAGCCATCGAAGCTTTGTCCAGACGTTGCATTAACGCCATTAATATCACCATGTCACGACTGTGGTGACGTAGTAAATATTGTGCGACTTCTTCTGATAATTCAAGACCTCGTGCTTGAGCCTGATGAATCAATGCCTGTTGTTTGGAATCATCGTCCAGCGTTTGTAGCTGATAAACCAGCCCTGTTGCCAACCGTGAACGTAAATCAGGCAATGAAACGGCAATCGCGGCTGGATTATGGACGGCGGCGATCAGTAATTTACAACCTGAATGTTGCAGCCGATTAAAACAATGGAAAATCGCTTCTTCCCACTCTGCCCGTCCAGCAATAGCATCCAGATCATCAATGCATAATAAGTCGAGATGCTCTACTGACTGCAATACTTCTGGTGAAGCGGTTGTGACCAGTTCCTCCAATGGCAAATACAATACTCGTTTTTGTGACTGTTGTACTTGTTCGGCAGTCGCCATCAGCAAGTGTGATTTACCGGATGGATTGTCACCCCATAAATAAAGGAAATCGATGGTTTCAAGTCGACAGAACTCTATCAGCGCTCGCTTTAATTCAGTCTGGCTGAAATAAAAATTATCAAAACGATAAAGTTCTTGCGGTGTTAATCGCAACGGCAGTTGGCTGGCTAAAGATTGCATTGACTTAACCTATTTTAAGAATACAACTGGCTAGTGGTATAACGTTGATGTACATGTCGAAGCAAGACCATCACCACCGCGGCCACAGGCAATGCTAACAAGACACCTGTAAAACCAAATAGTTGCGCACCTGCCATTACTGCAAATAATACGGCGACCGGATGCAAGCCTATCCGTTCACCAACAAAACGAGGGGTTAACACCATGCCTTCCAGTACTTGAGCAACGCCGAAAACGACCACAACCATTAATACCGGCAACCATTCATGAAACTGGAAGAAAGCCGCGCTACCCGCCAAACCAATACCGACAATTAACCCCAGATACGGTACAAAACTGACGATGCCTGCAATCACACCCAGTAATAAAGCCAGTTCAATCCCAATAAAGGCAAGTCCAACACTATAAATAGTCGCTAATGCCACCATCACCATTAACTGTCCACGAATAAAGGCTGCCAACATATCATCGCACTCCAGTGATAAGTCGATACATTGTTGAGCATAACGACGGGGCAATAGTTCCCGGAGACGGGCAATCAGTAAATCCCAGTCACGTAACAGATAAAAGGTCACTACGGGCACCAAAATCAGATTTGCCAGCCACTGCAACACAGCCATGCCAGAACGTGTCATATAACTAAATACACCGCCTGCTACCTGCCCTACTTCTGACCAATAGGTTGCCAGTGCCTGTTTAATCGTATTGAGATCGAACATCTCTATCGAAATGCCGGCAGAAGCAAACCAGGGAACAATCATTAATTGAATGGTCGCCAGATAATCCGGTAGCCGTTTAAATAAGGCTCCAACCTGAGCGGTGAGCATGGGTATCAACACTAACAGCGTTAACAATCCAACAAGTAACAACACGGCAAACACAATTGATACTGCTACACTGCGTGATAACTTCCAGCTTTCTAATTTATCTACCAGTGGATCGGCCAGATAGGCCAGTAATGCTGAGATGAAAAACGGTGTCAGTATCGGTGATAATTGATACAACAACCAGCCAACAATAACCGTGGTAACAAGCAAAATCAGCTTGTTACTGTCTGTCATTATTGATTCCGACTCTGTCGCCATGCGCGTAATCCCCATACTGCAATATATTCTGTACCGCTATTCACTACGCTAGCGACTACCAACCAGATACCGATCTGAATGATCGAGTCTAACAGAGGTATAGCAACGTATTGCTGTAAAATAACGGCCAATACCAATAAAATTTGCAGTAAGGTATTAATCTTACTACTCCATAATGGTGTTAAATCAAATTGGCCTAAACGATAATGGTAGGTCAATCCGCCCGCCACAATAACGACATCACGGCCTAATACTATCCACAATAACCAGGCTGGCAACAAACCTAACCAAGTTAAACTGGCAAAACTGGCAACCAGTAACAATTTGTCCGCAATAGGATCCAGTATCGAACCTAATCGTGACTCCCAGTGATAGCGTTTTGCTAAAAAACCATCTAAGGCATCCGAAAAACCGGCAATCGCAAATAAGATCAGTGCCGTTGTAAACTTTTCTGATAACAATGCCCATACAACTGGGATGACCAGTACAATTCTTAAAGCAGAAATAAGGTTTGGTATATCTTTACGAGTCAAGGCAACAACCGGTAATGTATGGCTTGAGAGGCATTAGATTCAGCATCTTTTGTCAGTACGCGGCCAATCGCCAATGTTTGATCAAACACCGTCAGGTCACCTTTCAATGACAGTGATATATCAAGCTGATCAGTAGCCAAACTTGATAGGCGCACATCAGACACGTATTGTAATGTACTGAGATACTTCATCACACGTGAGTAGTCTGAATAGTCACGCACATTACTAATTTTTAATGACAATTGTTGAGCTTCCTGACTGGTCACAACTTGAGAAAAACGTCTTGCCAACTCATCTGCCAATTGATCAACGCCCGACTGCATAGCGGTATTCACGTTGCCTTGTGATTTCCATTGTAGAGATTCACCATTAATGAATGCTCGCCATCTAGTTTGCACAGCGCCATTGGCAGAAATCGATGCGCTGATCATTACCACGACAGGTGTACCATATCGTTGAGAGCCTTGTTCTACATTACCTGCAAAGTCATTCCAGATATCCGTAAATGCCACTTGAGCCTGATCTTGCAAGTCCATTAACGGCATCAATATAGGTAGGCCTCGATTGTAAGCTGCCTGGTTCAAACTCTTTACTATGGACTTGTCAGTGCTATCAGCACCTAAAATTGTCCGACTTTTACTATCATCCACTGCAAGCCAGATCAGTGCTTCTGGACGAGATTTCCCCCAGACCGGTAACCCCATATCCATTAGTGATTTATTTAATGATGCCTCATTAAAGGTCAAAAAAAGTTCAAGTTGGTCAGCTTGAGTCAAATTATCTGTCACTCTCCTTACTTGCTGATATTGGTACTGTTGAATAAATTTCTCAGCGTCAGTCAGTATCGGTGTGACATCCACTACACTAAGTGCAGCGCGATCACCGACCACCTTAAGCATAACCTGACGCAACACATCTGGAGCAAGTTGCTGTCGTTCTTGCTCATCCTGTGTCAATACAGGACTAGAAGACTGGTACAAAGTAGCAACGTTTGCAGCTAACACATTCGTCGTTATCGATAAAATTAGAACAAAAAATAATCTATGCATTGTGGTATTCTATCACGCTGTTTTTATAGGCGTGAATGCCGTTTTTTTTATCTTCAGGAACTGACATATGACAAACACTGTCGACTCCCAGTCTTCATCCCTTAGCTACCGCGATGCTGGTGTAGATATCGAAGCAGGTAATGCCTTAGTCGATCGCATCAAACCCTTGGCCGCTAAAACACGCCGCCCTGGCGTAATGGCCGGCCTTGGTGGCTTTGGTAGCATGTTTGAATTACCCGTTGACAGGTATAAACACCCGGTATTAGTGTCAGGAACAGATGGTGTTGGTACCAAACTTCGGCTGGCTATTGAATCTGGTATTCACAACACTATTGGTATTGATCTGGTCGCAATGTGCGTTAACGACATTATTGTACTCGGCGCTGAACCGCTATTTTTTTTAGATTATTACGCAACCAGCAAGCTGGATATTGATGTCGCAGAATCTGTTGTTTCAGGTATCGCTGATGGCTGTACTCTGGCCGGTGCCGCACTGGTTGGCGGAGAAACAGCCGAAATGCCAAGCATGTATGAAGATGGTGATTACGATTTGGCTGGTTTTTGCGTTGGTGTTGTTGAAAAAGATCGTGCAATCGATGGTAGTCAGGTTAAAGCGGGTGACGTACTGATTGGTCTAGCCTCTTCTGGCCCACATTCAAATGGCTATTCACTGATCCGCAAAATTCTGGAGCGTAGCCAACAGCCGCTGACTGCCCCCTTTGCTGATAGCACATTAGGTGAACACCTGTTGGCACCCACAAGAATTTATGTAAAATCATTATTGCAACTACATGAAAAGATTAATATTCATGCTCTTTCTCACATCACTGGCGGTGGGTTGCTGGAAAATATTCCACGTGTATTACCAGAAGGTGTGAATGCCGTTATTAATTCTGACAGTTGGCAACGTCCAGCCATATTTGACTGGTTACAACAACAGGGAAATGTCATTGATGAAGAAATGTATCGTACATTCAATAATGGTATCGGCATGGTGATCTGCATTGCCGAGAAAGACCTGGACCAAACCATGGCGCTACTTTCCGATCTTGGTGAGTCAGCCTATCAAATTGGTCGTATCGAAACATCAGAGCAATCAACACCAGAAGTTATTATTTCTGCCTGATGGATGACAACACTGCGAAAAAGCCAGCGATTGTCATCCTGATTTCAGGACGTGGCAGTAATATGATATCCATTGTTGAAGCAGTAAAAAACAACAGCTTGCCAGTGACTGTTACTGCTGTAATCAGTAATCGCCCTGATGCATCAGGACTTGATTTCGCTCAACAAGCTGGAATTGAGACAGCTGTCATCGATCACAAAGAATTTGAGTCGCGTGAACAGTTCGATCAGGCATTAGCAGATAAAATAGATAACTATTCCCCTGATTTGGTTATTCTGGCTGGTTTTATGCGGATTTTGACCGCTGAATTTGTTGAGCACTTTGCTGGCAAGTTAATTAATATCCATCCGTCGTTATTGCCAAAATTCAAAGGCCTGAACACCCATCAACGTGCTATAGACGCCGGCGAAAAAGAGCATGGAGCCAGTGTCCACATCGTCACACCTGAACTTGATGACGGTCCTGTTGTCTTACAGGCACGTGTTCCGGTTTTGGCTGATGATACAGCAAGCACATTGGCAGCAAGAGTGCTTGAACAAGAACACAAACTCTACCCTGAAGCTATTAGGAGACTGGTCATAGGGCATGTGACCTAATCTATTAAATACCATGATCCGACTAACCTTTTTTGTCCTAATTTTATTATTGCCTCAATGGTTGTTGGCTCAAGATATCCCTGATTTTTCAGCCAATTATCTGGTAAAAATTAATGGCCTTCAGGCAGGCGAGTTAAAACGTGACTTAATCACTACTACCGATGGTGTTCGTCAATTCAAATCTGAAACACAAGCCAAAGGTGTCTTTGCCTTTTTCAAACCGGATCTTGTTGAAGAAGTCAGTATCTGGCAACGTCACGGCAGTATTATTCGTCCACAAAGCTATCTTTATCAACGTACAGGCGGCAAAAAAGAAAAATACCTTAGTCTCAAATTCGACTGGAAAAACCAGCGTGTTCATATTGATGACAAACAACACCCTTGGCAATTGGATATTGAGCCTAACACACTTGATAAATTAATTTATCAACTTGCTTTAATGTCTGATCTTGCAGATCAGAAGAGCCCATTAACCTATCGTATAGCTGATGGTGGCAAGCTTAAGACATATAAAATATCTGTCCTTGGACAAGAAACTGTCACCACTCCACTGGGCACAATTTCCACTATTAAAATGACTCGACACCGTGATAGCCCTAAAGGTCGCCAAACTACATTATGGTGTGCACCATCGTTGCATTATCTTCCCGTCAAACTAGAACACATTGAAAAAGGCGGTTCAGTATTCACGGCCGTACTTCGCCGTTTGGGTGGAATTGTCACCACAGATGCATTTGTACCTGTTAAAACTTCTCATCCAGCGATGATAAAACCGTAATCGTAATGACTAAAAAACAGTTCACTATTATTAACGAAAGCACACCTTATCAAGGTTTTTTTAGCTTAAAAACATTCGAACTAAAACATACACTCTATCAAGGTGGCTGGAGCGATACTGTCACACGAGAATTGTTCCATCGTGGCAATTGTGTCGCCGTATTGCTTTATGATCCTGACCGTGATGAAGTTGTTATCCTTGAACAATTCCGAATTGGTGCGATTCAAATGGCTGAACAGGCATGGCTATTGGAAGTCGTTGCCGGTGCCATAGAAGAAGGCGAAACGGCTGAAGAAGTCGCCTATCGTGAATCTATAGAAGAAGCAGGCTGTGAAATACAGGAATTGATAAAAATCAATGACTTTTTCACCTCACCCGGCGGAACCTCAGAACTACTGACCTTGTTTTGTGGCAAGGTTGATACTACTGATGTTGGCGGTATTCATGGCCTAGACCATGAAAATGAGGATATTGCTGTGACTGCAATGAAATTTGATGACGTCTACCAGTTATTACGTGATGGCAAAATTCTCTCTGCTATCCCAATTATCGCCATTCAATGGTTATTCATCAATCGAGATAAATTGCGTCGACAATGGCAGAAAAAATAACAACTCGTGTCTAGTTTGTTTGTATTTCATAGCTGGCAATCAGACTATGTTCACTACCCGGATCAACAGCAATTACGTCATCGGCTGCATTAGCAGTTTCGACACATAAAAATCTCTGATAGTTTTGTGGCTCCAAATCTGTTAATTGCTCTATAGCCGTTGCCCATGGATTCCAGATAACGGCTGTTTTACTACCGCTAGCAGCAATAGAAACAGTTCGATTTAACCCTTCATCTATCAACGCAATGTTAGCCGGTACGTTTTGATAAATTCGGTCTATTTCCTGAGAAACGACTACATCTCCAGTTTGTTGTTTTGAATCAAAACCATCTGTTTTATCCAGATAATAAATATCATCAAGTCCATGAACTCTTACCTTGTTGATGTCACTGATATTGATATAGCTATGCAAAGCCTGACTAATGGTAAATGCTTTACTGCCAATGTTTTTTGTTGTTAATTTAATCTCAAGTGATTGGCCAACAGTGACTTCAATTTCAAGATGAAATTCAAATGGCCATATTGCTTTGCTGTCGTCAGTATCCGTAAAGCTTAATTTTACTGTAGTGCTGCCGTCGGGATTGACCATACTGTCGATCATTCGCCATGGTTGATTGCGAGCAAATCCGTGAGGAGGTCGACCATAACCAGTTGTATCATCACCAAACCATGGCCAACAGATTGGAATACCACCTCTAATCGCCTTGCCAAGTTGATAAGCAGATTTTTCGCTCAAAAAGAACAGATCCTCAGACTCACCATGAGGCCGGTATGACAGCACCTGTCCACCATGAGTAGAAATTCTTGCACTGGCATGCTGATTAACTATATCAACCGTAATGAGTCCACCATCTCCACTCACAAACTGAAGTTGATCTTTGATGCCAAATTGCTCGTTCAATTTTTCTGCGTTATTCATGACTTACTTTGTTTTTATCTTATTTTGATCAAAAAGACGGGCATAAAGCCCGTCTCTCAGCACTTATAGATATAGTATTTACCATATCCAGAATGTGTTTTTTAGTGGTGATGGCCGCCTTCACCATGTACATGACCATGTTCTAGCTCTTCTGCGCTAGGTTCACGCACTTCACGAATCGTAACATCAAAGTTCAAATGCACGCCGGCTAATGGGTGATTACCATCCACTGTGACCATATCGTCTTCTAGAGCAACAACTGTCACCATAACAGGGCCTTGATCAGTTTCAGATTGGAACTGCATACCAACTTCAATATTATCAACACCAGCAAACAAATCACGAGGGACGTCTTGCTTCATGTCTTCATGACGTTCGCCGTAAGCCTTTGCTGGTTCAATGCTGGCTTTAACATCATCACCGGCTTGTTTACCTAATAAGGCTTCTTCCAGACCTGCAATGATATTACCTGCGCCATGTAAATATGCTAATGGACCAGCGCCTTCTGAAGTATCAATAACTTGACCGTCATTATCAGTAAGCGTGTAGTCGATTACAACTACTGTATTTTCTGCAACTTTCATTCTATTTCCTCACATTTGTTGGATAACAGCTGCAGCATAATCACTACAACTCAAAGGGTTTACACCGACCATTTCAGCTAAATCACAGGTGACCTGTGAATTTGCAATGGCACCGGATACACCCGCTACGACTAAATCTGCTGCTTCAACCCAACCAAGGTGTCGCAACATCATTTCAGCTGACAAAATTAATGATGATGGATTAGCCATATTTTTACCTGCTAAAGCAGGTGCTGTGCCGTGTGTTGCTTCAAACATAGCCACGGCATCAGACAAATTAGCGCCAGGGGAAATACCAATACCTCCAACCTGTGCTGCCAGAGCATCAGAAACATAATCACCATTCAGATTCAATGTTGCTACAACATCATAAGCAGATGGGTGCAACAAAATTTCTTGCAAGAATGCGTCAGCGATACAATCTTTAATAACTATGTCTTTGCCTGTATTTGGGTTTTTAAACGACTTCCACTCACCACCATCTATTGCTTTAGCACCGAATTCATTTTCAGCAAGATCATACCCCCATTGCTTGAATGCACCTTCAGTAAACTTCATGATATTACCTTTGTGCACTAAGGTAACAGAATCACGGTCATTATCAATGGCGTATTGAAAAGCCTTACGCACTAGTCGCTCGGTGCCTTCACGTGAAACGGGTTTAATACCGATACCTGAGGTATCAGGAAATCGAATTTTTGTAACCTCCATTTCATCTTGTAAAAATGCGATGATTTTTTTCGCCTCATCACTTTCTGCAACCCACTCTATACCCGCGTAAATATCTTCTGAATTTTCACGAAAAATCACCATATCGATCTTTTCAGGTGCTTTAACCGGGCTTGGTGTGCCAGGGTAATAACGAACTGGGCGTTGGCATACATATAAATCTAATGTTTGACGTAATGACACATTCAATGAACGCATACCGCCACCCACCGGTGTCATTAATGGACCTTTAATAGACACAGAGTAGTCTTTTAAAGCCTGATAAGTCTCATCTGGCAAGAAGTTATCGTCGCCATAGGTTTTTGTCGCTTTTTCACCCGCGTACACTTCCATCCAAGCGATTTTACGCTCACCAGCATAAGCTTTAGACACCGCTGAATCAACAACATCAATCATAGCCGGAGTAATATCGACACCGATACCATCACCTTCAATGAAAGGAATAATCGGATTATTAGGGACGTCTAAAGAAAAGTCGGCATTAACACGAATCTCTGCACCATTATTAGGTACATGGATATTTTCGAAAGCCATCTGGGCTCCTGAGCGAGGAAATACGCAATTTTATCACATCAGGCCACTGCACTAAATGGTAAATCGACTCTTTTTATTCAGTGACTAAAGGAAGCTCCACCCAAAATAGTGACCCATTGCCTTGTTTGCTAGCATAACCAACTCGACCATCCATCGCGTCTATAATTCGCTTAGTCAATATCAAACCAAGCCCCGTTCCTTGAATATTTGATTTTTCATACCCTAAACGCTCAAAAGGGAGAAACAGTAGTTTTTTCTTTTCCTCAGGTATTCCTTTTCCGCTATCGCTTATTTCTATTCTTAAATAATTTTCCTTAATTTTACGACACGATACTCCGACAGAACCACCTTGATAATTATATTTAATCGCATTATTCAATAAATTGATTATGACCTGTTTCAATTTAATATGATCAGCTCGGAGTACATACTGTTTGATAGCCTGATCATCGATATTGATTTTTATTTGCTGTTTAAAGGCGAGCGTTTGAACTATCGGAAGACACTCTTCCACAATACTGCTTAAAAGTACATTTTCAAGAGTAATGTTAATTTTACCTGCTTCAATTTTTGCCAGATCGATGACTTCATCAACCAGTGACAATAGATGCTTACCACTGTTTTCTATAAAATCAACGCTTTCACGCTGATGCTTATTTAGAGGACTTTCAGCATCCATTTCTAGTAATTGAGCAAAGCCAATAATGGCATTTAATGGTGTTCTAAATTCATGGCTCATCGAAGAAAGGAATTCCGTTTTGGCACGATTTGCCACTTCAGCTCGATTTTTTTCTTCAATTAGGTCTTTAGATAAAGTGATTGAATGAATCAATATTTTTCTATAAAGATAACCCGCAATCATCATCGTAAAAATGTAGACAAAAAGCATAATCGCCATAATGAAATAATTCTGTATAGGCTGTAAAAAAAACCAGATTGCGGCTGGTAACATTATCGCCAATACATAGCTGAAATAAACAGTAAGTACAGCACCTAAAACTGCTGCGGCACCAGCAGTTAAACCTCCTAAAACAAAAACCAAGAGAACGGGAGTCACAATATTTTCATAGGGACTAAAAATCCAGATACTGATACCCCATGTAAACCCAGCTGTTGTCGACAAGCATAAAAAGAGCCAATACCAAGTTTGAATATCATCAATGTCTGCTGATTTATGCTTGAAGTTATATGCACTAACCGCTCGGAAAGCAGTTACTACTAATATTGCAGCAGCCCAGATTAAAAGATTGTCATGTTCGACTTGTCCCCATAGAAGCCACAACGTTAGGATTAAAATCCCAATATTTACGTTAACAGCTGTCATCGCTCCACGATATAAAAAGCGAATACGTTCCACTTTCACATAATCCATCTGTATGGACTTATTCGTTTCTATGGCAGGTATAGTATCTGACATCTGCTGTTTCTCTTACCCGTTTTCTGAAAGACTAAAATAATGAATCATAATTGTTTTATTGTTTTTAATATTTACAATAGAAGACAAATAAATAGATACAAATTTTTAAGAATAAACTTAACTCCACTATGACTCAACTAATAATTTTCAATAAACCGTTTAATGTCTTAACTCAATTCACCGATGAAGAGGGTCGCAAGACATTAAAAGATTTTATTACTATAACGGGCGTCTATCCTGCTGGCAGGCTCGACCGCGATAGTGAAGGCCTCGTATTGCTGACTGATTCTGGCTCACTGCAACATCAGATTAGTGACCCCCGTCATAAACTCGAAAAAACCTACTGGGTACAGGTTGAGAACATTCCTAACCAAGAGGCGCTTGCCACTCTTCGCAATGGTGTCCAACTTAAAGATGGACTGACTAGAGCTGCTAAAGCACGGTTAATTCTTCCACCGGATGTTTGGCCGCGCACACCGCCAATACGTGAGCGAAAACTGATCCCTACCCAATGGATTGAGCTAAAAATAATTGAAGGTAAAAATCGCCAGATACGACGAATGACTGCGGCTATAGGTCACCCAACCCTGCGTCTTATTCGTTATGCCATTGGCGAATGGACCATTAAAGATCTAGAACCCGGACAATGGCGAGAAGTTTCTACTACGTCCATGATAAAATCTGCTGATGATATGGACACCAAGAACCACCGTCGCCGCAGTGATCGAACAAAACGACCAGTTTCTGATGGTCGAAGAACTGATCAACGGCGAAATGAAACTCAACCAGCCTGCCGGTCACCTCGAATCCGGAGAAAGTCTGATTGAAGCTGTGATACGTGAAACACGTGAAGAAACAGCTTATCAGTTTGAACCTGCATACTTGGTCGGAATATATCGCTGGCAACACCCTGTCAACAAAGACACCTATATGCGATTCTGTTTTAACGGTAATGTGACCAATCATGATCCTAATCAAGCACTTGATGATGATATTCATCAGGCAGTATGGTTAACTCAGGAACAAATAATGCGTAGACAAGCTGATTTCCGCAGCCCTTTAGTACGCGATTGCTTAAACGATTATCTTAGCGGTTACCGCTTCCCTCTTACTTTATTACACAATTAAATATGTCTGAAAAAAACAAAGTCGTTGTAGGTCTATCTGGTGGTGTTGACTCTTCCGTCGCCGCCTTATTATTACAGCAACAAGGCCATGATGTTGAAGGTCTGTTCATGAAAAACTGGGTAGACTTTGCTGATGAAAGTGAATGCACCATTGCCGAAGATCGTGACGATGCCTGTTCGGTTGCTAACAAAATTGGTATTCCATTTAATGAAGCCAACTTTGCCATGGAATACTGGGATCATGTTTTCAAGCATTTTCTGGATGAATACCGTGCAGGACGCACACCTAATCCCGATATCTTGTGTAACCGTGAAATCAAGTTTAAAGCGTTTTTAGAACACGCTATGAAGTTAGGCGGAATCATGATTGCCACAGGTCATTATGCCCGTGTTGAAGAGCGTGATGGCGTATTTCATTTGTTAAAAGGCCTCGATCATAATAAAGATCAAAGTTACTTTTTATACACCCTTGGACAGGAACAATTATCACGTACTTTATTTCCATTAGGTGAATTGCCTAAACCTGAAGTTCGTAGAATTGCTGAGCAAGCTGGTTTCATTACGCATGATAAAAAAGACAGTACCGGTATTTGTTTTATCGGTGAACGCCGTTTCCGTGAATTTTTAAGTCGCTATATACCTGCTCAACCCGGTGAAATGAGAACACCCGAGGGCGACTATATTGGTGAACATGCCGGCCTGATGTATTACACATTAGGTCAACGTCAGGGACTGGGAATTGGTGGCCGTAAAGACAGCACAGGAGAACCCTGGTTTGTTGCTGGAAAGGATATGGAAAACAAGATCCTCTATGTAGTTCAAGGTGATCACCCCTGGTTGCATTGTCAGTCATTAAAAGCAGAACAATTATCCTGGGTAGCCGGCCATCCTCCGGAATTTCCTTGTAAGGCCATGGCAAAGACACGTTACCGTCAGCCCGATCAAGGCTGTGTAATCACACAGGATGATGATGGTAAAATTCATGTTGAATTTGAACAACAGCAGCGTGCTGTTACTCCAGGACAATCTGTGGTGTTTTATCAAGGTGATGACTGTCTGGGTGGCGGCATTATCGTCAGCACCGACGCGCCAGGTATTCATCCATGAGTAAACAGTCACGAGAAAGGGATCGTATCATTGCCTTAGCTGCCATCATGCAGGCGGTGACACTGGTACAGCAAATCGCTGAAACAGGTCAGGTTAATCAGACAGAATTGGAAACATTATTGAATAGTCTATTAGCCACCGATCCACCCAATACAGAAGCAGTTTATGGCAATTTAAATCAGTTAAAAACAGGTCTTAGACAACTTAACAGTCAGCTTTCAAAGAGCAAGGACAAAAAAGATGTTGAACTGCTTCGTTATGTGATCAGCCTGTTGCATCTGGAACGGCAACTAGCAAAACGACCTGCCATGATGGATTTGATCAGCCGTGAAATTGATCAGGTTCCTCAACAAATTGAGTATTTTGGTGACATCAATAACCCACAAGTAATCGCACGTTTTGCTGATATTTATCATCGTACGGTCAGCGAGCTTAGTCCTCGCATTCAGGTTCATGGTGAACCTGGCTTTTTACAACAAGCTGATAATGTTAATCGTATTCGCGCTTTATTACTTACAGGCATTCGTGCAGCTATTTTATGGCGACAAAAAGGTGGGCGCCGCTGGCAATTCGTTTTTCAGTCAAGCAAGATGTTAAAAACCGCTACTGAACTCTACTCTTCCGTCTGAATAAAAACCGATTTTGCTATCACCAGAAAATAAGCAGTGGATAAACCTGCTGATCCAAAAATCATACACATCACCACAATTTGGTAATGAGCCGCAGTAATGGGTGACACTCCGGATAATATCTGCCCAGTCATCATGCCCGGCAAAGCAACTAGGCCAACAGCAAACAGCGAATTAACCACTGGTATAAAAGCGGCCTGAAAGGCAATGGCCCGTGCTTTTTTATAAGGTACCTCACGTTCAATTTCGGCATGCAATCGTTCAGCCGCCAAACTGACACTATTCATTGAGTTGGCAAAGATCATTCCCGCCAATGGAATCATATATTGTGGTTCAAACCACGGGTCGAGGTGTATCACTCCCTGTGATATCAGTACCAGTGTTAAACCTCCACCCCAGGCTATGGACCAGAAGGCATGACGATAGAGTGCCAACCGTTGTGCCTTGACAGTACCCAGAGCAATCCAACTGGCCGCTGTGACCATCACTAACATGACTGCCATTACTAACCAAGCACTTTCAGCCTGAAAAATAGTAGTCAGCACATAACCCACTAACAGTAACTGCACCAACATCCTTATCACGGCATATACTGCGTTAGCGGCATCCAATGACCATTTATACAAAACAGCTAACACCACAATAACGGGA
This sequence comes from Gammaproteobacteria bacterium, assembly GCA_029882915.1. Taxonomy (GTDB): domain Bacteria; phylum Pseudomonadota; class Gammaproteobacteria; order Nitrosococcales; family Methylophagaceae. The sequence continues at coordinate 17,959 of JAOUJZ010000012.1, read as the reverse complement.
ATAAATGCCACGGCAAGACCGAAAGTTGAGATAGTTTGAATCGTCGTATTCATAAGATCATATGTACACATACTGAGTTATCAATCCAATAAGTTTACTGCTGTTGGATTAAAAAATCCCATAAAAAAGGCTGTTCTCCATGATAGAGAACAACCTTTTTTAACTACTCAGCCCTATATTTATTGAGCTATTGAACGTTTATACTCTTCCATTTCGTTAAAGTTAAGATATCGATAAATCTCATCAGACATCGGTTCGATACCAGCAACTTTTTCCAGATATTCCTCAGGTGTAGGTAGGCGACCAAGACTAGCGACCACTGCCGCCAATTCAGCTGATGACAGATACACATCTGCACCATTACCTAAACGATTCGGGAAATTCCGAGTTGAGGTAGAAACAACAGTGGCATTATCCGCTACCCTCGCCTGATTACCCATACACAATGAACATCCTGGTGTTTCTGTACGTGCACCAACTCGTCCAAAAATACTGTATATCCCTTCCTCAGTCAGTTGATGCTGATCCATTCGTGTCGGTGGAGCAACCCAAAGCTTGGTTGGTAAGTTGCCCATATTCTCAAGCACTTTACCCGCTGCACGATAATGACCAATATTAGTCATACATGAACCAATAAAGACTTCATCAATACTCACACCAGCTAATTCTGATAATGGTTTAATGTCGTCAGGATCATTTGGACACGCAAGCAATGGCTCAGTGATTTCATTCAGATCAATCTCAATTACTTCAGCGTACTCTGCATCCGCATCTGGTTGCAGCAATTGCGGATCATCCAGCCATGCTTTCATGGCATCAATACGTCGCTGGATGGTGCGGGCATCCTGATAACCTTCAGCAATCATCCACTCTAATAAGGAAATATTTGAATTTAAAAACTCAATGATAGGTTCTTTGTTTAAATGGACTGTACAGCCATTTGCTGAACGTTCTGCTGAAGCATCAGACAATTCAAATGCCTGTTCAACTTTCAAATCAGGCAGGCCTTCGATTTCCAGAACACGACCATTAAAGACATTTTTCTTACCTTTCTTCTCTACAGTCAGCAACCCTTTTTGAATCGCAACATAAGGAATTGCGTTAACCAGATCACGTAAGGTAATACCCGGTTGCATTTCACCTTTAAATCGAACCAGAACAGATTCAGGCATATCTAGAGGCATTACACCTAAAGCAGCGCCAAAAGCAACCAGACCAGAACCCGCAGGGAAGCTGATACCAATCGGGAAACGGGTATGTGAATCACCACCAGTACCGACTGTATCAGGCAATACCATCCGGTTTAACCATGAGTGAATAACACCATCACCAGGACGTAACGACACACCTGCACGGGTGCTGATAAAGTCTGGCAACTCATGTTGCAGTTTGATATCAACCGGTTTCGGATAGGCTGCAGTGTGACAGAATGATTGCATCACCAAATCGGCTGAGAAACCAAGACAAGCCAGTTCTTTTAATTCATCACGTGTCATAGCACCAGTGGTATCTTGCGAACCGACTGTTGTAACCTTAGGTTCACAGTAAGTACCTGGACGTACACCATCAACTCCACAGGCACGGCCGACCATTTTCTGGGCGAGCGTGAAGCCTTTACCTGTATCATCTGGAGCCACAGGGCGGACAAATACTTCTGATGCTGGTAAACCTAATGTTTCACGCGCTTTATCTGTTAAACCCCGTCCGATAATCAATGGGATTCGTCCACCGGCACGCACTTCATCAGCAATCGTTGTCGGTTGCAGAGTAAAAGTTGAGACCACGTCACCAGCTTCATTCAAAATTTGCCCATCGTAAGGACGAATGGTGATCACATCACCCATCTCAAAAGACTGCACATCACATTCAATCGGGAATGCACCTGAGTCTTCGGCAGTGTTGAAGAAAATAGGTGCAATATTGCCACCTAATATCACCCCACCCTGACGTTTATTAGGCACAAACGGGATATCGTGACCCATGTGCCACAGCACAGAGTTAATTGCTGATTTACGTGATGAACCAGTACCAACTACATCACCAACATAAGCCAGAGGATGACCTTTTTGTTTTAAGGTTTCAATTTGTTGCAGGCCATCTGGCATTTTACTAACTAGCATCGCTTTAGCATGCAATGGAATATCAGGACGACTCCATGCTTCAGTTGCAGGTGATAGATCATCGGTATTCGTTTCACCCGGTACTTTAAATACGGTAACCGTAATACTTTCTGGTAGCTTCTCTCTTGATGTGAACCAATCCGCATCAGCCCATGATTGAACAATACGTTTGGCATGGTCATTGGTCGCTGATTTTTCAACCACATCATGATACGCATCGTAAACCAGTAAAGTTTTTGATAAAGCTTTTTCAGCAGCATCTGCCGTGTCCGGATTATCCAGCAAGTCAATCAACGCCTGAATGTTATAACCACCCATCATCGTACCAAGCAGTTCGGTCGCTTTAACAGGATCAATAACAGAACAGTTCACAACGCCTTTGGCGACGTCAGACAGAAACCCAGCTTTCACATACGCTGCCTGATCAACACCGGGCGGTACACGGTGGATCAATAAATCCAGTAATTGGTCACTGTTAGCAGTATCATTCTGCTTAAGTGAGACGACCAATTCTGAAACTTGTTCGGCGTTTAATGGTAATGGAGACAATCCTTCTTGTGCACGTTGTTCAACGTGTTTTTGATATTCATTCAGCACGCAGCTTACTCCGGTGTTGAGGTAATAGATCGGAGTATTTTAACTCAATTTCAACAAGACCACTTAAGCAAAACTCAGATCTGATATAATTTTGCCCATATTTTTTGCTTATTTCTTATGGAGTTTTCATGGAACTTACCTCTCTAACCGCGATATCGCCAGTTGACGGTCGCTATGCCGATAAAACCAAATCCTTACGCCCTTTCTTCAGTGAATATGGTTTATTGCGCGCTCGTGTTGAAGTGGAAGTTCGCTGGCTTCATTTATTAGGTGCCAATGCGGATATCACAGAAGTACCCAAATTATCCGCTGAAGCGGAAGCCTTTCTTGATGATATGGTGAACAATTTCTCGGTTGAAGATGCCGCAGAAATCAAAGAAATTGAACGCGAAACCAATCACGACGTTAAAGCAGTTGAATACTTTATCAAACGTAAGTTCAAAGCCAATGCCGAACTAGATAAAATCAATGAATTTGTCCATTTTGCCTGCACATCTGAAGACATCAACAATACCTCTTACGGCATCATGCTAAAAAATGCCCGTGATCAGGTCATTTTGCCTGAAATGGATACCATCATTGCAACTCTACGTAAACTCGCCATCGAACATGCTGAAACACCCATGATGTCACGTACACATGGTCAACCTGCCTCTCCGACTACTCTGGGTAAAGAACTGGCAAACGTCGTTCAGCGTCTTGATTTACAACGCACCCATGTAGCGGCTGTTTTACTGTACGGAAAAATGAACGGCGCAGTCGGTAACTACAACGCCCATTTATCCGCATATCCAAACGTAGACTGGCCGATGATGGCGAATGCCTTTGTCACAGGTCTTGGCCTTCGTTGGAATAAATACACCACTCAGATCGAACCACATGACTATATGGCAGAACTATTCCAGGCCATGATTCGTTTCAACACAGTATTGATCGATTTCAGTCGTGATGTCTGGAGTTATATTTCCATCGGTTATTTCAAGCAAAAAACTGTCAAAGGAGAAATTGGTTCATCAACCATGCCCCATAAAGTAAACCCTATCGATTTTGAAAATGCCGAAGGTAATCTGGGCATAGCCAATGCTGTGTTTGACCACTTAGCAATCAAACTGCCTATCTCTCGCTGGCAGCGTGATCTGACTGACTCAACAGTATTACGTAATCTGGGTGTTGGCTTTTCTCATTCGTTATTAGCTTACAGTTCAGCACTGAAAGGTATTAGCAAACTGGAAGCCAATCCAGCAGCCATGGCCAAAGACCTTGATGAAAACTGGGAAGTATTGGCTGAACCGATTCAAACTGTAATGCGTCGTTATGGCATTGAAAACCCGTATGAGAAGTTAAAAGATCTCACTCGCGGTCAACGTGTCAATGAACAGATCATGCTCGACTTTATCAATGATCTTGAGCTACCAGAAGAAGCCAAAGCAAGCTTACGTCAGCTTACACCGGCTAACTACATCGGTAATGCTGCCGAGCAGGCACGTAACTGTTAGTGATATGACTGACCAATCCTCAACTGAACAATCAGATCAAATTATTCGATTTGACAGTCGAGGTGAGGCTAAATCACTGGCACTTCAGCTTGCCCAGCAGGCACGACGGGAAATCTGTTTCTTTGGCAACAGCCTTGATCCTGTCATGTTTGATAATACTGAATTTATCGATTGTATTAGTGAGTTCGCCCGCCGTAATCAAAAAACCAGTGTTAAGTTTGCTGTTCATAGTACCCAACAAAATGTCGTCGATGGACACAGATTAATAGCTCTTGCCCAACGACTCACCAGCGCGTTCCATATTCACAAAACAGCTGTACAACATCAGGATCTGCCCGAGATGTTCCTGTTAGTTGATGACCACGCCTATTTACATTGTCTAAACTATCAACGTCATGAAGGCAGAGCCTCCTTTAATAGTCCGCTAGAAGTTCGCAGTATGAAACAGAAATTTAATGATATCTGGAACCACAGCACTGCTGATATCTCAACAAGGCGCTTACATATATGAAGTCTTTATTATTTGCCTTGCTGACAGTCTGTAGCGTCCTTGTATGGGCTGATGGTGATTCCGATACCAGAATTGAAACCATTCAGCTTAATCATCGGTTGGCTGTTGAAGTGTTGCCTGAAGTTCAGGCCTTTTTACCTAAAGATGTCACAGCGAGGGCATTTAATGACGTTATCATTTTAAAAGCACAACCTGATGTCATTCATGAAATTAAACAATTGATCCATAAACTCGATACACCACTGCAACGACTTAAAATCACGGTATTACGAACCAATGAACGCCTATCTGATCAACAACGATCACAGATCGATGCTGAGATTTTGGTCGATGATGAAGGCACCTCCTCTGGCGTTTCCGTTCAAACGTGGTCAACCCAAAATACTAACAACAAAGACCAGCAATATGAGGCGCAAGGCATCGCTGGCAGGCCGATTTTAATTTCTATGGGGCAAGAAATCCCTCAGCAGGAACAATATCTGGTATTACGAGCCGATGGCGATCTTACTGTTCAATCCAACACCAACTATCTTGATATTTTCAATGGATTTCAGGCTGTGGCGAGAATTCTGCCTAATCATCATGCTACGGTTGATATTCACCCGATATTCAGCCATTTCTCCAAACAAAGTGGCGTCATTGATCGTAGTCAGATCATTACCAGCATTTCCGGACCTGTTGGTGTCTGGCTAGAAGTCGGTTCAATATCGAATGAAAAAAACATCGAAAAACAAGGCGTGACACGTTATCATAGTCACCAAGAAACACAGCAAATACTCTACCTAAAAGTAGAGCAATTCTAGATTTACAGAGACCCAAAATTTAATGAATATTAAAGAAGCGATCACCAGTCGTCGTTCTGTCAAACACTTTGATCCTGAACACATCATGACTGCCGAAGAAATATCTGAGCTTATGAAACACGCAATTTTGTCACCCACTGCATTTAATATTCAGCACTGGCGTTTTGTTCAAGTACAAGATAAAGAAAAGCGCCAACAGATTCAGGATGCCAGTTGGGGGCAGGCACAAGTCACCGAAGCCTCTCTGTTACTAGTTTTATGTGCCGATCTCAATGCATGGGAAAAACAGCCTGAACGTTATTGGCGTGACGCACCAGAAGAAGTTCAAGGCTATTTGCTACCCGCAATTGAAGAATATTACACTAACCACCATCAGGCACAGCGTGATGAGTGTATTCGCTCTACCAGCATTGCAGCCATGAACATTATGCTGATGGCAAAAGAAATGGGTTATGACAGCTGCCCAATGGATGGTTTTGATTTTGATAAAGTCGCTAAAATAATCAACTTACCCCATGATCACATTATTACAATGATGATAACCATCGGTAAAAAGAGACAGGATGCCAGACCACGTTCAGGTCAATTGCCACTTGAAGAGGTTTTTCTGATTGATAGTTTTAGAACTTAATATTCTGACTATTTCGATCAATTGTGCTGGTGTCGACTAAATCAGACATAGCCTAAAAAAACAGGCTATGTCTGACAATTTATTGATTATGTTATTTTTTCTTTTTGCCTGCAATTTTTAATCGTAGTGCATTTAACTTGATAAAACCTTCAGCATCTTTTTGGTTATACGCACCAGCGTCATCCTCAAAGGTTGCGATAGATTCATCAAACAGACTGTCTGTTTCTGATGCTCGGCCAACAACAGTGACATTGCCTTTGTACAGTTTGACTCTGACCTTACCGTTTACAGTGGTCTGTGATTTGTCGATCATTGCTTGCAGCATTTCACGTTCTGGTGACCACCAGTAACCGTTATAAACCAGGCTGGCATATTTTGGCATCAGTTCGTCTTTCAAATGTGCCACTTCACGATCTAAGGTCAAAGACTCAATCGCACGATGAGCTGGCAACATGATCGTGCCAGCTGGTGTTTCATAGCAACCGCGAGACTTCATACCAACATAGCGGTTTTCAACGATATCTAAGCGACCGATGCCATTCTCACCACCGACTTTATTTAGGTGTGCCATGACTGTTGCCGGTGACATTTCAACACCATCAATAGCAGTAATATCACCTTTAACATAGGTCAATTCAACATAAGTCGGTGTATCTGGTGCATCTTCTGGTGATACACTCCAACGCCACATTGAATCTTCTGGTTCTGTCCAGGGATCTTCCAGAATGTCACCTTCATAAGAAATATGAAGCAGGTTGGCATCCATAGAATACGGTGATTTTTTACCTCGTTTCATTTCTACTGGAATGCTGTGTTTTTCAGCGTAATCAAGCAGTTTCTGACGAGAGTTTAAATCCCATTCACGCCATGGAGCGATGACTTTAATATCAGGGTTCAAGGCATACGCACCCAGTTCGAAGCGCACCTGGTCATTACCTTTACCCGTCGCACCATGAGAAATAGCCTCTGCACCGGTTTCTCTGGCAATTTCTATCAATCGTTTGGCAATCAGTGGCCGAGCAATCGAAGTGCCTAATAAATATTCACCTTCATAGATGGTATTAGCGCGGAACATTGGGAAAACATAATCACGTGCAAACTCTTCACGTAAGTCTTCAATGTAAATATCTTTAATGCCCATTGCTTTTGCTTTTTCACGGGCAGGTTCAACTTCTTCACCTTGACCAATGTCAGCAGTAAACGTCACTACTTCGCAGTCGTAGACATCCTGTAACCATTTCAAAATAACAGACGTATCCAGACCACCTGAATAGGCGAGCACGACTTTATTGATTTTAGACATCAGTGTATGTTTCCTGTAGATGTAAATTGTTATATGAGTTGAGCGATCAGGGAATTATATCAAAAACCGCGTAACGCTAGCACTTCTTTCACGGGCTCACGTTCGTTGCCTTTGCAACTTATCCGACGTGGTGCCTCTAGATATTTCAGTTTAAAACCGAGATCCCTGTACAGATCTTTAATTTTTTTTGTTGCCTGGTTTGATAACACAACCGGACCGGTATGTTTACACAGCCACTGGGCTAACCTAACCTGATCATCCCAACCAAACCCCTGTTGTGCGTATTGACGAAAAGGCACATCGTACGGGGGGTCAGCATAAATAAAATCATCTGCTTTTAGATCTAGTTGTTCAAAATCTTTATTTGTAAAGTCCCAATTTGATAATTCGGCCTGATAACTGAAAAAATCTTGTTGATAATTTATTTTCTTATAACGGCCAAAAGGCACATTGTAACCACCGGATTTATTAAATCGGCATAAGCCGTTATAACCTGTTCTATTTAAGTAATAAAATAACTGAGCTGAGGTATTGCCTAAGTTACCGTCACGATTTAACTTATTAAAGGTTTCACGGTGCTGATAATAGACAGCTTCATCGTTTTTAAGCGCAATATCCAGTTCTAACCCTTGCTGGATCTGCTGATAAAAATTGATGACCGCCTGATTAACATCATTCAGTAATGCTGTTTGAGGTCGTAAGCCCAGAGCAACAGACAGACCACCACAAAACGGTTCTACCAACCGGCTTTTAGCATGTTTTTTCCAGAGTTTTTCTAACTCTGGAATCAACCAACGCTTGCCCCCCGCCCATTTAAGTGGAGGGCGTAATTGCGTTATTTTCTGATCCATATGCTTTGTCGTAAAGATAGCAACAAAATGTAAAGTCTCACTAAGAGCAGTTCAATATCCTTTCTTTACAAGCCTATTTAGAATGTAACGTTTTACGTGGTGGCAGTAAATCGGTAATGCTGCCCTCTGCCATTTCAGCAGCAAAGCCCAGCGTTTCCGATAAGGTTGGATGTGGGTGAATGGTCAAACCAATGTCTTCTGCATCTGCGCCCATTTCAAGTGCTAATACCGCTTCAGCAATCAATTCACCTGCATTTGGACCAACAATACCTGCACCGATAATTCGACCTGTTTCTTTTTCAAACAAGGCTTTGGTTAAACCTTCATCACGGCCAAGACTCAAGCTACGCCCACTGGCAGCCCACGGGAATGCACCTTTAACATAATCAATCTTTTGAGCTTTAGCTTCTGTTTCGGTGAGTCCCATCCATGCTACTTCAGGATCGGTATAAGCAACAGAAGGAATCGTCATCGGGTCAAAGGCAGACTTAATACCCGAAATGACTTCAGCAGCGACTTTACCTTCATGAGTGGCTTTATGTGCCAGCATCGGCTGTCCAACAATGTCACCAATCGCAAAGATATGTGGAACATTGGTTTGCATTTGTGCATTCACGTTGATGAAACCATAGTCATCGACATTGACGCCTGCCGCTTCAGCGTTAATCAATTTACCGTTAGGTGAACGACCAACAGCAACTAAAATCTTGTCGAAAGTAGCTGTATCTGGAACATCTTTACCTTCAAATGTAACTTTCAGGCCTTTTTTCTGAGCGTCAATTTTTGCCACTTTGGTATTGAGGTAAATGGCTTCATACTGTTCTTTCACCTTATTCAACAAAGGTTTAACAATATCTTTATCCGCGCCCGGAATTAAGCTGTCCTGCATTTCAACCACGGTTATTTTCGAACCTAGTGCGTTGTATACAGTCGCCATTTCCAGACCGATAATGCCGCCGCCAATTACGAGCAAATTCTCTGGCACATCCGCCAAATCTAAAGCATCGGTTGAATCCATCATTCGTGGATCATCATTTGGGAAAACAGGAATTTTAGTCACACGAGAACCAGCAGCGATAATGCAATTATCAAATGCAATGGTTTGAACACCATCACTGGTGGTGACTTGCATGGTGTTACTGCTGGCAAAGTGTGCCTCACCACTAACAATGGTGACTTTACGTTGTTTCGCCAGTGCCGTTAAACCACCGGTTAATTTATTAACAATGCTGTTTTTCCAGTCTTCAATTTTGCGAATATCAATTTCAGGTGCCGCGAATGTTACGCCATGCGCACTCATATCAGCTGCTTCATTGATGATCTGTGCAGTATGTAATAAGGCTTTTGAAGGGATACAGCCGACATTCAAACATACGCCTCCAATACGCTCATGGCGTTCGATCATAACTACTTTTTTACCCAGATCAGCGGCACGAAATGCAGCGGTATAACCACCAGGTCCTGAACCTAAAACCAGTACTTCTGCATGTAGATCAGCTTCAATATTTGCTGCTGAAACTGCTGCTACAGGCACAACTGCTGGTTTAACTGATTCTGGAGTTGAGACTGTCTTATCGGCTGCGGATACTGGTTCAGCAGCTTGTGCTGCAACCTGATCAGAATCTGCTGTTTCTAAGCTTAAAATGACTGTGCCTTGTGATACTTTGTCACCAACGGCAACATTCAGACTGACCACTTTACCTGCAACTTCAGTTGGAATTTCCATCGCAGCTTTATCAGACTCCAAAGTAATGATGTCCTGATTGGCTGATACCTCATCGCCCACACTGACCAATACTTCAATGATTTCTACTGCGTCAAAATCACCGATATCAGGGACTTTTATATCAACCACACTCATAACAGTACCTTTCTCATGTCCGATAACATATGGTTGAGCTCAGTAGTAAAGCGAGCACCTAGTGCACCATCAACCACACGATGGTCATAAGAAACCGATAACGGCAACATCAAGCGTGGTTCAAACTCTTTACCGTTCCATACTGGTTGCATTTTATGGCGACCCACTCCCAATATCGCAACTTCTGGAGCATTGACTATTGGAGTGAAGAAACTACCACCAATTCCTCCCAGGCTAGAGATTGAGAAGGTACCACCTTGTAGATCTTTAGCGGTCAACGCACCTTCACGTGCTCGACTACTAATTTCACCCAATTCACCCGCTAATTCTAAAAAGCCTTTTTTATCAACATCTTTGATAACCGGAACCATCAAGCCATTAGGCGTATCTACTGCTACGCCAATGTTGTAGTAGTTTTTGATGATTAAACTTTCTTTGTCTTCACTTAATGACGCATTTAGTTCCGGGTACAATTTCAGACTAGCTACCACTGCTTTCATAATGAACACTAGCGGTGTTAAATTCACCCCGCGTTTAGCCGCCATCTCTTTATTCGCTTTTCTGAATGCTTCCATCTCAGTGATATCAGCTTCATCAAATTGCGTTACATGAGGGATATTTAACCAGCATGCATGCAAATGTTTGCCTGATATTTTTTTAATTCTGGATAATTCGATGGTTTCAATCTCGCCAAACTGTTCAAAATTAACCACTGGAACCGATGGTATTACAGAACCTGAACCACTGACAGTAGCCGGTTCGTTGATTTTTTGTTTAACAAAGTTCTGAACATCTTCTTTGGTAATCCTACCCTTAGTGCCAGTACCATTGACCGCCGCTAAGATGACACCTAACTCGCGGGCGAACTGGCGTACTGAAGGAGAGGCATGAGCATGTTTTACACCTGCTTTATTGTCAGGAGCAAATGGAACACTTTCAACCAATGCCGGCTCTGGTGTTGACTCAGCAACAGGAGCTGGAGCAGGCGCGGATTTCGGTGCAGGCGCTGGTTGAGACGCTACTTCTTCAGCATGTGTCGCAGCTGGTTTTTCCTCAACAGCACTACTACCGGCTTCAATCAATGCAATGACCGAACCTTGTTTTACCTTGTCGCCAACAGCCACTTTAAGCTCTTTTATCACTCCGGCATTTGATGCTGGAATTTCCATAGCTGCCTTATCAGATTCAAGGGTAATAATATCCTGGTTTTTTTCTACCGCATCACCAACAGAAACCAGTACTTCAATGATTTCCACTTCATCAAAGTCACCAATATCAGGGACTTTTAATTCTATTAAATCTGCCATTACTTATGCCTTAATCGGGTTTAATGCTTCAGCATTTATATTATATTTTTTGATTGCTTTCTCGACGATGTCATGGCCGATTTCACCATCATTTGCCAGTGTGTTAAGCGTTGCAACCACCACATGATAACGATCAACCTCAAAGAAGCTACGTAACTTGTCGCGTGAATCACTGCGTCCAAAACCGTCTGTACCCAGTACAGTGTATGACGCTTTAATCCAAGGTCGAATTTGCTCTGCATAAAGACGAATATAGTCTGTCGCTGCCACCACTACGCCCGGCTGTCCGTCCAAACACTCAGCAACATAACTGTGTTTGTTTTCTGCTTTTGGATGCAAGCGGTTATATCTATCTACATCCGCACCATTTCTGGCCAATTCATTGATGCTGGTCGCACTCCATACATTGGCAGAAACTTTCCAGTCTTTTTCTAACAGTTCAGCGGCAGCTTCAACTTCACGCAGAATGCTACCACTACCTAATAGTTGTGCTTTTAGTTTATGTTTACCACCCGCTTTAAGCTGATACAGACCTTTCAAAATACCCTCTTCTGCACCCTTAGGCATGGCTGGATGAGTGTAATTTTCATTCATGGAAGTGATGTAATAGAACACATTTTCCTGTTGTTCATACATGCGACGCATACCGTCATGAATAATCACGGCCATTTCATAAGCGTAGGTTGGGTCATAGCTAATGCAATTCGGAATTGTGCCAGCCTGAATCAGGCTGTGACCATCCTGATGTTGCAGACCTTCACCGTTGAGTGTGGTGCGACCTGCAGTGGCACCAACAAGGAAGCCTTTGGCTTGAATATCTCCAGCCAACCATGCCAAATCGCCAACGCGCTGGAAACCAAACATGGAGTAATAAATATAGAACGGCACCATATTGATGTTGTAGTTCGAATAGGCCGTTGATGCTGACACCCACTCCGCCATCGCACCAGCTTCATTGATGCCTTCCTGCAGGATTTGACCCTTGGTGTCTTCGCGATACCACATCACCTTTCCTGAATCTTCAGGCTCATACATTTGGCCTGATGAAGAATAGATACCGATAGAACGGAACAGGCCTTCCATACCAAATGTTCGCGCTTCATCCGGTACGATAGGAACGATATTTTTACCGATCTCCTTGTCTCGGATTAATGCCGTCAAAATACGTACGAAGGCCATTGTGGTGGAGATTTTTCTATCGCCTGTTGATTGCAACAAACTATCGAAAGCTTTCAGATCAGGGATCTTTAATGCAGGGGCTCCGCTATTACGCTTAGGTAAAAAGCCTCCTAATTCCTGACGTCTCTCCAGTAGGTATTTCTTTTCTTTACTGTCATCAGCAAGGGTAATGAACGGCAGATCCTCTAAATCTTTATCAGCCACTGGAATATTAAAACGATCACGGAAGCGCTTCATCTGCTCCAGATTCATGTTCTTTTGTGAATGGGTGATATTCTGTGCTTCTCCCGCTTCACCCATACCATAACCTTTAACCGTTTTCGCTAAAATTACAGTAGGCTGGCCTTGATGTTCACTAGCCGCTTTGTAGGCAGCATAAATTTTTCTTGGATCGTGTCCACCACGACTCAACTTCCAGATATCTTCATCGGTCATATCAGAGACCATGTCTAAAAGCTCTGGATATTTACCAAAGAAATGTTCACGAACAAAGGCACCGTCTTTCGATTTGTAGTTCTGGTATTCACCATCAACTACTTCTTCCATTCGTTTAAGTAAAAGACCATTTTTGTCTTTGGCTAGTAGCTGATCCCAGCCTGATCCCCAAATGACTTTGATGACATTCCAGCCAGCACCACGGAAAATTGCTTCCAGTTCCTGAATGATTTTTCCGTTACCACGAACAGGACCATCTAAACGCTGTAAGTTACAGTTAACGACGAAAGTAAGGTTATCCAATTTTTCACGGCCAGCAAGCGTAATGGCGCCCAATGATTCCGGCTCATCCATTTCACCGTCACCCAAGTAGGCCCAGACATTTCTGCCTGCTGTTGCTTTGATTTCACGGTGTTCCATGTATTTCATGAAACGAGCCTGATAAATTGCCAAAAGTGGACCTAGGCCCATAGACACAGTAGGGAACTGCCAGTAGTCCGGCATCAACCACGGATGAGGATAAGAAGACAAACCTTTGCCTTCAGACTCAAAACGGAAATTCAATAACTGGTCTTCTGTTAGACGACCTTCAAGGAATGAGCGCGCGTAAATACCTGGTGCAGAATGGCCCTGAAAAAAAACTAAATCTGCTCCATTGCCATGGTCATCACCTTTAAAAAAGTGATTGAAACCAACATCGTATAGAGTGGCGGCAGATGAGAAACTTGCAATGTGACCACCAACGGCACCCGGCTTCATATTGGCTTTCGCCACCATCGCCATCGCATTCCAACGAATATATGATCGTAATTTATGCTCCATTTCCTGATCGCCGGGAATGCGGGCTTGTTGATCAACGGGGAGCGTATTTACATAGGCTGTATTGGCTGTATACGGTAAGTTAATTCCCGAGCGACGAGCCATATCGATGAGTTTTTCTAAAATATAATGCGCTTTGTCATCACCTTCTACCTCAATCATGGACTCTAAAGCATCCAGCCATTCTTGAGTTTCTTGTGGATCGTTATCAACAAAATCAGTCATATATACCTACTTAAACCTTAGCGTCATAAACAGCGGCATAGTGTAACATTTTTTGCTCGATTCTAAAGCTTAAGTAACAGGCTAACGTCCACTGCCTCAGAAAAAGATCACAGAATCACTAAAGTTTAGTTTATGAAAACTTAGTATCTATAACCGTGAAAATGAATTTCTAGGGGAAACCATTGAAGCTGACTTCAGGTACCATTGATACAGGCGCATACCTAATAACAGTGCAAGTAAGCCTGCATACAGTAATGGCTCTGTTTTGTCCTGCTTAACCAGCATATAAAAATGTATAGAACTGGCAATCGCGATTAAATACGTTAATTGATGAAGCTTCTTCCATCGTTTCCCTCCCAGTCGTTTAACCATTGCATTATTGGATGTTACAACAAGGGGTATCAATGCAGTAAAGGTAAAAAAACCTATGGTGATAAATGGACGTTTAATGATGTCCTTAAGGATTTCATCAACATCAAAAAACTGATCCAGCCACAAATACAACAACATATGTAATAGCGCATAAAAAAAGACATACAGCCCCAACATACGACGGATTGTAACAAGCACATTCCACCCTGTTAGCCATTTTAGTGGCGTAACAGTCAATGTTAACAGCAAAAAACGTAATGCCCACAATCCGGTTTCTCGTGTCAGCGTTTCTATAGGATTAGCGCCTAGCTGATTAGTGAGTAACCCACCTATCAATAAAAAAATAGGCACAAAACTGGTGATAAAAACGACTACTTTTAATTGTTTTACTTTCACGTGTATCACTTAATTAAAAATTCTTTTTTAAATCCATATTGGTGTACATATGAGCCACATGTTCACTATAGCCATTAAACATTTCGGTTTCACGTTTCAAAAAATCTCCAATTCGACGTTCGCGACTTTGACTCCAGCGAGGGTGATCTACGTTTGGATTAACATTGGAGTAAAAGCCATATTCCCTTGGCCCCGCCTTCACCCATGCTGTAGCGGGTAACTGCTCTACAAAGCGTATTCTTACAATGGATTTAATACTCTTAAAACCATATTTCCATGGTACGACCAGACGGATAGGTGCCCCATTCTGACCAGGCAACTCCTGTCCGTAGACACCGACAGATAGAATTGTCAGAGGATTCATAGCCTCATCCATCCGTAAACCTTCGGTATAGGGCCAGTCTAATACCCCGCGCCGTTGACCAGGCATCTGCTCTGGATCATAAAGCGTTGTGAATTCAACAAATTTGGCGCGAGAATTGGGTTGGGCGCGTTTAATAAGATCTGCTAATGGAAAGCCAACCCACGGAATAACCATTGACCAGCCTTCCACACAGCGAAAATTATAGATCCGCTCTTCCAGTGTGAAGGGACGAATTAAATCATCATAATCATAGTCACCCGGATTATCGCATTCTCCATCAATCGTCACTCTCCATGGTTTAGTTTTATCCGGAAATTCTGTTGCCAATAAGGCTGGCGAGGATTTGTCGGTTCCAAATTCATAAAAGTTGTTATAACTGGTTACTGACTCAAACGGTGTAGGAGTTTCAGACGTTGAGAATGGACTTTTGGTTAAGTTATTGAAGGTTGGAACAGGATCTGTCGCCGCTGAGGCTAACGAGCCAGGCAATACCGTTGCAGTTGCTGCTATAGCCACCCCATTTAAAAATTGCCGACGATTTAAATAAACTTGGTGATCAGTGATTTCACTTGAGGGCATTTCACCCAGTCTTTTTATTCGAATCAACATCTTTATCACCTCAACAGTTTGAAAATCGTTTGGCTATCCAGTAATCCGCGCTAACAAACTTGCCAGATCCTATAAAAAACAAGGTCAATAACATAATGAAATAGGTCGCTGCGAACTCAATTCCATTATTCAAAACAACAAAACTGCCATTTTGAGTGAGCCAGTCATAATTACCATGCTGTTGCAAAATAGAACGAGCCATTTCAAGTTGTGTACTTGACTCTGCAATGGCTAACCAGCCATTTTCCCAATGAACAGTCACCGCCGCCACAATCATGGTCACCATTAATGGAAGACTGATCCAGCGGACGGCAAGCCCCAAAACAAGAAAAATCGCACCAAAGTACTCAGCGCCCCAGGCTAAATAGCCCATCAATTCAGGGAAAGGTAGACCTAGACCCCATTCTTTGTTTCCAAACCATTGAATCGTGGCATCCAGAGAGCTGTTGCTATCAAAAGGGTTCCATTTATTATTTGATGCCATCCAGAACACAGGGGCTAAATATAGCCTTAATGCCAGAGGTGCCAAAAAGTCTGCCATTCGAAATCTATTCAATGCACTTTGAAGACTGTTCGCTACTTTGCAGATACTCATCTCCGCACTACTCCTCTCAATTTATAAAAAAGGGCTCCGCAGAGCCCTTTCCCACAAGCTTAACTCAGGCTAGCAACATTATTTGTTAGCACCACATTTAGCTTCGCCACATTTACCTTCTTCAGTTTTCTTTTCAGCACCGCATTTGCCTTCTTCAGCTTTCTTATCTGCGCCACATTTAGCTTCTTCAGCTTTCTTTTCACCACCACATTTGCCTTCTTCAGCAGTTTTGTTACCGCCACATTTACCTTCAGCAAGTTGCATGTAACCACTCGACAGTTCAGTAGATGCAAATGGGTTCGTGTCTGCATTCACTAATGATGGTGATAAAGCAAGGCCTGCTGACAGGACTGTACCGGCGGCCAATGCAATTTTTGTTTTGTTAGTAGTAATAGACATAGACGTTTCCTAAATAATTAGTGTTAAAAATAAAAACAAGCAGTCAATCATGACCAAGCTTGCTAACATAGACGCACGTAAAATGGATTTGTTACAAATTGCATGAAAAAAACTATTAGTCTCGACAAAAATCATGAAAAATCCCTTATCAAACAGCTTATTGCTGGTGAGCCACAGGCTTTTGAAATGGTAGTGAGCCAATATCACAATATTATGCTAACCGTTGCCAGAGCAATCGTGGGAGAAGCCTTTGCTGATGAAGTTGTTCAGGATGCATGGATCTCAGCCATTAAAGCTCTGCCAAAATTTGAAGGCCGATCCAGCCTTAAAACCTGGTTACTCAATATTGTCAGTAATGGTGCTAAAACCCGGGTACGACGAGAAAATAGACAGATTTCATTGGATGATGGCTGGCAAATCGAACCTGATGATCACTTTGACCAACGCGGTCACCGACTGGATGACGTCCATAAATGGGAACAAGACACACCTGAAGCACTGCTGGCCAACGATCAATTGCAAACGATAATAGAATCTACCTTCCAACAGCTACCTGCACTCCAACGTGCTGCGTTAACCATGTATGACATGGAAGGCATTAAAATGGAAGAAATGTGTAACATTCTGGATATCTCTGCGTCTAATGCCAGAGTACTTTTGCACAGGGCACGGACAGCACTCCAACAAAGTATCGAAAAATATCAAGGTAATTAAAATGTTTCAATGTAAAGATGTTGCTGAAGAAGCAAGTAACTATATAGACGGTGAACTGCCTTTGGGTAAGCGCATTGGCCTGCTTTTGCATTTGGTCGTGTGCTCTTGCTGCCGAAATTACTTACAACAACTTCGTAGCACTATTTCAACTATTGCATTGCTACATCCCAAGGAAAAAGACGATACCGACACTCTGGCCCTTGCTAAAGTACTTCTAAAAGCATCCAAAAAGCAGTGAACTGACACTATTTAACGTTTAGATCCTGTCTGATACCTGTCTTTCCATTCATCGTAAGGTATGCCATAAATACGCTCACGTGCCTGATCGTAATTCAACGACAATCCTTTTTCTTCAGCAGCTGCCAGATACCA
>JAOUJZ010000011.1 GCA_029882915.1 Gammaproteobacteria bacterium | reverse complement strand
CGATTGAAGAATATCTTTAATAGATAATGTTTGGTCACCAGTATCAATGGTGGTATCGGCTTCTGACAGGACAATAACACTGTCATGACGTACAAACTGATCCTGATGTTCATCAACGGTAATAGGGGTATCTTGAGATTTGGCAAGAGCATCTATAAAAGCTTTGGCTTCTTGCTCAATGATTTGCTCACTTGATGGGGGCGCTGATCCGGGTTTTATGACTGTTAATGGCGGTTGCGGGTCAATAATTTCAATTGGCGGGCCAATGAGATGATCTTGTCTTGATGATTCAAGATTAGAGTATAAAAAATAACCGATCAGCATCGATAGTATTAATGCCAACAATGCAGGGAAGATTGAAGGTTTAGATCGTCCAGATGTTGCCATAAGTTTTCCCTGAATTAAAAAACAGCTTGATAATCAGAATAAGCTACTAAGTGTTTTTTGATCAAGTATACGACACCATTCTTCTGTTTTAACCATGGTGGAAAGTTGGTTGACGATCATTTCTGCCTGCTGCACATTGTGTACAGGAGTCAATGGCAGTCGTTGTTCTAAAAAGAGCGTAAGTCGGTTGATGGTGATATTTTGATCAAGGAGTGTGGTAGCCAGTGCGCAGATCAGTTCATTGACATCAACCTGTACCAATAAACTGGGAATGGACTTAATAATTAAATCAGACTTATTAAACTGAAAACTAAAGCCCAGCGTTGCTAATAGTTGTTGATGTTGAATGATTGATTGCAGTGCTTCTGGAGTCAACTCCACTTTGATTGGCACCAGAATTGGACGTGAACTAAGTGAATCAGATTCTATAGCGTGATGTAATTGCTGCTGACGTAACAGGCGTTGTGCCTTTTGCAAATCAAGTAATAAACATCCCTGACTGGATTGAGTGATGGCATAACGTTGATGAATCAGGATGCTAATAGTGCCAAAATCCTTCAGTGCACTATCTTGGCTGGGAAAGTCGCTTCGTGTTTGATAAGGGGTGGAGTTATCAGCAACAACGTTTGGAGTTGGTTTGTTTGATTGTGGTTCGGAGCTTGAGAATGTTTGCGAGGGTGCACTTGATGCTAATGCATCTTGTAAGGCACGAGTAATTAAGCCATGAACCAGTCTGGCATCACGGAAACGCACTTCATGTTTGGTCGGGTGAACATTGATATCGACCCGATCCAGTGGCATAGTTAAATACAATACAAAAGCAGGATAGCGACCGGAAGGAATCATGTCAGCGTATGCCTGTCTAATAGCATGATTGATCACTCGATCACGAATGACGCGGCCATTTATAAAAAAATAGTGCACATCTGTTTGCGGACGATGGGCTTCTGCTTTGCCTAGCCAACCACTGAGTTCAATATCATCATACTGTTGCTGAATATACAGACTGTTATTGATAAATGCCTTGCCACAAATTTTAGCGACACGTTGTTGTTGTTGTTCAGGTGTAACAGCAGCGGGCAGCTTGAGGGTAGTTGATGCCGATAGCTGGCATTGGAATCCTATTTCAAACTGACATAAGGCTAGACGATACAAGGTAGTGGTTATGTGGTGTTGTTCTGTTTTATTGCCGCGCAAAAAATGACGGCGTGCGGGGACATTAAAAAAAAGTTCACGTACTTCCACTGTTGTGCCAATAGGATGTGCTACCGGGTTTGGAATATCATTGTCCCCAGAAATTTGCCAGCCACAGTCACTGTCTTGCTGGCGCGAACGGAGTGACAATTCTGACACTGAAGCGATACTGGGCAATGCCTCACCACGAAATCCTAAACTGTCAATATGACTGAGCTGTTCGCTTGAATGTAATTTGCTGGTGGCATGACGGCTGAGAGCCAGAGCTAGATCTTCAGGATGAATACCAAAACCATTGTCGCGAACCCGGATTAATTGGTTGCCAGCACCTTCTATATCAATAGTAATTTGGCTTGCACCGGCATCAATACTATTTTCAATTAATTCTTTAACGACAGATGCTGGGCGTTCTATAACTTCACCGGCAGCGATCTGATTGGCTAGGTGTAATGGAAGGGTGTAAATACGGTTACTTGCTGACATGTGGTTATTTTAACAGCAAGCGACAGAGCTTGAACTGTTTTAAGGGATCATCAGTACTTCGCCGACTTTTAGATAATTACTGGTTAAATCATTATTTGATTTAAGTTGATTTAGGCTCACCTGATATCGCTGAGCAATAGTACTAAGCGTGTCGCCATTACTGACAATGTGTTGTTGTGGCATATTGGTGCCGGGGAGTGGATTGCGTCGGAAATAGTTTCGAATGCCAGACATCATAGCGCGTGCGAGTTTGTTTTGATGGCTGGCGCTGTTCAATTTCCGTTCTTCATCAGGGTTGGAAATAAATGCTGTTTCAACCAATAGTGAAGGGATGTCAGGTGATTTCAGTACGACAAAGGCGGCTGATTCAACGTGTTTTTTGTGAACATTGCCGACCCGTTTCAACCCTGATAACACCGTGTTTGCGACTTCTATACTGGCTTCTAGGCTGGCGGTTTGAGATAAGTCGAGCAAAACAGAAGCGAGAAGATCATCTTTGTCTTCCAGACTGATGCCACCGGCAAGATCGGCTGCATTTTCCTTGTCAGCTAATAGTTGTGCTGCTTCACTACTGGCCCCTCTTTCAGAAAGAACGAAAACGGAGGCACCTCTGGCGCGGTGGTTATGGAATGCATCAGCATGAATAGAAATAAACATATCAGCATTATTTTGGCGTGCTCGTTTAATGCGTTGTCGCAGACTGATAAATACATCTCGGTCGCGAGTTAAATAGGCTCGCATTCCGGGCTCGTTATTCACTAGCTTTGCAAGGCGACGAGCGATAGCCAATACAACCACTTTCTCTTGAGTTCCTTGGCTACCTAAAGCCCCTGAATCTTGTCCGCCATGGCCGGCATCAATTGCAATCACAATGTCTCGCCGCGGGCTGAGTATTGTCTTTTTTGTTATAACTATGGGTTGTGGCTTCTCAATGATCTGTGGAGTAGGAGTAACCTGAACTGGGGCGGGCGTTACTGTAGAAAGTGTTTCTGTTCTTGTAGGTTGAGTAGCTGTTGAATTGTGCAGATCCAGGACCAGTCGATGCGAACGACCATGACTTGGAGCTAATGCCTGACTATTGAACGTAACTGCCTTGTCCAGATCAAGGACTATTCGAACGCTTTTATTATTCCATTCTGCATAGCGGATGTTTCGTATCGGGGTATTGCTCAAATTTGGTAAAGTAATAGATTCAGGATGTTTGGTGTGTTTGAGATCTATAACTAAACGATCAGGATTTTTCAGGGTAAATAGATCGTAAGAGGCTTTATCACTGAGATCAAAGACTAAGCGTGTATCATTCACAGACTGTGATAAACGTACACCTTCAATGGTATTGGCCATCGTCGTGAGTGACAGTGTGAACAGGAACAGACTTAGTAGAAATCTAAGCATGGGTTAATCTCTAAAATTACTTAAAGATTATTGTGTAATTAATAGATTAAAAAATCAAGTTTTCTTTAACAATAAATAAGATAGCGTGTAAAGTTGAATTATTTGTGAAGTTGTTCACACAGTTGCTTACCTTCATTGGATAATGCTGAAATTATCGCCTGACGGCCATTGTTTTGGTAACTAAGAGTGATACTGATATCAGGCTGAGGTAAGTACTCACCTCCTTGCGAAGCCCATTCAATAAGGCAAATTGAATTTTGACTCAGGTAATCATCCAGTCCTAGAAAATCCAGTTCTTCAGGATCTGTTAAGCGATATAAATCAAAATGAAAGACGGTTCTATCGCTAAGATCGTAGCGTTCGACCAGTGTGTAGGTGGGACTTTTTACATTGCCCTGATGACCTAATTGATGCAGAAATCCACGGGTTAAGGTTGTTTTGCCAGCTCCCAGTTCACCTTCAAGATGTATAGTGAATTGTTGGGGAGGACATAACTGGGCGATCTGTTCGCCCAGTCGTAGTGTGGCTATTTCATTTGCGAGATGAATGTTCACGCAGAATGATTAATAAATCAGGTTAGCCAAGTGTCTTAGGTGTGGTATCAGATCCATGGCCAACATACCGCGTTCACCATCTTGTTCTGCTGCTTTATCCCCAGCCATTCCATGCAAAGTTACCCCTACACAGGCAGCATCCATTAATGGGAAGCCTTGCGCTAATAAACCACCAATGACGCCTGCTAGTACATCACCCATACCACCACTACCCATACCTGGGTTGCCCCATGTTGATAAGCGAGTGGGTGTTTCTCCATTGTAAATTAGAGTGCCCGATCCTTTTAGAACGGCAATACCACCATAAATACTTTGTAATTCTTTGACGGCATTAAATCGATCTGCCTGAATATCGTCAGAGGTACAACCTAATAGTCGTGCAGCTTCACCTGGATGTGGCGTCAATATCCAGTTATCGTGTCGTTGAGGATTTTTACTTATAAGATTGAGTGCATCAGCGTCGACAACCATAGGGAGATTGCTTTCAATTGCTTTTTGAAATAATGAGGCCCCCCAATCATTTTGACCTAGACCAGGACCGACAGTGAGTGCATTGGCTCTTTCGATCAGTGGAATCAGGTCCTCTGGATCTTCGACGCCATGACACATCAGCTCAGGGCGAGCTACACTAAGAATAGGGCCATGAGCCGAGCGTGTCGCTATACTGGTTAAACCAGCACCTACTCTTGCGCCAGCTTCAGCAGCAACACGGGCAGCACCAGACATGCCAAGATCACCACCGACAATCAGTAAGTGACCATATAAACCTTTGTGGCCTGTACGTTCGCGTGGTGCTAGTCCGGCAGCATCATTTTCAAGACTGACTCGGCGTGCGATTGGACTGAATTCCTTATAGAGTGCAG
Source organism: Gammaproteobacteria bacterium (assembly GCA_029882915.1). Lineage (GTDB taxonomy): Bacteria > Pseudomonadota > Gammaproteobacteria > Nitrosococcales > Methylophagaceae. The sequence continues at coordinate 46,498 of JAOUJZ010000011.1, read as the reverse complement.
AGGGAATATTCAGTGAATCAAAACATACGGTGCCAGCATAGTTGGGCCCTTCGCCAATAAACAGACCTTTGTTCAAACCCATAAAGCTCAGGCAGATGGTGGCCTTGACTGCAGTGTTCATGGCGCTACCAGTGTCAGCGTGTAAGCCTGAAGGAATATCTAACGATATGACGGGAGTACGTTTGGCGCTATTGATGGCTTCAATTACCTTTTTATACTCTCCCGTTACTTCCCGGTTTAAACCGGTACCAATCATGGCATCAACGATCACATCGGTAGAGGGTAATTTATCCTTAAATTTCTGGATTTTGGTGCCTGTCGCTAATAAAGCATCACAAGCGGCAGCCGTTTCATTTTTAATTTCATCATCACCGACTTGAAATACGACAACACGATACCCCGCTTCAATGGCTTGTCGTGCCAGCTCAAAACCATCACCGCCATTATTGCCGGTACCACAGACAACTAGAAGCCGTTCAGCCTGAGGCCAATGATTTTTAATTGAGGCAAGAGCAGCAGTACCTGCTTGCGCCATCAATTTGGCTGTCGAAATGTTATGTTGTTCAGTAACGATACGATCTAATTCGCGTGTTTGTTCCGCTGTGTATAGGTCATGAGGCAAATTAAGCATGGATGGATTCCAAGATATAAATTTTACGAGGCGCCTATAATATCCTGTATGAGTGAAACAAATACAGCTTTAACAATGAATTCCCTCTTGGAAATGGTCCAGAAATGGTCGCAATCTTTTGGTTTTCAGCAACTTGGTGTCAGTGATGTCAAATTAGCAGAAACGGAAAACAAGCTAAAAACCTGGTTGGATGCAGGATTTCATGGCGAAATGGACTATATGGAGCGTCATGGCACCAAACGAACTCGACCAGAAGAGTTAGTGCCGGGCACGATACGGGTTATTACGGTTCGAATGGACTATTGGCCTGAGCTAGCAGCTGAACCCTGGTCTGTATTAAACAATGATCAACAGGGTTTTATTTCACGGTATGCATTGGGGCGTGATTATCATAAGTTGATGCGTAAGCGGTTATTAGCACTTGCCAGTAAGATAAAGCAGGAAGTCAGCGAGACCGGTTTTAGAGTGTTTTGTGATAGTGCACCTGTGATGGAAAAATCGTTGGCTGAAAAATCTGGGCTTGGTTGGGTGGGCAAACACAGCAATATACTGAACCGTGAACATGGTTCTTATTTCTTTCTGGGCGAAATTTATACTGATCTTCCTTTACCTGTCACGAGTTCCACTTCCGAGCACTGTGGCTCCTGCGAGGCGTGTATTGATATATGCCCTACGCAAGCGATTGTTGCCCCCTATCAAGTTGATGCCAGACGATGTATTTCTTACTTGACGATCGAATTACGTGGTTCGATTCCGGTGGAATTTAGATCAATGATAGGAAATCGAATTTATGGTTGTGATGATTGCCAATTAATCTGTCCATGGAATAAATTTGCTCAAGCTACTGAGGAGGCAGATTATTTGCCACGCCATGGTCTAGATGCACCACAACTGATCGATCTATTTGCCTGGACAGAAAACGATTTTTTATCGAAATTGGAAGGCAGCCCGATTCGACGTATTGGTTACGAGTGCTGGTTGCGTAATATCGCGGTAGCATTAGGTAACGCCAAAGGCAGTCATGAAATTATCTTAGCATTAACATCACGACTAAATGGGACGTCAGAATTAGTTCGAGAACATGTTAAATGGGCGTTAAAGCAACACGGGCATGCTTCACATCTGTAACAGAGATAAATGGGGTTTATTGTTGCAAAGGCAATTCAAACCAAAAGGTTGATCCTTGCCCTTCAACACTGCCGAATCCTAAATTACCATTCATTGCTTCTATAATGTCTTTACTAACGGCTAAGCCAACACCTTTGCCCTCAATGGAGGTGTATTCTTTTTCAAGATGAGCAAAAGAAGTCAAGATATGATCCTGCTTTTGAATAGGAATTCCACTTCCAGTATCAGTGATATTTACCCTAATCATGGTTGCATGGAGTTGACACGATAAAGTAAGCGAACCACCTAGTTTATTGTACCTGATACCATTACTTAATAGATTAATTAGCACCTGTTTCAGGTGCATATAATTAGCACGGACATAATAATCGATATCTTTCGAAATATTTAAATGTATGTCTTGTTGTTTTGCTGGTGTCTGAATTAGCGGAATACATTCATGAACTACTTTTGCAAGAGAGACAGACTCTATTGGGAATTCAATCTCTTTAGACTCAATAACAGCCAAATCAAGTACTTGATTAATTAATTTTAATAACTGGTTACCGGCCTCTTGAATATAACCAAGGTTTTCTTCTTGTGATGGTGTTGGTGGTTCTTCGGGATTGTTGACTATAAGTTGACTAAAGCCGATGACGGCATTTAGTGGTGTACGTAATTCATGGCTCATGCTGGACAAAAATTCTGATTTTGCTCGATTAGCCTTTTCAGCATATTCTTTTGCGTTAGCCAACTCTATTGTTTGATTCTGCAACAGTTTGGTATTACATAAAGCAAGCCAGTATTCATTATTTGAGCGAATGATCTGAAGGTATAAAAAAATAAAGTAGACGGTAAATCCAAAAAAGATACTGGCATTGACCGTATTCCAATTCATCAGCGTAAGAATCCCTGTAGGTAAAAATAACAGGCTTAAATAAGCATGAGCCAGATTTTTCCAGATAAATAGGCTGATAGCAGAACCTCCGGCAATGCCAATGGTGAACATCAGCACAACCAAGGTGAGTGTGCTGGTGCCATAAAAATAAAGATTAATAACAACAAACGCTCCCCATGCAGCCGATGTCACTAATACAGCCAGAGAGAAGATGTTTTTCCAAATTTTAAGACTGTGATCACTTTGACAGCGTGGTAATGCTCGTAAGATAAAAAATCGTGAAATGACACTGAGGAGTAACGCTGTAATTAACAGATAAATCAAATTGCCGGTATCACTAAACACGTTGGATGAAATGGCAGTGATCAATAACGCGATCAGAATAATAAAAGAGCCGGGAATAGACCGTTTTGCAAAATCTTGGGCAGCATGGAGATTAAGTTCATGGATGGCTTTATCATCCAATGGTGGAAGAGATGGGTCTTGATAGCCATGTAAATTTTTTTTCATCACGCACTTTTAATTTCTGATGAATATTTATCGCTGATTCTATATGTAAATGCAGTATATCTGCATTTTTATTTGGGGATTCTATGGGGATGTCGTTGAAACTGTCTTTTCTCGGTAACCTTTATCAATATACATGGCGGTATCAGATATCGACATCAATGAATCAACATTATCTCCATCATCGGGATAGATGGCGATACCAATACTAATGCCGCACTCAATAGTGAGGCCATCAATAGTGACGGGCTGAGAAATAGTGTCTTTGATCTTTTGTGCAACTTGTTGCGGGTCAAGTGCGCCATCACTGGATTCAATTAACACAATAAACTCATCGCCACCTAAACGACCGACTACGTCACTGTCACGGAGTAAAAATCGCAATTTATCTGCTATCACGATCAGTAGTTCATCTCCAACCTTATGACCAAATTTATCATTGATGGCCTTAAAGCCATCAAGATCAAGAAATAATACCGCCAACTTAATTTTTTCACGTTTGCAATGAGTCAATAATAAGTCTAGTTGTTCAGTGATCAGTGCACGATTAGCTAACCCTGTCAGAGTATCGTAGTGAGCCAGTTTTTTCAGTTCTTGCTCTTGTTGAGTCAGCTTTTCATTGGCGAGGGCTAGTGATTCAGTGCGTTTTTTGACGCGATGAATCAGTTCACGTTCACTATTTCGTAAAACGTCAATGAGTTTGGAGTGGGTCTGAAAAGCCTCCTGACGTGACAAGTCATTCGCGGTTCTGAAGAAGTTAATGCGCTCAGCGAGTGCAAATGACAATAAAATCATTTCCAGTGCACTGCCAAACATCAGGCTATGTAACGTTAGAATATTATTAGGTAGCAGCCCGAAGTTTCTGGCTGAGAGTAGGGCAGTTCCTAACAGAACACTAATCCAGGCAAGCAAGTAAATTCTGGCATGGCGGTGACCTTGGACAGTCAGTAGTGTCCCCGCAGTAATGGCGAGTAAGACCAACATAAACGCAACAACAGAAAGAGCTTGGGAGCTATAACTCACCGATATAAATGTACTTAAAAATGCTATGGTGGCGTATATGTATGCAAGGAAATTAAACGGCTTTTCTATCAGTGGAATGTTGGCAGTGGATTGTAAAAAATGTTTGGAAAACAGGCATGCAAATAGCCCCGCTAACGAAAAGCCAAGCGGTATGGATATATTATGCCACCATGGTGAATTTGGCCAAAATAATTCAAACCACAATCCATTAAATGACCCAATAGCCAGTAGCATTGAGCTGGCGAAACACACATAGAATAAATAACTGATTTCACGAATCGAAATAAATAATAGTAAGTTATAACCGATCATAGCGATCAATAAGCCGATGTATAAATTGATGTAGAAATACTCAATTCGACTGTGTTTTACATAGGCTTCTGGCTGCCAAAGGCTAGCCCCTGCAGTCATGCTTCCTTCTGTATGGATGCGAACATATAAACTAGTATTAGATTGGGCTGGCAGGGTGATCGGAAAAACAAAATGTGGGTGCAAGTACTGACGTTGATTAAACGGCTGTCGGTCACCAGCATCATAATTCGCAAGTATTTTTTTGCTGGCTTTGTCAACGAGATAGACACTAAGGTCATCAAGTAACGGAAAATCAAATTCAAGCAGGCGTTGTAGCTCTTGATCGCTGGGGTTCACGGTATTGACTTTGAACCAGTGTGTTTCTTTGCGGAAACCTAAATTATCTCGTTTTTCTGGGATGGGTAGGAAATTTATTGTACCGTTTAAAGACAGGATCTGGTCAATAGTAACGTTATGGGTAGTATCAACATACAGTTGGTAGTGAGGAGCCAGATTGGTATTTTCAGTATCCCCATCAATTAAAATAGTAGCTGCGTGGGCTGTTATAAAAAGGCCAGATAAGGTCAATATGAATATTGCAATCCAAAGCTTAATAACTAGATGGAAGTGCATGAACAGCATAACGCTAGCTACACAAAACCCAGTGGGGATGGATATGCTAATCGGTAGTTATAGTTCAGCAGTGGTGTGTTGATATCATTATCCATAATATAAGTTTGGCAGCTTTTATTCGGGCAGTTTGATAAACAGTTCACGATAATGCTGTAATTCTCGTATTGAATCCTTGATATCGTCCATAGCAAGATGGGATGATTTTTTCTTGAAGCTTTTCTCTACTTTTGGAGCCCAACGCCGTGCCAGTTCTTTTAGTGAGCTGACATCAAGGTTTCGGTAGTGGAAATAGGCTTCTAGCTCAGGCATGATGCGAGCCATAAATCGACGATCCTGACAAATACTGTTGCCACACATAGGTGATACACCTGCTGGCACGTATTGTTTTAAAAAATCCAGGGTTTGTTGTTCAGCTTCAGCTTCATTGATAGTGCTTTCACGAACCCGTTTAGTCAGACCGGACTTACCATGCTGACGGGTATTCCACTCATCCATGGCTTCAAGTATAGAATCATTCTGATGAATGGCAATCATCGGCCCTTCAGCTAAAATATTCAGTTCACCATCAGTTACAATTGTCGCGATTTCGATGATATAGTCATTATTGGTATCGAGACCTGTCATTTCCAGATCAATCCAAACTAGATTTTTTTTACTTTTGGTCATGATATCCGTCTTTATTTGTTGTTACTGATGAACTTTCTTGACATGATTGTATCAAAGGCTAACCTGCTTGGCATTATTATGATTTTAAACGGTGTATAGATAGACTATGAATGACTTTACGTGGATTTTTTTAGCAGCATTAGGATTGATGACGGGGATAGAGTTGTGGTTATCACTGCGACAAGGTCGTTATGTGCAATCACATAGAGGCAATGTTCCTGATGCCTTTAGTTCACAAGTTGAGTTATCTGCACATCAAAAAGCAGCGGACTATACCGTAGCTAAAGGTAAGCTCAATCGTGTGGAAAATGTATTGGGCGCACTGTTGCTACTTATATGGACACTGGCTGGTGGCCTGGCATTATTATCAGACATATGGCAAAGCATGGGCTGGTCGGACATGATGACTGGTGTTGGTTTTATTCTGAGTTTTTTCATTATTGGAACGTTAATAGAACTGCCATTATCGTGGTACAAAACCTTTGTACTGGAACAGCGTTTTGGTTTTAATCGTAATACGTTGCCTTTGTTTCTGTCAGATGTTGTTAAAGAAACGTTATTGATGGTGATTATTGGCGCACCATTAATCTGGGGTGCACTATGGCTGATGGAGGGTACAGGCGAATACTGGTGGCTGTATCTTTGGGGTGCATTAATGGGCGTCTCTTTATTGATGATGTGGGCCTATCCTGCGTTTATTTCGCCATTATTCAATAAATTTACACCACTGGAAGATGTAAAACTAAAGGAACGAGTCGAAGGTTTATTGGCACGATGCGGATTCAAAAGTCAGGGCATTTATGTCATGGATGGATCACGCCGTTCGGGGCATGGCAATGCGTATTTCACCGGCCTTGGAAATAATAAACGGATTGTATTTTTTGATACTTTATTGAACACCTTGAATGAGGATCAAATTGAAGCTGTGTTAGCCCATGAACTTGGCCATTTCCGTCGTAAACACGTGGTCAAAAATATGGGTGTGATGGCTTTGTTGAGTTTGATTGGTTTGGCTGTATTAGGATGGGCGTCAGCAGAATCATGGTTTTACACTGGCTTGGGAGTGACCACGCAAAGCAATGCGATGGCACTGGTATTATTTATGTTGGTGATCCCGGTGTTCAGCTTCTTTTTGCATCCGATGATGACCGCCTTATCGCGTAAATATGAATTCGAAGCCGATGACTATGCCGCATCTGTATCCAGTAGTGAGCATTTGATTCAGGCCTTGGTGGCACTGTATCAGGAAAATGCCAGCACCTTGACGCCTGATCCATTGGTATCATCAATTTATGATTCACACCCGCCAGCATCGTTGCGGATTGCGCATTTACAAGCTGGAAGAGCATGACAATCAAAGCAGTACTAATTTCAGTTTTATTGGTGGTTAGTACTGCTGTTTTCGCACAGGGAAAAGATCTGCACGATGCTTCTTGTTTGCAGTGCCATGCATCATTAACCGCTGGCAAGCCTGATAGCCTGTACACAAGGCCCGATCGTAAAATAAGCTCATTATCAGCGTTAAAAAAACAGGTTCAAGGCTGTTCAGTGGCGGCTGATACCAACTGGACAAACGCACAGCATGAAGCCGTGGTGAACTATTTAGCTAAAACGTTTTATCATTTTTAACCCTAAATACAGACAAACGATAATGGTAATGATGGGTAAAAACATCATGATCAGATAACTATCGGTGTTGAAGAGTGCGGCCAGCATAGTGATTAATAAGAAGCCAATCATCACAATGTTTTGTAGCCAGTTATTGCCCGCAAGGATAGTACCGAGCTGTTCAGGTGGTGCGTGATGCTGGATAAGCGTGTTGAGAGGGACAATCAATAAGCCACCAAACACACCAAACCCTAAAATGGCGCAGATAAAGCCAATAATGGAATCAAGCTCAGGCAATATGAATAGGATGCTGATAAGGCCAAGATAGCCCGAGATAATCAGTTTGGTTGCTAATTTATCGTTGGTGAGTTTACCTGCAGTTAATGAACCAATAATAATGCCTAAACCCGAACAGGCAAGCAGACCTTGAATGATAACGGTATTCGATTCATTCAACACGGCTTTGGCGAAGGCGGGGAAGGTCGCTAGCAAGGTTTGTGAAATCCCCCAAAACAATGACAAGGCTAAAATTGATAACCAGATAACAGGCATTTTGGTAACAGTCCGGAGATTGTTTTTCAGCAATTTTCCACGACGATAATGTTGCCAATTAAATATCGCGGTATTCGAATTAGATATAAAACTGTGCAGTCTGGTTGCCAGCAGCCATTCAATCGTAGATAGACCAACTAGAACCCACCCTATTGGGGCAATCAGTCGGATAATATCCTGTTCTGAATGATAAATCTGGTCTTGCAGTTGGGATTCAAACATTATCGAAAAGAGAAAGATGCCGGACAGAATCGCTACAATCGTGGTGGCTTGAACCATACCGTTGCCAGCAGCAAGACGATGGTCGCCCGCTATTTCACGTATATAACCATATTTTGCTGGCGAGTATATGGCACTTTGTAATGCCAGAATAAACGTCATGATAAAGGCAAATTTAAACCAACCCTGATAGTAACTGAGGGTGATGAGCAAGGTGATGACAATGGCAGCCTGTGCCGACCATTGCATGATTCTGGGTTTGGAAAAACGATCTGCCAGAAAACCGGAGGGGGTGAACGCCAATATGAAGGGTAAGAGGATCAGCCCATTAACAATAGCTGTGAGCATGACCTGTTGAGCATCGTCATAGGTTTTAAATATGGTGTTCTGAATGATGATTTTATGACCTAAGTCAACCGCAGCATTGATAAATGCGACCAGTAAAAAGGTGATAAATCCTGGAAGTCGATAAACAGATCTAACAGAGGTCTGTTCAGTCATAATGGATTAACTTTTTTGTAGGCGGACAGCTAAAACATCACAGTGAGCATGATGCAAAATAGCATTGGCCGTTGAACCGAGTAATAACTGAATACCATGACGACCATGTGAACCGGTAACAATCAGATCAACGTTGTTTTCCTGTGCCAGACGAACAATATCGTGATTGGGATTACCAAATTCTACCCATTGGTTGTCAGAGGGAATATCAAGGCCACTGGCGAGTTGAGCGATATGTTTTTTACCAGACTCCAGCATTGCATCACGCATTCCCAGATCGACACTGATCATGGGTTCGTATGCAAAATCTGTGATGGGGAAATCTTCAATAATATGACAGATGCTGAGACGGGTCTGATAGCGTTGAGCGATTTCTCTGGCCTGTTCGCATACCTGTTTATTATGGTCAGAGAAGTCTGCTGCAATAAGGATATGTTGATAGTGACTCATTGATATCGCTCCTTAAATAAAAAAAGGGCAGATTGTGATGTCTGCCCTTGGGTGTAAAATTTATTTTTCGCTTTCTAAAAAGCGTTCTGCATCCAGTGCCGCCATACAACCAGCCCCGGCGGAGGTAATAGCTTGTCGGTAGATTGGATCCGATACATCACCAGCAGCAAACACGCCTGGGACACTGGTTTGAGTGCCTTTATTGAGAATAATGTAACCGTGCTCCATCTCAAGTTGGCCTGCAAAAATATCTGTATTGGGGTGATGACCAATAGCAACAAATACGCCTTGAACATCAATTTCCTGAGTACTGCCATCAATCGTGCTTTTGGCACGTAAACCGGTGACTCCAGCATCATCTCCCAACACTTCATCAAGCTGGTGGTTCCATAAGATATCGACATTACCATCCTGTGCTTTTTTCAGTAGTTGAGTACTGAGAATTTTTTCTGAACGGAATGAGTCACGACGGTGAATGACGGTCACTTTCGAGGCTATATTAGAAAGATATAACGCTTCTTCAACAGCAGTGTTACCGCCACCAATAACAGCAACAGGCTGGTTTTTGTAAAAGAAACCATCACAGGTAGCACAAGCTGAAACACCGCGGCCTTTGAACGCTTCTTCTGATTCCAGTCCGAGATATTTTGCCGATGCGCCAGTGGCAATGATCAATGCATCAGCCGTGTATTCACCGGCATCACCAATCAGTCGAAACGGACGTTGGCTTAAATCAGTGGTATGAATATGATCAAAAACAATTTCAGTACCAAAGCGTTCCGCATGGCGTTGCATACGTTGCATTAATTCAGGGCCTTCAACACCTTGATCATCTCCAGGCCAATTATCAACATCCGTGGTAGTGGTGAGCTGACCACCTTGTTCAATGCCGGTAATTAATACAGGCTCTAATGCCGCACGTGCAGCATAAACGGCTGCAGTGTAACCTGCCGGACCGGAACCAAGAATCAGTAATCGACAATGTTTACTTTCGGCCATATTTGTTCTCCAAAGATCATGTTCGGTAATTTCTGTTCAGGCATTGAAACGGGAGTGTTTGAATTACAATCCAATTTTTTCAGGCTTGATCAGAACTTAGTTAGTAATTTGGTATTAGAGTACGCATTGCTGTTAATTTGGTAAAGCATATGAGTTCAAAAGCTGTGTTAGAATCAGGCGTTAATTGATTGGCTTTATTGGAAATATTACATTGGCACAGGCAACACGACTGAACAATAAAGAGAACCAAAAGGTTGCTTCAGGCGCAGTCGGCTTTCGGCTACGTGAGGCGGCATTGATCTTGGCACTGGCATTGGCAGGCTACTTATTATTGTCCTTGTGGACTTACCAACCGACTGATCCCGGCTGGTCTACGACGGGCATCAATGACACCATCGTTAATCGGGGTGGCATTGTGGGAGCATGGTTAGCTGACTCCTTATTATATGGATTTGGTTTTCCTGCTTATTTATCGCCATTGATGCTGGCTTTTAGCGGTTGGCTCTTGTTTAGTTGGGGAAAAACAGCAGACTCGGAAGGCGCGGTGCACTTCTGGGTATTAAAAACCATTGGTTTATTGATGGCAGTGGCATCAGCGAGTGGTTTATCAACACTGAGTCTTGCAAGTTATGCCGATTTTTTGCCAGAAGGGGCAGGTGGAATATTAGGCCAGATAGTGGGACATGGGTTTGAATCAGTCTTTGGCTCATCGGGCACCACCTTGTTATTGTTGGCGGTACTATTAACGGGAGTCACATTATTTACAGGTTTGTCCTGGTTAATGGTAATTGATCGCACCGGTGCGATTGCCATGAAAATAATGACAACAATTTCACGTTGGCTCCGTGAGTTTAGAACACAATTAGAAGCAAATCGTCTGAAACAGAAACGACAGGATTCGTTTCGTGAACAGAGCGAGAAATTGCAACATCGTGCCAAGGTGCGTGTAGAGCCGATACTCCACGAAGTAGCGCCCAGCAAACGAGAAGAAAAAGAGCGTCAGGTACCGTTATTTGAATCACCAGAACAAGGTGAAATGCCGGCATTGGCATTACTTGATATGCCGAAAGCGAGTTCAGGCGGTTACAGTGAAGAGGCCTTGCAGGCTTTATCACGTCAAGTTGAACTCAAATTGAAAGACTTTGGTGTCGAAGTGCAGGTGGTTGAAGTGCAACCTGGTCCTGTAGTGACGCGATTTGAGTTGCAGCCAGCACCTGGTATTAAGGTGAGCCGAATTAGTGGTTTGGCTAAAGATTTGGCACGAGCCTTATCGATCAGCAGTGTGCGCGTGGTTGAAGTTATTCCTGGGAAACCTGTTGTAGGTCTGGAAATCCCGAATGAACACCGAGATATTGTACGCCTGCGTGAAATTCTGGGTTGTGCTGATTATGAAAACAGTAAATCTGTTCTCATGATGGCTTTGGGTAAAGATATTGCTGGTCGTCCAGTGGTGGTTGATCTCGAGAAAATGCCGCATTTGCTGGTGGCAGGAACTACCGGTTCTGGTAAATCGGTGGGTGTGAATGCCATGATCTTAAGTTTGCTTTATAAAGCGACACCAGAGCAAGTACGCTTGATCATGATTGATCCGAAGATGCTGGAACTGTCAGTTTATGAAGATATTCCACATCTATTGACCCCCGTTGTTACTGATATGAAAGAAGCGGCCAATGCTTTACGTTGGTGTGTAGCAGAAATGGAACGTCGTTATCCATTGATGGCCGCAATGGGCGTAAGGAATATTACGGGCTATAACAAAAAGGTAAAAGAGGCGATTGAGCGTGGCGAGCCCATTATCGATCCGACTGTTGATATGGTTGAAGGAGAACCGCCACCTACATTAGAGCCATTACCATTTATTGTAGTGGTGATTGATGAGCTTGCTGACATGATGATGGTGGTTGGTAAGCAGGTGGAAGAATTGATCGCACGGTTGGCACAAAAAGCACGTGCGTCGGGTATTCATTTGATTCTGGCAACGCAACGACCGTCAGTCGATGTCATCACAGGACTTATTAAGGCTAATATTCCAACACGGATGGCATTTCAGGTTTCTTCACGAATTGACTCTCGCACTATTTTGGATCAAATGGGAGCAGAACAATTGCTGGGGCAAGGGGATATGTTGTATTTGCCGCCTGGAACTGGACTGCCGGAAAGGGTGCATGGTGCCTTTGTAGACGATCACGAAGTGCATCAGGTGGTTGAATTTTTGAAGAAAAATGCCGAACCAAATTACCTTGAAGAAATCACTCAGGATCCGACCAGTGATGATAGCGATATGGTGATAGGAGATGCCAGTGATGGCGAGCAGGACGCCTTATATGATCAGGCTGTGCAGATTGTGACTGAAACAAGACGAGCATCGGTATCCGGTGTTCAAAGGCGATTAAAAATTGGTTATAACCGTGCGGCACGAATTGTTGAAGCGATGGAAGCGGCCGGTGTGGTTTCAGCCATGCAAGGTAATGGTAGCCGTGAAGTGTTGGCCCCACCGCCACGAGGCGATTAGGATAGCGTGTTTCCATTGGACAATTTGAAATGATTATGGCGGGTAAAAATTTGATACGAAATGTTATAGCTATGGTGGTGATGTGTTTTTCATTTCCATTATTGGCGGCAGACTCAGCAACAGAAAAACTCAATGTGTTTGTGAAGACGGTAGAAACCTTTAAGGCGCATTTCAATCAAACTGTGCTGGATTCACAAGGCAATTTGATGGAAGAAGCTGAGGGTCAGTTTGTATTAGAACGTCCCGGAAAATTCCGTTGGGATTATCAGCAGCCTTATCCACAGCATATTGTTGCTGATGGTGAACGTATCTGGTTTTACGATGTGGATCTGGAGCAGGTCACTGTTAAATCTCAGCTTGAAGCCCTGATGGATACGCCGGCGACGTTGTTGTCGGGTGAGAGCCTGCCTGAGGATAGATACTTATTGACCGATATGCCTTCTGATGATGGGTTCTCGTGGGTAGAGTTGATACCTAAGGATATCGAATCAAACTTTCAAACAGTGGCACTGGCCTTTGATCAGCATGGTTTGCGACAAATGATCATGAAAGACAGTTTTGACCAACGCACCAGACTGGTATTTAGTCAGGTAGTGACAAATCCGGATTTGGCAGACGATGAATTTGTGTTTATCCCACCAGAGGGTGTGGATGTAGTAGGTGAATCCGTTCAGTGAGTTTGTTTGACAATATTGATGATCTGGCTGGGCGCCCACTAGCCGATAGAATGCGTCCGGCAACACTGGATGACTATATTGGTCAACGACATTTGTTAGCTGAAGGAAAGCCTTTACGACAAGCTATTGCTTCTGGTCATCCCCATTCGATGATCTTCTGGGGGCCACCGGGCACAGGTAAAACCACGCTGGGTAAATTGATTGCCGGTTATTGTGATATGGAATTTATCACCATATCAGCGGTTCTGGCGGGGGTAAAAGAAGTTCGTGCCGCTGTAGCCAGAGCACAACAACTGCAACAGGAACAAGGTCGTCGAACCCTGTTGTTTGTAGATGAAGTCCATCGCTTTAATAAGTCACAACAAGACGCCTTTTTACCGTATGTCGAAGACGGTACTTTTACCTTTATAGGCGCGACCACAGAAAACCCGTCGTTTGAACTGAATAATGCCTTGTTATCACGGGCTCGGGTGTATGTGCTTAAAGCCCTTGAAACAGCAGATTTACGAGAAATTATTGATCGTGCCTTGAATGATGCAACTCTGGGTCTGGCTGATCGTGGCATTGAATTCCCGGAAGACTTACGAGACACACTGGCTGAAGCGGCAGATGGCGATGGTCGCCGTGTGCTGAATTTGCTGGAAATTGCCGTTGATCTGGCAGATAGCAAAGGCCAAACCAGTGTTGATGAAGATGATCTGGCAGAAGTGTTATCCGGCACGCTACGACGCTTTGATAAAGGCGGCGAAGCATTTTATGATCAGATTTCGGCTTTACATAAATCGGTACGAGGATCATCCCCCGATGGCGCATTATATTGGTTATGTCGAATGCTCGATGGTGGCTGCGATCCGGTTTATTTGATGCGGCGAATTGTACGAATGGCCAGCGAAGATATCGGTAACGCCGATCCTCGTGGCTTACGTATTGCCCTTGATGCATGGGAGAGCTTTGATAAATTAGGCCGCCCAGAAGGCGAACTGGCGATTGCCCAGGCGGTCATTTATCTGGCAAGCGCACCCAAGAGTAATGCGGTTTATACCGCCTTTAATGCAGCCATGCAGGATGTACGAAGTCAGGGTTCAACCGAAGTGCCCATCCATCTTCGTAATGCGCCAACCAAGCTGATGACCGAACTCGGTTATGGTAAAGAATACCGATATGCTCATGATGAACCGGATGCTTATGCGGCTGGGGAAAACTATTTCCCGGAAAATATGCCACCAAGAAACTATTATCAGCCGGTCAATCGAGGGCTGGAAATTAAGATTTCTGAAAAGCTGGATCGGTTGAAAGTATTGGATCAACAGGCCAAGAAATAATGCTTAAGGATGATGCGAATTTAATAGATTATTTCTTTAAATGGATAATCCCATTTTATTGCAAAAGGTCGGTAAGATCGTTGACATATGATTGATATGAATTCCTACCAATAACACCGCGTATATTTGATGAAAAGCTAACTAAACCGTTGTTATCTAGTTCAAATGCAGGATCTAAGATGTCTTGACCATAATTATGGCCTTTTGCTAATGCAACAAAAATATTCTTAATTTAAGGGATCTAAGTTTGAGCAGATTCAATATGGTTATATTGATTTGACCAGCCAATATAATTAGACCCAATGGCACCCCTCGAACTTCGCGACCCAACGCAAATATTCAGATGCCTTAGATTTAAGGTTTTTGCTACAGCCTTTCAATAAGAATGAATACTTAGAATCTAAATTAGTTGAATTAGAAAATAACTCGATTGCTTTGCACGCTATATGGAGTATCGACCCTGATACGACATGCATGGAGAATAATTGTGCTCTGTATTGATCTCTAGCTGCTTTTGCAATATTAAAGGCTTCAGATACCTCAGGGCGATTCCTCCACTCATTATACTGAGCTTGAAAGTCTTCTTCCGTTTGAAATTGGAAGGAGGTGCAAGGTGGAATACTCAACTTAATAAGGTGTTTATAGTAATCGATGCAGTTAAAAAAACTTTTAACCGCATGCTCAGTTTCAGGTATGTATTTTTCTTTTGTGATCATGTCTGTTGTGAAACCATGGAGTTGCAAAGCGACAAAACCTTAAGACGATATTAATCAGTTTATTAGATAAATATCATAACGGGTATTTTTACTTTCAATACTGGTATCCGATTTTTGGTCGCCAACAAAAGGGGCAGATTTAGGGCGTTTGACGACCACTCTTTTTAAGGCGGTGGTTCGTGCGGTAGTAAGTAATTGCTCACTGTCCGTATCTGGCCCTGCCAGTTGATGTAGTAACCGCATGTCTTTTTTGACCAGGGCTGATTTTTCTCGGCTGGGGTACATGGGGTCCATATAAATCACAATGGGGCGGCGCTGTTCATCGAGTGTCTTTAAGTATTCAACGGCATCACAATTGAATAGTGACATGCGGTTTATTGCATCCCTAATGTCTGGATTGTCAGTGGCACGGTGAAGAGCATCCTTAAGCAGGGTGGCAATTAAAGGATTACGTTCAATGAGAGTAATGTGACAGCCCAGATTGGCCAGCACAAAGGCATCTCGACCAAAGCCTGCAGTGGCATCGATAACGGTGGGGGTTGCACCTTTTTTCAGGCCAATGGCTTTGGCTAAGGGTTGACCACGGCCACCTCCAAATTGTCTGCGGTGGGCATTTTTACCTTGTTCGAAGTCGATAAAAATGGGATTCCCCAGTTCAGGGGCTCGTATTTCAACATGTTGGTCGGTGATTACCAATTGTATGCCTTCAGCACTGACAGGCATTAACGGTTGTTTTAATGTTGCAGCGAGCGATTCAGCCAGTGCAATGCGATCAGCTAAATGAGTGTCGGTTGAGATGGAGAAGAGTTCTGCTGATGTCATGATGATTAGCGCAAATTAACAAAGTTTTTCGTTGTTTTAATAGCCACAGATAGTCGTACATTTAGTGACTAAGGCAATGGCGATATGCAGTCAGGCATACTGACAGCAGTAATTGGCGTGTTTATTCACCCCTCGGTCTGGCAAATTTCATCATAATCTTCGATGAAATTCTCTATATCATCAGTTGTTAAACTAAGGTGTAACAGCAAACTTTCCATTGAATTGGGAATAGTTTCTTTAAAGCGAGTTTTATGACTATTAATTTGTTCTTCTAGCAAATGTGCTAAAGCAATAATTGCTATCTGTTGGCTGATGGCATCTTGAGTATCAATTAACAGTGGTGGACGACTGTAAAAATCGGCCAGAATCTGTCCAGTAACTTCCGGTAAGCGACAAGTAGAAATAAAGACAGCAGTAACTTGATCGTGAACGACTCCAAATGCTTCTTGTTCCAGTTGTGATAGTGTCAGTGTGTTTTCAGGAGATAACGCCGTTTTGGCAATTTCACTGTATTGTTCAGGATAATTGCTAGCCAGAACCAGAGCGCCCATATCATGAAGTAATGCGGATAACTCAATATCGTCTGCATATCGTGGGTAGTGTCGTTTGGCAATCAGTTTGGCAATTTTAGACACTGCCTGACTATGTTCCCACAAGTGTTGTGATGCTTCGCTTGGATCAGTAAATCCACGCATCGTAGCGATCATAATGGCAGCACGGAGCGTTTTAGCACCCAAAACTGACATAGCACGACCCACATTTGTCACTTCTGTAACCGGGGCATACATTGGGGAGTTAGCATATTTAAGCAAGGTGGCAGATAAGGTCGGATCCTGAGAAACAATTTTGTTCAAATCAGGCATATCGTAATCGCCTGACTCAATCAATTCCAGTGCAATAAGGCCATCTGGCGAGACAGTCGGCATTTTTAATTTGGCGATATCTATCGGCATTGTATTTTATCTGAGGGTGGAGAAAGGTGGGGCGATTATGGCGGATTTAACTCGGTTTTATCAAGGGTTTTAGTTGATAAATTGCCCAAAAGCTCGACTACCTCGATTTGTTTTGATGGTAGTGATGACTTCATTTGTAGACGTGTCAATAATTGAGACTGTGCCAGCAGCCCAGTTTGCAACGTAAAGTGATGCACTGTCTGCTGTGATATCAATGCCTTCCGGAGAGTCACCCACATCAATTGTATCAATGACAGTGCCTTTGAGAGTACTGATGACGGAAACGGTGCTGTCATCTTGGTTAGTGACATACAGACGGTGGCCGTCAGGACTCACAACACCACAATATGGCCATTCGCCAACGGTAATGGTAGTGGAAACAATGGCTCGGTCGATATCAATAACACTGACATTATTGCTGCGAACATTTACGCTATAAAGGGTGTTGCCATCGGGTGATAGGGCCAGTCCGAATGGTGCTGTTCCTACTGGAATGGTATCTATAACCTGATTAGTAGTAGTATTAATTACCATGACATTATTGTCATCACGATTGGCCACATAAAGCTGTTGTTTCGCTTGATGAACAATTAAACCTGAAGGTGATTTTCCGACGGGAATGGTGGTGGTGATGGATTGCAACTGTGAATCAATAACACTGATTTTATGTTGAAACCAGTCGGCGACATACACTGTGGAACCATCATCGTTACTGGCGATGCCAACAGGTCCATCACCAACAGGAATATGGGCGATTACCTGCAGTGTTTTTGTATCAATGATGGATATGTCCTGCCCTTCAGGATTACTGATAAATACATATTTACCATTTTTACTGGCGGCGACACCAGCGGGCCGGTTTCCGACAGGAATGGTTTTAATTATTTGTTTAGTCTCGGTATCAATGACGCTGACATTATCACTAAGTTGATTAGTGATAAAAGCATAATGGGGCTGTTCAGCACTACATGCCGTTATGAGGGTAAGGACGGCAAGAAAAAAGGCGACCTTACAAAAGGTCGCCTTTAGACATAGTGAATGGAAGTGCTTAGGCACTTATTTTTCCATAATTGTTTTCAGGTTTTCCAAGCCAGAAGTGAACACACCTTTAATGGTGTTAGAAGCATCTTCATCACTTTGACCTTCAGGCACAGGAGGGTTATCCATGAATGAACGGTAGAATTTTGCCTTCCATTTCACTTCTGAACCACCATCAACTGCTTTTACTGAAAGCCACGCTTTATAGGTAGAAACAGGTAATGTGTAATATGGTGTATCCTTACTGTTAAAGGTAATTGTTTTAACGACACTCATGTCTGTGATTTTGTAATTCAACATCATTTTTTCATCATCTGACTTGATGAGTTCTTCAGTGATGGTCGGGTTACCTTCAGAACCAAGAGTTAAAATACGAGTTTTATCATCTTTTAGCTCAGTACTTTGTATTGCTGGATGCCAGTTATGAAGACCACCAAAGTCTTTCACCATTGCCCAAACTTTTTCTGGTGCTGCATTAATGGTAATTTTTTCTTCAACCAATTGGCGTGTAGGACCATGTGCAGAAGCAATCATAGGTACAGCAATCAGAGCTGCAGTAATAAGATGTAAAAATTTTTTCATTATTCCTCTCCGTATGTAAGCGGTAAATAGTGTTGAGAATTCGCACATAATGGGAGCATTAATTTGTGCCAGAAGTTCCCAGAACCAGAAACTGGTGTGCACACTCTAGCTGAACAGAACGATATTTTCCACAACTAGAGTTGACTTAGTTGAGTATATTATCGAAAATTAGATGCTTTTATTCTTTAATTAATAGGGCGGGGAATATAGTGCCACTGGTAAAAATCAGGGATTTGCACTTTTATCGTGGTGACAGGGCGATTTTTGACGGGGTGAATATTGATATTCATCAAGGAAAAATCACTGCCATCATGGGGCCTAGCGGCACAGGTAAGACAACGCTACTGCGTTTGATTGGCGGTCAATTACGCCCTCATCGTGGCACAATAGAGGTCGATGGCCAAAATGTGCACAAGCTTTCACATACTGAATTATATGAATTACGTAAGCGCATGGGCATGCTATTTCAGAGTGGTGCCTTACTCACAGATTTAACCGTTTTTGATAATGTAGCCTTCCCTCTAAGGGAGCATACCGATCTTCCTGAAAGCATGATTCGTGATCTGGTGCTAATAAAACTACAGACTGTTGGTTTACGTTGTGCTCGTGATTTGATGCCAAGTGAATTATCAGGTGGTATGGCAAGACGTGTTGCTTTGGCAAGAGCAGTGACACTTGACCCAATGATGATTATGTATGATGAACCATTTACCGGACAGGATCCTATTTCGATGGGGACATTGGTGAACCTGATTCATCGTATGAATGAAGCAATGGAGTTAACGAGCATAGTGGTATCTCATGATGTGGCAGAAACAGCGGAAATAGCAGATTATATTTATTTGCTGTCGGAAGGCAAAGTCATTGAGGAAGGGTCTCCCGTGAAGCTCAAGCGTTCGTCATCACAATGGGTTCAACAATTTATGCAAGGGTTACCTGATGGGCCTGTGCCTTTCCATTATCCAGGTACGGGTTTTTCTGATGATTTATTAAGCCCCGAGGTGTCAGCATGATGGAGACAATCAGAAGCCTAGGTATATGGGGCTTAAATACATTTGAGCGACTCGGGCGAGGGCATTTATTTTTACTGCATCTATTGACGGGAATACCTGCACTATTCTTTAGGTTCTCGCTTGTTATTCAGCAGTTATATTCAGTTGGTGTTCTGTCGGTTTTTCTAATTCTGATTTCAGGCTTGTTTGTCGGCATGGTTCTTGGCTTGCAAGGTTACAATACTCTGGTGGATTTTGGAGCGGAAGAATCACTAGGAGTGTTAGTGGCATTGTCACTGGTTCGTGAATTGGGCCCCGTAGTTAGTGCATTATTGTTTGCAGGACGAGCTGGCTCTGCCTTAACAGCAGAAATTGGTTTAATGAAAAGTACAGAACAACTTTCTGGTATGGAAATGATGGCCATTGACCCCATTCGGCGAGTGATTGCTCCCCGGTTTTTGGCAGGTTTGATTTCCATGCCATTATTAGCCGCAATTTTTAGTGCGGTGGGCGTTTTTGGTGGTTTTTTAGTGGGCCACGGTCTGTTAGGTGTAGATGATGGCGCTTTTTGGTCGCAAATGCAGGTAAAAACAGATTGGTTTGATGATGTGTTTAATGGTGTGATTAAAAGTATGGTGTTTGGTTTTGTTGTGACCTGGATTGCGTTGTTTGAAGGTTATGATGCCATTCCAACATCTGAAGGGGTGGGGCGAGCGACAACACGCACGGTGGTCCATTCTGCGTTTGCTATTTTAGGTTTAGATTTTGTGCTGACTGCGCTGATGTTTGGAGACGAGTAAATGATGCAAGATAAAAATACCGAGATTACGGTTGGAATGTTTGTTGCTGCCGGAATCGCAGCATTATTCGTACTGGCAATGAAAGTAAGTAACTTGACTGAATTCACTGATGAAAAGGGGTATCAAGTAATTGCTGAATTTGAAAATATTGGCGGATTAAAAGTCCGTTCACCAGTCACTATGGCGGGAGTAAGAGTTGGGCGTGTGGCCGATATCAGTCTTGATCCAGATAGTTATAATGCAAAAGTGACATTAAATTTGTATTCAAAGGTTGATAATATTCCAACAGATACCTCCGCCAGTATTCTTACAGCGGGCTTATTAGGAGAACAATATATTGGCTTGGAAGCCGGCGCTGAAGAAGAATTTTTGCAAGATGGTGGTGTCATAGATTTAACTCAACCAGCACTGGTACTGGAACAAGTGATTGGTCAGTTCCTGTTTAGCAAAGCAGAAGGTGAAGACAAATGAATGTAACAAGATCAGTAAGGCATAAATTAATAGCAGTGTTTACGCTACTGTTATCATCATCTATGTTGCCAATAACTGTTTATGCGGACGACATGCCAGCGCCTCAGGCAATTGTTAAAGACGCATCTGACAGAATGATGCAGGCACTCAAGGACAATAAAACACAATTGGAAGAAAACCCGGATATGATTTACGGGTTAGTTCAGGATATTCTGATGCCCAATTTTGACTTTGGTAAAATGTCCAAGTTGGCCTTGGGCAAGAATTGGCGTAACGCTAGCGAATCACAAAGAGAACGATTTACTGAAGAGTTTCGTGGTTTGTTAATCAGAACCTATTCAACAGCCATGCTTGAGTATACAGACGAAGAGATCCTTTTCCTGCCTTTCCATGATGATATCAGCACAAAGAAAGTTAAAGTGGAAATGGAAATCCTTCAATCAGGTGGCCCATCTATTCCTATGGCATTATCTATGTATCTGAACAATGATAATGAATGGAAGGTCTATGACGTGAAAATCGACGGAATTAGTCTGGTTACAAATTATCGTTCATCATTTTCAACAGAAATTCGTAATGATGGCATGGATAAATTGATCGAAAATCTTGCAACTCGAAATGAAAAAATCAAAGCATGACCGATTCGCATTCGATAGAGTTTGAAGCTGACACAGGTATATTTCGTGTGACTGGTGAATTGACCTTTGCTACGGTGAACAACATTTTAGGTCAAGCTCACACCTTGTTTGAACCAATCAATACTCTGGACATTGATTTAACTGAAGTGACGCGCAGTGATAGTGCTGGATTAGCATTGTTAATCACTTGGATGCGTAGCGCCAAGAACAGTAATAAGAAAATTGTTTTTCACAATATTCCATCCCAGATGTTGGCAATTGCCAATGCGAGTGGTTTAGTTGAATTACTGCCTTTACAGTAAATTTATTAGAGTGATGAAATAACAGATGGAAGCACTGGAAATTAAAAAACTGATCGAAGCTGGATTGCCTGATGCAACAGTTGAAGTGGTGGGTGATGATGGTCAGCATTTTGATGCGAGAGTAGAATGTCCCTCATTTGCTGGAAAATCGTTGCTTGCACAACATAAGATGGTTTATGCAACATTGGGTGATAGCTTCGAAAGTGCCTTACACGCACTATCTTTAAAAACCTCTGTACCTCGTTAACACGACGGTACATAAATATTGAGACTGCATGGATAAATTAATTATCACTGGCGGGATAGCCCTAGATGGCGAGATCCGTATGTCTGGCGCAAAAAATGCGGCATTACCCATATTGATTGGAGCATTACTGGCTGATTCACCAGTGCGTGTTGGTAACGTACCTCACTTGCATGACATTACCACCACATTAGAGCTGCTAGGGCGGATGGGTGTGTCATTGACCGTCGATGAGCGTTCTGGTGTGGAGATCGACCCTTCAACCTTGACGGACACCGAAGCCGCTTATGATCTGGTTAAAACCATGCGAGCCTCTATTCTGGTGTTGGGTCCACTATTGGCCAAGTTCGGTAAAGCGGATGTATCGTTACCAGGCGGGTGTGCAATTGGTTCTCGTCCAGTAGATTTACATTTGCGTGGGCTTGAGCAAATGGGTGCACAAATTAAAGTAGAAAATGGCTATATTCGTGCTACTAGTGGAGAAGGCCTGAAGGGTGCGCATATCTTTATGGACCAAGTCTCTGTTACAGGTACAGAGAACTTAATGATGGCGGCCACATTGGCAAACGGTGAAACCATTATTGAAAATGCAGCCCGAGAACCAGAAGTGGTTGATTTGGCTAATTATCTTAATGCAATGGGTGCCAAAATCAGCGGGATCGGTTCTGCAACGCTGAAAATTGAGGGTGTTAAATCTTTACAAGGCACCCAGTACAATATCCTTCCTGATCGGATTGAAACGGGTACTTATCTTGTTGCAGCGGCGATAACGAGCGGCAAGATAAAATTAAAAGACACAGATGCTAACGCGCTGGAAGCCGTATTGTTAAAGCTTGAGGAGGCGGGTGCTGATATTGAAGTCGGTGAGGACTGGATTTCATTGGATATGCATGGCAAACGTCCTAAAGCAGTGAACATTCGCACTGCTCCTTACCCTGCTTTCCCAACTGATATGCAGGCACAATTTACAGCATTAAACAGTATTGCTGATGGTCAGGCAACGATTGTTGAAACCGTATTTGAAAACCGATTTATGCATGTGCAAGAGATGCAACGCATGGGTGCTAACTTACAGATCGAGGGCAATACGGTTGTCTGTAAAGGCCAAAGCAAGTTGACTGCCGCACCGGTTATGGCAACGGATTTACGTGCTTCAGCAAGTCTGGTTTTAGCCGCGTTGGTAGCGGAAGGATCAACCACTGTTGAACGTATCTACCATATTGACCGTGGTTATGAATGCATTGAAGAAAAACTACAACAACTAGGGGCAAAAATCCGTCGTATTCCTAGTTCTGTAAGGGGTTAACATGCCTAATACTCTGACTTTGGCATTGTCCAAAGGACGTATTTTTAAAGAAACATTGCCATTATTAAAAGCGGCTGGAATTGAGCCACTGGATGATCCGGAAACGAGTCGTAAACTGATTTTGGCAACCAATCAACCAGATGTGCAGTTAATTATTGTTCGAGCCTCTGATGTACCAGCCTATGTTGAATACGGTGGTGCAGATATTGGCATCGCGGGTAAGGATGTTTTACTTGAACACCCCAATGCAGAACTCTATGAACCCGTGGATCTGAAAATAGCCTGTTGCAAGTTAATGACGGCTGGCCGTGAAAATGAATCTCCAATAACGGGTCGAATAAAAGTGGCTACCAAATTTGTTGAAAGTACACGTCGCTTTTATGCGCAGCAGGGGCAACAAGTAGACATTATCAAGCTTTATGGGTCTATGGAGTTAGCGCCACTGGTAGGGCTGGCGGATCGAATTGTTGACGTGGTTGATACGGGTAATACACTGCGTGCCAACGGATTGATACCAATGGATCATATTGCTGATATTAGTTCGCGTTTAGTCGTCAATAAGGCGTCAATGAAAATGAAACATGCACGGATACAGACTTTTATTGATCAGATCCGTAGTGCTGTAGAAGAACAAAACAATGATTGAAATTAAACAGTTAAATAGTAGCGATAAAGAGTTTAGTCAACAGTTAGAAGCCTTGTTAGCTTGGGATGCAGTATCTGATGCTGCGATAACTGATACCGTTAAAGATATTCTGGCGCAAGTGAAGCTTAAAGGAGATGAAGCTGTAATTGACTATAGCCGACGCTTTGATCGTGTACAGGCTGAAACCATGGCTGATCTTGAAATACCGTTCTTACGTGCTCAAGCAGCATTGGATTCGATTCCAAAAGAACAACGGTTGGCCTTAGAAAAGGCTGCCGATCGCGTGCGCAGTTATCACGAACATCAAAAACAGGACTCTTGGACCTACACAGAGGCTGATGGAACAGTTTTAGGGCAGCAAGTCACTTGTTTGGAGCGTGCTGGATTGTATGTTCCTGGAGGAAAAGCAGCTTATCCTTCATCTGTTTTGATGAATGCGATTCCTGCTAAAGTTGCGGGTGTAGAAGAACTAATCATGGTGGTGCCAACCCCCGATGGTGAAGTGAATGATTTAGTGCTGGCAGCAGCAGCTATTGCTGGTGTGGATCGTATTTTTGCCATTGGTGGTGCTCAGGCTGTGGCTGCATTAGCTTATGGAACTGAAACTATTCCACAGGTAGATAAAATTGTCGGTCCGGGTAATATCTACGTTGCGACCGCAAAAGGAATGGTTTTTGGTACGGTCGGCATTGATATGATTGCCGGACCTTCAGAAATTTTGGTGATTTGTGATGGCAACACCGATCCAGAGTGGATTGCGATGGATTTGTTCTCACAAGCTGAACATGATGAAGATGCCCAATCAATTTTAATTTCGCCAGATGCTGAATTCCTGCAACAAGTAAAAGAAGCCATTGATCGCTTATTGCCCACAATGGAACGTAAAGCCATTATAAAAACTTCTTTAGCGGATCGTGGCGCACTTGTTTTGGTAAAAGATCTGGATGAAGCGGTTGAAGTCGCTAACTATATAGCACCAGAACATTTGGAGCTATCGGTAGAAGATCCGATGACACTGTCTAAAAAAATTCGTCATGCCGGTGCTATTTTTATGGGACGATATACTGCAGAAGCTTTGGGTGATTATTGTGCTGGCCCAAACCACGTATTGCCAACTTCACGTACTGCTCGTTTTAGCTCACCGCTTGGAGTGTATGACTTTCAGAAACGTTCTAGTTTAATACAGGTCTCTGAACAAGGTGCACAAACTTTAGGTCAGATCGCCTCAGTTCTAGCTCGTGGTGAAAGTTTGACAGCCCACGCGCGGTCAGCTGAATACCGTCTGAAGGACTAGTATGAGTCGCTTTTGGAGCCCTATCGTTCATGAGCTTTCGCCGTATGTGCCTGGAGAACAGCCAAAAGGCTCGAATTTAGTTAAGTTAAACACCAATGAGAATCCTTACGGACCTTCACCTAGGGTACTGGAAGCCATTCGACTGGATGTTAGTGACAGACTGCGTTTATACCCTGATCCCAATGCTAGTCAATTAAAACAAACCATTGCTGACTATTACGGTGTGGATGCCGGACAAGTGTTTGTTGGTAATGGATCTGATGAAGTTTTAGCTCATATTTTTCATGCCTTATTTCAGCATGACACGCCGCTGTTATTCCCGGACATTAGCTATAGTTTTTATCCTGTTTATTGTCAGCTTTATCAGATTGATTACCAAACAATTCCTTTGGACGAGGATTTCCAAATCAGGGTTGAGGGCTACCAGCGTAAAAATGGTGGAATTATTTTCCCTAACCCTAATGCGCCTACAGGCTGTTTATTATCACTGGACGACATTGATAAGCTGTTACAGAACAACACAGAATCAGTGGTGGTTGTCGATGAAGCATACATTGACTTTGGTGGTGTGAGTGCCATTTCATTAATCGGTAAATATCGTAACTTATTAGTTACTCAAACCTTGTCAAAGTCGCGATCTTTAGCAGGAATGCGCATTGGCTTCGCTGTCGGTCATCCTGATTTGATTGACGCCTTGATTAGGGTAAAGGACAGTTTTAACTCTTATCCTCTTGGCAGCCTAGCCATCAGTGCAGGTGTTGCTGCATTCGAAGATCAGGATTACTTTCAACAGACCTGTCAAAAGGTGATTGATAGCCGAGAATGGGTAATAAGAGAGTTGGCAGCATTGGGATTTGATGTATTACCTTCAGCAGCCAATTTTGTATTTGCAAAACACCCGAAACATGATGCTGGCCAATTAGTGTCAGATCTTCGAAAACAAGGTGTAGTTGTGCGTCATTTTGACCGTGACAGAATTAATCAGTATTTACGAATTACAATTGGTACTGCTGAAGAAAACCAGAAATTATTAGCTATTATGGATACGTTGATTTAGTAGATAACTGACTGTAGTGTTGACTAATTATTAATTTTTCTTTGCGGATAATAGTTGGCGTAAGCGCAGAATATCTACTTCATACTGTTTGGTTAATTCCTGACTTTCAGTCTGTAAACGCTCAATAGCGGCCTGAGTATTATCAATTTCTTGTTGAGTAGTAGAGAGACTTTTGCTCAAATTAGTGGTGACAGCATTTCCACTGAGTTCCTGTTCTGCAGCCTGTTGCTGTAACTGGCGTAATTTTTCTTTGTATTTGGATAAAAACTCTGTTTTATTCGCAATCTGCGTTTGGCGATACGACAAATCACTATCACGTGCATCAATCAAATCTTGTTCTGATTGATAACTGGCCAATAAATTTTGGTCATGAATAGCTTGCTGCCTTTTTCTCTCTTGCTGCTCTTTTTCAGCAATTTCAGCCAGATGTTGTGCCTCTTTTTGTTCAGCGAGCTGACGTTCCTGTTCGATAATTTGATCTGGGGTAAGTGCTGGGGCCACCCGTTTGAGAAGACGTAGTGATTTTTCATCCAGTATGTCATAGCCATTTTGAGCAGCAGAGGGCGGTAAGATTTTACTGATAGTAGAAATGCCATTTTCGTCTGGAAAACGATAAAGTTGACCGGCATTAACTGGTAGACTGATTAACGCTATTAACGTCGCCAGTATGATGATGTTGCAGGATTTTAATATTTTCATGATTGATATTCTAAAGGGAGTTTGAACAAAGGTGAACCCAGTGGATCAATTTATTCTGTTAGTCGTGTCATTCGTTGCCAATACCTTTTCAGCATTTAGTGGCGGTGGTGCGGGCTTAATTCAGTTTCCAGTACTGATATTTCTCGGTTTGTCCTTTGGAGTGGCACTTGCTACCCATAAAGTAGCGAGTGTGGCATTGGGTGTGGGTGCGGCACTACGGTATTTATCCAGCAGTGAATTAGAGCGACGATTTGTGGTGTTAATGCTGCTATACGGTGTTCCTGGAGTAGTGATAGGTGGTAGTGTGATATTACTTGTACCAGACCGTATTGCAGAGATTGCACTTGGTATTCTGACGGGTTGTCTCGGTGTGTATTCGATGTTTAAATCCGCCTTGGGGCAGGAATATAATCCAATGCATCGTGGTCAATCAGGCATGTTAATTGGAGGCTTGGTACTGTTTTTTCTTGGTGTATTGAATGGATCATTAACCTCAGGCACAGGCCTGTTTGTAACACTCTGGCTGGTATTGTGGTTTGGTATGGATTACCAGCGAGCGGTGGCGTATACCCTGACTATGGTGGGATTATTCTGGAATGGAACAGGTGCTATTACTCTGGGTATTTTAGGTGAGATCCGTTGGGAATGGTTACCTGCGTTATTAGTGGGCTCGTTACTGGGCGGTTATACTGGTTCACATCTGGCGATCAAACATGGCAACCGCTGGATCAAACGCGCATTTGAACTGGTTACGCTCCTAATTTCGGTCAAGCTTCTTTGGGGATAAGTTTACTGGGAGTTACTGTTTAATTTACACCATATTGCTGACGGTAAGCTTCAACATCAGCTAGGTATTCGGCTAATTCCACATTATTTTGCAAATACGTTAATAAGTCATCAAGGCAAATAATGCTGATGACAGGAATATGATGTTCGGCCTCTACTTCCTGAATTGCCGATTGTACATTTTGGCCTCTTTCCTGACGATCCAGAGCAATAATAACGCCCGCAGGTACTGCGCCAGCAGCTTTGATGATATCCACTGACTCACGTACAGATGTCCCTGCAGAGATAACATCATCAATGATCAATACTTTTCCTTTCAAATCGGCACCGACAAGCTGCCCACCTTCGCCATGGTCTTTCACTTCTTTTCGATTAAAGACATATGGAACATCACGTTGATGCTGATCTGCCAATGCGACCACTGTGGTAGATGCTAAGGGAATGCCTTTATAGGCTGGACCAAACAATACATCATAGTCGAGTTGCGCTTCATTAATGGCCTGCGCATAAAATCTCCCCAAACGTGCCAAGCTGGCACCACTATTAAACAGACCGCTATTAAAGAAATAAGGACTGACTCTACCTGACTTCAATGTGAATGATCCAAAGCGCAATACGCCTGTTTGTAGTGCAAATTCAATAAATTCGTGCTGATAAGGTTTCATGATGGTTGTTTTTGTAATTGATATAGGGCGATTTGTCCAAACAGATTAGGCAATAATCGTGTTCCAAGTGTGTCTTTGTGAGCATGGTTGACGATGCTTCGGCTAAGAACATTGATCTGTTTATCTGCACAAAGCTGTTCAAAATCCTGAACAGTACAAAGATGGATGTTGGGCGTGTCAAACCATGCATTAGGTAAGGTCCGTGATTTGGGCATATGGCCTCCGAATGCTAATTGCACGCGGCATTGCCAGTGGCCAAAATTGGGAAAACCGATAATGGCCTGTTTTCCGACGCGGGCGATTTCCTGTAATAAAAAGTCGGGTCGTTTAATCGCCTGTAATGTTTGCGACAAAATCACAAAATCAAAACTTTGATCGGAAAATTGTGGCAATCCCTGATCAAGATCAGCCTGAATAACATTTACCCCAGCCTTTATGCAGTCAGCAAACTTACGGTTATCAATTTCTAGTCCATAACCGGTGATACCGCGTTGTTGAAGGTGTTTGAGCAGCGTGCCGTCATCGCAACCCAGATCCAGCACGCGTGCGCCGTCAGGGATCCAGTCACTGATGATTTGTAGATCAATTCGTAAACTCATGATGTTTTACACTCAATAGCTACTCGTTGCATGTAAGTTTTAACGATGTCGATATAACGGGGAATTGACATCAAAAATGCATCATGTCCTTGATGCGCTTCAATCTCAGCATAAGTGACCTCTTTGCCTGCACTTAACAGGGCATCAACAATTTCATGCGAGCGAGCAGGGGAAAAACGCCAGTCACTGGTGAAGGATATGACTAAGCTACGCGCCTTGATATTAGCGACTGTGGCGGCAAGATCATCATTAAATTCTTTTGCGGGGTCGAAATAATCCAGAGCCTTGGTCATTAACAGGTAAGTGTTGGCATCGAATCTCTCAACAAAGCTGCTACTTTGATAACGTAGATAACTTTCGATCTGAAACTCAACATCATAACCATAATTAATCGCATCATTACGAAGCTCACGGCCAAATTTCTCACCCATCGCTTCGTCAGAAAGGTAGGTAATATGTCCTAACATGCGAGCTAAACCTAAACCCTGACGTGGTATGGTCTGATGCTCTGTGTAGTAACCGTCGTGAAAATCTGGATCAGATTTAATGGCTGTTCGAGCTACTTCGTTGAATGCAATGTTCTGTGCTGATAATTTGGGTGCTGCAGCAATAATAAGAACATGTCTTAACCGATCCGGATAACTGATCGCCCATTGCATGGCTTGCATGCCACCCAGACTGCCGCCAACAACTGCTGCCCACTGTTTTATATTTAAATGATCCGCCAATACGACCTGACTATGAACCCAGTCTAAAACGGTTACGATTGGAAAATCAGGGCCATATTCCTTGCCCGTTTCCGGATTAATACTGGTTGGACCAGTGGAACCCTTACACCCGCCCAGATTATTCAAACAGACAACAAAAAGCTGGTTAGTATCAACGGCTTTTCCTGGGCCGATAGCCGTGTCCCACCACCCTGGTTTTTGTTCTTCCATACTGTGAAACCCAGCAGCATGATGATCGCCGGATAAGGCGTGGCAAATCAGCACCGCATTTGACGCATTGGCGTTGAGTTCACCATAGGTTTCGTAAATAAGGTCATAGCTTGGCAAACTGCGACCAGATTCAAGTGTGATTGGCGAATCAACATGTAGTGTTGTAGGGCTAACCAGACCGACTGAATCGGCCGGTATCGTGTCCGGCATGATATTACTGTTCCTTGGTTCTTGTTGGGAAAAGTCTAAATAGTCAGTGACGTTTGTGCAATAAAGACTTAACGATTAATACTGCCCTGTTAATAATGGTAATACCAACATTTTTAAAACCTGCAGGCCGATGATGGCGATTAATGGCGATAAATCCAGACCTCCCATCGGTGATAGCCAGCGTCTGATAGGATTTAATAAGGGGGCATTCATGCGGCTAATAAGTGGTGTGACGGGGTTATGACCAGTGTGAGGTGCAACCCAACTTAAAATAGCCTGAATAATAATGCTGGCAGTGAACAGAGTGATAAACAGTGAAAAAATATCAGCCACTATCCAGAGAATCAGTGCAAAAGTAGTAATGGGTATAGACTGCAATAAAACGATTAACACTAGTTTTATAGCTGTAAGAGCGAAAAGTAGCACGATGGTTGCGCTATCCCATCGTCCCATTGAAGGGATAAATTGGCGCAAAAACTTCACGGGGAGCTGGGTAGCCCGAATGATAAATTGCACTAGAGGATTGTGATATTCCCACTGCGCCCATTGCATGATGATTCGTAGTGCAACAAGACCTATATAGATACTAAATAGTGTGTCAATTAGAAACAGTAACGGGGTAGTGAAATAGTTATTAGGCATCATCTTCACCTAATTGAGTCGCTAATTCACGAGATCGCAAGGCGGCGGCGACCAGCGCATTTTCAAATAGGCCACGTAATCCACCGTCTTCTAATTCATGAATAGCTCGTTCAGTGGTGCCGCCTGGTGAAGTAACACGTTGACGTAATGTCGCTGTAGTTTCATTGCTTTCCAGCGCCATTTTGGCAGCACCAAATGCTGTTTGTATACAGAGTAATCGTGCCGTTTCTGGCTCTAATCCCATTTCTTTAGCGGCATATTCCATGGCTTCCATGATCAGGAAAAAATAGGCTGGACCACTGCCGGACAATGCGGTGACGGCATCCATTTTTGATTCATCATCGATCCATAATGCCAGCCCTACAGAACGTAAAATAGATTCAGCAAGCTCATGTTGTTGGGTGCTCACATGACTATTTGCATAGAGCGCAGTTGCTCCGGCTTGCACCAATGACGGGGTGTTTGGCATAGCACGGACAATTGATGCTTGTGGCTGTTCTAGCCAGCGGGAAATATCATCAAGAAGAATACCTGCGGCAATGGACACTAATAAGGTATCAATCTGCCAGTGGGGCGCTAATTGCTTGACGACAGCCTGTAATTGTTGCGGTTTGACAGCAAGAATCAAAACATCGCTGTCTTTGATGGCTTCAATATTGCTGCTATGAGGTTGGATAGAATATGCATCAGCAAGTGCCTGTAGACAGAGTGGTTCAGGATCGGCCACATGAATATGCTGAGGATTAAATCCATCCTTTATTAAACCACCAATGAGGCTGCGAGCCATGTTGCCGCCACCGATAAATGTAATTTTACAGTCTTTCATTTTCTAGTCCGCTGGTTCAATGTGCCAAACAATTAGTGTACTTGACCTGATGGTGCAGGTGTAGGCCTTTTTCCAAACAAGGCTGTGCCAATGCGTACCAGAGTACTACCTTGTGAAATGGCGATGTCCATATCATCAGACATACCCATTGATAAGGTATCTACAGTTGGATAGAGATCTGCTAATTGAGTGAATAATTGATGGACATGTTTAAAAGCAGCACGTTGTTTTTCCGGATCATCTGTTTTGGCAGGAATAATCATCAAGCCTCGCAAGGTTAGGCGTTCAATCTGATTGACCTGTTCAGCAAAGGCCATTAAATTAGCGGAAGAGACACCTGACTTACTGATTTCATTATCAATATTTACTTGAATACAGATATTAAGATCCGCGAGTTCAATGGGACGTTGTTTGGAAAGCCGTTGCGCAATTTTAATACGATCGACACTTTGTACCCAATCAAAATGCTTCGCAATGTCACTAGTTTTATTCGATTGAATTGGTCCAATAAAATGCCATTGTAAATCGAGATCTGCTAAGTCATTAATTTTAACTAGCGCTTCCTGAAGGTAATTTTCTCCAAAAGAAGTTTGGCCAGCCATAGCTGCTTCACGCAATAAATTGGAAGGCCATGTTTTGCTGACGGCTAATAAATGCACGCTGTGATTTGGACGATCATATTTTTTTACTGCTGAAGAAATACGATTTTTTATTTCAAGAAGCTGTTTTTTTATCGTTGACATGTTGCAAGCCTGTGATGAGCGCGCTACCTTTATGTCTGAAGCTTCCAAATGGAAGGATGGTTACGCACTATTTCAAATGATTAGGGGACGTCGATGGATATTACTGAATTACTGACCTTTAGTGCAAAAAATAAAGCGTCAGACCTACATATATCAGCCGGGGAGCCACCTATGATCCGGGTCGATGGCGATGTCAAAAAAATCAATTTGCCAGCCATGGAACATAAAGAAGTACATGCATTAGTGTATGACATTATGAATGACAAGCAGCGCAAAGATTTTGAAGAGTTTCTTGAAACTGATTTTTCCTTTGAGATCCCTAATCTGGCTCGTTTTCGTGTCAATGCATTTAATCAAAATCGTGGTGCCGCTGCGGTATTTCGGACAATTCCTTCGACTGTACTGACATTGGAAGAATTAGGTGCCCCAGAAATATTCAAATCAATCGCCGATAATGTTCGTGGTGTAGTTCTAGTGACTGGCCCCACAGGGTCGGGTAAATCCACCACACTGGCAGCGATGATTGATTATAGAAATGAGAAAGATAATGAGCATATCCTGACCATTGAAGACCCGATTGAGTTCGTACACAAAAGTAAAAAATGTCTGGTGAACCAGCGTGAAGTTCATCGCGATACACTCGGATTTAGCGAGGCTTTGCGTTCAGCTTTGCGTGAAGATCCCGATATCATCCTTGTAGGTGAGCTACGTGATCTTGAAACAATTCGATTGGCCTTGACGGCAGCCGAAACCGGGCATTTGGTCTTCGGAACTCTGCATACATCATCTGCGGCAAAAACAATAGACCGAATTATTGACGTATTTCCTGCCGCAGAAAAAGACATGGTTCGTTCGATGTTGTCAGAATCACTGAGAGCCGTTATTTCTCAAACCTTATTGAAAAAAGTCGGTGGTGGTCGTATTGCAGCCCATGAAATTATGATTGGAACCCCTGCAATTCGTAACTTGATCCGAGAAGATAAGGTGCCACAGATGTATTCCGCGATACAAACGGGTGGAGCCGTGGGTATGCAGACGCTGGATCAATGTCTGCAGGATTTGCAGCGTCGTCAGCAAATCACCAAGCATGAGGCATTGCCACGCGCCGTCAATAAAGATTTATTCCGATAGGGGCTAAGATGGATATTGTAACGATTCTTAAAGCAGCGGTTAAACACGATGCATCCGATATATTTATCACGGCTGGCAGGCCTGCCAGTCTGAAGGTTAATGGTCGATTGGCGACCATATCACAGGAAGTATTGAGCGATGACGAGGCGCGCGATCTGGTGATTAGCACCATGACTGATGCCCAGAAAAAAACATTTGAGCGCGATAAAGAGTGTAATT
Source organism: Gammaproteobacteria bacterium (assembly GCA_029882915.1). Taxonomy (GTDB): domain Bacteria; phylum Pseudomonadota; class Gammaproteobacteria; order Nitrosococcales; family Methylophagaceae. The sequence goes on along the minus strand of JAOUJZ010000011.1, from coordinate 12,583 downwards.
ATGCGATTGCCACTTCGGGAGCAGGCCGGTTTCGTGTCAGTGCCTTATATCAACGAAGTAAAATAGCGATGGTTATGCGTCGGATTAAAGATGAAATACCAACCATTGAGGAGTTGCATGTACCTGAAATAATTAAAGAACTTGCCATGACTAAACGTGGATTGGTTCTTTTTGTGGGTGCAACTGGTTCAGGTAAATCAACCACTCTGGCTGCCATGATTGGGTATAGAAATCAAAATAGTACCGGACATATTTTAACTATCGAAGACCCGATAGAGTTTGATCATAATCATGCAGGCTGTGTGGTGACGCAACGTGAAGTCGGCATCGATACTGATTCCTATGAGATTGCTCTTAAAAACTCATTAAGACAGGCCCCTGATGTGATCCTGATTGGTGAAATTCGTGCACGTGATACGATGGATTATGGTATTGCTTTTGCGGAAACTGGGCATTTATGCCTATCTACTTTGCATGCGAATAATGCGAATCAGGCAATGGATAGGGTCATCAACTTCTTCCCAGAGGAACGACATAAACAATTGTTTTTAGACTTATCATTAAATCTAAAAGCAGTGGTTGCCCAGCGCTTGATCCCCAAAAAGGATGGTACAGGTCGCTGTGTTGCTGTGGAGGTATTACTTAATACCCCCTTGATTGCAGACTTGATTGAAAAAGGTAAGGTGTCTGAAATTAAAGAAGTGATGAAGCGTTCTCGTGAATTAGGTATGCAAACCTTTGATCAAGCCGTTTACGATTTGTATAAGGCCGGTGAAATCACCTATGAAGATGCTCTGAAAAATTCTGATTCAGCGAATGAAGTACGATTGATGATCAAACTGGCTGCTGAATCAGGTGAGTTGCCAGAAGATCCAAACATAGGTGGGTTGGCACTAGAAGTAGATGAAACGGATGTAATAGGTCGTATGTAATATAATTCGCATACTAATGATATGGTAATTAATTGTTGATTATTAAAGTGTTAGACTAATAGTGTAGATAGTATTATTATCATAACTGTTAATGAGTTGGTGAGCATTAAGCGTTTGATCACGAATACTATAGTGAGTAGTTAAATGCCCAATCGTAAAATATAAATAATAAACAGCGCGAATAGTTAAGAATCATAAGGAATAAATACAATGAAAATATCGATTAGATTAACAGCTTTGGTGTTGGCTTTAGGTTTATTAGCTGGCTGTGCAGGACCTAATCAACGAGTGGATAATAAGAATCTTTTCTGTGCAATTGCAGGCGGTTTAGCCACTGGAGTTGTAGTAGGCGCTGTTGTAGATGCAAACGAGGCTACTGTTGGTGGTGCTCTGGTTGGCGCAGCATTAGCCGTCTTGCTCTGTCAGGATGATGAAGAAACAGTGATCGCTGAGCCGGTTGCTGCAACCTGTCCATCTGAAGTACCTGCTGGTGCATTAACTGATGCACAGGGTTGTGCTTTTGATACAGATGGCGATGGCGTTGTTGATGGCATCGACATGTGTGCTAATACACCGCCTGGTGTGGCTGTTGATCGTGTTGGTTGTCCATTTGATAGTGATAAAGATGGCGTGGAAGACCACAAGGATTTATGTCCTGCGACACCATTAGGTACTATCGTTGATCGTGTTGGTTGTCCATTGCCTGGTCAAAACATATTGTCCTTAACAGGTGTGAATTTTGATACCAATAAAGCAGTTTTAACCGCTGCTTCAAAAGACATTCTTGAACAAGCAGTAACCTTACTAAAACAGACAGATGCTGTGATTGAAGTACGTGTTGAAGGTCATACTGATAGCCGTGGTTCAGAAGCCTATAACATGACATTGTCACAAAAACGTGCCGAAGCTGTTGTTGCTTATCTGGTTTCTCAAGGTGTCAACAGCAGCAGTTTAATCCCTGTAGGAATGGGTGAAACAAGTCCTGTTGCAAGTAATGACACAGAAGCAGGTCGTGCAGCTAATCGTCGAGTCGACTTTGTTGTAAGTCAATGAGATAAAACGAACGTTGATTAAAAGGCCCTGTAAAGGGCCTTTTTTTTACCTGTTGTTTTTCAATATCCCTCATTTATGATTTGAGTTAAAACAAATAAAAACAGGCTGAGTTAATTTAGTAAACGGTATAGGCCTTGTTGAGTTACTAACCGTTCTGAGTCGATGATTAATTGTTGGAACGTATCCTCAGAAATAATTTTTCGAAGCAATGTTTTCACTTTGGCTGTCGTCATGCCCACCTTTATGCTTGGGTGATACAGAAGCCTCAATAATAAATAGTCCAGCCCCGATAAATAATCGTCATGAGATTTGTCATTAAATATTGATGGGAATACTTTATCAGAGTCATTGGGTAACCCCATTATCTGTGTTAATTCTTCTACTACACACGATAAGAGTTTGGCATGAGCTCGAGCACGATCAACAGGGATAATAACTATCGCACGATTGATGCTGCTATCTGGAAATACTGAAAAATGAGCTAAACATACACTATGGCGACTGAGTTCAAGTACTTGCTGTTTATCATGTAATAAAAAATCGTGTTTCAGTTCCTGACTAAGTTTTTGCTCAGTGGAAAAAATGATATTGAGATTAGCCTGTTCTATTGACTGGGCGGGGGATATTTCAAGACCAGTAATATCAGCAAGCTGTGCCAGATGTAATTCGATCAGTTGCTGGTGAAGTGTCTGATCAGAAGTACGATGTGTGATGGTGTAATGAATTGGTTGAGTCCATTTCCGGACTTTACTGATTTCTGTTGAATATTCGTTATTGAGTGCAATTTCAATAAAACTATCAAGAATGTAATTTGGAGATTGCCATGGTTGTTCTGCGAAGCTAATGGGAGAAAAAAATAATAAAAGTAGGAATAAAATATGGCGCGCCTGACAGGAATCGAACCTGTGACCCCCAGTTTCGGAAACTGGTACTCTATCCAACTGAGCTACAGGCGCATATATGGTATGTAGTTTACGGCTGGATGACCGCAAAGGCTTGAAATTATACGGGCTTTGAATTGTCACTGCCAGAACAATCCTCCAATCATTTACTTAAATGAAACTTGCAACTTCATTACTGTCAAATAGACTGTAATGAAGTTGTTAAAACTTACCTTAACTCATGTTTAGACGTGATTCGGTTCAGGCGATATTTTTTCAAGTTTCCAGATGTCATTATTGTATTCATTCATTGTCCGATCAGTTGAGAACTTACCACTGTATGCACTATTGAGAATGCTCATAGTTATCCAACGTTTTTGGTCTTGATAGGCTAACCCTGCTTGATGCTGTGCATCAATATAACTGCGAAAATCAGCGACAGTCATCCATGGATCATTATTACTGGTGAAAGCATTGATGATATTGTCAAAACGGTTGGGTTCAAACTGGTTGAAATAACCGCCTTCCAGTAACGCTACCACCTGCTTCAAATCTTCATCCTGATCAATAATAGCGCGAGGGTTATAGTCTGATCGTTGTTGTGTAACTTCCTGCTCGGTCAGGCCAAACAGGAAGAAGTTATCATCACCCACTTCTTCACGGATTTCGATATTAGCACCATCCAGAGTGCCAATAGTGACAGCACCATTCATCATAAATTTCATGTTGCCAGTTCCAGATGCTTCTTTACCCGCTGTTGAAATTTGTTCTGACAGGTCGGCAGCAGGACAGATAATTTCCATTGCAGATACCTGATAATTTGGTAAAAATACAACTTTTAGCCAGTCTCCAATGTCGGGATCGTTATTGACGACTTTGGCCACATTATTAATGAGCTTGATAATGTCTTTGGCCATTGCGTAACCTGGAGCGGCTTTTCCTCCAAACAATACACAACGCTTAACTATGCCTTCAGTATTTCCGTTTTTTATACGGTTATAAAGATGGATAACATGTAATGTGTTTAACAGTTGGCGTTTATATTCGTGGATACGTTTAACCTGAATATCAAATAAAGCATCAGGATTAAAGGTGACGTCACAGCTTTGTTTAACCAGATCAGCAAGACGTTGTTTATTGGCTCGTTTGGCGAGATGCCATTGCTGTTGAAATGAGGAATCGCCCGCATAAGGTGCCAGATTTTTCAGTTGTTCAAGATCTGTGATCCATTGATTACCGATAGTTTCTGTAATCAGTGTGGTTAATTCGGGGTTGCACCATGCCATCCAACGGCGTTGAGTCACACCATTTGTTTTATTGTTGAACTTTTTAGGCCAAAGCTGATAAAAATCATGGAACAGGCCTTTTTGTAATAATTCGGAATGCAACGCGGCTACACCATTGACAGAGAAGCTGCCGACGATGGCAAGATGAGCCATTCGTATTTGTTGTTGCGGACCTTCCTCAATGATTGACATATTGGCCAGACGTGCCTTATCTCCAGGCCAGTGACGAGCGACCTCACTCAGAAAACGAGCGTTAATTTCATAAATGATTTCCAGCACACGTGGCAGCAAACGACCAAACATATGCACTGGCCAGCGTTCTAATGCCTCTGGTAACAATGTGTGATTGGTGTAAGCCATGGTTTCGGAGGTGATTTTCCATGCTTTGTCCCAGTCTAGATTATGTTCATCCATTAACAGCCGCATGAGTTCAGCGACAGCGACTGTTGGGTGTGTATCATTTAGTTGGAAGCAGTTTTTATCAGCAAAATCATCAAAATTTTCACTGTGTAGGGTGACCCAATAATCAAGAATATCCTGCAAGCTGGCTGAAGCAAGGAAGTACTGCTGACGTAACCGCAACTCTTTACCATTCTCACTGGCGTCATTGGGGTATAAAACCATACTGATATTTTCAGCTTCGTTTTTGGCTGCTACTGCTTCAGTGTACGAACCCGCATTAAAGTCTTCCAGATTAAACTCATCCGTTGCAGCTGCTTTCCACAAACGCAGCTTGTTAACAGTGCCATTTTGGTAGCCTGGAATAGGTAAATCATAAGGCACGGCTAATACATCGTTGGTATCGATCCAATGAACTCGGGTATCACCGTTATCATCTTTGTAGAATTCGGTGTGACCACCAAATTTAATCCGTTGGGTAAATTCTGGACGTTCAAGTTCCCAAGGGTTGCCATCACGCAGCCAGTGGTCGGGCATTTCTACTTGATTTCCATTGTCGATGCTTTGCTGGAACATGCCGTATTCATAGCGGATGCCATAACCTGTAACAGGTAATTGTAGAGTAGCGCAGCTATCAATAAAACAGGCAGCAAGACGTCCCAAACCACCGTTACCAAGGCCAGCATCATGCTCAAGCTCAGTGAGTTCTTCGAAGCTCAAACCAAGATCATTCATGGCTTTAGTAACTGTTTTATCCAGTCCGAGATTGAGAGCGGCATTACCCATTGCACGACCCATCAGAAATTCCAGTGACAGGTAATAGGCTTGCCTACATTTTGATTCTGCATAAGTATGTTTGGTAGTTTTCATGCGTTCAAATAGACGGTCGCGTAGAGTCAATGCCAGAGCAGAAAATAAGTAATGACCAGAAGCACAACCCTTGTCTTGAGCGAGATGGTTGCCATAATAGCTCTTGAAATCTTGTTCTATTGATTTTTTGTCCATGCCGAGCTCAGGAGTGAGGTACAGGTCCTGATTAGGGCTGATTGTACAAGCGTAGCGAGGGGTCATAATTAATGATCCTTAAAAATATATTTAGGGCTATTTTTTGTCAGGATAAATGACAATAAAGCCATTGCGATTAGGCATCGTTACCTGAGGAAGTGAATCTTCATTGAGTTCTATATCTGCGGCAATTATATCATCTTGATTTAATATGTATGCGCAAAGTGCATAGACCTCATCGGCCGTAAGTGAAAATGGTGCATTAATAGGCATACTGCGACGAATGTAATCAAACAGGGTGGTGGCATAAGGCCAATAACTATTCACCGTCTTTTCAGGATAATCACTCGTAAGGGTGCCGACTTCACCATGCAATGGATCTGCACTGGCGCCTATACCCTCAGGGCCGTGGCAGCTTGCACATTTGACGGAAAAAATTTTAGCACCTTGAGCTGCGGTTCCTTTGCCGGTTGGTAAATCTTTACCATCAGGAGAAATGCTCAAATTCCATTGTGCTTGCTGGCTAAGTTGGTTAGCGGGTGTGCCCAGCGGCTGATAGTGGTCATCGGCATGACAAGTCATGAATAACAGTAAAAGTAGAATGTGACTGAGAAGTTTAGAAACCGTAGACATGATTAATGTCTCCCTCTTCAGTAATTTCCCAACTGATGATGGCGTTGTAATGAAAAAATCCATGTTTGCCACGTTGTGCAATTAAATCTTCTCGGGAGGGTTGTATATAACCTGTTTCATCGGTGGCACGACTTTGTAAAATTGCATAGTCACCTTGCCAATGCCACGGCAGGCTAAAGCGAGTAAAAGCACGATCTAATACAGGAGCATGTAATTCTGCATCTACCCAGTTTTCACCACCATCGTCGGAGATTTCAACACGTGTGATTTTTCCTCGACCAGACCATGCAAGCCCAGTGACCTGATAAATACCGGGGTTGTCTGGCAGCATCATGCCAAGCGATGGAGAGGTGATCAGTGATTTGGCATCCATGACAAAGGTGAATTGGCGCGCCTTACCATCGGGCTGTAACTCAGTATATTGTGATGTTTCATCACGCGACATAACGGGCTGATCCGTTAGGCGCAATTGTCGTAACCATTTTACATTTAAAATCCCTTCCCAACCTGGCAGTACCAAGCGCATAGGGTAGCCATTTTCTGGTCGCAGTCGTTCCCCATTTTGATAAAGAGCGAGCATGGCATCATCAAGTAGTTTATCTAGTGGGATACTGATGTTTAAAGCAGCCGCGTCGGCACCTTCTGCTATAACCCATTTAGCAGTAGGTTTGATGCCTGCTTCCTGAAGCAATATTTTCAGTGGAATACCTGTCCATTCAGCATTGGAGACCAAGCCGTGGGCATAGCCCGCTTGTGATTGAATCGGATTACTACGCCAACCACTATTGCTGTTACCACCACATTCAATAAAACAGGTACGAGAGATCATCGGGTAACGAAGCAGACTTTTAACATCAAAGCTTAACGGTTTATCGACCAGACCATCGATCAGAAGAATATGCTGAGCGGGATCAATGTCTGGCACCCCATTATGATGGCGTTCATAATGGAGACCATTGGGGGTGATGGTGCCTTGCAAATCATGTAACGGTGTCCAGGAAACCCCATTTCCGGGTGCATCGGGATTGGCTGAAATCCATCTAATTATTTGTTGTTCGTGTGGTGAAGGTTGGCCGTAATTACTGAAATCCCCACCCGGTTTTCGCATCCAGTCTGGCAAGTCATCAGGAAATTCGAGCGACTCTGAATTAGCCCATACTGGTAGGCTAACTGTACCCGCTAAAGCACCCCCACCTAAAGCGGCTTTTTTTAAAAATTGACGGCGACTTTGAGGAGGGGAATCTTTCATTTTTAAAGCTGTTCAGTGGGTTCTGTTTCTGGCATAAACCAGCGATCAAGTTGAGCAATAGCTTCATCTTTGCCCGTATTTTTGAGCGATGAGAATAATTGAACACTGGCATTTAAATTTAGCTTTTTTAGTTCAGCTGTGACCTGATGCAAGCTTGCCATGGCTGCACCTCGTTTAAGTTTATCTGATTTTGTGAGCAGAATATGCACAGATAAGTTGGCCTGGTTCGCCCAGCTTATCATCTGCACATCAAATTCTTTAAGCGGGTGACGTATATCCATCATTAACATTAAACCCCTTAATGCTTGTCTTGTTTCAAGATATTTACCGAGTGTTTGTTGCCAACGAATTTTCATCTTCTCTGGCACTTTTGCATAACCATAGCCGGGTAGATCCACCAATGCACGCTGTTCATCAATCGCAAAGAAGTTAATCATTTGGGTTCGACCTGGGGTTTTACTGATTCGCGCCAGTGCTTTCTGATCAGTAATGGTATTGATGGCACTTGATTTTCCAGCATTAGATCGACCTGCAAAAGCGACTTCAATTCCTGTGTCAGGAGGAAGTTCGGATAGCTGAGTGGCACTAATGGTGTAATGGGCCTGGCGATAAATCTGTGACATAGGTAAAGACTCAAGGTGCAAAAATACGCCAATAAGAGTAGCATATCTGCAGCTTTAATTTATTGAATGACCACGATTAGGAATAATGATGAAAAAATTGTTGATGATGGCGGTAGCGTATTTAATGTTAGGTACAGTAGTACCTGCGATGGCAGCGGGAAATGCAAGTGCGGGTAAGGGCAAGGCAGCTGTCTGTGCAGCATGTCATGGCGCAGACGGTAACAGTCCTACAGACATGTTTCCAAAATTGGCAGGGCAGGGTGAAGCTTATCTTGTAAAACAGATGGTGGAATTCAAAAGTGGTGTGAGAAGTAACGGAATGATGGCACCCATGGTCGCGAACTTGAGTGATCAAGATATTGCTGATCTGGCGGCTTATTTTTCCGGTAATAAAGTGACACCGGGAGCGGTATCTGAAGATGAATTAAACGCAGGCAAGACGTTATATCGAGCTGGTAATAAAGAAACAGGTGTTCCTGCTTGTATGGCATGTCATGGACCGAGTGGTGCTGGTGTGCCTGCCGCCAAATGGCCAGCATTATCTAGTCAGTACAGCGCTTATGTTGAAGCTCAATTAAAAGCCTTTGCTGATGGTACTCGAAGCAATGACCCAAACAATATGATGCGTGACATTGCATCAAAAATGACGGCGGATGAAATGAAAGCTGTTGCAGCTTACGTTTCTGGATTACATTAATTTTAGTATTTTGAAAGTCGCATGGTGAAGACCATGCGACTTTTTTATTGTCAGCACATCTCCAGTGTTGGTTTCACATGGTAAAACATCTATGTCCGATGTCAGTCGATCCAAGGTTTCTCGACATACACTAAGTCAACGCATATTCCATTTTTTGGGCTCAATGGACTTGGCCATTACCCTGTTGCTAGCTTTGGCTGTGGCATCAGTAATTGGTACAGTACTGCAACAAAATCAACCTTATACTGATTACCTGATTAAGTTTGGACCTTTCTGGTTTGAAGTTTTTGAGACTGCCGGCCTTTATGATGTATACAGCGCACTGTGGTTTCTAGCCATTCTAACGTTATTGGTGATCTCCACGTCAGTGTGTGTTATTCGCCATACGCCTGGCATGCTACGAGATATGTGGAACCTGCGAACTCATGTACAGGAAAAGTCATTACGCGCCATTCATCATAACAAACAGTGGAAGGTAGCAAGCTCCGTTGATGTGACAGCAAGTGAGTTGCAAGGGAAATTAGCACAGGAAGGTTTCCGCGTGAAACAAACCCCAAAACCGGGTGAGATATTAGTGTCCGCTATGCGGGGAGGTATGAACAGGCTGGGTTATCTTTTGACTCATCTGGCGATAATTATTATTTGTCTGGGCGGACTACTGGATAGTAATTTACCGTTAAAACTTGCCGAATGGCGTGGTAGCTTGAAAATTGAAACCCGTGATTTACCAGTCAGTCAGGTGCCCGCTGAAAGCCGATTAGCGATTGGCTCACATGCATTCAGAGGTAGTATCAATATTCCTGAAGGGCGTTCATCAGAAGTTGCCTTTGTAGCAATGCGAGATGGTTATTTAGTTCAGGACTTGCCTTTTAGAGTAGAAGTGAAGGATTTTCGGGTAGAGTTTTATGACACGGGCCCACCCAAGTCATTTGAAACTGATTTGATAGTGCATGATGAGGCGCTGGAAGAACCGCTCGCTACAACAATTTCAGTGAATCACCCCTTGTTTTATAAAGGGTACGCAATTTATCAGGCGAGCTTTAGTGACGGTGGTTCTGGACTGACTATTGACGCCTGGCCTCTGGATAATCGCGCGGGTAATAATCCTGTTACTTTTGAAACAAAAGTATTTGATAATCGCCAAATGCATTGGGGAGATCAAAGTTTACGGCTGGAAATGACATCCTTTCGACCTTTTAATATTAATCCAGATCCGACAGCCGATGAGCCAGACAGAATCAGAAACTTTGGACCTAGTATGGGGTTTAAACTACGTTCAAATACCGGTGAGGCATTAGAGTATCTCAACTATATGTTGCCTCTGGAAAGAGAAGGGCGTGAATTTTATATCGGTGGTGTGAGAACAAGTCCAGCAGAAGAATTTGCCTATCTATATATTCCTGTTGACGACAACGGTGAAATGACGGAATTTGTTCAGTTTTTGCAACGATTGCACAACAAAAAACTGATATCTGAACACGCGAAAGAGATGATGCAGATAACACTCGCCGAACTGCCAGACCACACGATAGAGTTAGAAAAAAGCCTGGAAAGTACGTTAACATCGTTGGTGACCATGTTTATGCGGGGTGGTTTTACAGAAGTCACTGAATTTATAGATAGCAGCTTACCCGAAGCCGAGCGTGATACGTTGGGGCCCGCTTATTTAAGTATGCTCAGAGAAATGTTAGCTCGTATTTATTTCAGCGTTTTCGATAACAATGATACTGAAGCTGTTAACGATGCACGATTATTGTTCCTGCAAGATGCTGTAGATGCAATTGGTAGCTTGTCTCGCTATGGTTCGCCGGTATTTTTATTATTATCTGATTATAACCATGTTGAAGCGAGTGGGTTACAAGTGACGCGATCGCCGGGTAAACGTACAGTATATTTGGGTTGTGCTTTATTAATAGCAGGCGTATTTTTATTATTTTATTTACCACAACGTCGTTTCTGGGCATTGGTTAAAGACAATGGCACTGGTTCAGAAATTTTACTGGCGGGGATGAGTAACCGTAATCCACGTGAGTTCGATATCATTTTTGAACAAGTGACGAATCAGCTACAGCAGACATCAGGGAACTCTAACTCTCGTTAATGTTCTTAAACCATGTATATGAAATAGATAAACCATCTTAAAGAGTAATTAATGACACAGATAGCAGGCACGATTAACACTGAGACCAGCCGACCATTAATGCAATGGTTATGGCGTGGCCTAATACTAATGGCAACAGTGGTGCTATTTAGTTTGTATTCCAATGTGCTGGATGAATATGAGATCGGTATTGTTGTGTTAAGTGCCATCAGTTTGGTATTGCTTGGACAAAACTGGCCAGGTTTTCGTGGGCATATTGTCATTGTAGCGATACTGAGTTTATTTGCTGTTCAGCGCTATGGGAACGATCTGGCCAGTGGCAATACGGACTTCTTTTTAAGCTATTTATTAGCCAGTCAATCTGCTTTTATGTGGATGAGTGCTTTATTTGTAATGGCAACGGTGGCCTATTTTTCCGGTTTGCTTTTCCGATCAGAATTCACTGAAAAAACAGGCACAGTTTTGACATGGTCAGCAGCGACCATGGGCATGATAGGTTTGATGGTGCGTTGGAAAGAATCGTACTTAATAGGGGCAGATGTTGGCCATATACCGGTCAGTAATTTATACGAAGTATTTATTCTATTTGCGGTGATTACGGCATTGGTCTATTTATTTTATGAACGTCGCTATCAAACCCGTTCTTTGGGTGGCTTTGTCTTATTGGTGATCAGTGCAGCAGTTGCATTTCAGCTATGGTATACCTTTGAGCGAAACGCACATGAAATTCAACCTCTGGTGCCTGCCTTACAGAGTTACTGGATGAAAATACACGTACCGGCTAACTTTGTCGGATATGGTGCATTTGCAATGGCAGCGATGATTGGCGTGGCATATTTACTGACGTCATGGCGACAGGAAAAAAATCCACAAGGTTTGCTGGCGACGACTATGCCTGAGCTGGTAGTCATGGATGATCTGATGTACAAATCCATTGCATTGGGGTTTGCATTCTTTACGGTGGCGACGGTATTAGGAGCGCTATGGGCAGCAGAAGCATGGGGTGGATATTGGTCGTGGGATCCTAAGGAAACCTGGGCTTTGATTGTTTGGTTAAACTATGCTGCCTGGTTACATATGCGTATGACCAAAGGCTGGCATGGCCGTTATATGGCCTGGTGGGCAGTAATAGGATTATTAGTGACTATATTTGCCTTTTTAGGTGTCAATATGTTCCTATCGGGACTGCATTCATATGGCACTTTGTAGCATCAACACGATTTAACATTAAAGGAAGAAAAACAACATGAAAAAAATGATTCAAATGGCACTGATAGTCGTGGCCTCATTATTACCCGTAATTAGTAATGCTATGCCGCTGGCATTTGTTGATGGGGTCCATTACAAAGCGACCACGCAAAAATTAGCGACCAGTGATGAAAATGTCGTTGAAGTGATTGAATTATTTTCATATAGCTGCCCTCATTGTTTTCGCCTCGATCCTCAAGTAATGGAATGGAAAAAAACATTGCCTGAAAATGTGAAGTTCACCTACGTGCCTGCGATTTTCCGTGACAGCTGGTTGCAACTGGCAAAAGTATTTTATGCTGCTGAATCTACCGGGGATCTGGAAAAATTACATCCTTTATTGTTTAACGCTATTCATGTTGAAAAGCGTCGTTTAACTACCGAAGACCAGTTACTGGACTTTGTAGTTGAGCAAGGTATTGATCGTGAAACGTTTGTGAAAGCGATGAATTCTTTTGCAGTAAAAGGCAAGGTAA
>JAOUJZ010000037.1 GCA_029882915.1 Gammaproteobacteria bacterium | reverse complement strand
ACAGTCCTTAGGCGTCAATGTCACTCAATTCATTGATCGTGATCCTAATAAAACGGGAACAATGATTCATCAAGTGCCAGTGATGCTTCCTGAACCGGCAATATTGGCAGGCGTGTCAGCGATGCTGATTGCTTCTCGTCATGTTGTGAAGCAGGTGCAGAGTGAAATGCAGTCGTATCCGTTTCCTATGATGTCATTTGACGGCTACTTTGTGGTAAAAAATTATGACCGTCTTGCAAAAGTACGGGATAACTATCTTAACGATCACAAATCGGTAGAAACATTTAATGCACTATTGATAGCGATGTTAACTGGATCCTTAGATAGTTGTCGCGCCGTAATGGAAAAGGATATGTATTTTGGGTTGCCAGAATTTACCGGCAATTTTGACGAAACCTTTGTTGATGCTGGAGCGTTTACAGGCGATACCGTTGAACGGTTTATCTGGGAAAACCTGGGTACCTTTCGTCATATCTATGCGTTTGAACCAGGTTATAAGCAGTTTGCTGCCATGGAAAAAAGAATGGATAGATTGGTTGAAGAATGGGCATTCTCTCCTGATAAGGTATCTTTGGTCAAAGCAGGGTTGTCGTCTAGTTCCGGGCGGATGAGTTGTACCTTTGTTAATGATGATCCATTACGACATGGTTTGACTGAAACGGCAGATCAGGCTGATAACGATGACGAACGTTATAGCTCAGCAGTGTGTACTTTAGACGAGTACTTGGATGGAAAACCAGTTAGTTTTATCAAGGCTGATGTTGAGGGTATGGAAATGCCTTTGTTGGCAGGTGCACAAGAAACGATAAAACGCTATAAACCTAAAATGGCCTTGTGTGTTTATCATTATCCTAGTGATTTATATGAGATTGCTGAATATGTCAGAAACCTTGTCCCAGGGTATCAATTTCAGCTACGTCAGCATGCCCCGATCTTTGGTGATTTTGTTTTATATTGCCATGTGGAATAGTAATTGCACTAGATTGCCAATGCCATTTTTCAGAAAGAGGGAATGATGAATAAAAGTCCATTAGAACAATTTAAAGACGATATTTCGCAACGAGTCAGCGAGTACCCTCAAAACCAGCCATTGCAGTCAGCCTCCAAAGCTTTTTTTGACCAGATTGGGGTTGGTAAAGCGGATTATGTATACAATTTTACCTGGCTTGGTGTGCCAATCATTCAGATACCGCAAGATTTACAAGCATTACAGGAAATAATTTGGGAAGTTAAACCTGATCTCATTATTGAAGCAGGAATAGCATGGGGAGGGACTTTGGTTCATAGTGCATCCATGCTTGCAATACTGGAAGTATGTGGTGAGATAGAACAGGGGCACGTTCTTGGAATTGATATAGACATTAGGCCACATAATAAGAAAATGCTCGCCGAGCATCCCTTAGCGAAAAAAATCACTATGCTGGAAGGTTCCAGCATTGATGAAAATATCATCGCCCAAGTTCATCAGTTTGCCAAAAACTATAAACGTATCATGGTGTGTCTGGATAGTAATCACACGCACGAGCATGTCTTAGCTGAGCTTGAGGCATATGCACCCCTGGTAAGTCAGGGTAGTTACTGTATGGTAGGAGATACAGTGATTGAAGATGCGCCAGAAGGAATGGTGTCACAACGCCCCTGGGGTAAAGGCAATAATCCAAAAACGGCAGTTTGGGAATATCTGAAACATTTGCAGCAGGGGCAATCACTTGGCGTAGATGGCGAGCTATTGCAATTTGAGATTGATCACCAGATCGAAAACAAGATTGTATTGACTGGTTCGCCTGACGGTTTTCTTCGAAGATATTAGAGATAAGAAATGGATACTCAAGAAACAATTCATGGTCGTTATCCACAGTACCAAATTGGTAGGGGGACTTATGGAATTCCACGGGTGCGGGCCCGAGATGATGGTGCCACCCTAAAAATAGGATCTTATACGTCAATAGCAACAGATGTAGAAATCTTGTTAGGTGGTGAGCATCGTATAGACTGGGTGACGACGTATCCATTTAATGTTTTATCTGAAGAGGGAAAAGGTATTAACGGACATCCGAAAACTAAAGGTGATGTTGTTATAGGTAGCGATGTTTGGATTGGAACGGGGTCTACTATACTGTCTGGGGTTACCATAGGCGATGGGGCAGTAATAGGTGCAAAGAGTGTTGTTGTTAAGGACGTACCTTCATATTCTATCTTTGCAGGAAATCCTGCTTCGTTGATCAAAACAAGGTTTAGCCATGAAATTATCCGACAGTTAATGGACATTAAATGGTGGAATTGGAGTGATGATGAGATTCGAGCCGCTATCCCATTTTTACTAAGTGATGATATTCAACGATTCATTGATTTTTCCAATGAGAAAAAACAGACTAATTTTTCGGACATGATTGGGGATAAATATGAGTATTGAAGGTGTGAAAATTTCAATTGGACTTCCGGTATTTAATGGCGACAAATATTTGGATCGATGCATACAGTCTCTACTCTCTCAAACATATCAAAATATAGAAATATTAATTGCAGATAATGCCTCGACGGATAGAACTCAAGACATTGCATCATCATATGCCAAAAATGATACTCGAGTGACTTATGTAAGACATGAAGTCAACCAAGGCGCATCTAGTAATGGTAAGTATGTTTTTAGGAATAAAAATCCTGATAGTAAATATTTTATGTGGGCTGCCCACGATGATTTTTGGGAACCTTCTTTTATTGAAAGCTGTATTCAAGCATTAGAGGAAAATCCAGAAGCGGTAGCTTGTGGCACGGACATTAATTTTTACCCCCGAAGGTGAAGTTCTTACGGACATTCAACTTATGACTTTGTTGGGAGGAGAATATAATAAGCTTCATACTCAAGGATTAAATGTTAGAGAACGTGTCTCAGAGCTAACAAAACAAATAAATTGGTATGCATTTTATTCGGTATATCGTGCTTCAGTAATAAATGAATCATATTTTGAAATCTGTTTTGGGTCTGATGTTATTTATTTGTTGCATATCCTGTTACAAGGCGAAATCATCACTTTGGATCGTAAGCTCTTTAACTATACTGTTATTAACAAGACAGCCGAACAACAGATGTCAGGTATAGGCAGTACAGTGCAAAATGGCGCTGTATCTAAACCATATACTTCTCTGCTAAAACGTTTGATAGAGATTATCTATGAGTCACACTACTCAGATACCTTAAAAGAACAGATGAAAATGGATCTGTTGAATAACATCTCTAGTGAAGGATCGGCTTGGAAGCAGTTATTGTTAGAGGAAGATATCGGCCTTGAACAGGAAGCCAATATCGCTTCGAAGGCTGGTGCTGGACAAGGAGTCAATATTATTGGTTATGTATCCGGCAATCTCGGTCTCGGTGCAGCTGCAAGATCTATAGTCAAATCTTTGCTGGAACGTAGTGTTGATGTTTGTATTGTTGATCTTGATCCTGGTCTTAATCGATTTAAAAAAAATCTGACATATAAGGACTATTTTGTACAGTCAACAGCGCAATTACATGACATAAATATTTTTGTCTTACCGCCGCCATCACTCACTAATTGGGTTGTATCACAAGTATCTGAGCATAAGATAAATATTGCATTCCCAATGTGGGAGCTGCCACACCTTAATGCTGAATATCTCGATAATCTGAATTCTTTTGATGCGATTATCGCTGGAACAAGGTTTCTTTTCGAGGTATTTTCTAGGGAATTAAGTGGGCCGCATGTGATTTACTCTCCTCACCCACATTATATGAATACTGTTACCCAACAAATCAAGAAAAGTTATAGTGTGATTAGGTTTATGACATCATTCGAGCCGGTTAGTGATGTAGTTAGAAAAAACCCGTTGGGTGCCATAAATGCCTTCAAGCAAGCTTTTCCTGCCGAGCAAGATGTAGAGCTAGTTATCAAGGTAAATAACGCTTACTATGAGGATCAACTGTATCCTGAAGTCAGTTCGCTTATATCGCTTTGTGAAGGTGATGATAGGATTGTTTTTATATTAGAAAGATTGGATGAACAGGCATTAGTTGAACTGTACGCATCTGTATCAGTATTTATTAGCCTACATCGCTCTGAAGGCTTGGGCCTAGTTCCTTTAGAAATGATGGCTCAGGGTGTACCAGTGATAGCTACACACTGGTCAGGCGTTATGGATTTTATGAACGCAGACAACTCTTATCCAGTCAGGCATTCAATGGAACCAGCAAATGGACTGAATGATATCTATCAGAGTTATAGGTATATCAACGGTAATTATTGGGCCGAGCCAAATCTAAATGATGCAATAAAATGGATGAGGTTTTGCCACCAGAACCCGGACGATGTTAAGCAGCGAGGTGAGCGAGCTAGACTGTTCGCCCTTGACTACTTAGAAGAAGCGAACAAGGCTGGATTTTATGACCAAATTACATCGCTATTGTTGACAGTTGATTCTGAGAAATACAACGTTGACCCCACAAATAGTCATTATTATTTTAGGAATTTTGATCAGGCATTTCATACAGTCAAAGGGGAATATTTAGACTTTATTGAGTTAGCATGTGGTAAACATGGAAGCATAAATGAAGCAACAAAGCAGGAAGTGATTTTATTAGCAGTTGACCATATAAATAGTTACTTGCAGAGGCATAAAGAGAATAAGAAGTACGTGTTATCCACGCCGTACGGTGGACTGCATCAATTATTGTCTTCACTTAGACGATTAGCAGGTAAGGTGAAAAATGACTATATATCATCTGTAGCAACGTTCTGTAGTGAACTTATCTTAAATATTCATTATCAAGTCTGGATTAAAAATCATGCCTTATTAGAAGTTGATGCTGAAGTTATTGCAGAAAGGATGATGCTTGAATGGCAAAATAAACCAGTATTTCATTGCTTCTTATTTGTTTTGCCGGGAGAGGAGTTTTTACTGGCGGATACCATTGATTCATTAGCGGGACAGTTTTATCCCCAATGGCAGTTGACAGTGATTGCGGGGACTGAGGCGCCTGATCCGATATTTGATGAAGCGCCTAACCTTCATTGGTGTATGGTAGATGATGGAAAAAGTCCATACGATGCACTTAATGAGCAAATTTCTGCACATGCGTCAGATTGGGTTTCATTTATTGAACCCGGAGTGCAATTTGAAGCCATTACTCTGGCTACTCTTTCGGATTACATCAATCTATATTCAGACTGGAGTTTTATCTATACAGATGATGATCTAATTAATGCCGATGGTGAACGTTCATCACCACGATTTAAACCTGATTTCAATTTAGACTTATTGCGGTCGTCGCATTATATAGGTAATGGCTGGATGCAAGCTCAAAGTTTGATTGATGCTGGTGGTGTACAGAAGTTAGCTGGTGCTGAAAATTTTGATTTGGCATTGCGGTGGCGAGATCTTTATGGTGAAAAATCAATTGGGCACATTGCTGATGTGCTTATTCACAAATCAGAGCAGGTAGACAGACCTTTTGACTCCGAAGCGGGGAGAATAGCATTAAGCCAGCATCTTGAGCGTAACACACTGGATGCAACCATATTTGATGGGTATGTCGATAACAGTTATCGGGTTGAATATCTTTTTCAGCAACAACCCAAGGTCTCAATTATCATTCCAACTAAGGACAAGTTAGAATTCCTCCAACCTTGTATTGATAGTTTGTTAGACAAAACAGTCTACCCAAACTATGAAGTAATTATTGTTGATAATCAGAGCTCTGATCCTGACACGCTCGCTTACTATGATGTACTTACTGGGCAATATCCAGACAAAGTTAAAGTGTTTTATTACGATAAGCCCTTTAACTTTTCAGCAATGAATAATTGGGCCTCAGAACAAGCAAATGGTGAGTATTTATTACTATTGAATAATGATACAGAAATTATTCAAGGCGAGTGGCTTACTAGAATGATGTCTTATGGCCAGCGAAAAGATGTTGGCATTGTTGGAGCTCGCTTGATTTACCCGGGCACAGGTGCTGTGCAGCATGTTGGGGTTATATTAGGGCTTAAAGGTATTGCAGAGCATCCCTACAATAATGAGTTGGGACTTAACGACTCAAGTTATATGGATAGAGCTCAACTGGATCAAAATTTTTCAGCTGTTACGGCGGCAGTAATGTTAGTCAGAAAGGATATATATAAGCAACTTGAAGGGATGGATGCTGAAAACTTTGCTGTCTTATACAATGATGTAGATTTATGTCTTAGAGTAGTTGAAGCAGGTTATAAAATTGTATGGACTCCCTATGCCATAGTTGCCCATCATGGTAACGTGAGTGTAGGTCAGACGGAAGTGTTCAGTCTTTATAATGATGTCGAATATGAGGCCAACAAGCAAAGTCGTAGCCAGAAAGAAAGGCGAATAATGCTACAAAAATGGTTGTCTATATTGGCTGGTGATCCTGCTTATAATAAAAACTTAAGTTTATCTAAGCTGAACTATGATATTGAATTGAATGCCCAGCAAAACTGGGATGTTAACTTTCATTCACGACCGAGGTGTTTGGGTAAACATGTAACTGGTGGAAGTGGCGATTACCGAATAAGGCAGCCATTTGAGGCTCTAAGTTCTAGTGGTCTGGCTCATTGTGAAGTAGTTCTGCATCATGTGTCAGCTACTGAGATAGAGAGATTGAAGCCAGATACATATGTACTTCAGAATCCAATAGAAGATACCTCACTGGATCTCCTTAAAATGCATTCTGAATTTAATCCAAAGGTTTTTCGTGTGTTTTCTCTGGATGATTTATTACACGATTTGCCTGAAAAAAATGTACTGCATCGAAGTTTGAAACAAAATTTCAGGGATATGAAATCAAGGATCCGTAAAGCCCTATCCTATTGTGACCGATTGGTAGTTTCAACTCAGCCATTAGCTGATCTTTGCGTTGATATGATTGATGATATTCGAGTTATACCAAACCGATTAATGCGAGATAAGTGGTGTAATGTTACTTCGTTACGAAATCAAAGCAACAAACCTCGTGTAGGCTGGGTTGGTGCCAAACAACATGATGGTGATCTCGAAATCATTTTTGATGTAATTAAACAAACTTCAGCTGAAATAGACTGGGTGTTTATGGGGATGTGTCCAGATGAAATAATCCCCTATATCAAGGAGTATCATGAGTTTGTTCCAATGGAGGAATACCCGCAAACAATGGCTAGCTTAAACCTGGATCTAGCGGTGGCGCCATTGGAAATAAACGCTTATAACGAGGCTAAGAGTAATTTACGCTTGCTTGAGTATGGGGTTTTAGGCTGGCCCGTTATTTGTACCGATATTTATCCCTATCAAACCAATAATGCCCCTGTTACCAGAGTTAATAATGAGACTGAAGCTTGGTTGACAGCAATAAGAACGGCCCTGGCTAATCCTGATGAACTAAAGAGAAAGGGTGATGAACTTAAAGCGTGGGTTCTTAAAGGTTATATCCTTGAAGATCATTTAGATGATTGGGCGGATGCGCTCAATATTAAGAAGCGTTAAAAATTTGGCGCTCAAATTATACGTGTTGAAACCGCTGTAACCTATTGATATATATGTTCATATCAATAATGGCATGAGTTGTGCTTATTTGTGTTTAGTCCTGCTCGGATAACCGACAGGTTCTGATTAAGGAACTGAAACTAAACATAGATGGGAGAAGACACATGGCATTAATAGTTAATAGTAATATTGCTTCATTGAATGCACAGAGAAATTTGAGTAAGTCTCAAAATGATTTAGGGATTGCGTTACAGCGATTATCTTCTGGCTTGCGCGTCAATAGCGCTAAAGATGATGCCGCGGGTTTATATGTCTCTGAACAATTTACTCGTGATATTCGTGGTACTAATCAAGCGGTAAGAAACTCTGCAGATGGTATTTCATTGGCTCAAACTGCCGAAGGCGCATTGGGTGAGATCACTAAGAACTTACAACGTATGCGTGAAATTGCAGTGCAATCAGCTAATGGCACCATTACAGACCGTTCAGGTTTGCAAGCGGAGGTTACGCAGCTCGAAGCTGAAAATAACCGGATTATCAGCACGACTAAATTTAATGGTACCCCATTACTTGCGAGCGGAATTGACCTGAGTATACAAGTGGGAGCAAATAATGGTGATGTTGTTGCCATTACCACTCCATCAGGCACTACGATTACAGCTGTAAGTGTAGCAACCTCTGCAGGAGCTAATGCTGCACTGACGTCATTATCGACAGATATTGATACTCTCAGTAAAACACGAGCTACCTTTGGTGCGGTTCAAAACCGTTTCGAAGCTGTTATTTCTAATCTGCAAAACTATGCAGAAAACCTGACAGCAGCTCGTAGTCGTATTATGGATGCCGACTTTGCTGAAGAAACAGCGAAATTGACGCGCGCTCAAATTCTACAACAAGCGGGTACAACAATTTTGGCTCAAGCGAATACCATTCCACAGAATGCATTGAGCTTGTTGCAAGGTTAACAAGATGAAAGCTAACCGTACTGGCTAGGGTAGGCTTGCTTACCCTGGCTATGTCCGGATTGAGTTGAAAAAAATTAAAGAAAAAAACTAAAGAAAAAAACTAAAGAAAAAAAAATTACTGCCGCTAGAGTATTCGGAGGCGGTAAAAACTAGGTTTAACCATAAGTTTATCCGTCAGATTATAAAGGGAATATGATTCCCAATATTGAGTGGAGAATACTCATGGCTTTAATTGTAAACTCAAACATTGCGTCTTTAAACGCACAACGTAACCTGACTAAATCACAATCTGATCTAGGTCAGGCATTGCAACGTTTGTCATCTGGTTTGCGTGTTAACAGCGCGAAAGATGATGCTGCTGGTCTATATATTTCACAACAAATGACTCGTGATATTCGCGGTACGAATCAGGCTATGCGTAACTCAGCTGATGGTATCTCATTAGCACAAACAGCGGAAGGTGCATTGGGTGAAATCGGTAAAAACTTGCAACGTATCCGTGAAATTGCGGTTCAATCAGCTAACGGTACTATTACTGACCGTTCTGGTCTGCAAGCTGAGGTAACTCAACTTGAAGCAGAAAATTCTCGTATTATTTCTTCAACCAAGTTTAATGGTACGGCGTTACTTTCAGGCACATTAAGCTTGAATATTCAGGTGGGTGCAAATAATGGAGATCAGGTTACGATCACTACTTCATCAGCCACTTCAATCACGACTGCAGATGTATCAACATCAGCAGGCGCTGCAACAGCATTGAACACGCTGACTGCAGATATTGATAAAATCAGTACATCACGTGCTACTTTTGGTGCTATTCAAAACCGTTTTGAAGCGGTTATCTCTAACTTGGCAAACTACGCAGAAAACGTAACTGCTGCTCGTAGTCGTATCCTGGATGCTGACTTCGCGGAAGAGACTGCTAAATTGACTCGTGCTCAAATCTTGCAACAAGCGGGTACATCAATCTTGGCTCAAGCTAATACTATTCCACAATCAGCGTTATCGTTATTGGGATAATCTAGCTTATAATTAGGTAGTGGCCCTGGAGAAGGAAGCTTCTTCAGGGCGATTGCTTGTTAAAGTGAATAAAAAAATAGGAGGAGGGTATCATGGCTGGTAATGACATAAATGATTTATTAGTGAAATCGAGCCTTCAGTCTGTACCAAAAGTAAAGACACAGCAGCAGGTTGCTTCTAACGTAACACCAGCTGCTAAAGTTGTCTCCAGCGTTAATGTGAAGGAGACATCTGATGCCAATACAGTTGTTCGTGAGCAGGCTGTTGAACTGGAAAAATTAAGAGAAAAAGTGACTGAACTTAATAGCCACATGCAAACTATCGATCGTAATCTACATTTCAGCGTAGATGAACAAAGCGGCGATACAGTTGTCAGAGTTATTAATGCAGAGACGGAAGAGCTTGTTCGTCAGATTCCGTCAGAAGAAGTATTGCAAGCACGTAACGCGATTAATGAGTTTAAAGGGCTGTTATTAGAAACCAAAACATAATAGTTGGTCTAATAATTGCTCATTAAATTATATTAAATCGAGAGGCAATTCACATGGCAACATTTCAAGCTCCAGGTATAGGCTCAGGCCTCGACGTCAATAGTATCGTCAGTCAATTGATGGCACTTGAGCGTCAGCCGATTGACAAGTTGAATAAAACGCAATCACTAGTCAATGCACAGATCAGTGCCTATGGTTCCCTAAAAAGCAAAGTATCTGACTTCCAGTCTGCGATGGCGAGCTTGAGTAGTTTGTCGAGCTTTCAGGTCTTTGGGGCAACTTCAGGTGATGACACCTTGTTTACTGCTACAGCAGACAGCACGGCCACGGCCGGTTCTTATGCTATCGATGTTGTGGCACTGGCCGAACGAGACAAGATTGCTACTAAGGCTTATACCGACACGGCTTCTGTGGTCGGTGAAGGTACGCTGACTATAGCTACTGGCACAGCAAGTTTTGATGTCGTCATTGATGGAACCAATAATACGGTAGCAGGTATTCGTGATGCAATTAATGATGCTTCAGATAATACTGGTGTGACGGCAACTATCGTAACAGATGATGCTGGCGCGCATTTGGTGTTATCTTCCGATGAAACAGGCACAGCTAATGCGTTAAAGATCACCGTTGCTGATAGCACTGATGGCATTAACGATGATGATGCGGGTTTGTCATCATTGGCCTATGATGTAGGTGGTGCTATTGTACATCGCGCGGCAATTTCAACAGCAGCTGATTCGGTGGTTAAAATCGATGGATTTACTGTTACCAGTAGCTCTAATACGGTATCCGGTGCTTTGGAAGGCGTCAGTATTACAGCAAAAGCACTCGGCAGTTCAACTCTATCAGTTACCCGTGATGACTCAAAGATAAGTGCATCGGTGCAGAAATTTGCTGATGCGTTTAATGCTCTTCGAAAAGAAATCGACAAGCAACGTAGTGGTCAGCTTGAAGCTGATAGCACCTTGTTAAATATGGAGCGCCAGATGTTCAGCATATTGAATTCTGGTACTGCGATTACAGGCTCTAATCAGAGTTATTTGGTTGAGGCAGGTGTCACAATCGATAAACTAGGTGTGATGTCTGTTGATAGTTCAGCAATGACCGAACTTCTCAATTCCGACTTCAATTCATTTGCAAATTTATTTGCCGCACCTGATGAAGGTTTCGCATTTCGTCTAGATGCAATGGCTGAAGCATGGTTAGCAACAGATGGCTTGATTGATGCTCGGGAGTCTGGTCTGAAAACTCAGGTGGATTCGATTGATGAGCAGAAGGAACGAATTGAGATCAGGTTAGAAAGAGTTGAAGCTCGAATAAGAGCACAATTCTCAGCTCTGGATGGACTAGTGAGCAGTCTGAACGCTACAGGAAACTTTTTAACGCAACAATTAGCTTCAATGCCTGCGTTTAATAAGTCATAATAATTAAGCATGGGGAGTTAATAGGAAGGTGCAATCAATGACAAATAATAAAGCAATACAAGGCTATGGTCGTAGCGCTATTGAAACAGAGCTCAGTTACGCATCGCCTCACCGCATTATTCAAATGTTGATGGAAGCAACCTTGTCTAAACTTGCAACAGCAAAAGGCTGTATTGAACGTGGTGAAATTGCAGAAAAAAGCAGGCAAATAACTTGGGCAATGAATATTATTCAAGGCTTGAGAACCAGTCTTGATGGTGAGCAAGGTGGAGAAATTGCTGCCAACCTTGATGCTTTATATGAATATATGGGGCGTCAGTTATTGGAGGCAAATGTCAGTAATAACACAGCCCTGTTAGATGAAGTATCTCGGCTTGTAACTGAAATTAAAGATGGCTGGGACACTATTCCAGCGGAATTTCATTAAGTCATTATTGTGAATAATGAACAGAGGATAGCGGCGCTAAATAATATAGTATCGCTGACTCAGGAAATGTTGGCATTCTCTCAAAAAGAGCAGTGGGATGAAATGATTGAGCTTGATCAACAGAGAAAGCCACTAATTGCTGCTCTTTTTCCTGTTGATGAAGATGGTCAAACTGAAGTGATCCGTGGCCTTCTGCAAACACTCCTAGAGTTAAATAAGCAACTTGAAACAGTCTCTCTGAAAGCCAGAGATGATGTGCGAACTCAGTTACAAGGCTTGAATAAGCAGCGCAAAGTGACTTCAGCCTATCAATCTAGTTAAGATCCAAATTAAGCTCTCTTTCCGAGCGAAAGTTTCACCAGAAAAAACACTATTTCACTAATAATTAAACTGATAACGTCATTTTTTTGACAACCGATCATAAAAATGGTTAACTCTAGTTTTCTGAATAGCTTACATTGCTTTTGTCGATGTGACTTTAAGTTTTACTGGAGACCATATGAGTGCGAACAATGTGTTGGTAGTGGATGTCGATTCAGACCGACGCGAGTTGTTGTCAACCTTGGTTGAGTTTATCAATTGCCAACCCGTTATTGTCCATGATCCAGATCTGTGGTTTGAAGATGCGGGTGAATTGTCTGATATAGTGATGGCGATCGTCGGTGATTGTGGCGACAAACATCAAACTAAACAGTTATTACGCGAGTTAG
>JAOUJZ010000001.1 GCA_029882915.1 Gammaproteobacteria bacterium | reverse complement strand
AGCGTTAAACCAATGACTGCTATTGGCACGTTAGCGACCACTGCAAAGTGATCGCTAATTTTCTGCCGACTTAGACCTCTGTTTGTTCTGCCATTTCTAAAGCATCATCAACTTCGATGCCGAGATAACGCACAGTGCTTTCAAGTTTTGTGTGACCTAGCAATAGTTGTATAGCTCGTAGATTCTTAGTTCGATGATAAATTAGCGTTACTTTAGTTCTTCTCATGGTGTGAGTTCCATAAAGTGTGGTGTCAAGCCCAATCATGTTTACCCACTTGTGTACGATTCTAGCGTATTGGCGAGTCGAGATATGATCAGAACTATGTATGCGACTTGGAAATAGGTAGTCACTGGGTGCAAGTCCTCGGAATACAATCCACTTTGATAACGAGTCACGCGTCTGCTCAGTGATCTCAAATTGAACAGGCTGTTTTGTCTTTTGCTGTAAAATCATGGCTCGGCGTAATATTGTGTTGCCATTGGTTACATCTCTAACTTTCAGAGTTACTAAATCACAGCTTCTTAGTTTGCTGTCGATAGCTAGGTTGAATAAAGCCACTTCTTTGATTCTGTGTTCCAATTGAAGTTGAATGCGAATCGCCCATATTTCACGTAACTTAAGTGGTGGTTTTTGACCTATGAGCTTACCTTTATTCCAAGGTTCCTGTGGTTTTCTCAATAATGGTAAATAAAGCATGATGTAGCCCTCCTTTTCGGATAGGCTATAAAGTATATGTAGGCCAGTGATGTTGATCGCTATTCGACCCTGAATGACCATTCATACCAAATCGAAACTTTTCTTTAAACGTATTGGTGTATTCTTCAATGGTGTAGGTATAATCTAGATGGTACTTTTAGTTGTACCATTATTTAGTGCTATCAATTGTGTAAATACCGATTATTGTTAATATATGAAACTTTATTACTGCTGTTGATGCCATAGCTACGAATAAATTTTCGGCGTAATAATTTAAAGAGTAAGAAATAAGATAAGTTTTGACACTACCATGAAACGGCTTTTAACCTTTACATTGATTGTAACTCACGTATTAATAAATTGTGCGTGGGCTTCTGCACATATGGCCGAAGGTGTTGACAAGCATGGCTATGAATCAGCACATGTCCATTTATATACATTATTATCTGCGTTGGATGATGCCGATAATGGTGATAGTTTCTTGTCTTATGATCATGAAGAAGAAGCACATATTCATCTTGTTTTCTATTTATTTAGTGTCGATTCTTTTAAATTTGAACAAACTATAGTTCAAAAACGATCTCATTTTCGGATACCCTTCGAAAATAATGCGGTTTCCCCTCCAGTTCCACCACCTATAGCATAACTCCCTACAAGTTAACTCAATTTATTTTTCTATTTAAGTTCAATGCATATGTATGCATGAACTATGGGAGTTCGTCATGAATAAACACGTTAGAACGAAAGTTATAACGCATTTGTCTATTCGCTTATTTGCAATCAGTTTGCTCGGTATATCTGTATTGCCTTGGCAAGTTGCATTCGCTCAGGAGTCTATTGATTTAGCCTGGGCATTTGAGCAGACATTACTTAATAATAGTCAGTTAAAAACCTATCCTTATGAATTGCGAATTGGAGAGGCTGACAAAATTCAGGCAGGCATCAAACCCAGTCCTAAAATCAGTGTTGAAATCGAAAATATATTAGGCACTGCCTATCATAGCGGTTTGGGTGATGCTGAATACACACTGACATTAAGTCAGACCATTGAAATGGGCGATAAACTGAAAAGCCGAGTCACAGTTGTTGATGCTAGAACACAAGCCAAGATGGCTGATTACCAATTAATACGCCTTGATGTCCTGGCTGAAACCAGTCGTCGTTACTATCAGGCCTTACGCTTACAAAGTCTGCAATCAGTTGTTGCTCGGCGTATTGAACAGGAACAGCAGGCGTTAAAAGTAATTAAACACCGTGCTCAGGCCGGTGCAGTTGGTCAGGCCGATGTATCAAAAATGGCTTTACGCCTAGCGCATTCACAAGCGACACAGCAACAGTTAACTGACGAATTGTCATTGGCTAAAACACGCTTGGCTGCAATGTGGATGAGTGATGCACAATTTGGCATGGTCAAAGGTGATTTATCACAGTGGCCAACCTTGCCAGATAGTGACACATTAAATTCGGCAGTTGAAACTGCACCGAAATATTTTCAGCATCAGGCTTATCAACGTTTGGCTGACAGTCATTTACAGCTAGCTAAAGCCAATGGTTATAACAATATTAATTTCGGCGTGGGGATTCGTCGTTTTGAAAAAAGTGATAATCAGGCTCTGGTTTTTAATATATCAATGCCATTGACGTTTGATAATCCCAACCGAGGTCGTATTACTGCCGCTTATGCCAAAAAAGAACTGGCCAATGCTCAGGGTGAGCTGAGTCTGGCTGAATTGAAACTGGAGTTATCAGAAATCCAACAACGAATGTTAGCCAATAGTCGGCGTGTCACAACAGTGATAGAACAGCTATTACCTAATGCTAGAGCGTTGTTAAACGATACTGAGAAAGGCTATCAACAAGGCCAATATTCTGTTTTGCAGTGGGTGGATGCCCAGAGTGAACTATTTGAGCTAGAGCATCAGTTAATTGATATTCAAACCCGTATTTATCTGCAATTGCTTGAATTAGAACGCGTTACCGGTCAACCGATGACACAACAATCAAATACGCCCGGTAACATGTAAGGAATAGAAATATTATGAAATCTCATTATTTATTAACTGTATTAGCACTAGCGAGTTCGCTGGAATTTAATCCTGCTGTGATGGCTGCAACAGACCATGGACATGATGGAAATGAAATGGCTATAGAAAAAGAAGGTCCTCATGGAGGAAAGCTATTGGAAGAGGGTAAATTTGCTATTGAAATCACCATTTTTGAATCAGGTATTCCACCTGAAATGCGCTTGTATGTTTACCACAACAATCAGCCAGTTTCACCTGAAAAAATCGATGATCTGGTCGTTACCTTATCCAGGTTAGGTGGTGATCAGGACAGATTACAATTTGAACCCGAAAAAGATTATCTGGTCAGTGATCAGGTGGTTACAGAGCCACATTCTTTTGGTGTAGAAGTCATCGCAGAGTTTGAAGGTAAAGAATTTCACTGGCATTTTGAGAGTCATGAAGGCCGCGCTGAGATCAGTGATCGTTTATTGAAATTGGCTGAGATTAAAACGGATAAGGCAGGCCCTCAAACATTACGCTTTATCGATACTTTATTTGGCGTTATTGAAATACCACAAAACCAACGCTCTTATGTCTATGCCAGCTATCAAGGTATGGTAGAGAAAGTGAGCGTTAATATTGGTGATAAGGTTAAAGAAGGCCAAATAATTGCAACGATTATGAATACAAAGACTTTGCAACGTTATACCGTGAAAAGTCCGGCGTCAGGTGAAGTAACACAGCGGATGGTAAACCCTGGCGCTCGAGCCGATGATAATGCTTTGATTGAAATTGCTGATCTATCAAAAGTGTGGGTGGAAATGTCAGCGTTTCCAGAAAGTATCGAGAAGTTGCAAGTTGGGCAGCCTGTTACCATTAAAGACTTGCATCAGCATGAAATGGCCAAAGGAAAAATTAGCTATATTTCCCCAATGATGACCGGCGGCCATATTGCACGGGCCCGTGCATTGATTGATAACAAAGAGAGTCACTGGCGTCCTGGCATGCATGTTAAAGGCGAGGTTGAAGTGGGTACACGTGAAGTGCCTTTAGCAGTGAAAAGCAGTGCCTTGCAGAGCTTTAGAGAAATGCCAGTGGTGTTTGCCCGCTATGACAATACCTTTGAAGTGCGTATGTTGGAAATGGGCGAAACTGACGGTGAATATATTGAAGTATTAGGTGGTTTGAAGCCTGACACAGAGTATGTCACTGAAAACAGCTTTTTATTGAAAGCTGATGTACTCAAAGATGGCGCAAGCCACGATCACTAAGGGGAATTGCAATGGAACAATTAGTTGCTTTTGCCGTTGGTCGGCGATGGCTAGTGTTGGCGGCTACATTATTGATAGCTGGTTTAGGGCTGTATAACGCAACTCAGTTACCGGTTGATGCGGTACCGGATATTACTAATATTCAGGTGCAAATTAACAGTGAAGCTGAGGGTTATTCACCACTGGAATCAGAGCAGCGGGTGACCTATATCGTTGAAAATGCGATGTCGGGTATTCCTCATCTGGATTATACCCGTTCATTATCACGTTATGGTTTATCTCAAGTGACAGTGATTTTTGAGGAGGGCACCAATATCTATTGGGCTCGCCAACAGATCAGTGAGCGTTTGCAAAGTATTCGTAATGATTTGCCACCGGGTGTAGAACCTCAATTAGGGCCTATTGCTAGTGGTTTGGGTGAAATTTTCACCTACGCAATCAAGGCTGAGCCTGATGCTCGTAAGGCTGATGGCAGTGAATATAATGCTGAGGACTTACGAACCATTCAGGATTGGATTATTCGTCCTCAGGTAGTCAAAGTGCCGGGCATTACTGAAATTAATAGTGTCGGTGGTTTTGCTCGTGAGTACCAAGTAGCCCCCAACCCTGGAAAATTATTGGCTTATAAAGTCACTATGGATGACTTGATTCAGGCATTGGAACGTAATAACCAAAATGCTGGTGCAGGTTATATTGAGCGAAATGGTGAACAATGGTTAATTCGTTCGCCGGGTCAATTGGATAACCTGAATGATATTGGTCAGCTAGTGATTGCCAAGCGTGATGATGCGCCAGTACGCATTAAAGATGTAGCTGAAGTACGTTATGGTAAAGAGCTACGTACCGGTGCTGCAACTATGAATGGTAAGGAGACGGTGCTTGGTACGGCTTTTATGCTCCTTGGCGAGAACAGCCGAACAGTGGCAAAAGCAATGGCAGATAAGTTGGTAGAAGTAAATCGTTCTTTGCCTGAAGGTGTGATTGCTGAAGCTTTATATGATCGTACTAAATTGGTTGATAAAACCATTATTACAGTGAAAAACAATCTACTCGAAGGTGCGTTACTGGTTATTGTCGTTTTATTTGCCTTTTTGGGTAATATGCGAGCTGCCTTTATTGCTGCTTTGGTGATCCCCTTAAGTATGTTGTTTGCAATTACCGGTATGGCTAGTAATAACATTTCTGGCAATTTAATGAGTCTGGGTGCGATCGACTTTGGTTTAATTGTTGATGGTGCAGTTATCGTCGTAGAAAACACGCTACGCCGTTTAGGGCTTTCACAGAAGCGTTTGGGGCGATTATTAACACTTGAAGAGCGATTGAATGAAGTCGTTATCAGTACTCGGGAAGTCTTTAGGCCAGCAGTATTCGGGGTGTTTATTATTATGTTGGTTTACTTGCCTATTTTTGCTCTAAGTGGTGTTGAAGGCAAGATGTTTCACCCGATGGCATTTACCGTTGTGGCGGCCTTATTGGGTGCTTTGATTTTCTCTGTAACATTTGTACCAGCGGCAATAGCTATTCTAGTACGGGGTAAAGTTAAAGAGAATGAAAACTGGTTAATGGTTATTGCTCATAAGTTGTATCAGCCATTATTGAATCTTTCATTAAAAATTCCATTAGTCATGGTGGCTGCTGCAACGGTATTTGTGGTCTATAGTGCCAACCAAATTAATCGTTTGGGAACCGAGTTCTTACCACAGCTGGATGAGCATGATATGGCAGTACATGCTTTGCGAATTCCGGGCACAGGCCTAGAACAAGCGATAGATATGCAAAAACAGCTGGAAAATGAGATTCGCCAGTTTGCTGAAGTAGAAACCGTATTTGCCAAAATTGGTACGCCGGAGATTGCTACCGATCCAATGCCGCCCAATGTGGCAGATACTTTTGTCATGTTAAAAGCACGTGATCAGTGGCCTGAACCAGAAAAACCTAAAGACGTGCTGGTTGATGAGATCCGAATGGCTATTGAGGAAGTGCCAGGTAATAAATATGAGATAACACAACCTATTGAGATGCGATTTAATGAATTGATTGCTGGTGTGCGCTCTGATGTGGCTATTCGTATCTATGGCGATGACTTGGATACATTAGCAACCCTTGGTGCACAGGCTGAAACCTTATTAAGCCAGGTTGATGGCAGTAAAGACGTACGCGTTGAACAGATGAAGGGGTTGCCAATGATTTCAGTCGAACCACAGCGCGACCATTTAGCTTTATTGGGATTAACGGTTGATGATGTTCAACATGCGTTAAAGATAGCAACCAGTGGCCGTCAAACAGGTTTGATTTATGAAGGCGATCGTCGATTTAAGTTAGTAGTCCGTATGGATGAAGCTTATCGTCGCGATGCCAAAGCTTTGGCACAAATTCCAGTTGCATTGCCTGTTAATGCTAACCCTGATTTAAGCTATGTACCTTTAGGTGAAGTGGCTGATATTAAGGAAATCCAAGGACCAAACCAGATTAACCGTGAAAGTGGTAAACGTAATGTGGTGGTGACAGCTAATGTAGAAGGCCGTGATCTGGGTTCATTTATTGCTGAAACACAGAAGTTAATGCAATTACAGTTAGATTTACCGAGTGGTTACTGGCTAGGCTATGGCGGTACTTTTGAACAGTTACAATCAGCCAGTGAACGTTTAAGTATCTTGGTACCACTGACGTTATTGCTGATCTTGGTGTTGCTATATAGCGCCTTTAATTCATTGCGTGACACCTTGGTGGTCTTTACCGGTGTGCCTTTAGCATTGACCGGGGGGGTGATGGCGTTGATGCTACGTGATATGTCGTTATCTATTTCGGCAATTGTCGGTTTTATAGCCTTATCGGGTGTTGCTGTATTAAATGGTGTGGTGATGTTGTCGTTTATTCGCGAGTTACGTGAAAAAGGTGAAATATTATTGATAGCCATTCAGCAGGGTGCTAGTCAACGCTTACGACCGGTATTAATGACTGCATTGGTAGCGAGTTTAGGTTTTGTACCAATGGCCATTAATACTGGCACTGGCGCTGAAGTTCAACAACCACTAGCAACAGTTGTGATTGGCGGCATCATTTCATCAACATTATTGACCTTACTCGTGTTACCGGCGCTTTATCGAATGGCGTATTATTTTAGTGATCGAAAAGCATAGTAGCTAAATGTTTTTCTGGTGCATTATGCACCAGAAAAACATATTTGATATGTGTAGGTTGCATTGGGAAAACCATGAAACCGCATAGAAAGTTTGTCTGCGAATGACCGCTTTTGGCACTGAACAGTCTGTATCGATTGTCACGAAACCTCGCTTTTAAGTGTGTTATAGCTTAAACCTGAACTAACTACGCGTTATTCACTGGTTTGTTCTTCACCCCAGAATTGCCACCATTTTTTACGCGTTTCACGGGCTTCCTGACCTTGTTCGGAACCTTTGTCTAAATCTTTTTGTTCTTGCTCTTGTTTCATCTCTCTTTGTTTTTCCATTCCTTTGTTATCACCATCTTCCTTTTCATATTTTTCTTTTTTCTCTTTCATGCGTTCTTCAGCATGTTCGCGATTTCTTTTCATTTCACGGTCACGCTCACGATCGTAATCGCGTTCATGGTCATCTTCATCTTCATCTTCATCTTCATACTCTCTTTTCATGCTACGGTCACGATCATTATCGTCTTCGTCGCCATGTCGATTGGTTTTATGTTCACCCTTATCGCTATAATTTTGCTCCATGTCGGGCTTGCCTTTGCCTGCCTTGTCAGGTTTGCCAGCATGAACTGGTGCAGTAATAAACAGGGATAGAAGTAGAATGGATAATAAGGATGTTTTCATTTTTTTGGTCTCCAGATAATTCTAAAATCATAACCTGACTTTAATCGTCAGCTGTTATACACGATTCACCTTTGCACTGATTCACTTCAATGGTGACATGGGATAATTTGTGTAGATTATTCAATAAACCTTTGTAATGCTCCGTGGTATTGGGGAAATGTGTGACCAGGCTAATGATGGCTGCATAGTGGTTTGCCCCTACTTTCCACACATGAATATCACAAATGCGATTGTCGGCATCGTTTTCAATCGCATCCTTGATTTTCACTTGATACTCTTGCTCAATGCTTGCGTCAAGTAATATTGGGCTTGTTTGTTTTAATAAGCCGTAAGACCAGCGGGTAATAATGATGGCACCGACTATCCCCATAACCGGATCCAGTGAGTTCCAACCGAAGTATTTCCCTGACACCAGCGCTGCAATTGCCAGCAAGGAAGTCATGGCATCTGCCAACACATGCATATAAGCAGCACGAAGATTATGGTCGTGGTGGTGATGCCCACCATGTTCGTCATGGTGATAATGGCTATGCCCGTGATGGTGGTCATGATCGTCTTTGAGTAAAAAGGCACTGATGACATTAATTAATAAGCCAATACAGGCAACAATAATCGCTTCATTAAAATGAATCTGTTGAGGCTCTATGATTCGTTGTAGCGATTCCACCAGCATGACCAAAGCTACTATAGCAAGGGCAATGGCACTGGCAAACCCACCTAGAACATTGACCTTTCCGGTACCAAAAGAATAGGCAGGATTATCTGCGTGTTTGCGGGCATAACGATAGGCAAATATGGCGATTAAAAAGGCAGCAACATGGGTTCCCATATGCCAGCCATCGGCAAGTAATGCCATTGAGCCATAAACGCTACCGGCGATGATCTCTGCGACCATGGTAATGGCCGTTAGATAGAGGACATAGTGTGTTCGGCGTTCGCCTTTTTCATTTTGGACAGAGAAATCATGGTCGTGTTGCCAGTTTTCCAGTGTGTGTTCGTGCATGTTGATTGCCTATGTGGGTTTTTGCTAATTATTCATCAATTACAACGCGTCGTCTAATAGCTCGATCCAATGTTTAATCGGTGTTTTAGTGCCTTTTGAAAGATGCATCTGACACCCTATGTTAGCGGTGACAATGACGTCAGGTTCTGACTGGGTTAAGTGTTGCAATTTGTTGGTGCGAAGCTGGGTTGATATCGCAGGTTGAAAGAGTGAGTAGGTGCCAGCCGAACCACAGCATAAATGTGCATCAGTCACCGGTCTTAATTCATAACCGAGCTTTGTTAACAGCCCCTCAACCAGACCGGGTAATTTCTGACCATGTTGTAGCGAGCAGGGGGCCTGAAAGGTTATTTTTGTTTTTGCTACCGGTAATGCCGATAGATCTTTGTCTAACAAAAACTCAGCGATGTCTTTGGTTTTTTCTGACACTTGGACGGCTTTTTGATAATACGCGTCGTCAGGTTCAAACAGTTTGACGTAATCTTTTACCATCAGGCCACAACCACTGGCCGTTGAAATAATGACATCAATGCCTGACTCGAAGTGTGCTGACCATTGGTCAATGTTCTGTTTAATTTTAATCAGGGCATCATTAGGTGCAGAGGTGTGTTGATCAACGGCACCACAGCATTCTTTTTGTGCCGTTTCGACAACTTCAAACCCTAATGTTGCCAGCACATTTTTGGTGGCATGATTGATATTGGGTGCCAGTGCGGGCTGTACACAGCCCGTTAACAGTAATACCCGACCTTTAAACAGTTGTTGTTCAGTCACTGCGGTTTGAATGCTGGACTGACGAAATAGTGGGGCAACGATGTTAAACAGGCTCGGGTTGGTTAATAACTTACGCACGCTATATCGAGATACCCGTTGCCATAAGGGACGAGTGTGTTCAACAAATGTACGGCCAATATCGACCAGTTCACCATATTCAACGCCTGATGGACAGGTGGTTTCACAGGCACGGCATGTTAGACATCGATCAAGATGGGTGAGGGAGTCGCGGCTAAATTGATTGTCTTCCAATGCTGATTTAATCAGATAAATTCGGCCACGCGGAGAGTCGAGTTCGTCTCCTAGTAGTTGGTAGGTCGGGCAGGTTGCTAGACAAAAACCGCAGTGCACGCACGATCTCAGAATATTGTCAGCTTTTTGCCCGATTGAACTTCTGCTAAATTGCTGGGGTAATTTGGTTTGCATTAAACAAATACCCCATTGGGATCAAACACATTTTTCAGTCCGTGTTCGATGTAATCTCTGATGGCAGAAGGGGTGGGAGTGATTAACTCTGCTGATGAAGTTGAATGAATGGCATACGCCTTTGGAAGCACTCTGAAACTGATTTCACAGATCACCGCTAATTTTCCTTTTGAGCCAACCAGCAATCGAGCGACATCATAGCCAGCTACATTTTT
The DNA here is from genome assembly GCA_029882915.1 of Gammaproteobacteria bacterium. GTDB lineage: Bacteria > Pseudomonadota > Gammaproteobacteria > Nitrosococcales > Methylophagaceae. The sequence goes on along the minus strand of JAOUJZ010000001.1, from coordinate 171,831 downwards.
CATTACCTGGCCACCAAAGTTAAGCAGTCGTCCTTGGCCATCAATGATCTTGACGCCGAGTACGGCATCTCTTAGTTCAGGGCTGCCTAGAGCATATGCACCGCCGATAGTGGCATTTTCGTGATCATGAACAACAAAAGGCAGGGTCTGGCCTTTGTGGCCGAGTATGCTTTCTATATCCTTAATTCGGGTGCCGGATTTAGCCGTCATCACCAGTTCTTCTGGATGATAGCCAATCAATCCTGAATAGAGCGACATCTCAAGCGTTGGGCTGCTGGTGAATTTAAGGTGACTCTTGTTACCAACGATTTGTAACTGATCCGCATCTATCACTTGCTGCTGTATTTGTTCGATATTCATAGGGCGTTAAAATCGCTCCAGATCCGGGTGAGGCAATTCACCATGATGTACATGCATGCTACCCAGCTCTGCACAGCGATGTAATGTTGGGACGGCTTTGCCCGGATTGAGTAATGATGCAGGGTCAAACACTGCTTTAATCTGGTGAAAGACATCAAGTTCGTCTGCTGAAAATTGATGGCACATGGCATTGAGTTTTTCTATACCAACACCATGTTCACCGGTAATGGCCCCACCCACATCTACACATAATTTCAGGATTTCGGTGCCAAAGGCTTCTGTTTTTTCTAATTCACCGGGTGTGTTTGCATCATAGAGAATCAACGGGTGTAAATTGCCGTCGCCGGCATGGAATACATTGGCGACACGAAGACCGTAGTGTTTGGATAATTGACTGATTTTTTCCAGTACGTCAGCCAGATAGCGCTTTGGAATCGTGCCATCCATACAGTAATAATCGGGCGATAAACGGCCAACAGCCGGAAAGGCGGACTTGCGACCTTGCCAGAGCGATAAACGCTCTTGTTCATTTTTTGAGACTTTTAATGTGGAGGCAGTGGACAGTATGTTGAGCACCTGTTCGAGTTCAGCCTTAACGCTTTGATCATCACCATCAAGCTCGCACAAAAGCAGTGCCTGCGCATCATCAGGATAACCCGCTTTGGCATAGTCTTCGGCAGCCTCAATGGCAAATTTGTCCATCATTTCCAGACCGGAAGGGATGATGCCAGCCTCAATAATATTGGCGACGGCATTAGCACAGTCTCTAACATGATCAAAACCAGCTAACACAAGCTGCACCCGTTCGGGTTTTGGCGTTAATTTAACAGTGATTTCAGTAATAATTCCCAACAGGCCTTCCGATCCATTCATCAGTGCCAGTAGTCCCAGACCATCTTCATTGCGATTGAGAATTAACTCTTCGCCATCCAGAGTAAGCATTTTGACGGCAATCACATTGTGAACGGTTAAGCCATATTTCAAACAATGCACACCACCAGAGTTTTCGGCAACATTACCACCGATAGTGCAGGCAATTTGTGAAGAAGGATCAGGGGCATAATACAGACCATATTGCGATACCGCTTCACTGATGGCGATGTTTCTGACCCCGGGCTCAACAATCGCCAATTGTTGCTCTGGGTCAATGGTTTTGATTTTATTGAGTTTGGATAGTCCTAATACCACGCTGTTTTCAAGTGGTAATGCACCACCCGAAAGCCCAGTGCCCGCACCACGAGTAACCACAGGTGTCTGGTGTTGCTTGCAGAGACTAAGGACTTTCCTGACTTGATCGAGGTTGGTTGGTAAAACAACAGCTAATGGTTTTTGCCGATAAACACTGAGTCCATCACATTCAAAAGGGCGGGTATTCTCGTCACCGATGATGACACTGTCTTTTGGAAGCGCCTTTAATAATTGTTGAGTATTAAACATGGTTATCATTATAATGACTTTTTATTTCATAACCACAACTCAAATATTATGCAATCGTTTAACCCACCTGTTCGTACCTTAATGGGCCCCGGTCCTTCTGATGTTCATCCTCGAGTCCTGCAAGCAATGGCTCGCCCTACAATTGGCCACTTGGATCCTGCTTTCATTGAAATGATGGATGAGACTAAACAGGCACTTAAGTATGCGTATCAAACTGAAAACGAACTAACGATGCCTGTTTCAGCACCGGGTAGTGCGGGCATGGAAACTTGCTTCGCTAATCTGGTCGAGCCAGGTGATAGGGTGCTGGTGTGCATCAATGGCGTTTTTGGTATGCGGATGCGTGAAAACGTGGTGAGACTAGGTGGTGAAGCCATTATCGTTGAAGATAAATGGGGTGAAGCTGTTTCTGCTGAAAAAGTGGAACAGGCACTGGCTGCCAATCCTGATATCAAAATTGTGGCTTTTGTACATGCTGAAACTTCGACAGGTGCGCAATCTGATGCAAAAACATTGTGTGACATTGCTCATAAACACGACTGTATTACGATTGTTGATGCGGTGACGTCATTGGCTGGCTCAGAACTGCGAGTGGATGAATGGGGCATTGATGCTATTTATTCGGGCACCCAAAAATGCCTGTCAGCGATGCCGGGTATTTCTCCAATCAGTTTTAATGAACGAGCTATTAAAAAGCTAACTAGCCGTAAAACACCGGTATCAAGCTGGTTTTTAGATTTGAATCTAGTCATGGGCTATTGGGGTGAAGGTGCCAAGCGTACATATCATCACACTGCGCCAGTAAACACATTGTATGGCTTGCACGAATCACTGGTTATGTTGACCGAAGAAGGCCTTGAAAACGCCTGGGCACGTCATTTGAGAAACCACGAATATTTAAAAACCGGTCTTGAATCAATGGGGATAGACTTTGTTGTTAAGGAAGGCGATCGCCTGCCACAGTTAAATACGGTCTGGATCCCAGAAGGTGTTGATGATGCCGTTGTTAGATCAACATTATTAAATGAATTTAATCTGGAGCTGGGTGCAGGTCTGGGTGATCTTGCTGGCAAGGTATGGCGAATTGGGTTGATGGGCTTCTCATCAAGAAAAGAAAACATTATTTTGTGCCTGTCAGCACTGAAAGAAGTCCTTCAAAAATAGCAGCACTGAAAATTGGCGAATGATTCGAGGTGTGACTGTGCCTTGAACCAGCGCCTTAATTGGTGGTGTTCGTTTTATTCTTCTATTGGTGGACTGATCAGCATCACCGTGGTGGATGGAGCAAGTAACAAACTAGCCGTTTGCGAGCTGAGCTTTAGACTCACTAACAGCAGAATTGTATCTGGATCTGTGTGCTGAGCAGAGACAACATGGCCTGCAATATCACCACTATCAGTGGTTATTTCTGTACCCACCTCAATCTGTTCTGTTGTTTGAGCCTTCGCGATAAACATTCTACGACTTGGTTTGCCTAAATAATGTAAACGCGCCACGACTTCCTGTCCGGGATAGCAGCCTTTTTTAAAGCTGACACCATTCACAAGATCGAGATTCACTTGCTGGGGGGTGAATTTTTCTTTGGTCTCGGGCAGCACCGCGGGGATTCCAGCTTCAATATCCAGCAGATCCCAGACAGTGTTTGAAACCTGTTGCCACTGATGTTCAACTAAGGTCTGTTCGAGTTGACTAGCCTGTTCAGATGACCCAATCCATAGCACACGCAGCATATCCGAAGGCAGGCGAATAAGTAGCTGCCCATCTTCCTCAATAGCTTGATAGATCTCATCGGGCATCGATAAAAAATCAGCCTGATTATTATCTGGATAAGACAAACCCAGACTAACCAGATTAGCCGTTTCATCACTGATAGTGACTTTAGAGCGCAATACAAACATAGTAAGACGCTGCTGTAGGCTATTGCACATATTTTTGGGTAACACCAGTTGATAATAACCCTTGCGACGAATCAGTAAAAACAGACCAAACAAACGGCCTTTAGCATTACAGAAACCACTCAGCTGACCTTGATTAATAGCCAGAGCAGCAACATCGTTGGTGAACATGCTTTGCAGGAATGTTTGGGCATCGTCGCCAGCTATGTTCAATACACCAAGTTGTGTTAGTGGTATATAACAAGGTGTTGTATTTAAAGTTTCCATCATAAGTATTTTAAGTTTAGGTAAAGTCGTATCATTGTAACGTTCAGCAATGAGGGAGGCGAGATTTAATGACAAGGACTGTTTTCAGTATGCCTAATTTCTAGATCAATAAAATTATTTGTGTACCTGATTATTGTTCACAGCATGATGTTAGTGACGATGGTGAGTTTGTTAGCCGTATCGTGGTGGTCAGCACCTGTGGTGTTAATCATTGTGTTAAGTTTTATTCATTACTGTCATAAGAATCAGTGGTTTAACAGTGAAAACTAGATAGTTAAAATCGAGCAAGATTGGAATGAAACATGGTCTCTGTATTATGGTGATGATACCCAGCATTCACGTCTTGTATTGGGCAATAGTGTGGTCACGCCATGGGTGACGATATTGTATTTAAAGGGTAAAAAATTCTGGCAACATCATGCGATAACGATTGTCGTTGATGCGGTGGATCCTGAACTATTTCGCCAGTTGAGAGTGTACTGCAGAGATCCTAAGACTTTCCAGCAATAACGGTGTCGTGGAGAGGCGAGTCATCATCAGGCTGTGGATAATCTAGCGTGTAATGCAACCCTCGACTTTCTTTACGTAGCAAAGCCGATCGAATAATCAGTTCAGCGACATCGGCGAGATTACGTAATTCCAGTAAATCACTGGTAATGTGATGTTGGCTATAATATTCGCTGATTTCCTGTTGCAACAAGTTTAGCCGCTGCTGTGCTTTAAACAAGCGTTCATTCGATCGTACTATGCCCACATAGTCCCACATAAAACGCCTTAACTCATCCCAGTTGTGGCTGATGGCAATGGCTTCTTTAGCGGGACGAACCCGACTGGCATCCCAGTCAGGAATAGTAGGCGATGGCTTCGTAAACGGTAATCGCTGTTTAATATCCTGTGAAGCAGAATGTGCAAAAACCAGACACTCCAGGAGTGAGTTACTTGCCATGCGATTGGCACCATGAAAACCGGTATGAGCGGTTTCACCGATGGCATAAAGACCTTTGATATCGGTGCGACCATGAATATCGGTAATCAATCCGCCACAGGTATAGTGTGCAGCGGGTACGACAGGGACCGGCTCGCGAGTCATATTAATACCAAAATCAAGGCAACGTTGATGAATGGTTGGAAAATGACTTTCGATAAATTCTTTGGGTTGATGACTGATATCAAGATAAACGCAATCATCCCCGAGCCGTTTCATTTCATGATCGATGGCGCGGGCAACAATATCCCGAGGAGCTAGTTCAGCCTGAGGATGAAAACTATCCATAAATCGCGAACCATCTGCCAGTAACAGTTTGGCACCTTCACCACGTAAGGCTTCACTAATCAAAAACGATTTGGCTTTTGGGTGATACAGGCAGGTGGGGTGAAACTGAATGAACTCCATATTTGCTACACGACAGCCAGCTCGCCAACCCATAGCGATGCCATCGCCCGTGCACACATCAGGATTACTGGTATAGAGATATACCTTGCCAGCACCACCGGTAGCCATGACAGTAATAGGGGCCGAGAAAGTATGTGGAGTGTCAGTCTTTATATCCAGCACATAACAGCCTAAGCAAGTATTATCATTCTGTTGACCTAATTGCTTGCGACTGGTGATGAGATCGATGCCAATATGATAAGGAAACAGATGAATATTCGGGTGTGCCTGTACTTTTGATAATAAGGTAGTTTCAACTTCACGGCCTGTTGCATCTGCCGAGTGAATAATTCTGCGGTGACTGTGGCCTCCTTCTTGAGCAAGATGATAGGTTTCCGATGTAACACCATCTTTGGTGAATGAAACCCCTTGTTCAATCAGCCATTCAATACTGCTACGGGCTTGTTCAATGGTGAAGCGAACGACATCTTCATGACATAAGCCTGCACCTGATTTTATAGTGTCATCAATATGAGATTGCAATGAATCCGCTTCATCGAGTACAACTGAAATACCGCCTTGCGCATAAAGTGAAGCACCTTCTTCTAACTGGCCTTTGGATAGCACTGCTATCTGGGCATCATCAGCAAGTTGTAGAGCCAGTGTTAAGCCGGCCGTGCCACTACCAATAATAATAACGTCAAAGTGATGTGATGAATTCATGTAGGAACAGGTAGAATGATAAGAGTGATTATTTTGCACTGTTTAAGGAACAAAGTTAAATCATTATGGTCAATCAACCTGTTAACAAATATAACCTCCGGCGATACGGAGTGGGCCGGAACAAAGGATGAGCGTGGATTTAGAGCTGGTGGAACGTGTACAGGCAGGCGATAAAAAAGCATTTGATCTGTTGATTATGAAGTATCAACAGCGAATCGTGCATGTTATTACTGGTTATGTACATGATCCGGTGGAGGCGCTGGATGTGGCTCAGGAGGCGTTTATCAAAGCCTATCGCGCTATTGCGAATTTTCGTGGTGACAGTGCCTTTTATACTTGGCTTTATCGTATTGCGATCAATACATCAAAGAACTATTTGACTGCCAGATCAAGACGACCGCCGGCAATGGATGTGGATGCGATGGATGCGACTAATTTTTATGATGCACCAGAATTAAAGGACTTTGAAACGCCAGAAAGCAGTCTTGCCAGCGATGAACTGGAACAGGCCATTCATCAGGCAATTGATGACTTGCCAGAAGACACCGCTACAGCGATCAAATTGCGTGAGTTTGAAGGTATGAGTTACGAGGAAATTTCACAGGTAATGGATTGTCCTATAGGTACAGTGCGTTCTCGCATTTTCCGTGCTCGCGAGGCGATTGATAAACAAATACAGGAAATAATGGGTGAAGGGGAACAACAATGACAGTCAATGACAATGAAATGTTGTCTGCGTTAGTTGATGGTGAACTACAGGGTAAAGAGTTAGATCAGACTTTACATGTGTTAAGCACTGATAAGCAGGCAAGAGAACGACTGCAGCGTTATCAACTTGTGAGTGATGTGTTGCATGGTCATGCGATAGCTAATCAGAATGTTGATTTGACTGGTCGTATTTCAGCTGCACTGGAAGAGGAAGTTGCACCGATGCCAACTTCATTACATAAACAGCGGGCTAAAGTTCTTACATTGCCTAAACAGTTCTGGAAACATACTGCTGGACTGGCGGTTGCAGCTTCCATAGGTGCTTTGGCAGTGATAGGCATAATGACACAACCACAAAATCAACTTGTGCCAGTGGCTCCCATCGCATCTGTAGCACCTGTGGCAGAACAAACGGTCATTGCGCAAACGGGTAATCACTGGACTGTGGGTGAACCAGAAGTTGAAAATCGATTGAACACCTATTTGGTCGATCATCATGAATATGCGGGTGTATCGGATGTTTTTTCCTATGCCAGAGTTGTCGCTTATGAAGTGGGACAATAGTTAATGCGCGTTTTACTGAAATTATTCGTGTTCTTGTTGATGTGGTCTTCAGTTAATGCCAATGCTGACACGGATGCAATGCAATTACTTGAACGTGTGGGCGTTGCGGCAAAGAAGCTGAATTATGATGGTGTTTTTTCCTATCAAACAGGTAACAAACTGCAATCGATACGCATCATCCATCGTGCCGATGAAAAAGGGGAAATAGAACGGTTGTTATCACTTGATGGAGTTGCTCGAGAAGTGATTCGGAGCAATGATTTGGTGACTTGTATTTATCCTGATGATAGAAGTATCAAAGTTAATCGGCGTCCTTTAGGTCGAGGTTTCCCCAGTGATTTGTTGAGTCGTTTAAGCTCAGCTGTGCCTTATTATCAGGTTACATTGGGTAAGCAAGGTCGGGTGGCAGATCGTATCGCTCAGGAGTTGGTGATCGCGCCAATAGATAATTACCGTTATGGTTATCGTCTGTGGGTGGATAAAGAGAGTGATTTGTTATTGCAATCAAACTTGATTGCTGGTGATGGCTCAGTATTGGAAAAGTTTGCTTTTTCATCTGTTTCACTGGGGATCCCCATTTCTGATCAGATACTTAAGCCACAAGTGAGTGGCCATGCAATGTCTTGGAGTCGTACTGAGCCAGAAACATCGGCCAATATGGCTGCGAATAAAGGTATTTCAAAATGGCGGGTAGTCTGGCTACCAGAAGGGTTTGTGTTGGCAGCACAGCAAAACCGACTCAAAGCTAGCAATGGAGCAGCAGTGGAGCAACGAGTGTATAGCGATGGCTTAAGCTCAGTGTCAGTATTTATCGAAAAAATAAGAGCCAGACATAGCCATTTGCATGGCGGATCAAACATGGGGGCAGTGAATGCCTATGGTTCGATAATTGGTGCACATTTTGTGACAGTTGTCGGTGAAGTGCCACAAAAAACCGTTGAAAAAATTGGCGCCTCTATTAGATATGTCGCTGGTGAAAACCAATGATAGAGCAAAAAGCAACAGTAGTAAGTGTGGATGATGAAATGGTTTGGCTGCAAGCAGAACGTCAGTCAACCTGCAATCAGTGTGAGGTTAAGCAGGGCTGTGGTACTGGCTTACTGACAAAACATGTTGGCAAACGATTTACACGTATTGCAGTTGAAAAGAATAAAGATGTCACTGTTGGACAACAAGTGCAATTGGCTATTCCTGAACAAAGCTTATTACACGGTGCTTTTTTGATGTACATCGTACCGTTGGCATTACTTTTTATCTTCGCTGCCGTGGCACAGGCTCTTAATTTTAATGATGTTGGGGAAATTTTTTCAGGTTTAAGTGGTCTGTTTATTGGCTTTTATTGGGTACGAATTCGTTTACGTAATAATAAAAATGGCTTTAAGGCCAGGATTGTTGAGGAACAAAAATGAAACAGTTTAAAGTTTGGTCTGGTTTTACTATTTTTTGGGTTTGGTTATTACTGAGCTTGAATACATATGCAGGTAATAATTTACCTGATTTTACTGAACTGGTAGCGGAACAGGGTGCAGCGGTGGTGAATATTAGTACCACTAAAAACAATAAGGGGCAACGGCCTAACTTGCCGCCAGGTATAGATATTCCTGAAGGCACACCTTTTGATGAGTTATTCAAACATTTTTTTGGTGCACCAGGTCAACGACCTCAACCGTATGAGTCGCATTCTTTAGGTTCTGGTTTTGTTTTATCATCAGATGGTTATATTTTGACTAATCACCATGTGATTAAAGATGCTGATGAGATCATTGTGCGTTTTAGTGATCGCAGTGAACTTGAGGCCAAAGTTCTTGGTAGTGATGAGCGTAGTGATGTGGCTTTGTTAAAAGTTGAAGCCATAGGTTTGAAAGCCGTGAAACTAGGTGATTCAACTAAATTAAAAGTGGGCGAGTGGGTATTGGCCATCGGTTCCCCTTTTGGTTTTGACTATTCTGCAACAGCTGGGATTGTCAGTGCCTTAGGACGTAGTTTGCCGAGCGATAGTTACGTGCCATTTATTCAAACTGATGTGGCGATTAACCCAGGCAATTCTGGTGGCCCATTGTTTAACTTAAATGGTGAAGTAATAGGTATTAATTCACAGATTTATAGCCGTACAGGCGGATTCATGGGCTTATCTTTTGCGATTCCTATGGATGTGGTCATGAATGTGGTTGCACAAATAAAATCACAAGGTTATGTCAGCCGGGGCTGGTTGGGTGTTGTGATTCAAGATGTAACTCGAGAATTAGCCGAATCGTTTGGATTGGATAAACCACATGGAGCGTTAATTTCGAGAGTTTTAGATGATAGTCCCGCTGCTAAGGCAGGTTTTGAGCCAGGCGATGTTATTTTAAAATTTAATGGCAAAAAAATAGCGACATCTTCTGATTTGCCGCCAATTGTGGGTAGAACGGAAATTGGCAAATCTGTTCCTGTAGTGATAATGCGCAACAATAAACGTAAAACTGTTAATGTCAAAGTTGAACAGTTGCCAGAAACTGAGGATCTAGCTAAAGCAAAAGGTGAATCTGGGCGTCTTGTTGATGAACGCTTAGCCATTGAAGTGGCTGATCTGGATGACAGGCAACGTGAACAGTATGGCATTGAAAAAGGTGGTGTGGCTGTTGTTAAAGTCGAACAGGGTAGCGCAGGAGCAGCCGGTATTCGTCGAGGTGATGTGATATTGAGCATTGATAATCAAAAGATTAGCGATGCTAAACAGTTTCTGGATATTGCTAAAGAACTCCCAGAGAATAAAGCAATTCCAGTGTTAGTACAGCGAGGTGAGGGTGCAATATTCCTAGCATTACGAATCGAGAAGAATGATTAATCCAGAACGATTATTCATAATTTAATACTAGGCACGACAGGACAGCTGTTTTGCCGTAAAATCTAGCAGTTAGATCAATTTAGGTCGGCCGGCAACATATGTTCCGGCCGATTTTTTACTGTATAGAAGGTAGTGTTAATCTCTATGGATCATATCCGTAACTTTTCAATCATCGCTCATATTGACCACGGAAAATCAACAATAGCAGATCGGTTTATTCAGGTTTGCGGTGGTTTGACCGCGCGTGAAATGTCATCACAAGTTCTTGATTCAATGGATATTGAACGTGAGCGAGGCATCACAATTAAAGCACAATGTGTGTCTTTGGATTACACCGCACGTAATGGTGAAACCTATCACCTAAATTTTATTGATACCCCAGGACACGTTGATTTTTCGTATGAAGTATCTCGTTCTTTAGCAGCTTGTGAGGGTGCATTACTGGTTGTCGATGCAGCGCAAGGTGTAGAAGCACAAAGTGTCGCCAATTGTTACACGGCTATTGATCTTGGACTGGAAGTATTGCCAGTACTGAATAAAATTGATTTGCCGTCAGCAGAACCGGAACGGGTGGCACAGGAAATTGAGGATATTATCGGTGTTGATGCTATGGATGCGGTGCAGTGTAGTGCCAAAACCGGTATTGGTATTGATGATCTGTTAGAAGCTCTGATTGAGCGGATTCCAGCACCAAAAGGGGATCCTGATGGACCGTTAAAAGCGCTGATTATTGATTCCTGGTTTGATAGTTATGTTGGGGTTATTTCCCTAGTTAGAATCATGCAAGGTTCACTCAAAGCACGTGAAAAAATCAAAGTCATGTCTACCGGCCACGAATATCAAGTGGAACAGGTTGGTGTTTTTACCCCTAAACGCAGTAAACGCGATGCCTTAAACTGTGGTGAAGTAGGGTATGTGATTTCTGGTGTGAAAGATATCGATGGCGCACCGGTCGGTGATACCTTAACCCATAGCCACCATGGAGCAACAGAAATGTTGCCGGGTTTTAAATCGATTACACCTCAGGTTTACGCAGGTTTATTTCCAGTCAGTTCAGATGACTTTGAAGCGTTTCGTGAAGCATTAGGGAAATTACGACTCAATGATGCCTCGTTATTCTTTGAACCTGAAAATTCGCAAGCATTAGGTTTTGGTTTCCGTTGTGGATTCCTCGGTTTGCTACACATGGAAATTATTCAGGAGCGATTAGAGCGCGAATATGATCTGGATCTGATCACCACAGCACCGACCGTTGTGTTTGAAGTGCTAACACGCAAAGGCGAAGTGATTAATGTAGAGAACCCAGCTTTATTACCGGATATTGGTACCATCGATGAAATTCGTGAACCAATTGTAGTGGCAGATATACTGGTTCCACAAGAACATTTGGGAGCGGTAATCACACTTTGCGTTGAAAAACGCGGTGTTCAGAAAACCATGCAATATGTGGGTAGTCAGGTTGCTTTAAGTTATGAATTGCCGATGAATGAAGTCGTGATTGACTTCTTTGATAGAGTGAAGTCAGTCAGTCGTGGTTATGCCTCTTTGGATTATCATTTTGTACGTTTCGAACCGGCCGACCTAGTAAAACTGGATATATTGATTAATAGTGAGCGTGTGGATGCCTTATCCATGATTGTGCATCGTGATCAAAGTATTTCTCGTGGACGGGACCTGGTTGAAAAGATGAAAGAACTGATTCCGCGGCAAATGTTTGATATTGCGATTCAAGCTGCGATTGGTGGTCATATTATTTCAAGATCAACAGTCAAAGCTATGCGTAAAAATGTACTGGCCAAGTGTTACGGTGGTGATGTATCACGTAAACGTAAGTTGCTAGAAAAACAAAAAGCAGGTAAAAAGCGAATGAAATCAATTGGTAGGGTTGATGTGCCACAAGAAGCATTTTTAGCTGTATTACAGCTATCAAAGAAATCATAGATAAGGATATTATTAAAGTGAGTTTTCCAGCATTAATGGTCACACTGGTTGCAGTGACAGGGATAATTTGGTTGATTGATACTGTGTTGTGGGCACCACAACGTGCCAAAGATCAAAAAGAACCGCTTGTTGTTGAATATGCACGTTCATTTTTCCCCATCATCCTGGTGGTGCTGGTGATACGTTCATTTTTGGCAGAACCATTTCGCATTCCATCAGGTTCAATGTTACCGACATTACATATTGGTGATTTTATATTAGTGAATAAATTTGCTTATGGTATTCGTTTACCCGTCTTAAATAGCAAGATCGTCTCTGTCGGCGAACCCGAACGGGGTGATGTGGTGGTGTTTCGCTACCCTAAAAATCCAAATGTTGACTACATTAAGCGTGTAATTGGTTTGCCTGGCGATAAAGTTGGTTATTTTAACAAGACAATTTATATTAATGACAAACCTGTCGCACAGGATGTACAACAGAAACAGGCCAGTATGTTAAGTATTGTGCCGGAAAGTAGCGAGTTACGTTATGAGTACCTAGGTGAACATGAACACCATATATTGGTTAACCCTGAACGACGTTTGATTGAAGGTGAAACGATTGTGTCAGCAGGTGAGTATTTTGTGATGGGTGATAACAGGGATAATAGTAACGATAGTCGTTTCTGGGGCACTGTTCCAGAACACAACTTAGTAGGTAAAGCCTTCTTTATCTGGATGAGTTGGGATTGGGGTGCGGGTGGTATAGTGTGGGAACGTTTAGGTGATTCAATTAACTAAGGGGAAAGTTATGAATAAACAACGTGGAATGACGCTGATTGGTTGGGTGATTGTATTAGCGATCATTGCCTTTTTTGCTACTGTGGTTATGCGTTTGCTACCTATGTACCAAGAGTACTATAGTGTACTTCAGATCATGGATGGTATGGAAACTGAGCTTAAAAATAATAAATTAACCAAAAAACAAGTGATGACGCTGCTGGAAAAACGCTTTGATACTGGTTACGTATTTAGTGTAAAAAAAGACAATGTTGAGATTTTTCGCGGCAAAAACAATGTTCACGCCACTAAAATTGTGATTGATTATGAAGTGCGTAGGCCGTTTATGGCGCAAATTTCACTGGTGGGTAATTTTCATACCGAAATAGACGTTGAACAAAATACTAAATGATAACAAAGCGACAACAGTTATTATGTAAACAGTTACAAAGCACATTCAATGAACCGGCACTGTTACAACAGGCATTAACACATCGAAGTGCCGACTCTGTTAACAACGAACGTCTGGAATACCTTGGCGATGCTATTTTGAGCTTTGTTATCGCTGAAGCATTGTTTATGCGTTTTCCCGAAGTAAAAGAAGGTAAGTTAAGTCGTTTGAGAGCGTCATTGGTTAAAGGGGTGACGCTGGCAGAAATCGGCAGGGAGTTGAATTTGGGTGAGGCACTTATCCTCGGTCCTGGCGAATTAAAAAGTGGTGGTTTTCGGCGTGAATCAATTTTGGCGGATGCTGTTGAAGCACTATTTGGTGCCTTATACCTAGACAGTGGAATGGAGGCGGCAAAAGCCTTAATTCTCAGGTTATTTGACGAGCGATTAAATGCTATTGATGTCAATGAGACAGTAAAAGATCCTAAAACTCGTTTGCAGGAACTGTTACAGAGTCGGAAACAACCTTTACCCATATACAGTGTGAGTGAAGTGAAATCAGATGCTAACAATCAACCTGTCTTTGAGGCTTCTTGTCAGGTCGGATTATTGAGAAAAGTGGTAGTGGCGCAAGGCAGTAGCCATCGTAAAGCAGAACAAAAGTCAGCGGAACGTGTACTGACATTATTAGAAGGTAAATTATGACCGAGACAGCATTCCGTTCTGGCTATGTGGCAATTATTGGTCGCCCGAATGTCGGTAAATCAACCTTAATCAATCGTATACTGGGTCAAAAACTGTGCATCACGTCACGACGTCCACAAACGACACGACACAGGATCCTTGGTATTAAAACCGAAGATGATAGTCAATTAATCTATGTGGATACGCCCGGCCTTCATATAGACGATAAACGGGCGATGAATCGTTATATGAACCGGGCTGCTGCTTCTTCAATTGATGACGTCGATGTCATTTTGTTTGTTGTTGATGGTATGAACTGGACAGACGAAGATGAGCGAGTGTTAGAGCGCCTGAGAACGAGTGCGAAGGCGCCAGTGATACTGGTTATTAATAAGGTCGATAAACTGTCTGATAAAGAAGTGCTGCTACCACAAATAGAAAAACTGGCAGCGGAATTTGAATTTGCAAATGTGCTTCCTATTTCAGCCCGTAAGGGTGTCAATGTTGACCAGCTAGAACAGGAAATTAAAAAACTAATACCGGAAGGGGAGTTAATCTTTCCTGAGGATCAATTAACAGATCGTAGTTCACGTTTTCTGGCAGCTGAACTGGTTCGAGAAAAGTTATTCCGTCACTTGGGGCAAGAACTGCCTTATTCCATTACCGTGGAAATCGAACAGTTCGATGAGGAAAACGGCATGTATCGTATTGGTGCTGTCATTTATGTAGAACGTGACGGACAGAAATCAATCGTCATTGGAAAAAAAGGCGAGTTATTAAAATCTGTGGGTAAAGATGCCCGCATTGAAATGGAAAGCCTGTTTGGATGCAAAGTGTTTTTACGTTTATGGGTTAAGGTTCGTGAGGGCTGGGGTGACAATGAACGTATGCTGAAAAATCTGGGTTATAACGACGAGCTATAATGGCCTTTGTGATTTTAATATGGAATTAACGCCGGCTTTTGTATTGCATCAAAGGCCTTATCGTGAAACCAGCCTGTTACTGGATGTGTTTAGCGAGCAATATGGTCGGGTCAGCCTTGTGGCTAAAGGTGTTCGAGGCAAGAAACGCAGTCAATCCGGGCTATTGCAACTATACCAACCGTTGCTGTTATCGTGGATTGGACGTGGCGAGCTACAAACGTTAACGGTAGCCGAAGCGGCTTCTCCGCGCTATTTATTACGCGCTGAATCGGCATTATGTGGCCTGTATATCAATGAGTTGATGGTAAGACTGTTACCCATACATGAACAAGAGCAGGCAATATTTAACGCCTACCAGCTGGCATTGTCTGGACTGCAACAAGCGGATAATACGGAGATAGTATTACGCTTATTTGAAAAGCGACTGTTGAGTCATTTGGGGTATGGACTGGTGCTGGATCGCGTTGCTGACAGCAATCAGCCTATTAATGAGCAATATCAGTATTGTTACCAACCAGATGCGGGTTTAACACTTTGGCAACAGGGACACAAGCAACCTCCTATTTCAGGGCGAAGTTTGCAACATCTTTTGTCTGAACGCGATTTTGATCAGCAAAGTCTGCAAGAAATTAAACAATTAATGCGAACAGTGATACATTTTTATCTGAGTGGTAAGCCATTACAAAGTCGGCAGTTATTTGTCCAATTACAGCAATATGCACATTCACAAGGTTAGAATAGATTTATGACAATTTTTTTAGGCGTAAATATCGATCATGTCGCAACGTTAAGACAAGCACGTGGTACTCGTTACCCGGATCCAATTCAGGCAGCAATTGAAGCTGAACAGGCTGGTGCAGATGGAATTACCTTACATTTGCGTGAAGACCGCCGTCATATACAGGAACGTGATGTTGCCATGTTAGCTGACATTTTGCAGACTAAAATGAATCTGGAAATGGCCGTCACGGATGAAATGCTGGCGATGGCTGAGAAGTATCGACCGGCAGATTGTTGTTTAGTACCTGAACGACGTGAAGAGCTGACCACTGAAGGTGGTCTGGATGTGGCAGGCCAACTGGATCGAATGAAACAAGCCTGTCAGCGCCTGGCTAAGGCCAATGTTACCGTCTCCTTATTTATTGATCCTGATATTGCACAGATTGATGCGGCTGCTGCGTGTGGAGCACCGGTCATTGAATTACATACCGGACGTTATGCTGATGCGGAAACAACAGCAGAAGCACAACAAGAACGTCAAATGATTATCAGTGCAGTGGAACATGCAAAAAGTCTTGGGTTACAGGTCAATGCCGGTCATGGATTGAATTATCATAATGTTGGCGCTATTGCTGAAATCCCTGATATTGTTGAGCTTAATATTGGTCATGCTATTGTGGCTCGATCAGTTTTTACTGGTTTTCAGACTGCGGTTCGTGAAATGAAACAATTGATGCAGGAAGCACGTCGTAGATGATTTTCGGTATTGGCACGGATTTGGTTCATATTCCACGCATGCAAATGTTGATAGAAAAACATGGTGATAAAATTGCGTTGAAGATTCTCAGTGATGCTGAGTTTTTAGTGTTCCAGAAATCCAATAATCAAGCGGCTTTTTTAGCGAAACGTTTTGCAGCCAAAGAAGCGGCCGCCAAGGCGCTAGGAACTGGGTTTCGTGATGGCTTAAGTTTACGTCACATTGAGGTGAGCAATAATGAGATGGGGAAACCTGAGTTGCACTTCTATCAACGAGGGCAAGCCTTATTGGATGAACTTAATATAGGACGTAGTTTACTTAGTTTAAGTGACGATAAAAATTATGCCTTAGCCTATGTCACACTGGTGGAAAGACAATATGAACAATTACCCAACAATTGACGCCTTTATTGGTAATACGCCTCTTGTACGATTGCAAAGACTACCAGGCCAGACAAGTAATACTATTCTGGTGAAGTTGGAAGGCAATAATCCGGCTGGTTCAGTAAAAGACAGACCTGTGATCAGTATGATTCGTCAGGCACAGGCAAGAGGTGACATTCAACCGGGTGATAGGTTAATTGAAGCCACTAGTGGCAATACTGGTATAGCGTTATCGATGGTTGCGGCCATTCTGGGTTATAAAATGGTGTTGATCATGCCCAAAAACATGAGTGAAGAACGTCGCGCATCCATGCGAGCCTATGGCGCTGAAATCATTCTGACTGAGGGTATGGAAGCGGCACGGGACCTTGCACTGGAAATGGAAACACAAGGTAAAGGCAAGGTGCTGAACCAATTTGGTAACTTTGATAATCCACTGGCGCACTATGAAACAACCGGGCCGGAAATTTGGCGTGATACTGACGGTGAAATTACCCATTTTGTCAGTGCAATGGGCACGACAGGCACCATAATGGGCGTATCCCGTTATTTGAAAGAGCAAAATTCAGATATACAGATAGTGGGTGTTCAACCTGTAGATGGTGCCAGTATTCCGGGCATACGCCGTTGGACAAAAGACTACATGCCGACGATTTTTGAGCCAGATCGCGTGGATCAAATCATGGATATGGAGCAAAATGTTGCTGAAGATACCATGCGTAAACTGGCAACAGAAGAAGGGATCTTTTGTGGAGTGTCATCAGGCGGTGCAGTGGCAGCAGCATTGCGGTTGTCTGAACAAGTGTCCAATGCAGTCATCGTAAGCATCATCTGTGATCGAGGTGATCGTTATCTATCTACAGGCGTGTTTCCGGCACAATAAAATGCCTAAACAATTATGCTTAGCCATACTATGTTTATTATGGTCAGCTATGAGTTTTGGCAGTGACAGCCTGACATTGTCGATTGGACAGTGGGCCTTTAAAGATATTCAAGCACAAAATCTGAAGTTTGATGTGCTGTTAACAACTCAGGGACTGGGTTTAACTGCAAAAGCCGACAGTATCAACTTGGCACTACCAATAGGTCGCATCAATAATGTAAATCTACAATGTGATGAGTTGGTATTATTGACACAACAGTTTTCCTGTAATAGTGGTCAAATGGCTTTTCAGCATCAGGAGTTGGGACAGCAAAATTTAGCCTTTACCATCATGGGGCAACCTGATGATGAGAAGTATCAATTAGCCATCAAAGATTTATCTCTGGCATCAGCATCGTTCACAGTTAATGTCAGCATTGAAAAAAACAACTGGACATTAACAGCCGATACATCATCAGCTTTATTAACGCCACTTGCTCGTTTTTTATCACCATATTTATCGGATAAACATGTTCAACTACTTACAAGCTGGAGCATTGATGGTGAAGTAAAACTGGCAGTAGCAATGGATGGACAGCGGGCTGATACGCTTAAAAATCTAAATTTAAAATTGACTGCAACCGGTATTAATTTAAGTGATACTACAGGTCAGTATGTAACTGAAAATGTGGCCTCTGCATTGTTGCTTAACCTAGTGAATGACAATCAGGACTGGCAGTGGCAAACCGAGCTGAGTATTGATAAAGGCCAGGGATATGGCGAGCCGGTGTTTATTGATTTTTCTACTGCGCCGATGACATTGTTGGCTGAGGGTCAGTGGCAACAGAATACGGGCAAGATTGTAGTGAGCAATGCAACAATTAAGCATAACAATATTGCTCAGCTTGAAGGACATTTTAGTGGTAGCGTGGATCATATTGAGCAGTTGAGTCTGGACTTGAAACAAGCCGATATCGCTCAGTTGTATCAGACATGGTTACAGCCTTTTATAATGGGTACAGCATTAGACAATATTGAGTTGGCTGGTGAGGTTGATCTAAAGTTTCACCAACAGGCAGATAACTATCATCTGACTCTAGGGTTAAACCAGGTGTTTATCGATGATGCTGATGGGCGATTTGGTGTTGATGACCTCTCAGGAAATGTAGGCTGGGCAAACTACACTCACCCTGTGCAGACAGAACTACAGTGGAAAGGCGGCTATGTATATGCTATTCCATTAGGCGCATCTCACATTAAAGCGCAGATCACATCCTCCTCTCTGGATCTCATAGATCTTTGGCGGTTGCCAGTTTTAGATGGAGAGCTACAAGTCAATACCTTTAGTCTTAAACGACCAGGAGAAGAAGGAACAACATGGTCATTTGATGGTTTATTAACACCGATTTCAATGGAGTCATTAAGTACTGCTCTAAAATGGCCTCTATTACATGGTAAGTTATCCGGGGTGATTCCAAATGTCAGTTATGTCGATCAGCATATTCAGGTTGATGGGGCGTTAATGGTTAAATTGTTTGATGGCACAACGGTGATTCGTAACTTACGGCTAGACAAACCCTTTGGCGCCTTGCCGCAGTTGTATGCCAATGTTGATCTTTTAGGACTGGACCTGGAAACACTCACCCAAACATTTGATTTTGGTAAAATCACCGGAAAATTGAATGGTAAAATGACAAACCTTCGTCTTTCCAACTGGCAACCAGTAGAGTTTGATGCCAGCTTTTCTACTCCAGAAGGTGATAAAAGCCGTCGTCGAATCAGCCAAAAAGCAGTGGATAATTTATCCCAGATTGGTGGTGGCGCTGGTGGCGTTTTGTCACGTAGTTTTTTACGTTTTTTTGAGGATTTTTCTTATCAGCGACTGGGTCTAAAATGCAAACTTACAAATGAAGTATGTGAGATGTCTGGTGTTGGTGAAGCCGAACAAGGCTATTACATTGTAAAAGGTGGCGGTTTGCCACCGCGAATTAATGTTGTCGGTTATACTCGTCGGGTAAATTGGCCTGATTTGATTGAACGCTTAAAAGCAGTCAGTAAAAGCTCGGGGCCGGTTGTTAAATAAAAGGAGATATCATGAAGATTTTCAAATGGTTAACAGGCAGTGTGACGGGTTTAATGTTAGTGTCTTGTGTGACGATTAACATATATTTCCCAGCCGCTGCTGCAGAAAAAGCAGCCGATCGTATTATTGAAGATGTGTGGGGCTCGGAAACAGCACCTAAAGAATCATCGACACCAGAAGATCAAAGTCAGTTTAAACAAGATCAACAAAACAGCATGGCATTAGCGATGTTGAATTGGCTAATATCACCGGCAGCAGCAGAAGCAAACCTGAATATCAGTTCGCCAGCTATTAATGCCATACAGGCAAAGATGAAAGCACGACACAATAGTCTGAGCCCTCATTATGCCAGTGGTGCAGTGGGACTAACCGATAAAGGCTTGATTACAATACGTGATGCTAAAGTCATTGCTTTGAAAGATAGAAATACAGTTAAAAGTCTGGTAGCTGACGAAAATAAAGATCGCAATGCATTGTATGCTGAAATTGCTCGTGCCAATGGTCATCCAGAATGGCAAGCTGATATTCAGGCAACCTTTGCTCGTCGCTGGATCAGTAATGCATCATCAGGATGGTGGTATCAAAGCAGTGGTAATTGGCAGCAGAAATAATTTGTAAGCATTTATAATGCTTGCAAGCGAAAAAATTAAAAATTAACGAAAAAGGTCCAGCGATGTTACAACATCACTGGATTTTTTATTTCAGCACATATCATAGAGATTTAAATAGATGGCAAGACGTAACCGTAGACAAAGATTACCGCAGGATCCCGTTGAAACAAATGTCGAAACCCTGTCGCATGATGGCCGTGGTGTAGCCAGAATAGAAGGTAAGACGGTATTTGTTGATGGCGCATTGGCCGGGGAAACAGTTAAGTTTGTCTACACACGTAAGCACAGTAAATATGATGAAGGACGTACTGTTGAAGTACTGAATGCTGCCGCTGATCGAGTTGAGCCGAAGTGCCAACATTTTGGGCTCTGTGGCGGTTGTAGTTTGATGCATATGGCTCCTCAAGCGCAATTGGTATTGAAGCAAAAAACACTTGCCGAACATCTCACCCATTTCGGAAAACTGACACCACAACAATGGTTAGAACCTTTAACTGGGCCATTGTGGGGCTATCGACGTAAAGCACGGTTGGGCGTCAAACATGTACCAAAGAAAGGTCGAGTACTTGTGGGTTTCAGGGAAAAAGGGACGCCTTATTTGGCGTTATTGGAACGATGTGAGGTACTTGATCAGCGTGTAGGCTCACGTCTGGCTGAACTGGGCGACATGATCGCTAAGCTGGAAGCACATAACCGGATTGCCCAAATTGAAGTGGCGATGGATGATGATCATGTTGCACTGGTTTTCAGGAATCTGGATCCCTTATCTGAACAGGATCAACAGGCATTGATAACCTATGGACAAGCCAATGACTTGTGGATTTATCTACAGTCTGGCGGTCCTGATACGGTGACACCGATCTGGCCTGAAAATCCACAACTTAGTTATGCACCAGAAGAAGGCTTAACTTTGGATTTTGAACCCAATGACTTTACTCAGGTGAATGCAGGCATCAACCATAAAATGATTGAATGTGCGATGGAGTTATTAGAAGTGACTGCTGAAGATCGTATTTTGGATTTATTCTGTGGTTTAGGTAATTTTACTTTGCCATTGGCAAGACGTGTGACTGAGGTCGTTGGTGTAGAAGGCGATGAGGCATTAGTAAGACGCGCACGTCAAAATGCCTTAAAAAATAAGTTAAGCAATGCTGATTTTGAACAAGCGGATTTAACTCAAACTGAATTAAAGGATTACCCTTGGGCAAAGTCGGGGTTCAACAAGGTCTTATTGGACCCCCCTCGCAGTGGGGCGTTTGAAGTACTTCATCAACTGGCAGATTTAGGGGCCGAGAGACTGGTTTATGTGTCGTGTAATCCTGCTACATTGGCTCGTGATGCGGGTGAACTGGTGAACAAATTTGGCTACACATTGGTGTCGACAGGGGTAATGGACATGTTTCCACATACCACGCATGTTGAATCCATCGCTTTGTTTATTAAAAAGTAACTAAATAGGCTTGATAATGATGGCTGATGAGCATTTCAAGGTTGATCTCTTTCTGGTTTTAGCTGTACCATAAATCACTTACCACGAGAAGGTGAATTTTTCCTTAAGGATGAGATCTAAATGTATGCATATGACTATAGTTTATTTGAGCTTAATAAGAAAATTCCACTACGTGATAAGTTAACTGAGATACATCAAAGAATTAGCACGTATTTTCCATTTATTGTTCGTATTTCCATCACGATTTATGATGCAAAGAGCAATACCCTTAAGACCTATTTGCAAAGTGGTGATGAGACTATACTAGAGCATTATCAGACCACACTGGATAATGTGCCATCACTTAAAAAGGTACTGGAAGAGGGGGTGCCTCGAGTCATCAATCGGCCATTGACTGTTGCTGACAACGATCATGAACACACTAGGAAAATAGCTCAAAAAGACTACGCTGCAAGTTATACATTACCCATGATCAGTGATGGCAAATGTTACGGTTTCATATTCTTCAATGCTGATGAAAAAAATGTGTTTAAGAAGAAAGTGCTAACAGATATAGATATGTATGCTCATATCATCAGCTTAATGGTAATCAATGAATTAACCACTATTCAGACATTAGTCGCTGCTTTGAGAACAGTGTTATATGTGACGCATACCCGTGATCCTGAAACAGGTGAACATCTTGAACGCATGTCACGATATAGCCGACTTATAGCTACTGAAATAGCTGAAAAATATGGCCTAGATGATTCATATATTGAACATCTTTTTATGTTTGCACCAATGCACGACATTGGCAAAACAGCGATTCCAGATAACATTTTACTTAAAGCTGGAAAACTCGATTCTGAGGAGATGGAAATCATGAAGAGACATTCCAGAATAGGTCGTGACATGATCGATATGCTTATCGATAATTTTGGAATGCAGCGGATTGAATATATAGAGATGTTAAGCAACGTAATTGAATACCACCATGAAGCTATTGATGGCAGTGGGTATCCTTCTGGATTAAAAGGTAATGATATTCCTCTCGAGGCTCGTATTGTTGCCGTGGCTGACGTGTTTGATGCTTTAACCAGTGAGCGTCCATATAAAGAGGCATGGAGTAATGACAGGGCTATTGAGAAATTGAAACAGCTTGCTGGTAAGACACTAGAACAGGACTGTGTGAATGCTTTATTAGCGAATATGAAAGAAGTTGAATCTATTCAAGAACGCTTTAAAGAAACAGTGTGATGCTATCTCATCAAAGGACTTCATGGAGTAAATCACCTTATTTTAATCACATCAGTACCTGTAAGAATTTTTTCTGGTGCAGGTAAACAGGGTTATTAATTAATGATTGAGTGATTGTTCCATATCATAAATAACTTTGGTCATTTCGACCACGCTATCAGGGTTAAGTGAAATTGAGTTGATATGTTTCTTGACTAAAAATTGAGTTATTTCTGGGAAGTCTGATGCTGCTTGACCACAGATCCCAACATATTTTCCTGCTTTATTACAGGCTTCAATCGCCATCTCAATCAATTTAAGTACAGCTTCATCACGTTCATCATAATTGCCTAAAATACTGGAGTCACGGTCAACTCCAAGTGTCAGTTGTGTTAAATCATTCGAACCTATTGAAAAGCCGTCACACAGTTCAAGAAATTGGTCTGCCAGCAGAACATTAGCCGGAATTTCACACATCAAATAGACCTTCAAGTTTGATTGCCCACGAATCAAACCATGTTGAGCCATTAATTCGATAACACGCTGACCTTCAACAACGGTACGTACAAACGGTATCATCACTGCAATGTTATCTAGCCCCATGGTGTCACGCGCCAGACGAATGGCAGCGCATTCTAGGGCAAAGGCATCAGCAAAAGCAGGACTGGGATAGCGGGTGGCACCACGAAAACCAATCATTGGATTTTCTTCGACAGGCTCATAAATGTCGCCGCCGATCAGAGCTGCATACTCATTGGATTTGAAGTCACTCAATCGAACAATAACAGGTTTGGGGTAAAAAGCTGCAGCAATGGTCGCAACACCTTCAGCAAGACGTTGGACATAAAACGTTTTAGGATCGGTATAACCATTGGTTAATAATTCGATTTGCTGCTGCTTATCTTGAGGTAATTGATCAAAATTTAATAAGGCATTGGGGTGAATACGAATACTGTTATTGATAATAAATTCCATTCTGCATAGCCCTACACCAGAGTTAGGTAGCATACTGGTTTCAAATGCAATTTCTGGATTTGCCAGGTTCAACATGACATCAGTATGTTGGGGCCGTGAGATGGTGGTCATATCAATGTTTTCGATGTGGTAGGGTAGGATCCCTTGATAGACAAATCCCGTGTCACCTTCACCGCAGGAGACAGTCACCTCATCATTAGTACTCATAATCTGAGTAGCGATATTAGTACCTACAATCGCCGGAATTCCCAGTTCACGAGCGACAATGGCAGCGTGGCAGGTTCGTCCCCCCCGATTGGTCACTATTGCACTGGCTATTTTCATTACTGGTTCCCAGTCGGGATCGGTAATATCTGTCACCAGAACTTCCCCGGGTTGTAATTGATGCATTTGGCTAGTTTCTAGAATAATGCGAACTTTTCCCGAGGCAATCTTGCTACCAATACTTTTACCTTCAACCAATACTTTTCCACGTTGACCCAGAACATGATTTTCAAGTGCATGTAATGCTTTCGTTGATTCAACGGTTTCTGGCCGTGCTTGCACAATAAACAGTTCACCACTGTCAGCATCTTTGGCCCATTCAATATCCATGGGCACAGCACGGCCAGCTTTGCGACTGTAATGTTGTTCGATTATGACAGCCATTTTTGACAGAGCGATGACTTCATCATCATTGATGCAGAACTGTTGCTGTTGGTCAGGGTTTACTTTTACATTGCGGGTAGAACCAGCATGGGTATCACCATCTGCGTAGATCATTTTGACTTTTTTACTGCCTAATTGGCGTTTAAGAATGGGACGGTGACCGGACGCTAGTGTTGGTTTAAAAACATAAAATTCATCAGGGTTGATAGTACCTTGCACAATATTCTCACCCAGACCCCAGCCAGCAGTGATAAGCACTACATCACGAAAGCCGGTTTCAGTATCGATGGTGAACATAACACCCGAGGAGGCCTTATCTGAACGCACCATCTTCTGAATACCAATGGATAATGCCACTGACATGTGATCAAAGTGTTTGTCGTTACGGTAGGATATTGCTCGGTTAGTGAACAAAGAGGCAAAGATTTGACGGCAACTATGGAGCAGTTGTCCTGTACCACTGATATTAAGGTGTGTTTCCTGCTGGCCAGCAAACGAGGCATCTGGTAAGTCTTCTGCCGTGGCAGAACTTCGAACTGCGACATCGACTCCTGCACCATACTCTGTTTCTAATTGTTGGTATGCGTGCTCTATTTCAGTGATGAAATCGGAGGGTAGATGAGCATTATTAATCCATGAGCGGATTTTAGCACCTGTTTTAGCGAGCGCCTGTGTGTCATGGATATCAAGAGTATTCAATGCATCGGCAATCGGAGCTTCAAGTTTGTTATGATGTAAAAAATAGCGATAGGCTTCAGCGGTGGTAGCAAAACCATTAGGAACTTTAATGCCTCGCGGTGCGAGTTCACGATACATTTCACCCAAGGAGGCATTTTTTCCTCCGACACTGTCGACATCATCAATGTTGATCTCAGAAAAAAGGCGAATATACTGATATGTCATTACTATAGTCCCTGCATTTTGTTTGAATACTTTGATGCTAAGCCAATGATGATGATCTGGCAACAATGCACATTAAAAAAGGCGGACTACTTAATGTAATCCGCCTTTTAATGTTGCTTGGGAAAATGAGATGTTAAGACATTACTAAGCCATAAACGACCAGAGCTATCCACGACAAGCCAAAGGCAAAAATAATTCCAGTAAAGCTTTCAATAATCCACGTTTCCAGTTTTTCCATGATAACCACCTCTCACTAAATTGGTTGGGACAAATAACTAGCGTAATGATTATGTATTTACGATCTAAAGGCATTGATCTGGATCAAAGAACCAGCTTTTTATTGTAAGGGCGTTAGCTATAAAAAAGCCAGTCGGGATAACTGGCTTTATTAGATAATGAATCAAGATGTTTTATTTAAGAATTAAATAAGCCATATGCGACTAGCGATAACCAAAAAATCGCGAATGCAAAAATGAACCCTGAAAACTTTTCAATCATGAAATTCTCTAGCTTTTCCATTATTTCTCTCTCTAATAAATATGGTGATTAAAAACAGCCTGTAAAGATACCAGTTACGACAAAATTAAGCTAGATGCTGGCAATTACCCGTACAGTATGAAAACGGCATTAATGATCGCCATAATTATGTGTAATTAGTGTCTTATTTAAAGACATGATTGAAAAAAGTAGGTGAAATTAATTTCATACCGCCTTACACTAATTTTTTTGATTTGAATGTGGTTGCCTGGTTTTGAATTTTTCTACCCTGTCTATTCACCAAAAGATTACCGGCTTATTAATTATCTATTTTGTGATTGCATTTGTGGCAATTGCGTCTACTTTAATGGTTTCCTGGCGTCTGGAAGGCGGAGCAGCCGCAATTAACGACGCAGGTAGTCAGCGCATGCGTTCATATAGTATTGCGTTTTTGTTAGCTCAACATGTTGAAGATCCCTCTTCAGCATTAACAATCGAAACTAACAACGAAATTAATTTGTTTGAAAAAACGCTATTAGTGCTAGAAAAGGGGGATCCTGTCCGACCGTTGTTATTGCCTAATGATCCTGAGCTTCGCTCGTCATTAAAGCAGATTCAGAAAGCGTGGTTTGAGCGAAACAAGCCACATGTTCTTGACATTCTCAAAGAAACGAACACGAAAAAAGCGAGTCGACTTCTGGAAAATTACAGGAGTGAGTTAAAAGCTTTTGTTGCAGATATAGATGCCTTGGTTGTGATGGTGGAGCAGAGTCAGGCTCGGGCAACAAAATTATTACGTAGTTTTCAGTTAGGTCTGGTTATCCTGGCTTTAATAGGGACACTATTGTTGATCTATTTGTTTATGAGAATGGTGATAATTCCTGTTCATCGAATTAAAGATGGTCTGGATAAAATGGGTAAAGGTGATTTTAGTGTTCGCCTACCCGTGAATGGACAGGATGAACTGGAAGAGTTGGCGGTTGGATTTAACCGAATGGCAGAACATTTACAGGAAATCTACGCCACCCTCGAACAGCGGGTCAAAAGTAAAACACAAAGCATAGAGTTTAAAAGTCGTGAACTGGCAGCATTGTACGATACAACATCATTTTTAAATACGGCATCAGCTACAGAAATATTATGCGATGGCGTTCTTGGAAAGATGGTAATGTTGTTTGGTGCCAGTGCAGGTGTTATACGATTAATTGATCCAAAGCATGAAAAAGCTCCTATTGTTGCATGGTATGGTGTTTCAGAAGATTTTCTTACCAAGGAATCAACTTTATCCTGTGGTGATTGCTTATGTGGTGAATCTGCAATAGGTGCCAGTGCTGTCAGTTGTAAGGTTGCAGATATTGATCAAACAGAGTTATCTAGGCATACATGCCAAAATGAAGGTTTTGAAGGGATTATAGCTGCACCGATCAAAACGAGGCAGAATATAATAGGTGTATTTAATCTATTTTTTAAAGAACCGAGGGTATTGCCGCCTTCAGAGGTGAAATTGCTGGAAACGGTGAGCCAGCACTTGGGAGCTGCTATTGAAAATCAACGATTTGTGGAGCGTGAAAAAGAATTAGCTATCTCTGAAGAACGTAATTTATTGGCACAGGAACTTCACGATAGCATCGCACAATCACTGGCTTTTTTGAACATTCAGGCTCAACTATTACAAGATAGTCTGCGAAAAGGACATTATGAGAGTGTCGATGGCACCTTAGTCAAAATCAAGGAAGGAATACAAGAAAGTTATGATGATGTCAGGGAATTGTTGGTCCATTTCCGTACGCGTACTGAGCATGATGATATTGATGTTGCGATCCGTAGTGCGTTGGAAAAATTTGAAGGGCAAACCGGAATTAAAACAAGGTATAAATATGAAGGTAATGCTGTGCCGCTTCAACCTGAAACCATATTGCAATTGATGCATATTTTACACGAGAGCCTTTCTAATATCCGTAAGCATTCACAAGCAACATTAGTCGAGGTGACTTTTAGACACGAAGCGGGCTGCCAGATGATTATTAAGGATAATGGTATCGGTTTCGATGATGCCAAGGAAATATCTGATACTCATGTTGGACTTCGTATTATGAAGGAGCGGACTCATCGTATCCATGCCAATCTGACTATTAATTCTGTCGTTGGATCTGGAACTACGGTATGTTTAAACCTTCCTTTAGCCAGTAATTCCTTTTTAGTAGCTGAGGCTATAGAAGCGTGACGGTAATACGTATTTTATTGATTGATGATCATAGTTTATTTCGTAGTGGCATCAAATCGTTGCTTGAAAGTCAGGATGAGTTCGAGGTGGTAGCCGAGGCTAGTAATGGTCTTGATGGAATTAAGCTTGCCAAGACGTTGAAGCCTGATGTCATTCTTCTCGATCTACATATGCCTGGAACGAATGGCTTACAGACTTTGCAGGTGTTACAACAAGATGTACCAGAGTCTCAGGTATTGATGTTGACTGTTTCAGAAGATGCACAGGATTTATTACAGGCATTACGTGCTGGTGCTCGAGGATATTTACTGAAAAATATAGAAATAGACTTTTTGGTAGATTCTATACATCAAGCTATTAAAGGCGAATCAGTCATATCCCCACAAATGGCTGCGAAGTTGGCTGATGTAATCCGCGAACCAGACCCATTGCAGTCGATACAGCAACAGACTATTCACTTGACGCCACGAGAGAGTGAAATCATCGTCCTGCTAGCTCGTGGTGAGAGTAATAAAGGCATTGCCAGAACACTTGATTTGGCGGAGTCGACAGTTAAAATTCATGTGCAGGGTATTTTACGTAAACTCAACCTATCGAGTCGTGTTCAGGCGGCAGTGTATGCTGTTGAACATGGACTTGTTCCCAGCACTGAGCATTAACTCTGTTCAGTGATGAAAATCTTCATCTACTATCTAATCACTCCGTACCCTACCCAAAAGAACTAGTTCTTTTTAGTTCCCAAATTGTACTTCTGGCTAATATCACACCGTTGTTAATGCGCCTATCCTTTAACTGTGAATAAATCACTGTGACTGGAGGACGTTATGACAACAGAAAAAACCAAGGCATGGTCCGTAGTAGGAATGAGTACTTTGTCTTTCACCGTATGTTTTATGGTGTGGATGATGTTTGCAGTAATCGGTATTCCTATTAAGGAAACGCTGGGGTTAAATGAAACACAGTTCGGTGTTTTGGTAGCGATGCCCGTATTGACCGGTTCTCTATTCCGACTACCAATTGGTATGTTGACCGACAAGTTCGGTGGTCGCGTGGTATTTTTTTGGTTGATGGTGTCTACCATCGTTCCTATTTGGCTTATTTCTTACGGCACGGCTTATTGGCATTACTTGGTAACAGGTTTGTTTGTGGGGCTTGCCGGCGCCTCTTTTACAGTGGGTATTGCTTATTGTGCTCGTTGGTTCCCAAGAAACCAGCAAGGTACAGCTATGGGAATCTTTGGAGCCGGTAATGTTGGTGCTGCACTCACCAAATTGATTGCTCCCAGTATTGTGGTTGCATACGGCTGGACTATGGTGCCAAAAGTGTATGCAGTGTTGATGACAGTAACTGCAATAGCTTTCTGGATGTTTACTTTTACTGACCCCGCTCACAGTAGCGCCACTAATAATAGTAAAAGCATCACCATAGCTGATCAGTTGAAGGCGTTAAATGATCCTAAGGTCTGGAAGCTTTGTCAGTATTATTCAATTGTGTTTGGTGGCTACGTAGCTTTGTCATTATGGATGACCAAATACTATATTGGTGAATATGGCTTCGATATTAAAACGGCTGCCTTGCTGGCTGCATGCTTCTCATTGCCGGGCGGTATTCTTCGAGCCATAGGTGGGTTCTATTCCGATAAATATGGTGCTCATACAGTTACATGGTGGGTGTTATGGGTGTCATTGGTTTGTCTATTCTTCCTTTCTTACCCACAAACTCATCTAAGTATTATGACTGTAGATGGTCCTTTGGGCTTTGATATAGGCTTAAATGCTACTGTATTTACAGTATTGATGTTTACCATTGGGGTGGCTTTTGCTATCGGTAAAGCATCAGTCTTCAAATACATTTCAGATGACTATTCACACAACATCGGTGTCATTTCCGGCATCGTTGGTCTTGCTGGTGGCATGGGGGGATTTTTACTTCCTATTATGTTCGGTGCATTGGTTGATTTGACTGGTGTTCGTTCGTCAGCCTTTATGTTGATGTTTGGCGTTATCTGGGTATCTCTACTATGGATGTATTGGACAGAAGTGCGCCCAATGAAACAGGAACGGCATGAAGCATATTTAGTTCGTAGGGCAGAAAGAGATGCAGAATTAATAGAGTAATTCCTATGCGGGTAATAGTGGATATATTTGGAATAATTAACTAGAGGATATTAGCCATGGCTAAAGATCTACAAAAATGGGATGTCGAGGACGAGCAGTTCTGGGAATCCACAGGGAAAAAAATAGCGAGCAGGAATCTTTGGATATCAATTCCAAGCTTGTTGAGTGGTTTTGCAGTGTGGTTAATGTGGGGCATCATCACTGTCCAAATGCTCAATCTTGGTTATGGTGGTTTTGAAAAATCACAGTTGTTCACCCTAGCGGCAATTGCAGGTTTGTCTGGTGCAACATTAAGGATCCCTTCTACCTTCTTCATTCGTTTAGCAGGGGGTAGAAATACTATTTTCTTAACCACATCACTGTTAATTTTGCCAGCGTTAGGGGTTGGTATAGCTTTATCTAGCCCAGACACTCCATTTTGGCATTTCCAGATTTTAGCCTTACTGTCTGGTATTGGTGGTGGTAACTTTGCCTCTTCAATGTCAAATATTTCTTTCTTCTATCCTAAGAAGATACAGGGGTATTCATTAGGAATGAACGCGGGTTTAGGTAACTTTGGTGTGACTACCATGCAAATCCTGATTCCATTGGCAATGACCATGGCTGTTGGATTTACAGGTGAACCAATGGAATTACTGATTTCTTCAGGTACGCTCATCGGCAAAATTCCTGCAGGTACTGATACCTATATTCAAAATGCAGGTTATATCTGGTTAATCATCTTAATCCCACTTTCAATTGCAACCTGGATGGGGATGAATAACATTACAGAAGAATTTGTGTCACCTAATATCGGCTCTACCGTGAGCGCCTTCATTAAGATCATTGTGATGTTGATTTTAGGTCTTGCAACCGCTGCATTTGGTTTGTGGTTAATGTTGCCAGAGGTAGCACATGGTTCTGGAATGATGTTGAGTAAATGGATAGCACTGCCAATAGTGATTGTTTTGACAGTATTGCTATTAAAACTTTTACCTTTGGGCAGCGACTACAAAGAAGGGCTGAATCGTCAATACAAGATTTTTGACAATAAACACACATGGGCCATGACTATTATTTATGTAATGACATTCGGTTCATTTATTGGTTATGCGGCAACATTAGCGTTAGCCATTAAAGTTGTATTTGGATATCAACATTTATTAGTTGACGGTGTCATGACACATGATGTGACCAATCCAAATGGTCCGTCAGCTTTAAGGTATGCTTGGATGGGCGCTTTTGTAGGGGCATTGATTCGTCCAGTGGGCGGTATGATTGCGGATAAAATGGGTGGAGCGAAAGTAACACAAATTATCTCAGCGATTATGGTGGCTTCTGCATTGGGCGTAGCATATTTTATGAAGCAAGCTTATGCATCAGCAACACCTGAGCAGTACTTTATGCCTTTCTTGGTCTTGTTTGTGATTCTTTTTGCGGCTACAGGGTTAGGTAATGGATCCACTTTCCGTACTATCTCTCAAGTGTTCAATAAAGAGCAAGCGGGCCCAGTACTAGGTTGGACTTCTGCTGTGGCTGCCTATGGTGCATTCATTATTCCAAAAGTCTTTGGAGAACAAATTAAAGCAACAACACCAGAAAATGCGCTTTATGGATTTGCCATTTTCTATGCCGTTTGCATGGTTATTAACTGGTGGTTCTACTTGCGTAAAGATGCAGAGTTCCACAATCCATAAAATCCATTAGAAGAAGGTGGTCAGTGAGTCTGACCACTATGTTCTACATATTTATCGCTTGACACACATATATCAAGCAGAAGTAATAACGGAGAGAATACTATGAGTCACTTTCTGGATAGATTAAATTTCTTCGATAAGGTTAAAGAAACCTTTTCGGATGAACATGGCATCGTGACCAACGAAGATCGTCAATGGGAAGATGGATATCGTAATCGCTGGCGTCATGACAAGGTGGTGCGTTCTACCCATGGGGTAAATTGTACCGGTGGTTGTTCCTGGAAAATATTTGTTAAAAATGGCCTAGTGTCATTTGAAATGCAGCAAACAGATTATCCACGTACTCGCGAAGATATGCCTAATCACGAGCCGCGAGGTTGTCAGCGTGGTGCGAGTTTTTCATGGTACTTATACAGTCCTCACCGTATTAAATATCCACTTATTCGTGGTCGATTACTTGAGTTGTATCGTGCTGAACGTCGTTCAGGTAAAGACCCAGTAGAAGCATGGGCTGCGATTCAAGCAGATGAAAACAAGCGTAAAAAATACACTTCGGTCCGTGGTTTAGGTGGTTTTGTTCGGGCGACATGGGAAGAGGTGACTGAGATTACAGCCGCCGCCAATATTTATACTATTGATAAATGGGGTCCGGATCGTATTTACGGCTTCTCACCAATTCCAGCTATGTCAATGATTTCTTACGCTGCAGGCTCTCGATACCTCTCTCTCATCGGTGGTGCCTGCGGCTCTTTTTATGACTGGTATTGTGATTTACCTGCTGCAAGCCCACAAACATGGGGCGAACAGACAGACGTACCTGAAGCAGCAGACTGGTATAACTCTACTTATATAGTGATCACAGGTGCAAATCTACCGATGACACGAACTCCTGATGCACATTTTGCTACAGAGGTTCGTTATAAAGGTGCCAAGATTGTGTCAATGGCCCCCGATTACGCTGAGTATGTGAAATTTGCTGATCTATGGATGCCGGTAAAACAGGGCACTGACTCTGCTGCCTTCATGGCAATGGGCCATGTGGCACTGAAAGAGTTTCACATCGATAAACAAGAACCCTACTTTACGGCGTATGCACGTCAAAATACCGATTTGCCAATGCAGGTTATATTGCGTAAGCATGGCGGTGGCTATGTCTCTGATCGTTGTCTCAGGGCGTCAGATTTTGATAATAATCTTGGTGAAGATAACAATCCCGAATGGAAAACAATTGTTTACGATGAAAACAGCAAAACATTTGTTGCACCAAATGGCTCAATTGGTTTCCGTTGGGGTGAAGAAGGTAAATGGAATTTATTACCAAAAGCATCGGATAATGACATTATTGAAGAACTTTCATGTATTGATAATCATGATGAAGTGGTCTCTGTTGGATTTCCACATTTCACACCTGATGAGCCGGGCTTGTTATGGAGAAACGTCCCTACTAGAAAGCTAACGTTAGCTAATGGTGAAGACGTTTTTGTTACCAGTGTATTTGATTTACAATTGGCTAATTACAGTCTGGATCGCGGCTTGGGTGGTGAAAATGTCGCTAAATCTTATGCTGATGCAGATGTAGCTTACACACCAGCCTGGGCTGAAAAAGTCACTGGTGTGAAAGCTGCTGATATTGAACGTACAGGCCGTGAATTTGCTGATAATGCCGCTAAAACCACGGGTAAATCCATGGTTATTATGGGGGCTGCAATTAACCACTGGTATCACAATGATTTGAGTTACCGTTCAATTATGAATCTACTTCATATGTGTGGTTGCGTTGGTCAATCTGGTGGTGGTTGGGCACACTATGTAGGTCAGGAAAAATTACGACCACAAGCGGGTTGGGCACCAATTGCCTTTGCACTTGACTGGCAACGTCCTCCACGCCATCAAAATTCAACATCATTCTGGTATTTCCATACCGATCAATGGCGTTATGACACCATTAATCCGGATGACTTGCAGTCACCTGCAGCTAAAGCAAAATATAAAGGCTATAGCATTGCAGATTACAATGTAGTTGCAACTCGACTAGGCTGGTTGCCATCTTCACCACACTGGAACAAAAACCCAATTACTTTAGCTAAAGAGGCTGAACAAGCGGGTGTCACCGATGAAGCTGGTATGGGCGCATATGTGGCCAAACAGCTGAAAGAGGGTGAGTTGGATGTGGCATTTGCTGATCCTGATGCACCTGAAAACTGGCCTCGTAACCTGTTTGTATGGCGAGCTAACCTGATTGGTACCTCAGCAAAAGGCCATGAATACTTCCTTAAACACCTGCTTGGAGCACAAAATGGTGTAATGCAGGAAGGTGGTGATGGTAATCGTTGTAAGGAAGTGAAATGGCATGAAGAAGCCCCTATCGCAAAATTAGACTTAATGGTTGATATCAACTTCCGTCTAAATTCTACAGGTGCTTATTCAGATATCGTGTTACCAACAGCAACCTGGTATGAGAAAAATGACCTGAATACTACGGATATGCATCCATTTATTCACCCACTCTCTGAAGCAGTCTCACCAGGTTGGGAATCTAAATCAGATTGGCAGATTTTCCAATCTATTGCTAAAAAGTTCAGTGAACTAGGCGGTCAACATCTTGGTGTTAGAAAGGATGTGGTGGCATTGCCTATGCAACATGACTCACCAGCTGAATTGGCTCAACCTTTTGGTGAAGTCAAAGATTGGAAACGAGGTGAATGTGAGCCTGTCCCAGGTAAAACCATGCCTATTATTAAAGTTATTGAACGTGACTATGGAAGTATTTATAACAAATACATTGCTTTAGGTCCGTTGATGACCACAATTGGTAATAATATTAAGGGTGTTGACTGGAACACAGAGCAAGAGTACGAAGAGCTGAAGAAACTTAACTATACAGTTAAAGTTCCAGGGGTATCGTACGGAATGCCTTCGTTAGAGGAGGATATTTATGTCTGTGACTCTGTAATGCGGATGGCACCAGAAACCAATGGTGAAGTGGCCCATAAATCATGGTCAGCATTATCGAAAAAAACAGGTATTGATCATCATCATCTTTATGCTGGGAGGCAGGAAGAGAAGATCACCTTCCGTGATATTCAGGCTCAACCGCGTAAGATCATTACTGCACCAACCTGGTCAGGAATTGAATCAGAACATGTGTCATACACAGCGGGTTACACCAATGTACATGAACATATTCCATTCAGAACGCTAACAGGTAGAGCGCACTTCTATCAAGATCATGAATGGATGCTGGACTTTGGTGAGGGTAACTGTACTTATCGCCCACCGATTGATATGAAGGCGCATGAAAAACTGCCTGATAATGTACGTAAAAAACCACATCTGACTTTGAGCTGGATTACACCGCATTCAAAATGGGGTATCCATTCAACGTATCAAGATAACTTGCGTATGTTGCAGTTATTCCGTGGTGGTCCTTATACCTGGATATCAGAACAAGATGCCAAACAAATAGGGCTAGTTGATAACGACTGGATCGAGATCATTAACGCGAATGGTGCAACGATTACACGTGCCGTTATTTCACAACGGATCCCTAATGGTATGGCCATGATGTATCACGCTCAGGAGAAAAATGTGAATGTGCCGGGTTCGCCTTCAACAGGTAAACGTGGCGGTATCCTTAATTCGGTAACACGTATTGCCATGAAGCCAACCAATATGATTGGCGGCTATGCCCAGCTGTCGTATGCCTTTAACTACTACGGCACGGTGGGCAGTCAACGTGATGAAGTCGTTGTTGTACATAAACTAGCGGATCAAGATATTGACTGGTTAGAACGGCCGTTAACACCGGAACGTGAAGCACAACTCAATCCAATTGGCATTGGCAAAAAATAGGAGAATGCAATCATGAAAGTACGTGCTCAATTTGCCCTTGTCTTTAATTTAGACAAATGTATTGGCTGCCATACGTGTTCAGTAACTTGTAAAAACGTGTGGACTAACCGAAAAGGCGTTGAATACGCTTGGTTTAATAATGTTGAATCCAAGCCGGGAGTCGGTTTTCCACAAAACTGGGAAGATCAGGAACAGTGGAATGGTGGCTGGGTGTTGAAAAATGGCAAGCTGGAACTTAAATCGGGTAGTCGGATTAAACGCCTGTTGAATATTTTTGCCAATCCAGATATGCCAGAGATTGACGATTATTACGAACCATTTACTTATAACTACGCGCATCTACAAAATGCACCGTTATCAGAAGCAGCGCCAACAGCTCGACCTATTTCTCAGATCACTGGTGATGTGATGGAAAAAATCACATGGGGTCCTAACTGGGAAGATGATCTTGCCGGTGAGTTTTCTAAGCGCTCAAAAGATACTAATATGAATGATCTGGTTCAGAAGGAGATGTATGGTGAGTTTGAAAATACTTTTCATATGTATTTACCTCGGATCTGTAACCACTGTCTGAATGCGTCATGTATTGCGTCCTGTCCTTCAGGTTCTATTTATAAGCGTGAAGAAGATGGTATCGTGCTGGTTGATCAGGATAAATGTCGTGGTTGGCGGATGTGTGTTTCAGCCTGCCCATACAAAAAAGTGTTTTATAACTGGGAATCAGGTAAAGCTGAAAAATGCACAGGTTGTTACCCTCGTGTTGAATCTGGTATGCCAACCGTTTGTTCAGAATCTTGTGTGGGTCGTATTCGTTATAATGGCATTATGCTTTATGATGCAGACCGCATTGAAGAAATGGCTAGCATGGAAGATTCTCAGGATCTATATGAAGCACAGTGCAGCATTTTCCTAGATCCAAATGATCCAGAAGTGATTGCAGCAGCACGCAAGGAAGGCATTAACGATGACATGCTGGATGCTGCTCGTAAGTCACCTATCTGGAAGATGGCAATGGATTGGAAAATTGCTTTCCCAATGCATCCAGAATTTAG
The DNA here is from genome assembly GCA_029882915.1 of Gammaproteobacteria bacterium. GTDB lineage: Bacteria > Pseudomonadota > Gammaproteobacteria > Nitrosococcales > Methylophagaceae. Next base: position 134,974 of record JAOUJZ010000001.1, on the reverse strand, counting down.
AACATTGCCAATGGTTTGGTATATACCACCTCTATCACCGGTTCAGTCTAAGATTGATCAAGGTAGATTGCCTACCGGACCTGATGGTGCGATTCCTGTGTCAACAGCGATGCGGTTACCAGTGCAATATCTGGCTAACTTATTAACTGCTGGTAAAGAAGCACCGATTGAAAGTGCATTGAATCGGTTGATTGCTATGCGTTCCTATATGCGTTCTGTGCATGTTGAGGGTGTTGCTGATACTACTGCACTGGAGGCAGCAGGCATAACTGAAGATCAAGCTAAAGAAATGTATCGTTACCTGGCAATTGCCAACTATGAAGACCGTTTTGTTATTCCGACTGGTCATGAAGAATTACGGTTGGATGATGTGCTTGCCCATCAAGGTCAAAATGGCTTTACGTTTGGTAATGACAGTTCAACAGGTGTGTCAAAAATAACCTTGTTCCCTCGTCGTCGTAGAGAATCTACTGAGCCGAAAGAACTCGCACCTTCTGGCGATGACCTTTAGGAGTCTATGATGAGAATTTACAAAATATTATCCGTATTGCTGGAGTACCCAACGCAGGAACTCATTGATAATTTGCCAGAAGTCAGGGCATGGGTTGAAGAAACGACAGAACTTAATGATTCTGAACGTCAAACACTTCAATCTCACCTTGATTTGGTGGAAAGTAAATCATTGCTTGAGTTACAGGCTGAATACGTCAATACATTTGATATGAATGCAGAACACAGTTTACATCTGACGCATCATTTATTTGGTGATGATAAAAACCGTGGTCCTGCATTAATTGACCTTGGTGAACTGTACAAAGATTATGGGGTTGAAGTCACAGAATCAGCAAATGAATTACCAGACTATTTACCTTTGGTACTAGAGTTTGCCGCCTATCTTGACGGCAATGAGTCTACGGTGTTTTTGTCAGATGCCAAAAAGGTGTTTGGCGTGTTGACGGATAACCTGAAAAAAGCGGCGAGTCCCTATGCGGATTTGATATCTATTATTGCGGATCGAGCTAGTCTGACCCGTATAGAAGCAGCTTAAGGAGTAATTAAGATGAGATTAGAAAATTTCCTTTACGGTGTTTATCCATACATAGCTCTGAGCTTGTTTTTTATAGGAAGCTGGCTACGATTTGATCGTGAACAGTACACCTGGAAAAGTGATTCAAGCCAACTGTTATCAAGCAAGAATCTGAGGCTGGGCAGTAATCTGTTTCATATTGGTGTGATTGCCATATTTTTTGGACATGCTGTTGGATTGTTAACCCCACATAGTGTTTTCCTAGGGCTAGGAGTGTCGGATATGGCACACCAAATGATAGCTATCTGGGCAGGTTCTATTTTTGGAGTGCTAGCTTTAATTGGTGGAGGTATTCTTTGGGTACGACGCATGACAAATGCGAGAGTATCCGCAGTTAGCCGCGGCTCAGATAAATTTATTCTGACTTGGATTATGGTCACCCTATTATTGGGCTTATCAACAATTCCAGTGTCTCTTGGTCATGCCAGCCACAATGATCCTAGTGTCATGATTGCCTTAGCTGAATGGGTGCAGAGTATTGTGACATTAAGACCTGAACCTGCGTTGCTAGCCAATGTAGATACTGTGTTCAAAATGCATCTGTTTTTTGGTATGACAGTATTTCTATTATTTCCATTTACGCGATTGGTTCATGTATGGAGCGCACCATTTAGTTATGCATGGAGACCATATCAAATAGTACGTACTAAAAGAAAAATATAAAGTTTGGTTTTAATTCTTAAGGAGTAGAAAATGAAAAAGATAACGTTTTTAGCTGCAGCAATAGGGATCTTAGTTGCTGCTCCTACAACCACGATGGCGGAAGATAGTTTTACTGAAGCTCTGACGAGTGGCAAGGTCAGTTTTTCAGCGCGAGCCCGTTATGAGTCTGTCAGCCAGGATAATACAAGAAAAGATGCGGATGCCTTCACACTTAGGACAACATTGGGCTATAAAACTGGTGATTTCCACGGATTTGGTGCATTTATTGAGTTTGAAGATGTAACAGAGTTAGGTAGTGAAAGTTATGATTCTAATCCATCAGGCACAGATGGAAATAACGACTACTCAGTTGTTGCCGATCCTGACGGAACAGAAGTCAATCAGGCCTTTTTATCATACAATGGTTTTAACACTGAGTTTAAACTAGGCCGCCAAGAAATTACTTACCGTGGTGCACCATTTCATCGCTATATAGGTAATATATTGTGGCGACAAAATCATCAAACCTTTGATGCCTTTAGTTTCACCAACAGTTCTTTTGATAAGACTAAAATCAATTATGCTTATATCAATAAAGTAAACAGCATCTTTGGTAATGGCCATGATAACGGTTTATTTGGTATTGAGGATGGTGTGATTGATATGGATTCACACTTGGTCAATATTCAATATACGGGGCTGCCAATTGGTAAGCTGGAAGGTTATGGCTACCTACTAGAGTATGAATCTGAAGTATATAAAACAAAGTCTTCAAAAACGTTGGGTTTACGTTTGAATGGCGCTCAAGCTGTGAATGATGACTGGAAAGTTGTTTACACGGCTGAATATGCTAAGCAAGACGATTATAAATCAGGAACCATGGATGATCAAAACTACTATCTGGCTGAATTGGGTGCTAAATACAAAGGTTGGTTAGCGAAAGTATCTTATGAAATGCAGCAAGGGGACGGTACTGATAGCTTTAAAACACTACTAGGTACCAATCATGCTTTCCAAGGTTGGGCGGATATGTTCCTATCAACCCCTGCACAAGGTTTGGAAGATATTTACTTTACTGTAGTCGGTAATGTATTAGGTGCCAAACTGGTGGCTGTTTACCATGATTTTGAAACAGATAAAGGTGGCCTGGATGCAGGTGATGAGTTAGACCTATTGTTACAGAAAACCTTTAAAAAGCACTATACCGTGGGTATCAAATATTCTGATTACAATGCAGATGATGAGTATGCAGCAACGGTAGATACCGAAAAATTCTGGTTATATGGCCAAGTTAAATTTTAATTAATTTCCTTAATCATGTCAGGCAGATTTAATTCTGCCTGACCATTTCAATCTTGTTCCTAAACACAGCAAATATTTTACTTGTCAGATATTTCATCGGAAATTAAACATGAATCATCTAGGAATTGTAGTGGGAATGATGGCAATTTTATTGCTCATCTTTGTTATAAGGAAATTTTCTGTTGAGCGACGAATGGAGCGTGACCGAATAAAAAAAGGACTTATCATAATTAAACATATTGAAAAGATTGTTGCCGTGACCCAACAACATAGAGGGATAAGCAACGCTATCCAGCAGGGTAACATCAGCTTGAAACCGCAACTGATTGCAATAGAAGAGAAATTAGATCATTTAATTACAGAAGGCTCAAATCTTGACTTAAGTATCTTTTCTCAGTGGAAATCGTTTGCTGAGAATTGGCCTATATTAAAAAAACATTCATTAGACTGTGATTTAAAACCGCAAGAGTTAATGCGTCAGCACAATGAGATGATTGAAGAGCAGCTTTCCCTGTTTGATGTGATAACCCGTTATTATAACTTGCACACCATTATGCTTGATGACATTAACCATGCATCTGAATTGTGTCTGGATATGCTAAGAGTTGTTGAAGCTATTGCTCAGGCTCGGGGTGTTGGAGCAGGTATTTGTGCAAAAGGTAAATGCGAAGGTGTTGATAAAATTAATCTTAACGCCCTAAAAATCTTTGTTACTAGTTCGACTAAAGAACTATTTAATGAACTTAAAGATGTTAGGAATCCAAAATTATCAGAGCAATTCAGCGTCTCGTCAAGGAATATAAAAGACACAGCAGATAGATTGGTTGACGTTATAGAGCATCAGGTTTTAATTGATGGCAACATAGAAATTAATTCAAAAGATTATTTCACTCTGGCGACCAAACCTATTGATGAACTCCTCAAGGCATTTAACAATACGGTTGCATTTGTCTCACGGCATGAGGTAAATATTCACTAGGTGCCACGACAGTCGATGACGTTTTATCGCTAGTGATTGCTTGAATTGCTGTCAGTGTCTGATGCCAGTGGTAAGTCTATCCAAAAGCGACTTCCTACTCCCACTTCACTTTCAACGCCAACTTTGCCGCCCATCATTTCTACGATACGTTGAGTGATGGTCAAGCCAATGCCTGTTCCTTGAATATTACTTTTCTCAGCATTGTGACGGTAAAAGGGCTGGAAAATATTAACGAGAGCATCAGAAGTGATACCTGGGCCTGTATCTATGACTAAAATTCGCACATAGTCACTGTCTAATAATTGTAATTCAACATTAACGCTGCCACCCTTACGATTATATTTAATTGCATTTGATATTAGATTGATTAGTGCTTGGCTTAATCGAGTGTAATCGGCATGCGCTATCTTTGTAGCTTGATGTGGCGTGTAATTAAGAACGATGTGGTGCTTATTAGCAAATGCCGACAGCATAGATATACATTGTTCAATAAGTGGCTGGAGTTCAACTGGTTGTATAGATATTTCAGTATGTCCAGATTCAATTTTGGCTAGGTCCAGTACTTCATTAATAAGTGTAAGCAAGTGTTTTCCAGCATTAACAATTTCTTGAATATCTGCCTGATGTCGCTCTGATAAGTCCTCTTCACTTTGAAGAAGTTGGCTAAAGCCAAGGATGGCATTCATCGGTGTACGAAGCTCATGACTCATACTGGAAAGAAATTCTGATTTAGCCTCGTTGGCTCTTTCTGCTTCGTCACGGGCAATGATCAAATTCTGTTCAATCAATTTTTGTTGAGTAATATCGGTATGTATACCAATCATTCTTCGATGTTTCTCATCATTCTTTTGTCGCACTAGCTGACCGCGAGAAAGCACCCATTTGTAGCTTTTATCTTTACATTGTAAACGGGTTTCTATGGTGAATGACGGTAGATTCCCAGATAAATAATTATCGAGTGTGTGTTGAAAGGAGGGGCGGTCATCAGGATGAAGCAACATAATGTAGGTGTCAAAGTGCTGTGGTAGTTCATTGTGTTGATAACCCAGCATTGTCATCCATAGTGGCGAGAACTGTACGAAATTAGTATCAAGATGCCAGTCCCATATACCATCACCAGAACCTTCAACTGCAAAGGAAAAACGTTCTTTACTCTCTTGCAAGTCTTGAGTTCGAGACTCAACCAATTCTTCCAGACTATCTTGCTGCTGCTGCATTAACTTAAAATTTGCGGCAAGACGATTTGCCATTTTGTTAATGGTTGAACTTAGACTGTTGAACTCGTGTATCTGTGTATTAGGCAAGTCCAGTGTGGTTCCAGATGTTATTTTCGTAGAAAGACTACTACTGGCGATTTCGAGTTCGTTCAGTGCATGAGTGATCAGGCGGCTAAGTAAGTAGGCGAGAAAAATCCCAATCATAAGAATAACTGAAAGAACGATAAGCAGATTCAGTCGTCTGTTTTCCAATAAATTCACCAGAGGCTCGGCACTATGCTCAACAATAAGGTGTGATTGTTGGTCTAAAAGCCTAACAGGAATGTCTACCACATAATGACCCTGCTTCCAGCGTTGCATGGCAGGCATATTTCCTGAGGGTAGCCAAATTGAGAGGTTATCACTTAAAGATTTGATAGTTCCAGATAGGTGAACAGTGCTAGAGGTTTTTCCTTGGCTTGAAATTATTTGACCATCATTTGAAATTAAAGCCACAGAAGTGTCTGAGTCAATAGGTATATTAATACTTTTATTATAGGGGTAGCTTTCAAAACTTTTTTTCAGTTTAGTAGCGAGATCGGTCAATTTTTCTTCCAGAATCATTTCCTGCTTGGAGCGTTCTTCATGCCCCTCATAGATAATAGGTATACCACCAGCAAACAGTATGGTTGAGAGAAGGACATAAAAAAGTATGTTGGACAAGCGAGGGAGAGGCAACCGAAAATCAAAACGCTGAAATATAGTTGTAGCCAACTGCAAAAGAAGAAGAATTAGGCCGGCTACAAGTGCATTAAATAACCCATTTAGTGATTGCTTGAGACCGATAAGAGCAGTGGATTGCCAGTCCATCCCAAGCTTATTGTGATAGAACAAGACTATTAACAATAGGCCCATTGTTGACCAGTAGATAAGGTCTGCTAGCAATAAATCCTTCCAACCTCTTTGAATGAGTTGACTAACGACCACTGCTTCGGCGGTAAATATTATCAGTGCGAAGGGATGCCCCCAAAGAACTATTGTGTACAGCCCTGCGATAAAGGCGACAATGACAGCAGAGATTGTGCCGAGCAAAGTGATTGCCAGCATGACGGCAATGGATCCAAAAACGAAATCGATACCATAGAATAAGGGCACACTTAAAATATTACCCGCTACGGCCATTACTGAAAGCACGAATGTAGCAATAATCTTCACGGGGATGGATATAGAGTAAAAGTTAGTCAAATTAAACCTGTCGCTCCATCAGTTTTATGCACATATGTGCATCTTGGTTCCGATGAAAACAAATTAACATTACTCTGGCTAAACGTCTACAAGTTGTATCTCTCTGTCGCTAAACACTAATGGCTGGCTATTGTCGAGAATAAAGGGATACTTGAATATTGTTAATTGTAGAGAATTCTTTACCACTCAGATGGAATGGGATTATATAAGGTGAATAAAAAAATTACTGGAATAACTCATTGGGAGGCCATGCTAGCTGTACAAGCCAGAAAAGGAAAATGAATTTGGTACCGGGGGGGGGAATCGAACCCCCACTACCGAAGTAACTGGATTTTGAATCCAGCGCGTCTACCAGTTCCGCCACCCCGGCAAATTCAAGCGATGAATTATAGCGATCCGCAGTAATTTAGGGAAGCGTTAATTTTGCTTTAGCTGGCATTAACTCAATGTTCTTACTTAATTGAGTGATGAAATATTACTTTATTTAACTGCGATTCAGGCAGACGAGTTTGATATGATCACTCTATGCAACGTACAGATTATCAATTTAATTTACCTCCAGAGCTGATTGCCCAATTTCCATCGACACATCGCACCGAAAGTCGATTGTTGGCACTTGATGGAAACAGCGGTGATGTTAAGGATCTGCAGTTCACTGATTTGCCAAACTTGTTATGGCCTGATGATTTGATGGTGTTTAACAATACTAAGGTTATACCAGCACGGTTATTGGGCAAAAAAGACAGTGGTGGTCATGTCGAGGTGCTCATAGAAAGGGTGCTTGATGAGCACAGCGTGTTAGCACATGTCCGTAGCAGTAAGTCACCTTCAGCTGGTCGGCATCTTTTACTTGAAGAGCAATTAGATGTTGAAGTGTTAGGACGCCAGGAAGCTTTGTTTGAGCTTTATTTTCACACAGATACTTCAGTGATAGAGGCATTAGAGCGCTATGGACGGTTACCGTTACCCCCTTACATTGAACGTGATGTAGATAAGGCTGATCTTGATCGATACCAAACTGTTTACGCTCAGCATATCGGTGCGGTGGCAGCACCAACGGCAGGGCTGCATTTTGATCAGTTGATGTTGGATAGAATTAAAAAGTTAGGAATAAACACTGCTCAGGTGACGCTGCATGTTGGTGCCGGTACCTTTCAGCCAGTACGTGTTGATGACATAAAAACACATCAAATGCATTCAGAACGTATTGATGTGTCAGAAGAGGTATGTGAACAGGTCAAAGCAACCCGAGCACGTGGTGGACGAGTAATAGCAGTGGGTACAACGAGTGTAAGAGCATTAGAAAGCGCATCGTGTTCTGGCACGATAGAACCAATGAGTGGAGAGACGGATATTTTCATCTATCCGGGTTATCAGTTTCGTAGTGTTGATGCGATGATTACAAACTTTCATTTATCTGAATCTACATTATTGATGTTAGTGTCAGCCTTTGCAGGTAGAGAAAATATTATGGCCGCCTATCAGCACGCCATTGAGCAAAAATACCGCTTCTTCAGTTATGGAGATGCCATGTTTATAAGTAGGAAAGACTGATGAGAACATTGGATAATATTCGTTTTGTATTGGTTGGTACGACTCATCCAGGCAATATCGGAGCTGCGGCAAGGGCGATGAAAACTATGGGTTTATCTAACTTGCATCTGGTTGCCCCTTTACATTATCCCAGTGCTGAGGCGACAGCTCGTGCTTCAGGTGCTGATGATGTGCTGGCAAAAGCGGTTGTTCATACTAGTCTAGATGAGGCATTGGTTGGATGTCATCAAGTGTATGGCATGAGTGCTCGCCTGCGACATTTGCCCGTCCCAGTGGTTAATCCACGTGAAGCAGTGACGTCAATACAACACTATGCGGATGATGCTCAGGTTGCGATTGTTTTTGGTCGTGAGCATTCTGGTTTATCGAACGATGAACTGGATCGCTGCCAGCACTTGATAAATATTCCGGCCAATCCAGACTATAGTTCATTAAATCTTGCGGCAGCAGTTCAGGTCATGGCCTATGAACTCAAAATGAGTTTCGATCCAACGATTGAAGCAGGGCGAGTAGGAGAAATTCGAGAAGCCATAGATGCCTCTGATTTGGAGCATCTTTATGGGCATTTTGAACAGGCATTAACGACGATTGGTTTTCTGGACCCACAGCAGCCTCGTAATTTGATGAGACGATTACGACGCTTATACAACAGGGCTGATCTGGATCGTAATGAATTACAAATATTGCATGGTATTTTGCGTGCAGCAGAAACACAGAGAGGACAAGAGAAATGACGGAGAAAGTCGGTTTATGGCAACTGGTTAAAGAAGATATCTATTGTGTCTTTGATCGTGATCCTGCGGCACGTAATGTGGTTGAAATCATCACTACCTACCCTGGTGTTCAAGCTGTTCAGTGGCACCGTTTAAGTCATTGGTTATGGACACATAAACTAAAATGGCTTGCACGATTTATGTCTATGATTAGCCGCTGGCTGACAGGTATTGAAATTCATCCTGCTGCGACAATTGGACGTCGATTTTTTATTGATCATGGTATGGGCGTAGTGATTGGTGAAACGGCTGAAATTGGTGATGATTGCACGCTGTATCATGGAGTAACTTTAGGTGGGACGTCATGGAAAGAAGGAAAACGCCACCCAACATTGGCTGACAATGTTGTGGTTGGTGCTGGTGCAAAGGTACTTGGACCTATTTATCTACATGATGGCGCTCGGATTGGTTCGAATGCGGTAGTGGTTAAAGACGTTGCTGCAGGTGAAACAGTGATTGGTGTCCCCGGTCGTGTAGTCAAAACTAATTTGAGTGAAGACAATAAACAAAAGCAAAAACTGGCTCAATCTGTTGGATTTGACGCATATGGAACATCGAGCGAGACGCTTGATCCTGTTGCAACTGCAATTCACGGCCTGATAGAACATATTCATGCACTTGATAAACGCGTTGAATCCATGGCCACAATTATTCATCAATTAGGTGGTGAAATTCCCGATGTGACAATGCCCGAATTGAAAAAGTGTGATCTGGAACAGGAAGACTCAGATAGTACTTGACTAAAATACTTGGTTATGTGAAACTATACACATAATAAACAGAGGGATATTTATATGCGTTTAACAACTAAAGGTCGATATGCTGTCACAGCAATGTTGGATTTGAGCCTTAATTACGGTTTGGGATCAATTACCTTGGCTGATATATCTGATCGTCAGGGTATTTCATTATCGTATCTGGAACAGCTATTTGCTCGCTTACGGAAACAGGGGTTGGTGAGTAGTACCCGCGGGCCTGGCGGGGGCTATCGTTTAAGTCGCCCTGCCGATGAGATTACGGCAATGGATGTGATTTCTGCTGTTGATGAAAAAGTAGACAGTACTGCCTGTGAGGGTAGAGCTGATTGTCATGGTGGAGAACCATGCTTAAGCCATGAATTATGGCAGAGCCTGAGTGAGCAAATTCAAAATTATCTAGCGGGAATTACATTAGCTCAGGTTGTCAGAGATTACCAAAGCAAGAGAAATGTTGATGAAGATAAAGTCATAAAATTTAATGGCATTTAGCTATCTGGACAACAATGCTGGAACAGCCTTGGCTGAGGGAGTTCTTGATGCCATGCTCCCATATTTACATCAGCAACAAGGTAATCCTTCCAGCAGTCATCGCTATGGACGTTTCGCACGGACAGCCTTAGATAGTGCCCGGCAACAGGTCGCAGATTTAATTAAGGTTCAGCCATCACAGGTTATTTTTACCAGTGGTGGCACTGAATCTAATAATCAGGCGTTATTGGGTATATCAAAGCAGTATTCTTCAGGTGATGTACTCGTAAGTTCTATAGAGCATCCTTCAGTGTTAGAGCCTGCTGCCAGACTAGCTGAACAAGGATTTAATGTTGTTCACGTGCCAGTTGATGAGAGTGGTCGAATAAAAACTAATAATTTTATTGAAGCACTCTCCGACCAAACACGTCTGGTATCGATGATGTGGGCCAATAATGAAACAGGTACTATTCAAGATATTGCTGCGTTGACAGAAATAACACGTCAACAGCAGATTCCATTTCACTGTGATGCGGTACAGGCAGCAGGAAAACTGAATATTGATTTCAATGTGGCAGGGGTGCAATTGATGAGCTTATCGGCTCATAAATTTGGCGGCCCTAAAGGCATTGGAGCCCTGATAATTGAGAATGAGTTGGATTGGCCACCGTTTATAGTTGGTGGTGGTCAAGAAAATGGGTTGCGTAGCGGTACTGAAAATGTTCCTGCAATTGTCGGTTTTGGAATGGCGGCACAACTGGCCCAACAAAATGTACAGAATTATCAACTACATTGTCAGCAACTACGTGATGCACTGGAAACGCGATTACAGGCAATTGAGGGCATTACTATTTTTTCTCAACAGGCTGAAAGGCTAGCCAATACTGTGTTTTTCTCTTTGCAGGGATTTGATGCAGACACATTATTGATGACGTTGGACAGGCAGGGTATCGCCGTATCGAGTGGCTCAGCCTGTGGTACAGGCCAGCAAACTCCCAGTCATGTACTGATGGCGATGGGTGTGGATGAACCTACGGCATTAGGAGCCATACGAGTGAGCGTATCTGAGCACAATACCCTCGAACAAATTGAACAATTAGTAGTCGTATTATCTAAAGAAGTCGATCGTTTTAACCATTTAATGAATAGGTAGCAACAATGATTAAATTAACCGAGTCAGCAGTAAATCGCGTTCGCGAGATGGTTGCTAATCGCGAAGCCGTCATTGGTTTACGCATTGGTGTGACGGAGAGTGGGTGCTCTGGTTACAGCTATGCTCTGGATTTTGCAGAAAGTGTTTCTGATAATGATACTGTGATTGAACAAGATGACATTAAAGTCGTGATTGATGACGCGAGTATGCCCATTTTAGACGGAGTTGAGCTTGATTTTGTTAAACAGGGATTGAACCAAAGTTTTAAGTTTAATAACCCAAACGTGGTGTCATCATGTGGCTGTGGTGAGAGTTTTAGCACAACAAAGTAAGATTTTGATCAATTAACATGTCAGGATTGTTATGATCCTGCTATGGAAATAAATGACAATCTATTTTTTGACGCCAAACATATCTGGCACCCATACAGCAGTGTTACCAATCCTTCATGTATTCATGAAGTGGTGTCGGCACATGGTGTTCGCCTGACGTTAAAAGATGGTCGCGAAATAATTGACGGCATGTCCTCGTGGTGGTCGACGATACACGGATATAATCACCCGCGACTTAATCAAGCCGCAAAACAGCAAATTGACCAAATGTCACATGTGATGTTTGGCGGGCTCACGCATCAGCCAGCAGTTGATCTAGCTCGAAAACTGGTTGATATGACCATTGAGCCACTTCAATATGTGTTTTTTTCTGACTCTGGATCAATCTCGGTTGAAGTGGCCATCAAAATGGCGATTCAATACTGGTTTGCTCAGGGACAAACAAACAAACAACGGCTACTGACCATTCGTAACGGTTATCATGGCGACACTTTTGGCGCCATGGCGGTATGTGATCCTGTTAATGGCATGCACAATATGTTTGAACAAGTACTGCCAAAACACCTGTTTGCTTCTGCACCAATATGTACACACGACGATGATTGGCAAGACAGTGATATTGCTGAATTTAGACAATTAATCAAACAACACCATCATGAAGTGGCTGCGGTTATCCTCGAGCCCTTAGTGCAAGGTGCCGGAGGGATGCGATTCTATTGTCCTGAATATTTACGTCAGGTCAGACAGTTGTGTGATCAGTATGACGTGTTACTCATTCTGGATGAAATTGCCACAGGTTTTGGACGAACTGGTAGCTTGTTTGCTTATGAACAGGCAGATATTTCCCCTGATATTTTGTGTATTGGTAAAGCGTTAACTGGCGGGTATATGACTCTGGCAGCTACATTGTGCACCGAAAAGATTACTCAAGGTATTGGAGCAGATGGTAGTGGCGTGTTAATGCATGGCCCTACATTTATGGCTAACCCACTTGCTTGTCGTGTTGCCTGTGAAAGTATTGATCTGTTGCTAGAATCAAATTGGCAGCAACAGGTGAAAGGGATAGAACAACAGTTAATCACTGAATTGAAGCCATATCAGAATAACGAATTGGTTAATAATATTCGGGTAAAAGGGGCGATTGGCGTGGTGGAATTACATGCGCCCCTAGATAAACAGATGGATTGGTTGCCCGCTTATATTATTGATCAAGGGGTTTGGATCCGACCGTTCCGCAATCTAATTTACATTATGCCACCGTACATCATTGAGACTGACGATTTGACTACGTTGACCTCAGCAATTGGACAAGTTCTACAAAAACTAAATCTGAAGTATGTTTGATACGCACTTGTTTCTCATGTAACTAAGTGCACATTTCTGTATCGATTACTAACAATAGCAATTCCGAAAAGCCCTTGAAGTCAGACATCAAGGGCTTTTTTTTCGCCTGACGGACTATTAATCGGAATTTCCGATTATAACTATAGAAATAAGTCGTTGGATCTAATTAATCAATCTATCTAAAATGCACAATGTCAATTATGACAACTATTCCAACAATAAAAAGAGGGCTACAACATGTCATCATTAATTAATACACAAATTAAACCTTTTAGCGCTACTGCTTACCACAACGGTGAGTTTGTTCCTGTCACATCAGACGATGTGAAAGGTAAATGGTCAGTCGTATTTTTCTACCCTGCTGACTTTACTTTTGTATGTCCGACAGAGTTAGGTGATTTAGCTGACCATTACGCACAGCTTAAAGATATGGGTGTAGAAGTTTACGCGGTATCTACAGATACTCACTTCACACACAAAGCATGGCACGATGCTTCTGACACTATTAAAAAAATCAACTACCCAATGGTTGGCGATCCAACAGGTGCAATCAGCCGTAACTTTGAAGTGATGATTGAAGAAGAAGGTCTCGCTTTACGTGGTACGTTTGTGATTAACCCTGAAGGTGAAATCAAAGTGTGTGAAGTTCATGACTTGGGTATCGGCCGTAGCGCAAAAGAACTTGTTCGCAAAGTTCAAGCAGCACAATATGTTGCGTCGCATGACGGTGAAGTTTGTCCTGCATCATGGCAGCCAGGTGAAGAAACATTGGCTCCATCATTAGATCTAGTTGGCAAGATCTAATATTTGAAAAAACTTGTCTGGGCATTATTGCCCAGACAAGTTCCTTAACCCAACAATATGGATAAGTCATGTTAGAAGCAGCCATATCAGCACAATTAAAAAGTTATCTTGAAAATGTAAAGCGACCTATAGAATTAGTTGGCTCACTGGATGATAGTGCAAAATCAGCTGAAGTACGCGAGTTACTTCAAGAGATTGCATTACTGTCTGACAAGGTGACTTTTGTAGAGAATAACGATAACGAACGTAAGCCATCATTTCTGGTCACTCAGCCTGATGGACATGAAAATATTCGTTTTGCTGGTATCCCAATGGGGCATGAATTTACCTCTTTGGTTCTTGCGCTACTACATGTGGGCGGACATCCGGCAAAAGTTGAGCCAGAAGTAATTGAACAAATTAAAGGAATACAAGGTTCTTTTGAGTTCGAGACATACATTTCACTGTCTTGCCAGAATTGCCCAGAAGTTGTTCAGGCACTAAATTTGCTGTCTGTCTTTAATCCGAACATCAGTCATGTGATGATTGATGGTGCTTTATTCCAGCAAGAAGTGGATGAACGTCAGATTATGGCTGTTCCTACTGTCTATTTAAACGGTGAAGTATTTGGCCAGGGCCGTATGAGTTTGCCAGAAATTATTGCAAAACTGGATACGAGTGCAGTAGAACGTGAAGCTGAGAAAATCAGTCAGAAAGATCCCTTTGATGTATTGATTATCGGTGGCGGCCCTGCTGGTGCTGCTGCATCAGTTTATGCTGCACGTAAGGGTATACGTACTGGAATCGTTGCTGAACGTTTTGGTGGTCAGGTGATGGATACCATGGCGATTGAAAACTTCATTTCAGTCAAAGAAACTGAAGGACCAAAACTGGTTGCGGCACTAGAAGAACACGTTAAAGAATACGATGTTGATATTATGAATTTGCAACGTGCACAGAAGCTGGTTGCAAATGGCAATGTCATCAATGTGGAATTAGAAAGTGGTGCGACATTACAAAGTAAGGCTGTGATTGTCGCTACGGGTGCTCGTTGGCGGGAAATGAATATAACGGGTGAGAGGGAATATCGAGGACATGGTGTGGCGTATTGCCCGCATTGTGACGGCCCTTTATTCAAAGGCAAGTCTGTCGCTGTCATTGGTGGCGGTAATTCGGGTGTTGAAGCAGCGATTGATCTGGCTGGTATCGTTGGTCATGTCACCTTGCTGGAATTCGACACTAAGTTACGTGCTGATGCTGTGTTACAGAAAAAACTATTCAGTTTGGATAATGTCACCGTGATTACTGAAGCTCAGTCAACAGAAGTTACTGGAGATGGTCAAAAAGTAACAGGCCTAGACTATAAAGATCGCGCTACCGATGAAATGCATCATCTTGAGTTGGCGGGTATCTTTGTACAGATTGGACTGGTACCCAATACGGATTGGCTAAAAGATACCATTGAATTGAGCCAGTACGGTGAAATCGAAGTCGATGCACATGGCATGACGTCACTTCCTGGTGTATTTGCTGCAGGTGATGTCACCACCATCCCATACAAACAAATCATTATGGCGATGGGGGATGGTGCTAGAGCAGCATTAGGAACATTTGACTATCTAATAAGACAGTAAATGAACTAATGTAAAGTGGTTGAGACAGGCATTGGCATTAGCCTGCCTCAACCAACTCTAGTAAATTCACCAGATTCATTTTTATTGCTAATCGCGTCAGTTCAATATCACTGCTGACACCTAATTTTCGTTTAATAATGTAGTGTGTATTAGCGACTGTTTTAGGGCTGATATTCAATGTTGTTGCGATATTAGCACTTGATTTTGCTTCTACTAACATACGAAGTATTTCAAATTCACGTACGGTTAATTGTTCAAGAGCTGCCGACTCTGTCCCGAATTTTTCTAATGCTAGAGCCTGTGCAATGTCTGAACTGAGCGTCAACTTTCTCTGAAAGGCTTCCTGTATTGCACGAATTAATACCTCGGGATCACTGCTTTTAGTGACATAGCCTAATGCACCAGCACGAGTTGCTTGAATGGCGAAGCTTGGGTTTTGATGCATGCTGAATACAAGAATTCTGGCGGTTGGGTCCAGTTGAATAATCCTTGAAATAGCCTCCAGACCACCTTGTCCAGGCATTGAAATATCCATAACAACAATTGTCGGTTTGTGTTTTTTATAGAGCATATAAGCCTGTGCACCATCACTGGCCTCAGCCACAACGGACATGTTTTCCTGTTTTTGAAGAAGAGACCGATAACCTTCACGTACAATAGCGTGGTCATCTACTAATAATATTGTAATAGGGGACTTTGATTCATTCATTGATGATGACTTTGTTGTAATTGAACAGGAATGGTTATGGTTACGGATAAACCACCTGATTCCGGATGCTCAAGCACTAAATGACCACCCAGAGCAGAGACACGTTCTCTAATACCCAGTAAGCCAACTCCAGTGGCATTATCAAATGATTCTGGTTCAGCAATGCCATTATCGTTTACCGAGAGTTGAATCATTTGTTGTGATTGATAGTTGAAATTCACTTCCGCATTGGAGGCTTTGGCATGTTTAGCGACGTTAGTCAGGCATTCTTGAACAATGCGATAAATATTGACAGGTAACGGTTCAGGTAATTGATCAAAGTCACCATTAAATGCGATCTGGTATTGAGTTGTGTCGTTTGAACGATTGTTCCAGCTGTTAACTAGTTTTTTCAAACTGGTAGTTAAGCCTAAATCATCCACTTCCGCTGGTCGAAGGCGAGTTAACAGACTACGTAAAACATCCATCATGTGATGCGTAATATGGCTAATGGATGCAGTTTCAGAAGCCAGTGATGGGCACTCTGTTTTTGCAGTCTGATTAATAGACGTTGTTACCGCATTAATGCCGGCTAAGCATTGACCAAACTCATCATGTAATTCTCGAGCAATATATCGATGCTCCTCTTCCTGAATATTCATCAATTTAAGGGCAAGTTGCTTATTGTCAGCGATGATCTGCTCTTGACTAACGGCGAGTTGATTAATGGCTTCACTGGTA
Organism: Gammaproteobacteria bacterium; assembly: GCA_029882915.1. Taxonomy (GTDB): domain Bacteria; phylum Pseudomonadota; class Gammaproteobacteria; order Nitrosococcales; family Methylophagaceae. The sequence continues at coordinate 118,295 of JAOUJZ010000001.1, read as the reverse complement.
CGCTTCCACTCAATGACATCAAATGAAGGTAATCGGATATCTAACTGACCATCACGCATTTTTTCCAGACCAGTCACTATTAATTGAGCGGGTTTTAACATCCTGTTAATGGTGAAAAAAACCAATATACACAGAGCGAGGATGCTCACTGACAGAACGTCAATTAATGCCCGCAGATTGTTCCAGGCACGAGCTGTTTCAATATGTGTATTTAATGTCACAACGATAGAACCATAGGGCATGGCATTAAACGAAATGTTTTTTTTGATTTCATAATCAGGATTAAAAAACTGTTGGTACAACGAGCCAAACCAGGACGGCCATGTGCGCTCTTCTTCAATTGTCTGATTGCACAGGTTGCGTTGTCGACTTTGTGAATGAGATACAAACTGAATGCAGGAACCGGACAAACTACTTATGTCCTGCCATAACGCAGTATCTGGAAATGTGCTGGTAAAGTCATTTCTGGCAAACATCTGTAAAAGTTGAGAATTCATTTGTTTTTCAATGCGATTGGCAGAAAACTTCACTTCAGACATCGCTTGTTTGTCTGTTTGGTAGAGCAGATAAAAAGCGCTGGACATTAAACAAAGCAATGCGATCAACAAGATCCGATACAAAAGTTGTATTTTTAGATTCATAGAGTGCGGCTTAATTAAACAGGCGATATTCCAATTAGTCTATGACTTAGCAAGACATCATTAAAGACAAAAATACATCATAGGGAAATTTGCCCGACATTGTCAGACAAATTTAAGGTTATTATTACGAGCAAGCTATTTAAGCTTAGTGTGTAATTAAATAATAATTATTAGGTAAGGAGTAGAGAATGGAAATTTTATTAATTGGTGCTGCGGCAACAATGATGGCTGTCATTTTATCAGCATGGCTAATGACGTTCGCAAAATGGTACCCAATACCCGGCGTTGACGGGAAATTTGATTTTGCAACCATGATCCGAGCGCATGTCGACTATGCTTTGATGGCAGTTTTTAATTTAGGATTTTATGGTGTTGCTACTGGCGCTTCAATTGATTTACCTGTCATTGCCTGCTGGTGTGTTGCTATTGGTGGATTTACCAACCCAACTATTTTTGTTGTTGCTGCATTAGATGAAAACTTCTGGGATAAAATGATCTGGAAAGTATTGTCTGGCATTAGCTTTATCATAACTACCGTTGGTTTTGTCTGGATTGCCTATACTTTTGTGCAGTCTTTTATAGCCGCATAATATTGAAATATTGAATTACAAAGAGGGTAAAACATGGCAGGAAATCAACGATTGCAATCAGCTCGGGATAAGGCTTTAGCTCTAGAGCAAGTTGTTAATACAGTTGTCATTGGACAACAGCAAGCAATTAGACTGATTTTAATTGCATTGCATGCACGAGGACATGTATTGCTGGAAGGTGGTGTTGGTGTTGGTAAAACTACCTTGCTGCGTGCATTTTCTAAAGCTTTAGGCGGCGCATTTGGCCGTATTGAAGGTAGCGTTGATTTAATGCCGAATGACTTACTCTATAGTGCTTGGGTTGATGGTGATGGTAAACCGGTCATCGACCCAGGCCCACTTATTTCTCACGGTGAAGATACCGCTGTTTTTTTCTTTAATGAAATTAATCGTGCGCGACCCCAGGTTCAATCCTTATTATTAAGGGCAATGGCAGAGCGCAGTGCTGAGGCCTTTGGTCGTGAATATAAATTCCCTCACATGGTGGTGTTTGCTGATCGTAATGCTGTCGAGAAAGAAGAGACTTTTGAGCTTAGTGCGGCGGCTAGAGATCGCTTTCTATTTGAAATTGGAATTTCAAATCCATTGGATGTAGCGGTTCGCAAGCAGTTAATCTTTGATCCTAAATTTCATGATGTTGATGCTTTATTAAGTACATTATCAGAACCTTTGCTCGATTATTCAGAACTTAACGCGTTGGATCACGATATTCAACAAGCAATTTTTGTATCTGAAGAGATTGAAGATTATATCGTCAGGATATGGGATGCCACATGGGAACCCCATAAATTTGGCATTGAAATACCCGATGTTTATATGGAAGATCTAGTAGTGGCGGGGGCCAGTGTTCGAGGCATGTCAGCCATGGTTCGTGCGGCTAAAGTCTCTGCCTGGTTAGCTGGGCGAGATCATGTGTTGCCTGATGATGTGCATGCGGTGCTATTGCCGGCATTAACACATCGCGTGTTTTTATCACCTGTTTATGAAGGTCGACGTGAGCACATAATGCCTTTGTTTGTAGAGGCATTACGTAACCATATTTCGACACCTTAAAATATGTTTCATACATCATTTTAAGTAAATAGGCATTGTTACCATGAGTGAACAGGCACACGACGAGTTTAATTATCGTTACCCACACAATGTATTTGGCCATATTCCAGGTGCTCATACGGGTACATCGCTAGGGACAGGGGATCGCTTTGCAGGATTTGCCGACTTATTTGATTATCCTGATCCCCGGCGGTTAGATTTACGGGCGAGCTTACGTAATAATCTGTCGACTGGGGAGAATAGTTGGTTAGTCAGGCGCTATCAGCAGCGATCACCAATTACTTTGTGGATGATGGCTGATTTATCACGCTCAATGGCAATATCAAATGTTAATCATAATCAGTTAGCCAATTTAACGCATTTAATTGCCCATTCAGCCATTGGATTGGGTGACCGTTTTGCTCTGGCAGGCTTTGATTCGGACTTGCGACGTGATGTTTCTATGATGCCGACCCGTCAACGGAGTATGCCTTTATTGGCTGCGGATATGATTCGTGATGCTACCCCAGCTAAATCTGCGGGTGTGAATGGTTTAATCAGCGCTGCCAATATGATCACCAGTACACATGCAATCGTATTTTTAGCCTCAGACTTTTGTTGTGATATTGAGGTGGTTGATAAAGCTTTTCGACAACTGTCACGTTATACGGTTATCCCTATTGTTTGGAAACACGATGATGTCAATCATTTGCCATCACATGCTGGATGGACTGAAATGCGTGATGCAGAAACGGGTGAGCGACGCAGTGTCTGGATGCGCCCCAGTATTAAAAAACGATGGCAAAAAACGATGGATGAACACTTTGAACAGTTAACCGCCTGTTTTATGCGACACCGTGTTAGACCTTTGTTTGCAGAAGGTGATGTAACGGGTGAACAATTAACACAGTACTTTTTAGGCAGGAATTAATAATGAGAAATCCTTGTTTTATGAGGCTATTGATGCTGCTCTGGAGCAGTGTTTTTTCAAGTGTCATCATGGCTCAGCAAACAGTGAATGTGACGGTAGAGCGTTCATGGGGTTTGTTGCTGGGTGATGAGGTCAATGTTCAGGTTGATGTATCCACCCTGAAGGATGGTATTGATTTAAGTAGTTTACCTCAACAGGGTAAACGCTATGGTACATGGCTATATTTGAAAGATATTGATGACACAGCGCAATCATTAATTTTCAACTATCAGGTAATAAATGTACCGACTAAAAACACCTTAATTGCTACGCCGAAATTCAATATAAAACTCCTAAATGAGGAGTGGGTTGTGATTCAATCAGTATCGTTGACTATTGGACCGTCATTAGCATCAATTGATGAGGATGGAACTGGAAAACTAATCGCAAAAACAGATTTTAGTCCAACACTGATAGATACAACTAAAACTAAGAAGCAATTGAAGTTGTTTACAGTGATTACATTTCTTTCTGGCTTGGTATTAGCATTGTGGCACTTTGGGTGGAAGCCTAAAAATCGTCAACCTTTTGCACAGGCACTGCATGACTTATCCAGACTAAATTGGCAGCGTTCGGTGAAGCCAGATCAGGCATCTCGAATTTTACATACTGCGTTCAATCGCACTGCGGGTACGATAGTGGTTTATGGAGACCTTGATCAATTGTTAGAACGACATTCTTGGCTAATGCCATTGAAAGATGACATTGATACATTCTATCAACATTCAGCAGAGCACTTTTTTACTCGGCAAGCAGGACAAGGACCCAGTGTAAATGAAGTGAAAAAATTAGCTAAAGCATGTCGTTCTAGAGAGAAAATGGCATGACATTGTTGGGGCTACAATGGGCATCACCTATGATGCTGTTACTACTGCCTTTAATTTTGTTACCTTGGTTTACCCATAATCAAGACAAGATCGTGGCATGGAGTCATTTTGTACCGATTGACCCGTTATCTAATGTGATAGGAAGTACGCTTAAAGTATTAGCTTCACTGGTGTTGTCATGTTTGATCTTGTCACTGGCAGAGCCTTATATTCCAGAGAAAAAAATTGAGCGAGTTGGTTCAGGTGCAGAAGTTATCGTGTTAGTCGATCGTAGCCGTAGCATGGATGATGCCTTTGCTATTAAAGGGCAATTACTGATGCGTAGTGTAGGCAAAAGCGATAGTAAAAGGCGGGTGGCTAAAAAATATTTACTCGAGTTTGTTAATAAACGTCCAGATGATCGTTTTGGCTTTGTATTATTTAGCGATCAGGCACTTGATTTGCTGCCTTTGACATATAACAAAGCGACTATAAATGCGACGATTAATGCCAGCGCTTTAGGTAAGGGGTTGTCCGAAACTAATATTGCCAATGCATTAATTAAAGCGGCTGAGATGTACGAAGGGCAAACTTATCGCGGCTCACGCATTGTGTTGTTAGTGTCCGATGGCGGTCAAGAATTTGATGAAGAAGCTAAAAGACAAATCACAGCCTTGTATAAACGCGAAAACTTGTCACTGTACTGGTTGTATATGCGTTCTGTGACAGGCATGACATTGGAAGAATCCGCAAATGATAATCAGCGATGGACGACCACACCAGAAAGGAAGCTACATAGGTTTTTTAAATCACTAGAAATACCATATCGCGCTTTTGAAATTGAATCACTAAAGAGCTTTTCAGAGGCGATAGATGAAATAGACAAACAAGAATACCAAACCTTAATTGTGGAACAAACATTGCCGCGCGAGCAAAAAATGATACCTTTCTTTTGGGGGGCATTGTTAGCCATGCTGTTATTAGTGATGGCACAGTTCTATACGGCATGGGGAGTGAGAAAAGCACATGAATAAAGTATTACGTCTGGCGCATTGGTTATTAGTTGTTATTGCGATAGTAAGTTTAGTGGCGGCAGGTCGTGTAGGATTAGCATTGTGGCAGGATAATAAAATTAATCATTTTATAAGTAATGTAAGCGAGTATGAGCAGGTGCCAGAACACGCTATGGCGCAATTTGCACAAGCTTATAATGAAGCGGAGTTGGGCAAATCGTTGCTGGCATTAGATCGTTTGACTAAGCTGGTTACAACTGATGATCTCAGGCTACAAGCGACCGCCTATTTCAATAGAGGTAATCTTCATTTGCGTGAAGCACAGGCGTTGGCTAAGGATAATGCTAAACGATCTTCTTTAATAGAACTTGCAAAACAAGATTACCGTTCGGCATTACTACTAGACTCATCATTATGGGATGTGCGTTTTAATCTGGAGCTCGCATTACTCATGGCGCCAGAACAACCTGCTGATGCTAAGCTTTCTGACAAGAAAAAAACATTTAGCAGAAAAATTAAAACCGTCGGTTTCAGAGTCGATTTACCATGAGATTGTCCTATCAATCACGTATTACTGCTTCGGCATTGCTTATGTTGTTGGTATTGTTTTTGATAATGTCGGCACTGTGGTTTCCACGAACAGATCGAACCATAAAAGTGATGGATTTACTGTTTGTACTGGATATTACTCAAAGTATGGATGTGGTGGATGTTGAGAAAGATAGTGACACTATCAGTCGATTAACGTGGGCAAAAGACTACACGCGGCAAACATTACAAACCCTGCCTTGTGGCTCTCATGTGGGTTTAGCTGTATTTAGTGAATCACGTAGTTTGATCTTAATGAATCCGGTCGAAGTGTGTGATAGTTATCATGACCTCACTCAAATGATCGATAAAATAAATGGCCCTATGGCATGGGCATTATCGAGTGAAATCTCTAAAGCCGCTTTCACAGCAATAGATCAGGCGAAATTAATGAAACCAAAACCAAGTGTGGTGTTCATTACCGATGGCCATGAATCTCCACCGCTACATAAAACACTCTATCCTAAATATAAGGGGTCGGCCGGTCAGGTTTCAGGTGTATTTGTTGGGGTAGGTGGCGATAAATTAGTACCCATTCCCAAACATGATCTTGATGGCAATGATGTCGGTTTCTGGCAAGAAAATGAAGTGTTGCATCAAGACGTTTATGCCGCTAGTCGAGGAGATGTTAGTGAGGAGTTAGGTGGTGGAGTATCAAGAACTGAGCATTTGTCATCACTGAAACAGTCTCATATCAAACAGTTGGCAACGATGTTGGACTTTGAGTATGTTATCTCACCTTCAAAACCAACATCATTGATAAATACACTAGAACAAAATAGTGAGCATCGTGACCAGAATGTAAGTTACGATTGGTCATTGTGGTTTGCAGCTATTGCTTTGTTTATATTGGTGTTATTGTATTCACCATATAACCGTAGTCGTGATGGCAGTGTGTCAGACTGAACTTTGATAGACTTAAATTAAAAGGGAATCTTCCCCCCTATCGGTTATAGATAGTATTAATGAACCGGATTAACGAGAAAGGGGAAAATAATGGATAACGACAATACCACCCATGTAAATATTATTGATATCAAGATGCCATTTTGGTCAATGGTCATTTTTATGGTTAAAGCATCCATTGCCGCTATTCCGGCATTTATTATTCTGAGTTTTTTTGGTTCAGTACTATTTATGTTATTGGGCAGCCTATTTAACGGTATGTTTATCGGGATGGGGCATTATTAAGACCAAAGATGACAGAACCTATTGTAATTTTTAACGTTAAATGAAGACTGTGATGTTAATGCTCAATATCTCAATTACTGAACAGCACTGCCAATTAATTGAAGACAATGAACTTGTATTTGAAGCACAGGTATCCACAGCATTGAATGGTGTCGGTGAGCAAAAAGACAGTGGGTGTACGCCAAGAGGATTGCATCAAATTCGAGCGTGTATTGGTGCCGGGCAACCTGAAAACACCATTTTTGTGGGCAGACGTCCTACCGGTAAAATTTATACAGATGAGTTAGGGCAACAGTTTCCTGAACGTGACTGGATATTAACCCGGATTTTATGGCTAAGTGGTCTTGAACTTGGCAGAAATCGTTTGGAAAATGTTGATACAATGCAACGCTATATATACATTCATGGTTGTCCTGATAGTTTGCCTATGGGTGAGCCGCTATCACATGGTTGTATCCGAATGAGAAACAAGGATCTTCTTGCTTTGTTTGAGTTAGTGAAAGCTGGAACCAAGGTGTTGATCCATGAGTAAAGTAGTGATTTTTTTGAGGTGCATGTATGACATTAGGCCCGTTAATGGTCGATCTTGTTGGTTTGGAGCTGAGCGAACAGGAACGTGACATATTGCGGCACCCGCTGGTTGGTGGTGTCATCTTATTTAGCCGTAACTATCAATCTCCCGAACAAATTTCTGCACTGACAGAAAATATCCGAGCATTACGTGATCCTCATCTTTTGATTTCTGTCGACCATGAAGGTGGTCGTGTACAACGCTTTAGAAAAGGCTTTACTCGATTACCTCCAGTGGGTGCGTTGGGTAAACACTACATGCAGCATCCTAAGCAAACATTGGAGCGAGCTGAGATAACCGGTTGGTTAATGGCTGCAGAATTACGATCTGTTGGCGTTGATTTCAGTTATGCACCGGTGTTAGATCTGGACTATGGTGTCAGTGAAGTGATTGGTGACCGCGCCTTCCATCGTGATCCTGAAGCCGTATCTGCTATGGCTGGAGCCTATATACAGGGAATGAAACGTGCGTGGATGCCAGCAGTTGGCAAACACTTTCCTGGACATGGTGCTGTTGAAGTGGATTCGCATCTGGATTTACCAGTTGATTCGCGTCATTTTGAAGACATGCTGCAGGCTGATATGTTGCCATTTAGACGTTTATGCCATTCAGAGCTAGCGGGCATTATGCCGGCACATATTGTTTATGAGCAAAGTGACGATTTGCCAGCAGGATTTTCACCTTTCTGGATTAAGGAAATTCTTCGTGACAGATTGGGATTTCAGGGCGCAGTATTAAGTGATGATCTTAGTATGGAAGGTGCGGCAATGATAGGTGATAGTCTCGCTCGCGCGGAAGCGGCCTTATCTGCCGGTTGCGATATGGTATTGCTATGCAATAACCCTGAAAGCGTAGTTCAGGTAATTGATGGCTTGAAAATTAAAGATGATCCGGTTAGAAATATGCGCCTTATTCGTCTACATGGTCGCCATGGTTTAAACCGCGATGAGTTGTTGGCTAGTCAGGAATGGAAGGATGCTGCTAAAACGGTGTTGAGTTACGCCCCAGATCCAGAGTTGGAGTTAGATTTAGCATGAAAATGATGATGACTATGTGGCTGTTAGTTTTTAGCCTACTGTTTTGTGGTACTGCTATTCATGCAGCCCCAGTTATTACAGAGGTCAATGCTGAAAATGCTGTGATTGCCGATACTGAGATAGGGCAGCAAGTAGAAGTACCTGAATCATTGAGTAATCCTCGTGAGACGATGCGAACCTTTATTACGGCAATGCAGGCGGTATCAGAGGGACAAAAAGAACAAATAGATCTGGCGACTTCAACATTAGATTTGTCTGATATCAGCGAGTTGATACGTGAAAGTCGAGGTCGTGAGCTTGCTCGTACTTTATCGTCTGTCATTGAGCGTAGTAAAAAAGTGGTGTACAGCTCAATACCTCGAGAGCCAAAGGATAACAGCTATATTTTTGGAAAATACTCACAGGGAAAGGTTGAAATTACAAAACTGGATGATGGGCGTTGGCTATTCAGCAAACAAACAGTCGCTGTATTACCTAGTGTTCTAGAAGGTTTACTGGAAAAACCAGCAAAATTCGGTTCTAAAGATCCGCAGATGGCATTACCGTTCCACATTAAATTTCGTTCATGGTTACCAGAGACGTTTAAAGGTGGCATTTTGCTGGAATATTGGCAATGGTTAGGGATGTTTTTAATCATTGTGATTGGGTCGATAGCGGATAAGATTGTAGCCTGGATACTGTCAAAAAATGTCATAAGGTGGAAACAGCAGCATCCCGCTTTTAAAGATCTTGATAATACGGTGCTCAGACCATTAGGGCTAATGGCGATGGCACTGATTTGGTGGGCAGGCTTAGGTCTTCTTGGGCTGCCGGATACCGCATTAGTGGTTTTGTTGGTAGCAGTGAAGTTGTTAGTGAGCCTGTCTGGTATCTGGAGTGCTTTTCGTTTTGTCGCTATTTTTGATGCATTTTTAACAAGGCAGGCACTGACGACAGATAATAAGTTTGATGATTTGCTGGTACCGATGATCACCAAAAGTTTAAAAGTCTTTGTTGTGGTAATTGGGGTAGTGTTTGCTGCAGATAATCTGAATATCAACGTCACAAGCCTGTTGGCAGGTTTGGGGCTTGGTGGTTTGGCGTTTGCTTTGGCAGCCAAAGACTTGCTTGGTAATTTCTTTGGATCATTAACGGTTTTGCTGGATCGTCCTTTTCATATTGGTGATTGGGTGATTATCGACAATGTAGAAGGGTCGGTAGAAGAAGTCGGCTTTAGAAGTACCAGAATCAGAACCTTTTATAACTCATTGGTAACCCTGCCAAATTCTGTTCTTACCAACACCAAGATTGATAATATGGGCGCGCGTCGTTATCGCCGAATGAAAACGATGCTTGCCCTGACCTACGACACATCACCTGAAAAGATTGAGGCATTTTGCGAAGGTGTAAGGGCATTGATCCAGCTACATCCATATATGCGGAAAGATTATTACCAAGTGTATTTCAATGAGTATGGTGCTGCTTCTCTGGATATTTTAGTTTATGTGTTCTGGGAAACACCGGACTGGAATACTGAACTGCGTGAGCGTCATCGTTTTCTGCTTGATATTTTACGGTTGGCAAAACAGCTCGATGTTGAGTTTGCTTATCCAACGCAGACTTTATATTTGCGACAACACGTGGATGCAGGTGCACCACCAACAGGCTTTAAACCTGCCATGTCAGAAGCACAAGCACTGGCCATGGGGAAAAAAGAGGCAGAATCTATTGTCGATGCCACGTTGGGTCGTGGTGTGAAACCTGATCCCGTTCGTTTCCCTTAAATGAAAATCGTGATGATTTTTGTACACATTTTGAGCTAATACGCCTTATATGTCTGATCAGTTTATTCATTTACACCTTCACACCGATTATTCATTGGTGGACGGCTTAGTTCGAATTAAACCGTTGATAAAATCAGTAGCTGAGGCTGGAATGCCAGCGGTTGCAGTGACCGATCAGCATAATTTGTTTGCTGCAGTGAAGGTATACACAGCTGCGCAACAAGCAGGCGTTAAACCCATACTTGCCGCTGATTTGCGATTACGCGACCCTGATGATTCCAAAAAGAGCAGTCGTTTTGTTGTGCTTTGTCAGGATATGACGGGTTATCATAATTTGTCGCGATTGTTATCACGAGCCTATATTGAAGGTCAGCACCTTGGTGTACCGATGCTGGATCTGGAGTGGCTGGAGGGTCAAACTGATGGGTTAATTTGTCTGGCTGGTGGTCGTGAAGGGATTCTTGGGCGATCGTTACTGAATAATCTGACTGAAGAAACAGAAGCCATTGTCGCTCATTGGCAAGCATTGTTTCCAGATAGATTCTATCTGGAGTTGATTCGCACTGGACGAGGTGATGAAGAGCGCTACATCAATGCCGCACTTGATTTAGCTGTTAGACATGATTTGCCAGTCGTGGCGACCAATGATGTCCGTTTTCTTACCCCAGATCAGTTTGAAGCACATGAAGCAAAAGTATGTATTAATGAAGGACGATTGCTCGATGACCCACGCCGAGTCAGGCATTATTCAGAACAACAATACCTCAAAACACCGGCTGAAATGGTGGCGTTGTTCAGTGATATACCGGAAGCGATTGAAAATACCATAGAAATTGCTAAGCGGTGTAATGTTGAATTGACACTGGGAGAGCATTTTCTACCTGATTTCCCTGTGCCAGAAGGGATGACTATTGCTGAATTCTTCACTCAGGAATCCTATAAAGGTTTGGAAGAACGGTTACCCGTTTTGTTTCCTGATTCAGAGAGCCGTGAGCAAAATCGTTCAACGTATGAAGATCGATTACAGGTTGAATTGGACGTTATCAATGAGATGGGTTTTCCGGGTTATTTTTTAATCGTTGCCGATTTTATCCAGTGGTCTAAAAACAATCAGATTCCAGTTGGACCTGGCCGGGGATCGGGTGCCGGATCCCTAGTTGCGTACGCACTAAAAATTACCGATATTGATCCATTGCAGTATGACCTGCTGTTTGAACGCTTTTTGAACCCTGAGCGGGTATCGTTACCTGACTTTGATATCGACTTTTGTATGGAAGGCCGAGACAGGGTTATTGAATATGTGTCACAACATTATGGCCGTGATCATGTATCGCAGATCATTACCTATGGCACCATGGCTGCTAAAGCGGTATTGCGTGACGTAGGGCGTGTTTTAGGCTATCCCTATGGTTTAGTTGATGGTTTGGCCAAGTTGGTGCCATTTGAACTTAAAATGACCTTGACCAAGGCTATGGAACAGGAACCTTTGTTGAAAGAACGTTACGACAAAGAGGAAGATGTCAAAACGCTGATTGATCTGGCCCTACAGTTGGAAGGACTGACGCGTAATGTTGGTAAACATGCAGGTGGGGTGGTCATTGCTCCAAAAGCATTAACAGAATATACCCCGATCTATTGTGAACAGAATGGTGCTGGTCTGGTATCACAATATGATAAAGATGATGTTGAAAGTGTCGGTCTGGTTAAGTTTGACTTTTTGGGTCTGAAAACACTGACCGTTATTGATTGGGCGGTGAAAAATGTTAAAGCCATGTTGCCAGAAGACGAAGCCGCCAAAATCGATATCATCAATTTACCATTAGATGATGATGCTACTTATGCCTTACTCAAGCGTTGTGAAACCACAGCGATTTTCCAGCTTGAATCACGCGGAATGAAAGAACTGATTAAACGCCTACAACCCGATACCTTTGAAGATATTGTGGCTTTGGTGGCTTTGTTTAGGCCGGGACCATTGCAGTCGGGCATGGTTGATGACTTTGTTAATCGTAAACATGGTCGTGCCAGAGTGGATTATCCTCATCCCGATCTTGAGCCGGTATTGAAACCTACCTATGGGGTTATCGTTTATCAGGAACAGGTGATGCAGATTGCCCAGGTGCTGGCGGGTTATAGTCTCGGTGGCGCGGATATGTTACGCCGAGCTATGGGTAAGAAAAAAGCGGAAGAAATGGCTCAGCAACGACAACTGTTTTTGCAAGGTGCTCAAGGTCGTAATATTGATGAAAAGACAGCGGGCCCCATTTTTGATTTGATGGAAAAGTTTGCTGAGTACGGATTTAACAAATCTCACTCGGCAGCGTACGCATTGGTTGCCTATCAAACGGCATGGTTAAAGGCGCACTATCCATCTGCATTCATGGCTGCAGTATTATCAGCTGATATGGATAATACCGATAAGATAGTGGGTTTGATTGATGATTGTCGGGATATGAAGCTGACTGTCTTGCCACCGGATGTGAATCACAGCAAGATCCAGTTTACCGTTGCTGATGAAAAAAGCATTCGTTATGGCATGGGTGCAATCAAAGGGGTGGGTGAAGCCGCATTAGCTGGCATTGTCGCTGAACGTGAACGAGGGAAACCATTCACCAGTTTGTATGATTTCTGTCAGCGTGTTGATATGAAAAAGATCAATCGCCGGGTCATGGACTCATTAGTCAAATCCGGTGCCTTAGATTCATTAGGCGGACATCGTGCAAGCCTTGAAGCTAGTTTAAGCAAGGCACTACAAATTGCAGAACAACATCGTGAGAATCATGACAGCGGTCAAAATGACATGTTTGGCTTGATGACAGTTGATGAACAGGAACATGTAGAAGAGCCATTAGTCGAAGCCCCTCTCTGGTCTGAAGAACAACTGTTGATTGCTGAAAAAGAAACCTTGGGATTGTATTTGAGCGGACATCCTATTGATCGATATGCGGCTGAATTAGCGAAATTTATTCCAAAAAAAATCAATGAACTGGATGCGCCTGAATCAAAAGGGTACCAGCGAAATGAAATTCCTGTGATTACAGCAGGATTAATTGTAGCAATTCGTACCATGAAAGGTAAAAACGGTGGAAGAATGGCATTTATTACTTTGGATGATCAAACAGCCCGGCTGGAAGTACGAGTCTTTGCAGAAGTGTACGAGCAGTATCAAACCTTGATTCAACCCGATAAGCTGGTGGTGATTCAGGGTAAGATTGGACAGGATAATTTCACTGGGGGTTTGGCTGCGACAGCAGAAACAGTGTACGACATGGCCAGAGCACGTGAAATGTGTGGCAAAGCACTAGTTGTGAGTGTTGATAATAAAACGGGTAGCCATGACTGGATAGAAACATTGCAAAATACATTAGGTCCATTTCGAGAAGGATTAACGCCTTTAGAAGTAGATTATAGAAATCAAAATGCCCGCACACGACTTTATTTAGGTGAGGATTGGAAAGTAACTCCGACAGACACATTAATGTCTGATCTGGCTACATTACCGATGGTCGATACTGTTAAAATGAAATATAACGATTAAGTTTTAGGGATTTGATGTGTCAACCGGCGATGAGAAACAAACTGTAAAATCTGACGTTGCAGATGATAGTCTTTCTGATGCTTTAGATGCTGCTTTAAAGGCGACGAGAAAGCCAATTGAGACATCAAAATCTCCCTCTTCTGATGCCAATTCAACCGAAGAGCAATCACGGCGAAAACTGGCAGACCGTTTAGGATTGCCATTTGTCAGTTTGCATGATTATGAATTTGATGAGGAGGCATTGGTACTTGTCCCCGCTGAATTCGCACGAAATAATAACGTTATTCCACTTAGATTGAAAAATCCTCACTTGCTTGTTGCGATGGCGAATCCTATGCAGCAGGATATCTATCAATCATTAGGATTTATCACCGGACTTCACGTCGACATTGCAGTCGCCAGTCTGAAAGACGTGCAATGGGCTGTACAGCAATATTATGGTATTCAGGACGATGAGCTGGCTTTGGAATCCATGGATAATCATGATGAACCGGCAGAGGAACAGGAGCTGGAGCGACTCGGTAGTGAACGACCTATCGTACGTCTTGTCAGTAATATCATTCGTGATGCAATCGATCGTAAAGCGTCAGATATTCACATTCGTCCACGAGAAAAAAATGTTGAATTGATCTATCGATTGAATGGCACGCTAACAACCATTCGTTTCTTTAGTAAATCATTGTTAGCAGCAGTAGTGAGCCGAATTAAAATTCTTGGAGGCATGGATATCGCTGAAAGACGTGTCCCTCAGGATGGTCGTAGCTGTGTGCGTAGTGATAATTACGTGGTCGACATGCGAATTTCTATCATGCCAACAGTCGAAGGCGAAAGCGTTGTTATTCGACTGCTTAATGCCAATGTTGGATTGAAATCAGTGTCTGAGCTAGGCTTCAGCAAACATGATGAAGATGTATTCAGAGACTTGTTACATAAAAGTAATGGCATATTTTTGGTCACTGGACCGACGGGATCGGGTAAATCTACAACACTTTATGCTGCACTGGGCGAAGTGCAGAAACAAAATGTTAATATTATTACGGTAGAAGATCCCGTTGAATATCATATGGATGGTATTGAGCAAATCCAGATAAATCATGCTACAGGCTACACCTTCGCTAGAGCATTGCGTAATATTTTGCGACATGATCCAGATGTCATTCTTGTCGGTGAAATTCGTGATCAGGAAACAGGAAAAATTGCTGTAGAAAGTGCGTTAACAGGGCATTTGGTCTTAAGTACATTACATACAAACGATGCAGCCGGTGCGATAACACGACTATTGGAAATGGGTGTAGAACCTTATTTACTTAATGGTTCTTTGTTAGGCGTGTTAGCACAACGACTGGTGAAAAAAAATTGCCCTCATTGTTTAGCGGTTGAGCCGGTAGATCATTTGATTCGAGAATCATTAAATGTTCCACTAGATGAGCAATTTTATTATGGTACGGGCTGTGATCATTGCGATCATACTGGTGTGAGTGGCCGGATGGCAGTGTATGAGTTGTTGCGTGTCAACGATGCAATTAGAGACATCATTCAACCCAATGTAGCAACTACCGCTATTTATGAACAAGCATTGGCTGAGGGCATGGTGCCATTGACTGACAATGCATTGGCTCGTGCTCGAACAAAAGAAATTTCGCTAGCTGAAACATATCGTATAAGATTGAATTAACGACTAAAACGCATAAGGTTAAGAGGAAAAATCCATGGACATGACTCCCTATTTGAAATTGATGGCTGAAAAAAAAGCATCAGACCTTTTCTTTTGTACAGGCACAGAGCCGCACATAAAAATACAAGGTGTCATTCGCCCAATCGGTACGGAAAAGCTTGCACCAGGTGATGTGAAAGAAATGGCTAATTCATTAATGAATGAAGAGCAGGCCATGGAGTTTGAAGAAATTATGGAAATGAATTTCGCCGTGCCTTTAAAAGGTGTCGGTCGATTCAGGGTAAATATTTTTCGCCAGCGGGGTGAGCCATCAATTGTCATTCGTTATATCCAGACTACAATCCCGAATTTTTCAGAAATGAATCTACCACCTGTGTTGGGTGATGTCATTATGGAAAAAAGGGGACTGGTTCTGGTTGTCGGTGCGACAGGTTCTGGTAAATCTACTACCCTCGCAGCGATGATTGGTCATCGAAACCGAAATTCTGCTTCACACATTTTAACAATTGAAGATCCATTGGAATTTATCCATAATCACGACAAATCCGTGGTTCAACAGCGCGAAGTTGGGATTGATACCTTATCGTATGAAAATGCATTGAAAAATGCGCTAAGGGAAGCGCCAGACGTTATTTTGATTGGTGAAATTCGTGATATGGATACTATGAAACATGCCATTTCCTATGCGGAAACTGGTCATTTATGTTTGGCAACATTACACTCCAATAATGCCAACCAGACTATGGATCGGATCTTGAATTTCTTCCCTGAAGTTGCGCATCGACAGTTATTGATGGACTTATCATTAAATCTACGCGCAATTATTTCACAACGGCTTTTGATGGGGCATGATGGTATGCGTGTGCCCGCTGTTGAGGTGATGTTAAATTCACCATTCATTGGTGAGTTAATTGCCAAAGGTGATATTGGCGGCATTAAGGATGCGATGAAGGAGAGTACCGATGATGGCACGGTGACTTTCGACCAGGCGTTGTTGACCTTATATCGTGCAGGCAAAATCACCCTAGATGAAGCGATACGAAATGCTGACTCGAAAAATGATTTAAGTCTTGCTGTCCGTATGGGTGGTGACGGTGATAGTGATCAAGGTAGTGAGCTGATATTAGGTTAAGTGTATAATCGCCACAGAATTTGAACCCAAGGTAACCAGTAATGGAATTAAACTTTTTGGACTACGAGCAACCCATCGCAGAATTAGAAGCGAAAATTGATGAGTTGCGTTACATGAGTAATGACAGTGATTTAAACATCACAGAAGAAATTCAGAAATTACAAAATAAAAGTATAGATCTGACGCGGTCAATTTTCTCATCATTGACTCCTTGGCAAACTACCCAGATGGCTCGTCATCCACAACGTCCATATACGTTGGATTATATCCATAGAATTATTACTGATTTTGAAGAATTGCATGGTGATCGTACTTATGCTGATGATGCGGCTCTAGTGACCGGCATAGGACGATTAAATGGGCGTCCTGTAATAGTCATTGGTCATCAAAAAGGACGTGATACCAAAGAAAAAGTGGCACGTAATTTCGGTATGCCGCGCCCAGAAGGCTATCGTAAGGCGCTGCGCGTGATGAAAATGGCCGAACGTTTTGGTTTGCCGGTAATAACGTTTATCGACACTCCGGGAGCCTATCCAGGGATCGGTGCCGAAGAACGCGGTCAAAGCGAAGCCATTGCCCGTAATTTATTTGAAATGGCTCAGCTTAAGACTCCCATTATCAGTACTGTAATTGGTGAAGGTGGTTCAGGTGGTGCATTGGCTGTAGGGGTTGCTGATCATCTGATGATGCTTGAATACAGTATTTATTCTGTTATTTCACCTGAAGGTTGTGCATCTATCCTATGGAAAAGTGCAGAAAAAGCACCTGAAGCCGCAACAACATTGGGCGTTACTTCTGAGCGATTGAAAGGGTTGGGTTTAGTAGATGAAATTATTGCTGAACCTTTGGGTGGAGCTCACCGTGATATTGATGAAATGGGACAGAGAGTAAGCAATGCCATTGAAGCGAAACTAAATGAGCTTGAAAAATTGTCTGTAGAAAAATTGGTTGAAAAGCGCCAACAGCGTTTACTCGGCTATGGTGAGTTTGAGGGTTAATCGTTCGACGTGACGTTGAACCAACAACAGCTAGTCAAAGAATTAATTCCATTAAGCACGGGTAAACGAATTTGTCTAGCCTATAGTGGAGGCATTGATTCTCATGTGTTATTACACCTGCTTGCCACTGCGAATCATCCAGAATTAAGCTCCATTTATGCAATCCATGTTGATCATGGATTGCATGCTGACTCAGTTCAATGGGCAGAGCATTGCGCAGACACTGCTGCCAGTTTGAATATCCCTTTTAGCTGTCTGAAAGTGGAAGTTAAAGATATTGATTTACTGGGCATGGAAGCTGCAGCTCGAGCTGCCCGATATCAGGCATTACAGCAACATTTGTCGCCACAAGATCTATTGTTAACCGCACAACATCAGCAAGACCAAGCTGAAACGCTGTTATTACAGCTATTGCGCGGTGCAGGGCCAAAAGGTTTATCGGCAATGGCTAGAAACAGTCAACTGGGTTTTACCCCGCTTTTTCGGCCATTATTAAATACACCACAAGCAGATATCATTGCCTATGCCTATGAGCATAAGCTACAGTGGATCGATGATCCCAGTAATGTTGAAACTCGCTGGAATCGAAATTACATTCGTCACAATGTATGGCCAGAAATCATAAAACGCTGGCCGAGTGCGGCTAAAACGATCAGTCGAAGTGCTGATCATTGTGCAGAAACCAGTGAGTTAATGACAGAACTTGCGAAACAGGATTTGGCAGAGATGGGAGTTGGTGATAGCAGTACTACATTACCTGTTTTGCCATTATTAAAACTATCGCCTGCTCGCTATAAAAATGCATTACGCCATTTTATTGAGTGGAAGCATTTGCCTTTGCCATCGACTACTTGTATGCAAAAAGTCATAGATGAAGTGTGTCTGGCTAAGCAGGATAGTATGCCGGTTGTGAGTTGGTCAGGTGTAGAAGTCAGGCGCTATCAGAATCAACTTTATTTTATGCGGCCATTGATAAAACACGATGTCACTCAGGAAATTAATTGTGATGGGTTAAATGATGTCATCCTCAATGACGGTCGAATTCTAAGCTGGCAAGCTGTTCAAGGTCAGGGCATCAGTAAACAGATGCTCACCGCTGGTTTAACCCTCCGTTACCGACAGGGTGGGGAACAGATAAAGCCGCAAGGAAAATTACATCACAAAAGTTTGAAACATTTGTTTCAACAATGGGCTGTTTTACCATGGCAACGTGACCGCATTCCATTGCTATATAGCGGTGAACAGTTGGTTGCCGTGGTTGGATATTGCATTAGTGATGAATACGCTGTCAGCCATGAGCAACATAGCTATTTTCCGGTGTTGAATGATCAAGATTAAGCCAGATTTTCATTGAGCAAAAAGTACAATTCTGTTACTTTATACCGCTGATTTGAGTGCCGCTATTCTGGCTCGCACCATTTAAATTAGAACTCTCCAAAATATGACTAAATTTATCTTTGTCACTGGTGGTGTTGTTTCGTCCTTGGGTAAAGGAATTGCAGCAGCGTCACTGGCCGCCATTCTTGAAGCCCGTGGCTTGAAAGTCACGCTGGTAAAACTTGATCCGTATATTAATGTCGATCCCGGCACTATGAGTCCATTGCAACATGGTGAAGTCTTTGTGACTGATGACGGAGCGGAAACTGACCTTGATTTGGGGCATTACGAGCGCTTTATTGATGCCAACATGACTCGTCGCAACAATCACACCACAGGCCAAATATACGAAAATGTCATTCGTAAAGAACGCCGTGGTGAATATCTGGGTAATACCGTTCAGGTTATTCCACATATCACAGATGAAATTAAACGCTGCATATACGAAGGTGCAGGTGATGCTGATGTGGCGTTGATTGAAATTGGTGGCACGGTGGGTGATATTGAATCATTACCGTTCCTTGAAACCATTCGTCAAATGGGAACAGAATTAGGTCGTGACCGTGCTTTATTTTTGCATTTGACACTGGTGCCTTATATTCCATCAGCAGGTGAGATAAAAACAAAGCCGACCCAACATTCTGTTAAAGAGCTCAGAACCATCGGTATCCAGCCCGATGTTCTTTTGTGTCGTATGGACCGTCCATTACCAGAGTCAGAACGTCGTAAAATTTCCTTATTTACCAATGTGCCGGAAAAATCAGTCATGTCTGCGGTAGATGTGGATAGTATTTATAAAATTCCGATGGAGCTACATAATCAGGGGTTGGATGATATTGTTGTTAAACAATTAGCGCTTGACTGCAAACCTGCTGATTTAAGTCAGTGGCAGCAAGTCATTGATAATATTGACCATCCTGAAGGTTCTGTGGATATCGCCATGGTGGGAAAGTACATGGAGCTGACCGAGGCATACAAGTCCTTGTCAGAATCTTTGATTCACGCCGGTATTCATACCCGTACCAAAGTCAATGTGCACTATGTAGATTCAGAAATCATTGAGCAAAAAGGACCTGCTTGCCTCGCCAATATGGATGCGATTCTGGTGCCGGGTGGCTTTGGAGAACGTGGTGTAGAAGGCATGATCCAAACTGCACAATATGCGCGTGAGAACAACATCCCATATTTAGGTATCTGTTTAGGTATGCAGGTAGCGGTTATTGAGTATGCCCGTAATAAGGCTGGACTGACCAATGCTTATAGCACTGAATTTGATATCAATACACCGCATCCGGTGATTGGTTTGATCACTGAATGGCAAAAAGAAGACGGCAGTATCGAACAGCGAGATCATGATTCAGATTTAGGTGGCACCATGCGTTTAGGCGGTTATCCTTGTCTGTTGGCTGAAGGCAGTTTGGCTCAAAAGATTTATGGCTCTTCAGAAGTTGTTGAACGTCATCGTCATCGATATGAATTTAATAACAACTATAAACAAGTTTTGGAAGAGGCTGGTTTGTGTTTTTCAGGCACATCAAAAGATGAGAACTTGGTAGAAATGATCGAGATTCCAGGTCACCAGTGGTTTGTGGCACTTCAATCACATCCAGAATTTACTTCGACACCAAGACACGGCCATCCATTGTTTGAAGGCTTTATTAATGCGGCTAAGATAAATAGAGCCAACAGAGGAGAACAGTAATGCAACTATGTGGGCATGAAGTCGGCGGTAAACAGCCCTTATTTTTGATTGCGGGCACATGCGTCATTGAAAGTGAACAAATGACAATGGATGTGGCTGGTCGGCTTAAAGAAATCACCAATCAATTGGGCATTCCGTTTATTTATAAGTCATCATTTGATAAAGCCAACAGAACATCTGCCAACAGCTACCGTGGACCGGGACTGGAAGCAGGCTTAGCGATTCTGGAAAAAGTGAAAAAAGAGTTTGGTGTGCCTGTATTGACGGATGTACATGAAGACACCCCGTTGGCAGAAGTAGCTAGCGTAGTTGATGTGTTGCAAACGCCCGCTTTTTTATGTCGTCAGACAAACTTTATTCTGGATGTGGCTCGTCAAGGTTTACCAGTCAATATTAAAAAAGGTCAGTTCCTTGCTCCATGGGACATGAAGCATGTAGCCGAGAAAGCTAAATCAACCGGTAATCAGCAAATCATGTTGTGTGATCGTGGTACGTCATTTGGTTATAACACGCTTATTTCTGATATGCGCGGACTTCCTGTGATGCGTGCGATGGATTGTCCGGTGGTGTTTGATGCGACTCATTCGGTACAACAACCAGGTGGCATGGGCGGTTCATCAGGTGGTCAACGTGAATTTGTGCCAGTATTAGCACGTGCTGCAGTAGCCGTAGGAGTTGCGGGTGTATTTATGGAAACACATCCGGACCCAGAAAAAGCATTAAGTGATGGAGCTAATTCATGGCCATTAGACAAAATGGCAGCCTTATTAGAAACATTGAAGGCCATTGATAGCACTGTTAAGCAACAGGATTTCATTGAAGATTCATTACTGTAACTTTACGACTTATTAAAACACAATCATTGTTCTGTGACTTTATGGCTGTAGAGCGAACAGTTATTAAAGCAGTTTAGGGAGAAAATTTTGAGCAAAATTATTGATATCTGTGGACGTGAGATTATGGATTCACGTGGCAACCCAACTGTAGAAGCTGATGTGACACTGGAAAGTGGTGTTGTCGGTCGCGCAGCGGTGCCATCCGGTGCATCAACAGGTCAACGTGAGGCCGTTGAACTTCGTGATGGAGATAACACTCGGTATCTTGGTAAAGGTGTACTTAAAGCCGTTGCCGCTGTGAATGGTGAATTACGTGATGCCATTATTGGAATGGATGCCACTGCTCAACAAGCCATTGATGAAAAAATGATTGTTGTTGATGGCACTGAAAATAAAGGCCGTTTGGGTGCAAATGCACTATTGGCAATCTCAATGGCAACGGCACGTGCTGCTGCTAATGAAGCGGGCTTGCCTTTATATCGTTATCTTGGCGGTGACGATGCGACATTGATGCCGGTACCGATGATGAACATCATTAATGGTGGCTCACATGCTGATAATAGCGTCGATCTACAAGAATTTATGATTTTACCAGTTGGTGCAAGTAGCATTGCAGAAGCAGTTCGCTACGGTGCTGAAGTATTTCATGCTTTGAAAAAGGTTTTGAGTGATCGTGGTCTAAATACAGCCGTGGGTGATGAAGGTGGCTTTGCACCTGATTTACCATCAAATGAATCAGCAATTGAAGTCATTCTTGAAGCGATTGCTAATGCTGGTTATGAAGCTGGCAAAGACATTATGTTGGGTATTGATGCAGCTAGTTCTGAATTTTATCAGAGTGGTCAATATGTATTGGCTTCTGAAAATCGTTCTTTAAGTTCATCTGAGTTTGTTGATTTGCTTGAATCATGGGTTGATAAATACCCGATCATCACTATTGAAGATGGCATGGATGAAAATGATTGGGATGGTTGGAAGTTGCTAACCGATCGAATTGGCGATCGTGTTCAGCTTGTTGGTGATGATTTGTTTGTGACTAATACGGCTATTTTGGAACAAGGTATTGCAAAAGGTGTTGCGAATTCAATTCTGATTAAAGTTAATCAAATTGGCACATTAACAGAGACACTGGCTGCAATCGATATGGCTAAAAAGGCAGGATATACCGCTGTGGTGTCTCATCGTAGTGGTGAAACTGAAGATACCACGATTGCTGATTTGGCGGTGGCGACTCAGGCTGGTCAGATCAAAACGGGTTCTTTATCACGGTCAGATCGTGTGGCTAAATACAACCAATTAATTCGTATTGAAGAAGAATTAGCCGGTGCCGCTCGCTATCCAGGTATAAAGGCATTTAAGCAGGTTTAACCCTTTAGCTATGAAACCGGTGATGATTTTACTGACAGTGTTATTGCTTTTGTTGCAGTATCGACTGTGGTTTAGTCATGATGGTTTACCTTCGGTATTACACATTCATCGTGACGTTGAAATTCAACGACAGGACAATGCAATACTTGAAGAGCGAAATCAGGTGCTGGCCGCGGAAGTACAGGACCTGAAAAGCGGGCTTGAAGCGCTGGAAGAACGTGCGCGCAGTGAACTTGGGATGATCAAGCAAGGCGAGACTTTTTTCCAGATTATTGAAGATCCTGACAGTGAAAAATGAAACTGTATGGGCAATAGTGCCAGCGGCTGGTATCGGATCAAGGATGCAGTCGGATCGTCCCAAACAATATCTGCAATTAGACGGTAAAACCGTTATTGAGCAGACTTTGCAACGTTTAGCGACTCACCCCCGCATAAAAGGGATTGTTGTTGCCATAGCTCCCAATGATCCCTATTGGTCTGAAATAACATTGCCAGCGGATTGCCCGATTCACATTGCAAACGGCGGCGAACAACGTGCTGATTCAGTGTTTAATGCATTAACAGCCTTGGCGGCCATTTCGGGTGACGACCCGTGGGTATTAGTACATGATGCTGCGCGTCCTTGTTTACGGCATCAGGATATTGACCTTATGCTTGATAGTCTTTGTGGACACGCTGTAGGCGGTATCTTAGGTATTCCTGTCAACGACACAGTAAAACGAACTAATGCCGAGCATGAAATTATTGAGACCGTGTGTCGACAAGGGTTATGGCGTGCATCAACACCACAAATGTTTCGATTGCTGTCTTTAAAGCAGGCCTTACAAACAGCCAAAGAACAGCAGTTGACTGTAACCGATGAAGCCAGTGCAATGGAGCTGGCAGGTTTTCAACCGATGATGGTAGAAGGCCATTCAGATAATATTAAAATTACTCTGCCTCAAGATCTGGCTCTGGCCAGTTTATTTTTGCGGCAACAAGGAGAGGCATCATGAGAATTGGTCACGGCTATGATGTACACAAATTTGCCACTGGCAGACCACTTATAATTGGTGGTGTGACGATTCCTCATAGTCAAGGTCTGGAAGCGCATTCTGATGGTGATGTTTTGATACACGCTATTTGTGATGCATTATTGGGCGCTGCTGGTTTATGGGATATTGGCCATCACTTTCCTGACACTGATCCGGCATTTGAAAATATTGATAGTCGCGAGTTGTTAAAACGGGTTGTCAGCGATCTGACTGAACGTGGTTGGCGTGTGAATAATATAGATAGCACGGTGATAGCACAGGCACCAAAATTAGCACCTTATATAACGACCATGAGGGAATTATTGGCTGAAGATCTGGCAATTAATCTTGATGCCATTAATATTAAAGCGACCACCACTGAGAACCTCGGGTTTACGGGTCGAGAAGAAGGCATAGCAGCACATGCCGTCGTGTTATTAGTAAAAGCAGATTAGCCGTTGAAGAATTTTGATTTTTCGACACTGCCGCGAGTTAATTCATCCGCAACGTTATGTTCAGCTCAAATTCGTAGTTTGCCAGAGTATTTTCAGGTCGAAGAAGTATTACCATTTGAACCTGACAACATAGGTGGACATGTCTGGCTAAAAATTCGTAAACGTAATACAAACACCGATTGGGTGGCTACAGAGCTGGCAAAGTTTGCTGCAGTACCTTCAGTCGCAGTAGGCTACGCAGGACTAAAAGATCGACATGCAGTGACGACACAATGGCTTAGTGTCAATATGGAAGGACATGAAGAACCCGATTGGACAGCATTTGAAAATGACGATATTCAAATTATTCAAACAACGCGCCATGGGAAAAAATTAAAGCGTGGTGTACTGGCGGGTAATAACTTCAAATTGATACTGAGCGATGTTCAAGGTGACACTACCTTGTGGGAAAACAATTTAAAGCTAGTGCAACAACAGGGTGTACCTAATTTTTTTGGCGAACAACGGTTTGGCCATAATGGTAATAATCTACAGCGTGTTGATCACTGGTTTTCCACAGGTAAAGCACCACGTAAACGTAACCAAAAAAGTATTTATTTATCTGCAGCCCGATCATGGTTGTTCAATCTGGTTCTGGCAGAGCGTATTCAGCAAGGTAATTGGAATCAACCGATGTTGGGAGATGTCGTGTTACTTGCAGGTACAAAAGCCAGTTCTTTTGTTGTTAACGAGATCGATGATGAACTAACATCTCGTATAGAAACGATGGATATACACCCTACGGGACCATTATGGGGTCGAGATACGTCACAGACTCATACAGATAGTCTAGGGTTAGAACAGCAGGTATTGATTGAATGGAATAATTGGCAACAAGGCCTGGAAAAGGCAGGGCTTAGCCAAGAAAGGCGGGCATTACGTTTGTTTCCACAACAATTTAACTGGCAATTTATGGATGACAATCAACTTGAGTTGTCTTTTTTCCTGCCAGCTGGAAGTTATGCAACAGCTGTGATGAGAGAGTTAGCAGAGATTACTGATACTCAACAGCGGAACTATCAAGACATAAAAAACTCACAGAGTAATTCTCTTACTTAAAGAAGCGGTGAATCATGTTGATGAAATCTAAATATTTATTATCATTGTTGCTATTACCGACGGTACTGTTTGCTCAAACATGGCAGGCTGAAAGTGGTGATCAACAAATGGCTGTATTGGAGCTATTTACCTCAGAAGGATGCGGTTTATGTCCGGCAGCAGATCGTTGGGTACATGATTTGCCAAAACAAGGAATTACCCATGAACAGTTGATTGTTCTGGGGTTTCATATTGATTATTTAAATGATAAAAAAGGCTGGATTGATCGTTTTGCGAGCCCTGATTTTTCGAACCGACAACGCCAGTTAGCACGCCTTAATTTATTTGATACGGTTTATACGCCGGAGTTTTTTATCAGTGGTGAAGTGATACATAACTGGCAAAAACATGCGATGGAGGCTGTGCAAACAGTTCGAAGATTTAAACCTGAGGCCAGTATTTCCTTGTCTGTTAGTGAACATAATTCTGAATGGATTATAAATAGCCAGATTAAGGTGCAAGGCACTGAAAATAAACAGTATTCAAAATTATATCTCGCAGTTACTGAAGATGACATTGTCAGTGAAGTCGCTGCTGGTGATAACGCAGGTAAAACCTATAATCATCAAAATCTGGTCAGAAAATGGCTGGGTCCATTTGCACTGGATAATTCTGGGAAAACGAATTTTTCAACCAGTATCAAAATGGATGAACAGTGGAATCTTAATAAAGTAAGTATCGTAGCTGTAATACAAAATCTAGATGATGGGTATGTGTTACAGGGATTGATACTACCCATAGGCGATAAATAGCAGTAAATAAGTCAATGGTTGTATTTAGCCATCTGTATTGGCTGTTATTAACCAATTCAAAGAGTTTGCACGTATTAGGACGATTTTAAGTGACTGATAATTAACGTAAATAATTACTGGCATTAAATCTGCTATTAAAATATTTTTAACAACAATTAAGTGAGTTATACGAGTGATGCGAACGCAATACAAACGTAAAGCACTGACGATTATGCTGACTACGGCAATGATCTCATCTGCAACTTTTGCTGCTGATGACAGTGTTGAATTAACAGAGATTGAAGTTATTGGAACTACACCGATGCATGGTGTCGGTCTGTCAGCAGATCAAATTGCCAGTAATATCCAATCTGCAACCTCGGAAGATATCGATAAAATTCAAGGTTTAGATATCTCTGATTTCATGAATAAAACATTGGGTAGTGTGAGTATTAATTCGGCTCAAAACAACCCATTCCAGCCTGATTTGAGATATCGTGGTTTCACATCTTCACCTCTTGTAGGTAACTCACAGGGTATGTCAGTGTTTATGGATGGTGTTCGTGTCAACGAGCCTTTTGGTGATGCGGTCAACTTCGAATTAATTCCTGAATCAGCCATAGGCAGCATGAACCTGATGCCTGGTTCGAACCCTTTATTTGGTTTGAATACTTTAGGTGGTGCTTTATCAATCCAAACCAAAAATGGTTTCACTCATGAAGGTCATGAACTGGAAGCCTACACCGGTTCGTTTGGTCGTGACTCGGGTTCCTTTTCAAGTGGTGGCAACGATGGCACCTTTGGTTATTTTGTCACTGGCTCGATCACTAAGGAAGATGGCTGGCGCGATTTTTCACCGTCAAGGCTGGAACAGTTTTTCTCTAACTTAAGTTACAGAAATGAAGATACAACATTAGATTTGGGTATCACTGTCGTTGATAGTGATTTGAATGGTAATGGTGCAGCCCCAGTTGAACTGGTAAATACTGATCGTAAGGCCGTGTTTACTCATCCCGACAACACGCAAAATGAACTGCATATGTTTACCTTGAACGGCTCACATTGGCTTAACGATAATATAATGCTATCTGCTAACACCTACTATCGTTCTAGTGACCGTACCACCTTTAACGGTGATGGATCAGAGCTGGCGGTGATAGGTAACCAAGTGGGTGAGGATGAGGATGATGATGATGTTCTCGATGAGATCTCTATCACTAATGCCGCTGCTTATGGTTTTGCTAATGGTGACTTTGTAGCTTTGAATAACACCAGTGATACGGAACAAGATAGCTATGGCTTTGGTTTGCAGTCTACTTTCCTCAAGAATTTGTTTGGTAAAGAAAATCAGTTGATAGTTGGGGCAACTTATGATCGTTCAGATGTTAAACACAGCTCACAATCAGAAATTGCTCGATTCACAGCTACTCGAGGTACCAGTGGAACAGGTGTTCTCGTTGACGAAACGATTGTTGATGGTAATGTCGATACTGAAACATATAGTCTGTTTTTCACTGATACTATTTCGTTGACGGATAAACTGGCCTTAACCCTCGGCGGACGATATAACCGTATCGAAATCGACATTTCAGGTACAAGTAAAGGTGGCACTAAGAATTTGAACGAAACGGGTGAAAAGCATGTATTTAAACGCTTTAATCCTTCGGTTGGCTTAACGTATGCTATTGAAGATAATCTAAACGTTTATGGTAGTTACAGCGAGTCAAATCGTGCTCCAACACCATCTGAATTGACCTGTGCTGAGCCGACTTCACCATGTGCGTATCCAAATGCATTTTTGGCTGATCCACCATTAGATGATGTTGTTGCCAAAACGGTTGAAGCGGGTCTGCGTGGCCAGCAAGCTAACTTTAATTGGAATGCTGGTGTTTATTACACTGAATTGAAAGATGATTTGTTTTTCTTCCCAGAAGATGAAGATGTGTCAGTTAGCCCTGATCCACGATTCACATTAGGTAACTTCGCTAATATTGATAAAACAGCACGTGCTGGTATTGAATTAGGGCTGAGTGGTCAGCAAGATAAACTTCAGTGGTTCGCTAACTATGGATATGTACGTGCGACTTTTGAAGACTCTTTTGCATATGTACGTGCTGGCAAAACCTTCAATGTGAATGAAGGGGACCGTCTGCCTAGTACACCTGAACATAATGTTAAAGTCGGTACTGATTACGCATTAACGGATAAGTTTTCATTAGGTGCAACGGCTTCTTATCACTCAAGCCAATACTTTCGAGGAGATGAAGCCAATGACGATAAAAAAATCAGTGGGTATGGAGTCGTAAATTTACATAGTCGCTATAACGTGAACAAAAATATTCAGTTCTTTGCGAAAGTCGATAACTTGTTTGACAATGAATATGAATCTTTTGGCCTTTACGGTGAACCGGATGAAGCACCGGGTTTAGATGCGTTAACTAACTCACGTTTTGTTGGGGCAGGTGCTCCTCGTGCTGGTTGGGTTGGTATTAAAGTCTCTATGTAAACATATCATCATCTAAAACCAGTAAGAAATTTGACCCAGATCATTGCAGGTAGCAGTGTTCTGGGTCATTTTGTATCTGGGCCTGGTAAATAAATGTGAGACTATGGCTATTACTTTAATAGAAAGGAGAGGTGATGTAATGAATAAGATGTTTATTGTTTCAGCAGTTTTAATGTCTTCAACCACATTAGTCATGGCGGCTGATAATCCACACAAGTTTGAAAAATGTATGGCATCTGTACTTGAAGAGCGTGCAGGGCAGATTGTTAAAGTAGAAATGAAAAATGAACAGGGTGGGCATTTTTACGAATTTGATATTCGTGGTGTAGATGGTTCTGAATGGGATATTGAGTGTAATGCACATCGTGGATTGGTGTCAGAAGTGGAACGTGAAGTTACTGATGCTAATCACCCTTTGTTTAAGGCAAAAGCACAAGTCAGTGAAAAAGATGCAGCTAAAATAGCGTTAGCAATTTATCCTGGGAAAGTGGTTGATGTCGAATATGAAATAGAACCAACTGGTGCTGCTACGTATGAGTTTGATATCGATACGACACTCAACCAACAAATGAAAGTTGAAGTAGATGCTTCATCTGGTGAAATCATCGAAGCTAATCGCGAAATCTGGCAGATCGGTCTGGAATAATAAGGGGCGTATTTCTAAAAAATACCACTTCTGTACATCCTGTTAAAACCGCAGAGTTCATTAAATTCTGCGGTTTTTTATGGGTTAACGAAAACGCATGGATAGATCAACAGCTCGTATATCTTTGGTTAAAGCACCTACCGAAATACGATCGACACCTGTTTCAGCAATGGCGCGAACATTATCAAGGGTGATCCCACCTGATGCTTCCAGCTTTGCCTGATTTTGATTTATCTCTACGGCTTCCATTAGGGAAGGAATATCGAAATTATCGAGCAAGATAATATCTGCACGTGCAGATAATGCCTGCTTGAGTTCATCAAAGTTTTCTACTTCAATTTCAATGGCTATCTCGGGATGTAATTGACGAGCATGACTAATAGCAGCACGAATGGATCCGGCTGCATTGATATGATTTTCTTTAATTAAAATACCATCATAAAGTCCAACTCGATGATTATGGCAACCGCCACAACGGACAGCATATTTTTGTGCTAACCGTAATCCGGGAATGGTTTTTCGAGTATCGAGAATCTGTACTGGCAAATCAATAACCTGATCAGCATATTGTCTGGCCAGACTTGCTGTTGCTGACAAGGTTTGAATAAAATTCATCGCCGTACGTTCGCCAGTCAATAAAGCCCGAGCAGGTCCACGCAGTTTGCAGATCAAGCCATCGATTGTTACTCGATCACCATCGGAGAAGTACCAGTCTATTGTGATAGCGGGATCAAGTTGGGCAAAGACCTCATTGAACCACGCCTGCCCACACAGGGTGGCTGATTCACGGCTAATAAGCGTGGCTGTTACTTGAGTTTCAGCCGAAATTAAATCAGCGGTTAAATCTTGTTGACCGACGTCCTCTTGAAGTGCTAATTTGACTTGAGATGTGATCAATTGAGAAGGTACGGTATTTTCTATCGTCATTTCTTTCACTGCTTGTGTGGAAATATATAAAAACAGCTAGGTTACCCCGTGAAGCCAGAATTTTCTATATTTTTAAGCTATTTCTTTAGCTGTATATCTCATAGGGCATCTATTATTGCATTAGCTTTGTGTTATCAAGCTGAATGTTGGTTCCTGTCAAGGTGTAAGCAGTGAGATACACCAACTTGCTTGATATTGTTTCATGAATAGGAAATAAAATTTGCAGATTGATCGTACTGAGGGATTGCTCACAGGGATTGACTATCATCATTCCCCGAATCAGGATTCAAGGCCAGATCCAGATGATGTGACAGGAATAGTGATTCATAATATCAGCCTGCCTCCCGGTGAGTTTGGTGGTGGCTGGATAGATGATTTATTTTTAAACAAGCTAGATCCACAAGCACACCCTTATTTTGAACAGATTTCAGATTTAAGAGTGTCCGCACATGTGTTGATTAGACGCAATGGTGAAGTGATTCAGTATGTTCCTTTCCATCAACGCGCCTGGCATGCTGGAGTGTCCTGCTGGGATGGTCGTGAAGCCTGTAATGATTTTACTATTGGTATTGAATTGGAAGGCTGTGATGACAAACACTTTGAACCGATTCAATATCAACAGGTAGCAAAAGTCATCAAATTATTGTGCCAAACCTATCCAAAGCTATCTCCAGAGACTGTTAAAGGGCATCAGGATATTGCACCTGACAGGAAAACCGATCCCGGTCCCAATTTCGATTGGGAAAAGTTAACTCAATTAGTCATGCAGGAATAAAAAAAAGCCCGGTCAGAAATCTGACCGGGCTTTTTATGATGCGCTTAATTTCTTATTGAGTGATAGCAATCAATTCAATATCGAAAACAAGAGTTTCATTAGGACCAATTAATTGGCCAGCACCACGAGGGCCGTATGCCAG
Organism: Gammaproteobacteria bacterium; assembly: GCA_029882915.1. Taxonomy (GTDB): domain Bacteria; phylum Pseudomonadota; class Gammaproteobacteria; order Nitrosococcales; family Methylophagaceae. The sequence goes on along the minus strand of JAOUJZ010000001.1, from coordinate 87,135 downwards.
ATTTGCTGGAACGACGATTTGCCAAATACTGCCTTCTTTCATCATTTGCAGTGTTTCTTGCCAGCCTTGAATGACGCCAGTTACAGGGAAAGTTGCAGGTTCACCGCGGTCATAAGAACTATCAAATACAGTACCGTCTAGCAATGTACCTTTGTAGTGGGCAATAACCTTGTCTTTTTCAGTAGGAATTGCGCCATCACCTTCTTTAATGATGGTGTATTGCAGACCGCTTTCAGTCGTTACAACACCTTCTTTTTTCGCATTTTCTTCCATGAATGTTTTGGCTTGTGCTTGTTTTTCATTCATGACTTTAGCCATTTCAGTGGCTTTCTTTTGTTGGAAATCACCAATCACTTTTTCAGCTGTTGCTTGGTCAAGCTGAGGTTGCTTGCCAGCAAACATATCTGCGACACCCGCTGAAAATGCTTCCATATCGAGCTCTACGCCTTCAGCTAACATGTTTTGTCCGACCTGGATCCCAAAGATGTAGCTGAGTTGTTGTTTTTCTGTATCTAGTTTTGCGGCGTGAGAGTCAGCCATTACCTGTGCTCCAAAAAATAAAAAAGGAAAAAATATGAGTGTTTTTAATTTCATTATCTATGCTCTAAATCAGTTGAGAGAGATGTATATTTTGTTTAAGCTCATCAGCTTTGATGACAATGTGTTAGTAAATAAAACGTTGAAAAAGTTCATCAACCTATAATTATCACATATTTATACAGGGAATATCACCTACAAATATCTAAAGCTAATACTTGGTTATTAATTTAAATGATACTATAATGGTACCAATTAGGAGGGCGGTCTATGTTACGCATGGGAAAATTAACAGATTACGGCATCGTTTTGATGAGCTATCTGGCTTCGAAAACATACCAGAAACATAGCGCGCACACATTGTCTGAGGCAGTGAGTATGCCTTTGCCGACAGTAAGAAAGGTTCTTAAAGCCTTGTCTCAAAGTGGTTTATTAAGATCGGAGCGGGGTGCTCAGGGTGGCTACAATTTGAGTCGTAGTCCTAAGCAGATCTCAGTTGCAGAAATCATTGCCGCTATAGAAGGCCCGATTGCATTGACTGAGTGCGTCAGTAATGAAAGTCAATGTGAGAACGAGCCACATTGTTCAATTCAAACCAATTGGACGCAGATCAATAATGCAGTGTTTCATGCACTCGATGAAGTGAAGTTGTCTGACATGCTGGCACCTCAACTACCCAAAGATGGCGTAAGCCCAATACATTTTTATCCATCAGCAAAATTACACAATGGTGATATCCATGGCTGAACAACAACAAATTGATGATATTTTACCTGGCGATTATCAGGCTGGCTTTGTAACCGATATTGAATCAGACAGCTTGCCACCGGGTTTAAGTGAAGAGGTGGTACGTGAGATTTCACGTATTAAAGGTGAACCTGAATTTTTATTGGAATGGCGCTTACAGGCCTATCGTCATTGGTTAACACTGGAAACCCCTGAATGGGCTCACGTCAATTATCCTGCGATTGATTATCAGGCTATCAGTTACTATTCAGCACCCAAGAAAAAAACAGATGGACCTAAGAGCCTAGATGAGGTTGATCCAGAATTACTACGTACTTATGAAAAATTAGGTGTGCCACTTGATGAGCGTGCTCGTCTGGCTGGGGTGGCGGTTGATGCGGTATTTGATAGTGTGTCTGTTGCCAATACCTTTCAGGATAAATTAGCCGAAGAAGGCATTATCTTTATGCCATTTTCAAAAGCCGTGCATGAACATCCTGAATTGATTAAAAAATATCTGGGCAGTGTCGTTTCATACAAAGATAATTTTTACGCGGCACTCAACTCAGCCGTATTTAGTGATGGATCATTTGTCTACATTCCAAAAGGCAAACGTTGCCCGATGGAACTGTCGACTTATTTCCGTATCAACGCAGCCAATACCGGTCAGTTTGAACGTACCTTGATCATTGCAGATGATGATGCCTATGTCAGTTATCTTGAAGGCTGTACAGCGCCGATGCGTGATGAAAACCAACTGCATGCGGCAGTGGTTGAATTAGTGGCTATGGACCGTGCTGAGATTAAATATTCAACCGTTCAGAACTGGTATCCCGGTGATGAAAATGGTGTCGGTGGCATTTTTAATTTCGTGACTAAACGTGCGGCTTGCCGAGGCGAAAGTTCAAAAGTGTCGTGGACACAGGTTGAAACCGGTTCAGCAATTACCTGGAAATATCCAAGTGTAATCCTGCAAGGTGATAATTCGACGGGTGAGTTTTATTCAGTAGCGGTCACCAATAATATGCAGCAAGCAGATACCGGTACCAAAATGATTCATCTTGGCAAAAACACCAGTTCTACCATCATTTCTAAAGGTATTTCAGCCGGTCGTTCGCAAAATGCCTATCGAGGTCTGGTTCGTGTCGGTCCTAATGCGGACAATGCCCGTAATTACACCGAATGTGATTCGTTGTTGATGGGCGATAAATGTGCGGCTCATACCTTCCCATATATAGAAGTGAAAAATCCGACTGCACAAGTTGAGCACGAAGCCTCAACATCAAAAATCAGTGAAGATCAACTGTTTTACTGTAAACAGCGCGGTCTGGATGTTGAAGATGCAGTATCAATGATTGTGAATGGCTTTTGTAAACAAGTGATTCGTGAATTACCTATGGAATTTGCCGTTGAGGCGCAAAATCTTCTTGGCTTGTCGCTAGAAGGTTCTGTTGGTTAACTTAAAGAGATTAAAGATGTTAGAAATTAAAAACCTTCATGCCAGTGTTGATGGCAAAGAAATTCTACGTGGAATCAACCTGACAGTTAACGCAGGGGAAGTTCATGCCATTATGGGTCCCAACGGTGCAGGTAAAAGCACATTATCAAATGTATTAGCTGGCCGAGATGGTTATGAAATTACTCAAGGTGAAGTCATATACAAAGGTGAAAACCTACTAGATTTAGAGGCTGAAGAACGAGCGCAACGCGGCGTATTTCTGGCTTTTCAATATCCGGTCGAAATTCCGGGTGTCAGTAATATCTATTTATTGAAAGCAGCCCTGAATGCAGTGCGACAATATCAGGGTCTGGATGATCTGGATGCCATCGATTTTTTAACTCTGGTTCGCAGTAAAATGGAACTGGTTAAAATGGATGAAAGCTTTTTGCACCGTAGTGTGAATGAAGGCTTCTCAGGTGGTGAGAAAAAACGTAACGAAATTCTACAAATGGCACTGCTGGAACCGTCACTGGCTATTCTGGATGAAACCGATTCAGGCCTAGATATCGACGCGTTAAAAATCGTATCAGACGGAGTGAACAGCCTGCGTTCTAAAGATCGTTCAGTGGTAATGATTACTCATTATCAACGTTTGCTTGATTACATTGTCCCTGACTTTGTCCATGTATTATCTGCTGGCCGAATTGTGAAATCAGGCGATAAAGAATTAGCGAAAGAGCTGGAAAAAACCGGTTATAGCTGGGTGAATGAAACTGCTGAGGGTCAGCCAGCATGAAGCAACTAACCGAACTGGCGACTCCATTTGCCAGTGTTGCCGACAGTACACCGTTAATTGGCCAGCAATTACCCTGGCTGCAATCATTGCGTGAGCAGGCAACCGAACAGTTCAAACACAATGGTTTGCCAGCAAAAAAACAGGAAGACTGGAAATACACCAGCTTGTGGGGGTTGTCTCAACAAGCGTTCACGCACACGGCTAATCAGGCCACGGTCACGACAAAACAAAGTGACCAGTTAGCATTGCTTCAGGATGCGTATCGAGTGGTCATTGTTGATGGAGTATTTTCTGAGGAGCTATCGACTCTTGCAGATCTACCTCAAGGACTGACCATTGATCCTTTATCGACATCGATAGATAGTGTTGAACAGCTACTGGGGCAACAGGTCGATATTGCAAAACCTGGTTTAACAGCATTAAATACCATGCTGATGAACGAAGGTGCAGTGGTTAGCATTGCGTCGGGTGTTAAGCTCGATAAACCGGTTGAATTACTGGTGATAAATTCCGGTTCAACAGATAACTTGGCTATCCACCTACGCAATATCGTTTCGCTGGCTGAAAACAGTCAGGCGACGGTGATTGAACATTACGTCAGTATGGGTGATGCAGGTAGTTTTACCAACGTGGTCACGGAAGTGGTCTTGGCGGAACATGCCGAACTTGACCACTACAAATTACAACAAGAATCAGCCAATGCTTTCCATATTGCTACGCTGGCTGCAACTCAGGCTGAAAGTAGTCAATGGCGAACCAATAATATTTCATTGGGCGCGAAATTTGCCCGTAACGATATTCAGTCCCGTCTGATGGGAGAACAGGCCCATACCGTTATGGATGGCCTGTATCTAGTGAATGGTGAACAGCACATAGATAACCACACCCGTATTGATCATCTTGTTCCAAATACCACCAGTGAAGAGGTATATAAAGGCGTTCTTGATGACAATAGCCATGCCGTATTTAACGGTAAAGTAATCGTACACAAAGACGCCCAGAAAACGGATGCCAATCAAAGTAACCGTAATTTACTGTTATCACGCGGCTGTGAAATCGACACCAAACCGGAGATGGAAATCTACGCGGATGATGTCAAATGTGGTCATGGCAGCACTGTTGGTCAACTGGATGAAGAACAATTATTCTTCTTGCGTACTCGTGGTTTAGATGCCGTCAGTGCTCGTAGTTTGTTGACCTATGCCTTTGCTGTTGAAGTGTTGGAACGCATACCGTCAGAAATCATCAGACAGGCATTTTCAGTGGTCATTGAGCAACGTTTACCACGTCCGAGTGTCGCAGCATGAGTGTTTTAGATATAGCTGCCATCAGACAGGATTTTCCGATTCTGGATCAGCAAATCAACGGCTATCCGTTGGTGTATCTGGATAATGCGGCCAGCAGTCAAAAGCCGAATCAGGTGATTGACGCTATCAGTGATTATTATCGAAAAGACAATGCCAATGTTCACCGAGGTGTTCATCGTTTAAGCCAACGTGCGACCGATGCTTATGAAGCGGCTCGTGACAAAGTGCGCGGGTTCGTGAATGCTAAATCAGATAAAGAAATCGTCTTTGTACGTGGTGCAACGGAAGCGATTAATCTGGTCGCACAGAGTTTTGTCAGACCTCAGGCACAGGTTGGTGATGAAATCCTGATCAGCCACATGGAACATCACGCCAATATCGTGCCTTGGCAAATGGTGTGTGAACAAACCGGTGCTACGCTGAAAGTGATTCCGATGACTCAGCAAGGCGAACTGGATTTAACAACCTTTGATGACTTGCTGACAGAGAAAACCAAAATTCTGGCTATTGGTCAGGTGTCGAATGCACTGGGAACCATTAATCCAGTTAAAGAGATGACTGCTAAAGCCCATGCCAAAGGCATTCCCGTATTAGTGGATGGTGCTCAAGCCGTGCCTCATTTGGCGGTGGATGTGCAGGATTTGGATTGCGACTTTTATGTGTTTTCCGGTCACAAGATGTTTGCACCAACGGGTATCGGTGCAATGTATGCCAAACAGGAACTGTTAGAAGCGATGCCGCCGTGGCAGGGTGGGGGCGATATGATCCTGTCAGTCAGCTTCGACCACACCCAATACAACGAATTACCATATAAATTTGAAGCGGGTACGCCACATATAGCCGGTGCGATTGGCTTAGGTGCAGCCATTGATTATATGCACAAACTGGGCATTGAAAATTTGGCGGCCCATGAACATCAATTATTAGACATTGCCACTGCAAAGCTGGTTGCGATGGACGGTATCCGAATTATTGGTACGGCCAAAGAAAAAGCCAGCGTATTGTCTTTCATGATTGAAGGTGTCCATCCACACGATGTCGGCACTATCTTTGATCAACAGGGCGTAGCGATACGAACCGGTCATCATTGTGCACAACCGGTTATGCAATTCTTTGGTATTCCAGCCACAGCGAGGGCATCATTTGCTTTTTACAACACTGTTGAAGAAGTCGATGCACTGGTTGCAGGCATTAAAAAAGTACAGGAGCTATTTGCATAATGAGCGATGCAGATTTAAGAGATCTCTACCAACAAGTGATCATGGATCACAATAAAAAACCACGAAATTTTCGTGAAATGGACAATGCCAATCATCTAGCCCACGGCAATAATCCTTTGTGTGGTGATGCGTTAGTGGTGTTCGTCAAACTCAATGGTGACGTGATAGAAGATGTCAGTTTTCAGGGCAGTGGCTGTGCGATTTCAGTGGCATCAGCGTCATTAATGACCGAAGCTTTGAAAGGCAAAACGCTGGAACAAGCAGAAGAGATTTATCAGCAAGTTCACAAACAAATGACAGGTGAAGAGGCTGATCGATCAGCGCTGGGTAAACTGGAGGTGCTGAGTGGCGTTAAAGAATTCCCAGCACGAGTGAAATGTGCCACTTTGTCATGGCATACCATGCATGCCGCGATGGATAGTGACCATGACATTTCAATCAGTACAGAGTAGGGGAATATCATGACTGAAGAACTTTTTGATGTGAGCCCTGATGAACTGAAAGAAGACGTGATCGAGATGCTGAAAACCATCTACGATCCTGAAATTCCAGTGAATATTTATGAGTTAGGTTTAATTTACGATATTGACGTGAAAGAACAAAATAACGTTGATATCAAGATGACCCTGACTGCTCCCGGTTGTCCTGTCGCCCAGTCTTTTCCCGGTGAGATTGAAGCAAAAGTTGCTACAGTGCCCAGTGTTAACGAAGTGACAGTCGAACTGGTCTGGGATCCACCCTGGACCAGAGATATGATGAGCGAAGCAGCCCAATTGCAGCTAGGAATGTTTTAGCTTTAATCACTGTATTCATAGTCATAGCCGAAGTGTTATTCAAGATGCTACGATGTGGCTATGAAATCTGAACAGCAAAAAAAACCGGTATTTATTTCCTATTCCGGTTCCACACTATTAAACGTAGCGTTGCTTAATAAGGGCTGTGCATTCAGCGAACAGGAGCGCACAGACTTTAATCTAACCGGTTTGTTGCCACACCGTTTCGAAACGATTGAACAACAAACAGAACGTGCCTACAAACAATATTCCAGCTTTGATGAACCGATAAATAAACATATTTATTTACGAGCCATTCAAGACAGCAACGAAACACTGTTTTATCATCTGGTACAGGCTCACCTTGAAGAGATGATGCCCATCATCTACACCCCGACTGTTGGCGATGCCTGTGAACGATTTTCTGAGATTTATCGTCGAACACGTGGGCTATTTATTAGTTATCCAGATCGACATCGGATCGATGACATCCTCGCTAACGTCACCAAACGCAATGTCAAAGTCATTGTGGTCACCGATGGCAGTCGTATTCTTGGTCTTGGTGATCAAGGCATTGGCGGCATGGGTATTCCAATCGGCAAACTGTCTTTATATACCGCCTGTGCGGGAATTAGTCCGGCTTATACCTTGCCCATCATGCTAGATGTCGGCACCAATAATCAGCAGTTATTGGATGATCCGCTCTATATGGGCTGGAACCATAAACGCATCGAACAAGATGACTATGATGAATTTCTAGATCTGTTCATCAAAGCGGTTAAAAAACGCTGGCCAGAAGTCCTGCTTCAGTTTGAAGATTTCAATCAAACCAATGCACTGCCTTTATTAACTCGTTATAGAGATGAAATCTGCTGTTTCAATGATGATATTCAAGGTACGGCCGCCATTGCAGTGGGCACCTTATTAGCAGCGTGTAAAACCAAACAAGAGAAACTGAGCGAACAAAAAGTGGTGTTCGTCGGTGCTGGTGCAGCTGGTTGTGGCATTGCCGAACAAATTGTTGTCCAGATGTGTGCCGAAGGACTGGCTGAACAGCAAGCCAGAAGCCAAATCTATATGGTCGATCGGTATGGTCTATTAACCGAAGACATGCCGGATTTACTGGATTTTCAAATAAGTCTGGCTCAAAAAAGAGCGAATTTAGATGGTTGGGATCATGACCAAGATTACGCACCTTTATCTGAAGTTATTAAGTTTGCGAAACCCACGATTTTGATTGGTGTTTCTGGACAAGCAGGCTTGTTTACCGAAGCCGTGATTAAAACCATGTTACATGCCTGTCCACGTCCTATTATTTTTCCATTAAGTAATCCATCAAAACAGATTGAAGCTACGCCAGAACAACTGATTGAATGGACGAATGGCCAAGCCATTATTGCAACAGGTAGCCCATTTAAACCCGTCATCTATAAGGGCGAGACCTATATTATTCCTCAGTGTAATAACAGCTATATCTTCCCTGCATTTGGTCTAGCAGTAGTAGCAGGAAAGGTAAGGCGTATCACTGATGAAATGTTAATGGTTGCCAGTGAGATACTGGCAGCAGAATCACCACTGTTAAATACAGGGTTAGGATCGTTATTACCGCCGTTAACCAGCATTGCGAACCTCAGTAAAAAGATTGCCTTTGACGTTGCTAAATTGGCACAACAGCAAGGTTTGGCTGACAGCATGACTGATCAGCAATTGACCGAAGCAATAGAAAATAATTTTTGGTTGCCAGAATATCGTGACTATAAAAAATAGGGCAGTAAATTTAACTAAATAAATTCAAGGTTTTCACCATGACTTTTAGTTTATATCTTTTGCGACATGCTAAATCAGACATGGCCAGGTTAGGTACATCAGACTTTGACCGTCCGATTAATGCAAGCGGTGAGAAAAGTGCGAAGAGTATCGGTCAATGGATGACGGACAACAATAAAATACCGCAGCAAATTCTTTCCTCATCAGCCCTTAGGGCAAAACAAACAACAGTGTTAGTGTTAGAAGGGTTTAATGACACCGAACCAGAAAAGGTGAGTTATCAGGAGGATTTATATCTGGCCGATCTGGAAACCTTACTGCAATGCATCCAGGAATATAAAAAAGGCATCAACAGTTTAATGCTTGTTGCCCACAATCCGGGTTTGGAAGAATTGGTCTATTATCTGTCACCCAAGTCAGATAAGTTTGAATCAATGACGACAGCAAACTTGGCGATATTTGAATATCCTGACAGCGAGTTTGATGTTTATAGCGATAAAGGCGAATTAGTTGAGTTTATAAGGCCGAGTTAAATCAATCTAGATGGACGACTCTGACTGACCTCGTCAATGTTACTTATTATTTTCTTATTGCCTTTAAAATTCTCGTAAAACTTTTTATGAGAACTTAACGAAAATACGTCTTCACGATTATTATATTGTTTTATCCATTCAACCAGCATTTCGAGATTATTGTCTTGTTCCTACTTGGTTTTATATTCATGAGACTCCTATGGCGATTTTTGGCATTTTCTATGCAATTTTCAACGCTTAGATTCATAAAAATGACTTCATTCGCGAATGGCTCTGCTAACTCGAGTAAATCTGTGTAGCATCCTTCAATAACCCAACCTTCATTTTCTCTGATAAAAGCCTCGTCTTGTGGTTCCTGTATGGGTGAGCGCTCTGGCGGGTTCGTTGGCAACCAAGCCAATGTATCTAGGTCTAGATGCGCAAGGTTTTCTCTCTCAGCTATAGAGCTTGCCAGCGTGGACTGTCCCGATCCTAAATTTCCCAGAATAACTACTTTGCGCAATTAATTACTCCTATACACATAACTTGTTATTAAGAGGAATAAAATTTCCTTGTAAGTTAGATAATAAGAACCAAACAAGGAATTTCCTATATTGTTTTTTTGTAGAAACTAGCGTCGCATAGTTGACTAAATTACCCAACACTATCAATTGTTTATTTACTTTCACTTGTTTTCTAATTTACCCGCACCCATATATTTATTATGGGCAAGACCCATTGTTTGTCTTTTACTATTAAGGAGAAATAATATGGCGATTCAAAAATACAGACCGTTCGGACTACTGGATGAGTTACAACGTGAAATGTCTTCATTGTTCAATGCCCCATCAACCGAAACCAGTTTCAGTACTGAAGATTGGGCTCCGGCAGTGGATATTAAAGAAACGGATAATGAATTTGTGATTCATGCTGATCTACCGGGTGTGAAGTCGGATGATATTGATGTGACGGCTGAAAATGGTGTGCTGACTATCAAAGGTGAGCGTGAAAGTAAAAAAGAAGAAGAGAAAGAAAACTACAAACGGGTAGAACGTTTTAGTGGCAGCTTTATACGTCGATTTACTTTGCCGGACAGTGCTGATTTGGAAAAAATTTCAGCTAAAACCAAAGACGGTGTGTTGGAGCTGACGATTCCAAAAGCGGAAAAAACCAAACCAAAACGGATTGAGGTGAAAGTAGAAGACTAAGTACTTCTGAATAAAGAAAAGGCTCGGTAGCATTGATGCCGGGCCTTTTTATTTTCTATTTAACTAAACTGAATCAGGCTAACGAGTCACGTTGTTGTTGTAGTTGTGACAAGGCTTGTTCCATTTCAGCCAGTTTGTCGCGTTCTTTTTGAACGACATCAGCCGGTGCCTTGGCTATGTAACCTTCGTTGCTCAGTTTGCCCGAAGATTGTTTGATGACTTTATCCAGTTTGGCGATTTCTTTATCCAAACGCTGTATTTCAGCTTCTTTATCAATCAAGCCTTCTAATGGAATTAAGATTTCCATTTTGCCAACCAGTGCAGTTGCGGCGGCTGGTGCATCACCTTGCAGTAATTCAATCGATTCCAGATTAGCCAGACGACTTAAAAATTCACGGTTTGTTTCAAGACGGGTTTGATCTTGTTCAACCGCATCTTTAAGTAATACCGGCAATTGTTTTTTCGGTGGAATGTTCATTTGCGAACGAATAGAACGAACGCCAGTGATGAATTCCATCATCCATTCCATATCAGCAACCGCAGTTGCATCAACTTTGTGGTCATCGGCAACAGGGTAGGGCTGGCTCATAATTGTTGAACCCAATTTGCCTGCTAATGGTGCCACTGTTTGCCAGATTTCTTCAGTGATAAATGGCAAAAATGGGTGTGTTAGACGCAATACCGTTTCCAGTACACGAACCAATGTACGACGAGTGCCACGTTTGGCAGCATCAGATGCATTGTCATTGTTCAATACTGGTTTGGAAAGCTCTAAATACCAGTCACAGTAGTTGTTCCAGATAAACTCGTAAATGCCTTGGGCTGCATGGTCAAAACGATAAGCTTCAATGGCTGCAGTCACTTCCTGTTCAGTGGATTGCAGACGAGAAATGATCCAGCGATCCGCCAGACTCAATTCAACGTCATCATTATCAATACCGGTGTCTTGATTTTCGGTGTTCATCAATACATAACGGGCCGCATTCCATAATTTGTTACAGAAATTACGGTAACCACCGATGCGGTTCATATCAAAATTGATATCACGTCCGGTTGAGGCCAGCGACGCAAAGGTAAAGCGCAGTGCGTCAGTACCGTGGGCACTGATGCCTTCCGGGAATTCCTTGCGGGTGGCTTTTTCAATTTTAGCGGCCAGTTGGGGCTGCATCATGCCGGAGGTACGTTTTTGAACGAGTGATTCCAGATCAATACCATCAATGATATCGATCGGGTCCAGCACGTTACCTTTAGATTTGGACATTTTCTGGCCGTGTGAGTCACGTACCAGACCATGAATATAGACTTCTTTAAATGGCACATTGTCCATGAATTTGATGCCCATCATCATCATACGGGCTACCCAGAAGAAGATAATGTCAAAACCGGTCACCAGTACGCTGGTTGGATACCATGTTTTTAGTGCGTCAGTGTCTTCCGGCCAACCCAAAGTTGAGAAGGGCCATAGGGCAGAAGAGAACCAGGTATCAAGTACGTCTTCATCCTGAGTTAACTTAACATCATCACCCAGATTGTTTTGTTTGCGGGCAGCGGCTTCATCATGAGCAACATAGACATTGCCTTGTTCGTCATACCATGCAGGGATACGGTGTCCCCACCAGATTTGACGAGAAATACACCAGTCCTGAATGCCGTCCATCCAGTTGTAGAATGTTTTGTCCCAGTTGGCGGGTACAAATTTGATTTTACCTTCCTGTACCGCTTTAACGGCAGGTTCAGCCAACACATCGGCTTTGACATACCATTGATCGGTCAGTAAAGGTTCGATAACGGCACCACTGCGATCACCGCGTGGCACCATTAAGGTGTGATCTTTAATGCCTTCCAGCAAGCCCAGTTCTTTCAGGTCATGGACAATAACATCACGGGCTTCATAACGATCCAGACCACGGTATTTTTCCGGGGCATTTTCATTGATGGCTGCATCAATAGTCAGAATATTGATTTTTTCCAAATTATGACGTTGACCCATTTCAGCATCATTAAAGTCATGAGCTGGGGTGATTTTGACGCAACCGGTTCCAAATTCACGATCAACATAGTCATCGCCAATGATTGGAATTTCACGGCCAACCAGTGGCAGGGTAATGGTTTTGCCAATCAGGTGTTGATAACGTTCATCTTCAGGATGCACAGCAACGGCAGTATCACCCAACATGGTTTCAGGGCGGGTTGTCGCCACCACCAGATGACCACTGCCATCAGTGAGTGGATAACGGAAATGCCATAAATGGCCGGATTCTTCTTCGGATAATACTTCCAGATCGGACACCGCAGTATGCAGAACCGGATCCCAGTTCACCAGACGTTTACCACGGTAAATCAGGCCTTCTTCATGTAATTTAACAAAGACGTTTTTGACTGCTTCAGATAAACCATCGTCCATGGTGAAACGTTCGCGTTCCCAATCCATTGATGTACCCATACGACGCAATTGAGAGGTGATTTCACCACCAGATTCCTGTTTCCAGTCCCATACTCGATCCAGAAATTGTTCACGCCCCAAATCATGACGGGTTTTACCTTCGGCATTGAGTTGGCGTTCAACCACCATTTGTGTGGCAATACCGGCATGATCTGTTCCTGCCTGCCACAAGGTGTTGTCGCCTTTCATGCGGTGATAACGGATTAAGGTATCCATAATCGTATCCTGGAAAGCATGACCCATGTGCAAACGCCCGGTGACATTAGGTGGTGGCAACATGATGGCATACGGTGTGCCTTCACCTGATGGCTTGAACTCGCCATTTTGTTCCCAAGTTTGGTACCAGCTTTGTTCGATTGCGTCAGGGTTATATGTTTTTTCCATGATCTTCTTGTTTTGGATAATTATGTAAATAAAAAAGCCGAGATTATACGCTGTTTGGCGTTATTTTGACTTATAAATGGTGGGTTTCCAGTTCGTAACCACGGTGTTTATAAAACTGATAGCGATCTCTACCTGAGGTTTTGATCTGTTCATCATCATTAATCAGTTCGGCCACACGCTCAAATTGACTGAAAAATTTCGGTTGCTCTGAATCAAGGTTGATCAGTAAATCCATTAATCGGGGTGGGGCGCTGGTATGACCAATGAGTACTGGGCAATCTGATTCATTTGAACCGGTATCAAGCTCATGAGGAACAAAACTGTCTGCCCGAAACGACCATAAGGTTTGATTGATTTGTTCGCATTGTTGCTCGTCTGGAGCATGAATATAGACCTGTTTGCCCAATTTATAAGCTTTTTCAGCTAATCGGCAGGCAAATTCCTGCCGATCGGCTTCTTCTGATCCTTTCAGAATATAAAAACTAACACGTGTCATTGTGGGCACTTACCTAGTTTTTATCTGAAATGCGATTTAATAAATATTGCACCAACAGTGGCACTGGGCGACCTGTTGCACCTTTGGCTTTACCGCTGTTCCAGGCTGTACCGGCTATATCAAGGTGAGCCCAGGTGAACTTTTCGGTGAAGCGGGCAAGGAAACAGGCTGCAGTCACACTGCCAGCTTCTTTACCGCCAACGTTGGCGATGTCAGCAAAGTTACTGTCCAGTTGTTGTTGATAATCTTCCCACAGTGGCAATTGCCATGTGCGATCGAAACTGTCATTACCTGCCTGTAATAAATCGTCAGCCAGTTGCTGATTATTAGCCATCAAGCCTGTGGCCTGATTGCCCAGTGCGACAATGATGGCACCGGTTAAAGTGGCAATATCAATCACGATTTCTGGATTAAAACGTTCGCTGTAGGTTAAGGCATCACATAACAGCAGACGACCTTCAGCATCGGTATTGAGGATTTCAATGGTTTTACCGGCCATGCTGGTGACAATGTCACCCGGCTTGTTGGCATCACCATCTGGCAGGTTTTCTGAACTCGGAACAACACCGACAACATTAATTGGTAAATTCAGTTCAGCTATGGCGGCGATGGTGCCCAACACGCTTGCTGATCCACACATGTCGTACTTCATTTCATCCATACCTTGTGAAGGTTTTAATGAAATACCACCGGCATCAAAGGTCAGACCCTTACCGACTAGGACAACAGGACGTTCATCGCCTGCGCCTTTATAATTCATGGTGATCAGTTTTGCTGGTTCACGGCTACCACGGGAAACAGACAAAAATGATCCCATTTTTAGTTCAGCCATGTCGGCTTCTTCAAGAACAGTGGTAGTGACAGAGTCAAAACGTTTGCCCAGTTCGACAGCCTGATCGGCAATGTATGTGGGTGTACAGATATTGCCCGGCAAGTTGCCTAATTCACGGGCCAGATTCATGCCGTTAGCAATGGCCTGACCTGTTTGTGCAGCCTGTTCTAGTTCAGCGGCCTCGTTATCTTGAGCAAAGAACCCTAGCCGTGCTAATGGATTTAACTGCGGTTTAGCATCACTTTTCGTTTGAGTGTATTTATAGAGTGCAGTTTCTGTTGTGATCATAGATTGACGCACTTTCCAGCTTGTTGTGCGTGTATTGATAACCACTTCAGTCAGACAACTGGAGGCATCAGTACAACCTGATTCATTTAATAATTGTGCTACCGCAGTGATTGCTTTATTAAAGTCATTTTCAGTGGTTTTTTCTTTCTTGCCACAACCCACAAGCAGAACTCGAGGACTGGTGATATTGGCAACGTCTTGTAACAACAGAGTTTGACCAGCCTTGCCTGAAATATCGCCGCGCTCAATGATTTTTTTGATATAGCCATTGCTTTGTAGGTCAATGATTCCTGCGCCAGGACTGAGCTCACCTTGCTCAAACACTGCAACGACAATACAATCAGTTAGGTGTGTTGCCGGTGAGTTTGTTGTGACAAAATACTGCATTAATTTCTCCTAAGCGTATAGATGATTTAGACTGCGAATTTAAATTGCGTTTAATAAACACCACTATTCTAACCAAGACCATCAAATAATGCTCACCATTCGCCAAATTTTCCGTTCTTATTTTTCAGTCATCGATCGTTATTTATTGCGCGAGTTCGTATTGAGTTTGGTTGCCGTTACCAGTGTGTTGTGGTTGATCTATGTGGCGACACGATTTGCTCGCTATCTAGCACAGGCTGCGGTCGGAAATTTGCCAGCCGATGTGATCTTCACTTTGCTTGGTTATAGTTCATTGGGTGCCTTGTCATTATTATTACCGATGGGGACATTTCTGGCGGTAATGCTGGCGATGGGCCGGATGAGTTCTGATAATGAATTGACGGTTATCTCTGCTTGCGGAATCCCTGCACGACGCGTCATACGCAACGTGGCACTGTTTTCTGGAACGATCGCATTGGTGGTGGCAATGTTGTCATTAGTCGTTATACCCAATGCATTATCTGGTCGATATGAATTAGAGCAACGCGCAAAAATCACTGCTGATACCAGTGGCCTTGTGGCAGGGAATTTCAAGGAAAGTCGGGGTGGTGACTGGACCTTTTATTCACAAGGATTGAGTGAAGATAAACAAAATCTGAAAAATGTATTTATTGAAATCCACCGCGATAAACGGCCGTTAGTATTTCGTGCCAATTCAGGACGATTCGAAATTGATGCGGATACAGGGAATAAATATTTGGTATTAGAAGACGGTTATCGTTATGAAGGTAAGGCCGGTGATCAGGATTTTGTCATTGCTGAATATGCTAACCACAGCCTGTTAATAGAGAAAGGTGAACAGAAACAGGTTCATGAACGTCAGAAATCTTTAGCTTCAATGTTCTTATGGCAGCGCGGTGAACTTCGAGACTTTGCTGAATTACAGTGGCGAGCCTCTGCCGCAGTGATGACTATTATCTTATCTTTACTGGCGATTAATCTGGCTAACGCTGGGCCACGAAAAGGCCGCTATGCAGGCTTTTTTCCAGCCATCCTTCTTTATATTATTTATAGTAATTTACTGGGTGTGACTCGTGCATGGGTTGCGAAAGGTGTAATTGCACCCTGGTTTGGTGCGATATGGGTTCATGTGTTGATGGTTGTACTGTTATTAGTGATGTTGAACCGGCATAAACTTCGTTCTTACTGGGTACGACATCAATTAGCTAAAGAGGCGGTGTGATGGGATTATTGCAGCGCTATATTGCTAAAACGATATTGGCCAGCACTGTGATGGTGTTGTTGATTTTGCTGGGTCTTTATACTTTTATGGACTTTATCAGCGAACTGGATGATCTGGGAAAAGGGCAATATCAGCTGACAGATATAGCATCCTATATTGCCTTATCAATGCCAAAGCGAATTTATGAGTTATTACCGGTCGCCGCTTTAATAGGCAGTGTATTGGGGCTGGGTAATCTGGCAAGCCAAAGTGAACTGGTGGTGATGCGAACATCTGGGGTATCAGTGGCGCAAATCAATAAAGCGGTAATAGTTGTCGCTTTGTGTTTGATGTTCATTGCCGTATTTATGGGAGAGGTCGTTCGACCACCAGCAGAACAAAAAGCACGAGAGATTCAGTCCGTGGCACAAACAGGGACAGTAGGCTCACGTTCTGAACATGGCTTTTGGACACGAGATGGTTTTCATTTCAATCATATCAAGCGAATTTTACCTGATGGACGTTTTGCCGGTATTTCCATTTATGAGTTTGATTCTCAGCATCGACTACGTATCGTAACGCATGCAAAAGAAGCGCAATATAAAGAGGATAGCTGGACATTGTCTGATGTGGTTCAGAGTACGATAGATGAGGAGGGAATACGTGTAAGAACAGTTGCCCACGCTAACTGGAAGTCACAACTGAATCCAGGCATGGTCAATATTGTTGTCGTTCCACCCGAATTTTTACCTGTTTGGGACCTGATGGAATACATCAATTACTTACGGGATAATCATCAGGCGGTAGAGCAATATCAAATGGCCTTCTGGATGAAAATCATGATGCCTCTCAGTTCCGCTGTGATGGTGTTTCTAGCTGTGCCCTTTATCTTTGGACCATTACGCTCAGCGCCTGTTGGAGGTCGTATTTTGGCAGGTACATTGGTGGGTATTGGCTTCCACTTGTTTAATCAAAGTTTCCAACATATCGGACTGGTGTTTGGCGTGTTGCCATGGTTGTCATCCGCATTCCCAACTCTGGCATTTGCAGGCTTAGGCTGGTATCTAATGCGAAGAGTCCATTAACTGGCTGACTATAATAGCGGTAAGATAATTTAGGGCTTCCCAGATGACAGGCAATAAAAAAGGGCTAGTAAAATATCACTAACCCTTATTTTATATGGCGTCCCCAGGGGGGTTCGAACCCCCGTTACCGCCGTGAAAGGGCGGTGTCCTAGGCCTCTAGACGATGGGGACCTAAAACTGTTCTTTCGATTTCTGGTGGAGCTAGGCGGGATCGAACCGCCGACCTCTTGCATGCCATGCAAGCGCTCTCCCAGCTGAGCTATAGCCCCCGAAAGGAAGCGCATACTATAGGGATTTGGATTTTAACTGTCAATAAATTCTTTCAAATAAATGTCATTTAATCTGGCTGGACACGTAAACAAGTTGATATCTTCAGTAATGGTTATGTAAAAAACCATGCTAACTAACTAAAAGAATTGTCGCGATCAACTTATCTAATCAATTTATTCTGGTGTTTTATTTGATGAAATCTGATTTCTGTGCGATAAATAACGATAATTTTTTGTTTAGGATAAGCCTGTTTCAAGGCTGAAGCGGTACCTTATTAAGGATGGTCATGCGTAAACTGATTGTTTTTTCTGCAGTTTCATTAACTTGTTATGGTTCAGCACTGATGGCCGAACAAAATTGGCAGCATTGTGATGTTACTGGTGATGCTGATTTTTTACCTTTTGTGGCCAATCAAGAAGGAAGTGAAGTTGATGTTAAGGCCGATAATGCACAGTTAGTCGATCAAGGCACTTCTGTATTTACAGGCAATGTTGTGGTTACACGTGGTGGTCAAGAGCTTAATGCCGGACGAGCGACGTATAATCAAGTCTCAGGTAATGTCACTGCGCAAGGGGATGTTCGCATTCGTGATAATGGCATTATTCTTAAATCTGATCAGGCAGAGTGGTCACTGTCTGATGATGAGGGTAGTTTGATTGATGCTGAATATCGACTACGTGAAAGTCATGCCCGTGGCGAAGCCAGTCATGTTCACCGACAAGGTCAGGTTCGAACAGATCTGAAAAATGCGACTTATACGACCTGTGCCCAGGGTGATAATGCTTGGTTATTAAATGCCTCTAGAGTTAAGCTGGATCATGAAAAATCTGTGGGTTCTGCACGTGATGTGGTGCTACGTTTAGGCAAGGTACCTGTTTTTTATACGCCGTATATCAGTTTTCCGTTAAACGATGAACGTAAGTCAGGGTTTTTAACTCCTTCCATCGGTAGTACTGATGAGACAGGATTTGATGTCAGAACGCCTTATTACTGGAATATTGCACCTGATAAAGATGCCACCTTAACGCCACGATATATGTCGGATCGAGGTTTAATGCTTAATGGCGAATATCGTTATTTATCTGAGCGTGGTGAAGGCAAGGTCGATGCAGGATTTTTGGCCAGTGACAATCTGAAAAATGACGGTGACATTACTAATCCATTCTACAATGAAGATCGTAAGCATTTTTCTTTCCAGCATCGGAGTGGTTTTTTGTCGCGCTGGAATAGCAATGTTGACTATAACTATGTATCCGACGGGGCCTATCTTCAGGACTTCGGGTCTACTCTAAGTCTAACAAGTACCACTCATCTTAACCGGCTGTTGAATGTCGGATATAACGGAGATAATTGGAATTTTAGTGGTCGTCTTCAAGGGTATCAGACCTTAACGGATGTCAGTAAACCTTACCAACGTTTGCCACAGTTATTGTTGCGAGGTTCACTCCCCGATCAGGCGATGGGGCTGAGCTATGGTTTAACTGCGGAATATGTAGATTTCGATCATAACGATAGAATTGCTGGACACAGAATTGATATAGAGCCTTCAGTCAGTTTACCGTGGGCATCAGCAGCAACTTTTATTACACCACGCATCGCCTTACGACATACTCGATATGATTTGAATGATAATGTCACCACAGCGATAGATAAAAAACCAACTAGAACAGTACCTGTAGCAAGTATCGATAGTGGTTTGTTTTTGGAACGTGATATGACACTGTTTGGTGGTAGTTATATCCAAACTTTAGAACCACGTGCATTTTATCTTTACATACCTGAACGTAATCAGGCCGATATTCCTGTCTTTGATACAAGTTTACGTACATTCAGTATGGGGCAGCTATTTGCATATAATCGTTTTTCAGGCAGTGACCGTGTGGGTGACACTAATCAATTATCATTAGCGCTGACATCACGAATAATTGATCAACAAACAGGTCGGGAAAATTTGCGAGTGAGTCTTGGGCAGATCCAGTATTTCCATGATCGCAAAGTATCAATAACTAATACGGTTGAGACACAATCAGATTCTGATATGGTGGCTGAAATTGCCGCTTCAATATCTAATGAATGGACTGCTCGAGGTGAGATTCAGTGGAATCCACACGGTGATACATCAAACATGTCGGCTATGCAGGTTGCATATCGTGGTGAGAATGGTCGATTGCTAAACGTCTCTCACCGCTACCGCCGTGATCAAGAAAATACTGAGAACGGTCTGGAGCAGATTGATGTTTCTGCCCGTGTGCCATTTAACAGACAGTGGAGTCTGGTAGGGCGTTGGTATAAATCATTGAAAGATAACCGTACGCTCGAAGGTCTTGCTGGCATTGAGTATGACAGCTGTTGTTGGGCGACGCGTCTGGTAGTTAGAGATTATGTTAATGATGCACTTGATGATGATCGTAACTTGGCCATATTTTTCCAGATTGAATTAAAAGGTCTGGGTAATTTTGGGCAAAAAGCAGAGACGTTATTAGAAAGAAGTATTTTGGGCTACGGTTCTTATTAATATTAATAACTATCTTCATCGACTTTATTCACAAGGTTCTGTCTAAATATTTATCAAGATGTTCTGGATGATAGAGATTACCTGCGATAACATTAAAATTCGCAAGTAAAATGCCTGTTCAATGAAGCTGTAGATAAGAAAGAACCATACGAGCGATATCCTGTCTGAGAATACAGTTAAACACATACTGCCTGTTATTTACTTAAACGTTTTATGCATATTTTAATGTTGCGTGTTCTTTTATAATGCGTAGATTAACTCATTTATTGTTGGATTTTTCATGATTAGAATTTTACTGTTTACCTTATTGATAAGCAGCTCTGTTTGGGCTGAATCTTTAGATCGTATCGTTGCAGTGGTGAACAATGAGGTACTGCTTGAAAGTGAACTGGTGGAGATGGAACGCACTGTCCGTCAGCAGTTGCGTGAGCGTGAAGCTGCTATGCCACCAGCAGAAATTTTACGTGAGCAGGTTTTAGAACGCTTAATCATGCAACGTTTGCAAGTACAGGAAGCATTAAGTATCGGGGTTAGAGTCAGTGATGATGGGCTAAATGCCGCACTGCGCGAGATTGCCGATAATAATGGTTTAACGCTTCGACAATTCCGTGATGTTCTAGAAGGTGATGGCTATGACTTTGCTGATTTTCGTGAGTCTATCCGTGAAGAGATGATAATCAGTCGTCTTCGTAAAAGTCAGGTCGAAGATCGGATCGTCATCTCGGATCGTGAGGTTGATAACTTTTTAGCTACCCAAATTTCACAGGGCGGTGGTGAAGAAGCCTATCACTTATTACATATCCTGATTAGCTTGCCTGAAGCGGCTTTACCTGAACAGGTTCAGGTGGCACAGGAAAAATTAGCTAAAATACAAACTTTATTAACGGAAGGCGCTGATTTTTCAGAGGTAGCTGTGGGTTATTCTGATGGGCAAAATGCACTGGAAGGTGGTGATTTGGGATGGCGGAAGCGCGGTGAATTACCTTCACTATTTTCTAATGTTGTACCCAAGTTGGCAGTTACTGAGATCAGTGATGCACTACGAAGTGGTAGTGGGTTTCATCTGGTAAAACTGCAAGATAAAAAAAGCGAAGAAACTCATTTGGTCAAGCAGACACTAGCTAGTCATATTCTGATAAAGACAAATGAACTAACCACAGATAATGATGCTGAAAAAAGGTTAAACCAATTGCGAGAACGGGTGATAAATGGTGATGACTTTGCCGAGTTGGCACGAGCACATTCAGATGACACTGGATCTGCTATTGAAGGCGGTAGCCTTGGTTGGGTTAGTGGTGGTGTTATGGTGCCAGAGTTCGAAGAGAAGATGAATACCTTAGGCAGCGGAGAAATCAGTGATGTTTTTAAAAGTCGCTTTGGTTGGCACTTAATTAAAGTCTATGAACGACGTGAACAAAATATGGCCGAAGAATATAAACGAACTAAAGCACGGGAACAGATTCGCAAGCGAAAAATTGCCGAGGATCTTGAAAACTGGTTACGTCAGTTACGTGATGAGTCATACGTAGAGTATCGGAATAATTGAATACCTGTACACGCATTGCACTGACGGCGGGTGAGCCTGCCGGTATTGGTCCTGATCTTTGTGTACAAATAGCTCAACAACCCCAACGATGTGAAGTTGTCGTTATTGCTGATCCCGTATTACTGAGGCAGCGAGCAGAGCGTTTGGGCTTGTCACTTAAGTTTGAACAGGTTGATCTAAGTCAACCAGTAACGATAGCGCCAGCGGGCGTGGTACGTTATCTCCCAGTTTCAATGGCAGTGGATAGCCAAGTCGGTGTTCTTGATAGTCGTAACTCAAACTATGTCATCAACACACTACAGTTAGCGCTTGATGGCTGTGTATCCAAACAGTTCGCCGCGATGGTTACTGCACCTGTTCACAAAGCTATCATTAATGATGCTGGCGTCATTTTTTCTGGTCATACTGAATTTTTAGCAGCAGGTGCTGGAGTTGAAAAAGTGGTTATGATGTTGGCAATCTCATCATTACGCGTAGCACTGGCAACAACACATTTACCACTCATTGACGTTAGCCCAGCTATTACACAACAATCGCTGATACAGATTATTCGTATCATTAACCAAAGTATGATGGAACAATTTGGCATTGCTAAGCCACGAATTGCAGTCTGTGGGTTAAATCCTCATGCTGGTGAAGGTGGCCATCTTGGGCGTGAGGAAATAGATGTGATCTCGCCAGTTATTGAACTATTTATACAACAGGGGTTAGCTATTTCTGGTCCTTGGCCTGCAGATACGGTGTTTGTTCAGGATAAACTACAGGACTTTGATGTGATTTTGGCTATGTACCATGATCAGGGTTTACCCGTTTTGAAACATCAGGGATTTGGACAGGCCGTTAATATCACTCTGGGTTTACCATTTATTCGCACCTCAGTTGACCATGGAACGGCATTAGAATTAGCTGGCACAGGAGAAGCAAAATCAACCAGTTTGCAAGCAGCGATTGATATGGCAATAAGTATGATAAACAGTCAGAGAGACGGATGAGTACATCGAAACAATACCCTAAGGCAAGAAAACGTTTTGGTCAGAACTTCTTACACGATCAATCTGTTATTTCAGATATCGTTGCTGCCATAGATCCACAACCCGATCAGCATATGGTCGAGATTGGTCCAGGTCGAGGGGCATTAACACTACCGTTGTTATTGGCCAGTGGTCGTTTAGATGTGATCGAATTAGACCGAGATTTGGTGCCGTTGTTACAGGCTAAGTTGTCAGAATATTCTCATTTAACTATTCATCAAGCCGATGCACTTAGTTTTGATTATTCATCATTGGCCACTGATGGTGAAAAATTACGTGTCATAGGAAATTTGCCATACAACATTACTACACCACTGCTGTTTCATTTATTGTCTCAAGCAAGCAGTGTTGAGGACATGTGTTTTATGCTGCAACGTGAGGTCGTTGAGCGAATTTGTGCGCAACCTGGGTCTAAAACCTATGGACGCTTGAGTATCATGGTGCAATATCAATGTGATGCAACACAACTGTTTATTGTGCCCCCAGAAGCCTTTGATCCTATACCTAAAGTTGAGTCAGCCATTATATATTTGCGTCCACGGGCTGAGTTTGTTGGCGGTGATGTACCGATCGAAGCGCTAAATACCATTGTTAGTAAAGCCTTCTCACAGCGTCGAAAAACCATTGCTAACACACTGAAAAATATGATCTCTCAAACAGTCTTGCAGACCGAAAATATTGATTTGCAACAGCGACCAGAGACAATAAGTATAGAACAATATGTAGCCATCACCCGTGCATGGCTGGCGCAATAAAAAAGTTGATATTTAGTTGAATATTTAGGCATGAATTTTGATCAGAGACCTGAATGGAATTTTTGTTTTTAATGTTTATTTGAATAGATGCACAAAAAGCACTATTAGTGCCTTGACACGTTTTTTCGGCTGTAGTTAGATACACACTCCAATGGAGTAGTACGCTACTTTTTGCTATTGGGACAATAACTATTAAATAATTAGAGATGAGGAATTACGTTGTGAATAAATCTGAATTGATCGATGCAATTGCAAGTGCTGCTGATATTTCAAAAGCAAAAGCGGCTTTAGCTGTTGATGGTATGACTTCTGCAGTTACTAAAGCGTTAAGTGGTGGTGATCAGGTAACATTAGTTGGGTTTGGTACATTCTCTGTACGTGACCGTGCGGCACGCATTGGCCGTAATCCACGTACTGGTGAAGAAATTAAAATTGCAGCTGCAAAAATTCCTGCATTTAAAGCTGGTAAGGCTTTAAAAGATGCTGTAAACTAGCTTTTTTTTTCTGGGGTGCTTAGCTCAGCTGGGAGAGCATCGCCCTTACAAGGCGAGGGTCGGGGGTTCGATCCCCTCAGCACCCACCAGAAAAAATGGAGCGGTAGTTCAGCTGGTTAGAATGCTGGCCTGTCACGCCGGAGGTCGCGGGTTCGAGTCCCGTCCGCTCCGCCAGTTTTATAAAAAAAGGCGCATGATATGCGCCTTTTTTTTTAGCTGTTTTTTTAGATAATTTAAAGACATTTTTCTTGAAGGTTCTCTTCTATGTTGCATTTCATTCGTGAACGAGCCCAAGGTTGGGTTGCATGGTTTATTGTTGGACTAATTAGTATTCCCTTTGCATTATGGGGCGTTAACTCTTATTTGAATGGGCCGTCAGATGCCAATGTTGCTATTGTCGATGGTGAGCCAATTAAACAGGCAGAATTTCAGCAAGCCTACCAGCAGTACCGCGACCGTATGCGTGAAGTCATGGCTGATAAATTTGATCCTGCCCTGTTCGAGGGATTGGCTGTTAAACAAACAGTGCTTGATAGCTTGATTGAGAAGAAGTTGTTGTTGGCTGCAAATAATGAGCTTGGGCAACGTGTTCGTGATGCTGATGTGAATAATCTGATTCAGTCAACACAAGCTTTTCAGAATCAGGGTAAGTTTGATCCTGAACGTTACAGAATTATGCTGGCACGAATCAGTCTGGATCCAGCCCGTTATGAATCTCAGTTACGACAAGATATGTTGACTCAGGAGTTGACTAATAATATTCAGCGTACAACATTAGTAATGCCAGTTACTATCGATAATGTATTACGCCTTGAAAAACAAACACGTGACATTGCTTATGGCGTAGTTTCAGCACAGTCTCAGCTTGATAAGGTAACAGTGACGGATGAAGATGTTCGTCATTTTTATGACAAAAATAAGCAGAATTATACGACGCCAGAACAGATAATTGTTAATTACCTTGAGTTGTCTATTGATGGCTTGTCTAAAGCTGTTGAGGTCGATGAAGCCTCATTACAACAGCTATATATCGATAATAAAGATCAGTTTGTTGGTCCTGAACAACGCCGAGCAAGCCACATTCTTATTGAAGGTGATGAGCAAGCTGCATTAGCAAGCTTTTCAACGATAAAACAGCGCCTAGATACTGGTGAAGATTTTGCTACCTTAGCTGCCGAATTTTCACAAGATTCAGGATCTTCCAGTGAAGGTGGTGATTTGGGGTTGTTCCAACGTGGTGTGATGGAACCTGAATTTGAAAAAGCTGTATTTTCAATGAAGACAGTTGGGAATATCAGTGAAGTCGTTAAAACTGAATTTGGTTACCATCTAATAAAATTGACGGAAATTAAAACTCCGGAAAGCAAATCGTTTGCTGATGTTCGCGACCAAGTAGAATCACTTTATCGCCTACAAAAAGCTGAAGAATTGTTTTATGAGCAAGCTGAACAGCTTGCAGATCTAAGTTATGAAAGCCCTGATAGCCTTGATGTAACAGCAGAAGCATTATCACTGGAGGTGAAGACGTCTGGTGCATTCACACGTGATGGTGGTTCGGGTATTGCCAGCGATAAAAAAGTAGTTAATGTGGCATTCAGTGAAGACGTACTTGTCAATGACTTGAATAGTGCAGTGATTGAGTTATCTAAATCACATTTGATTGTTTTGCATAAAAATAAGCACATAGAGGCAAGTCAATTACCATTTGAATCCGTTGCACCAGCAATTAGAGAACAACTTAGATTCCAGCGTGCCAGTGATAAAGCTCGCGAACATGGTGAAACCATTCTGAGCCAATTAAAGTCGGGAGAGGCAGTAGACAGTTTATTCAGTAAGAATGACTGGCAACCAGCCAAACCATACAGCCGTGATAATAAAGAGGTGAGTGCACAGGTACTGCAGCATGCATTTTCTGGAGCCAAACCGATTGGTGATGCTAATTTCACAGGGTTTACAGCTACAAATGGCAATTACATCATTGTTAATGTTACTGCAGTGAATGATGGTAATCCAGCAGATGCCTCACAAGAAGATCGTGATGGGTTAGAATCATATTTGTCTCGTATTAGTGGTGAAAGCGAATTACAGGCATTTATTGACAGCCTGAAAACAGATGCAGATATTGAGGTTATAGCTCAGAATCTAAAATAATGATGTGAAGTTCAAATAAATAAAAAAGGCGCTTTTCAGCGCCTTTTTTATTTCTGTTCATTGGTGGTTACATTAAGCGGTGAATGACTGCAGCACCGACACTATCACCCCATACATTAATTGTTGTTCTAAAACGATCCAGGAACCAGTCAACAGCAAGCAATAAACCTATACCTTCAAGCGGTAAACCAACAGCAGTTAACACGATAACCATAGTGACCAGTCCGGCCTCTGGAATACCGGCTGCGCCAATGGCAGCAAGGGTAGCGGTAACAAACACGATACCTTGTTGTCCCATAGTAAGATCAATACCGTAGGCCTGAGCGATAAATAAAACGGCAGCAGCTTCATAGAGTGCTGTCCCATCCATATTAATAGTTGCGCCAAGGGGCAACACAAATTTTACAGCCTTGGGATCAATATTATTTTCGCGCGCACATTCCATGGTCAAGGGTAGTGTGGCTGAAGAGCTTGCAGTACCAAATGCGGTGACCAGAGCTCGAGCCATCCCTACAAGATAAGGAATGCCTTGTTTGGCAACGATAACTAGAATCAAAAGTAATATGAGGGAGTGTATTGCCAGTCCTGTAAGAACCGTGACTACATGCATGCCTACGGCCTTTATTTCAGCCATAAACTGTTCACCACCCCCAGCATTACCAAGTCTGGCAGCAATTAAAGCAAAAATACCAATTGGAGCAAGATGCATGATCCAGATAACCAGTTTCATCATGGCTTCATTGATGCCATCAAAGACAGCAAAGACAGTGTTGGATTTTTTTCCAATAGTAGTCAATGCCATTGCAAACAGGATAGCAAATACGATCAGTGGTAATAATTGAGTCTGGCTGGCAGAGGCAACCAGATTGGGTGAAATCAAAGACAGAATGATATCTGCCATGCCTGTATCTTGTTTAGCCAAGATATGTTCAGGAATGCTGGGATCACCCAGATTGATTCCACTACCCGGTTGTATCCAGTTCACGACTAACAAACCAACCATGACGGCAATGGCCGTTGTTAACGTGTAATAGATGAGGGTGAAACCACCTACACGACCAAGGTGACGAATATCACCAAGAGATCCAACGCCACTAATAATAGAGGATATGACCAGTGGAATAATAGTCATTTTTAGGGCGTTTAAAAATAGGGTGCCTAGCCAGGCAAGTTGTTGCGCCTGTGTACCAAAATACCAACCATACAATACCCCGGTTATGGCACCAATAATGATGAATGCCAATAAAATCAATGCATGTTTATGTGACATTATTTACGCCTTATGAAATTAGCTTCTAAAAATAAAACAGGGCATAAAATATGCCCTGTAGAATAATAGTGAAATTGGTATTTTAGCTTAACCGGCAATGCCGACTATGTTATAACCACTGTCCACGTAGGTGATTTCGCCTGTGACGCCAGAGGCTAAGTCAGAACACATAAATGCAGCTACATTACCGACCTCTTCAATGGTGACGTTACGACGAAGAGGAGATATCTGTTCACCCAAAGCCAGTTTCTTACTAAAATCAGCTATGCCTGCTGCTGCCAGTGTTTTTATTGGTCCAGCTGAAACGGCATTGACACGAGTGCCTTCTGGACCTAATGAATAAGCCATATAGCGAACATTGGCTTCCAGACTGGCTTTAGCTACGCCCATGATATTGTAGTTATCAATGGCTCGCTCAGCTCCTAAATAACTCAATGTTAATAGTGAGCCATTACGACCAGCCATCATGCTCTTACCCGCCTTGGCCAGCGCTGTAAAACTATAAGAACTGATGTCGTGAGCGATGGCAAACCCTTCACGAGTTACACTATCGACATAACTGCCTTGCAACAGTTCACGAGGTGCAAAAGCAACTGAGTGAACAATGGTATCTAAACCATCCCAGTGTTTAGACAGTTGCTCAAAAACAGATTCAATTTGCTCATCACTAGAGACATCACACGGGAATAATAATGCGGGATTTGCGCCACATTCATCGGCAATTTTCTCTACGCGAGATTTTAATTTTTCTGTTTGGTAAGTAAATGCAAGCTCAGCACCTTCACGCGCCATTGCGAGTGCAATACCGGATGCAATTGAGCGAGGGCTGGCAATACCAACAATTAAAACGCGTTTGCCTTGTAAAAACCCCATGGGTTATCTCCTGAAATTATGGAATAAACAAACTAAATTACCGTAATTCGTCACTTTCTGGAAGAGGCAACATGCCTTTGAAGTGGTTATAATGATTGCCGTTATTGAAAAACAATCAGGGACATCATGCGCTTTTTGTCGTATTTGTATATCGTTATTTTGCTTTGTTTATCAGGATGTGAGCTTACGGCTGTTAATTCTCCTTATCCGCAGCAGGAGGATGAAGCCGTTTTATATTCATCATTTTCACTGCGGCCTAAACATCTTGACCCTGCGCGTTCATACAGTGCCAATGAGGCTAGTTTTACTGGTCAGATTTATGAGCCACCGTTGCAATATCACTATTTGAAAAGACCGTATACATTGGTTCCCCTGACTTCAACTCAGTTACCAGTAGTGCGTTATATCGGTGAGGATGGAAGTGAACTTGGCACTAGTGCTCCTATTGAAGATGTGGCTTACAGTATTTATGAAATTACCATTAAAAAGGGTATTTTATATCAACCACATCCTGCTTTCGTAAAGGCTCATAAAGATAAGTACTTATATCATCAACTTGCAGAAGACGAATTAGAGAAAATCACTACCTTATCGGATTTTGAACAGCGAAGTAGCAGGGAACTGACTGCGGACGATTATGTATACCAAATCAAACGTCTGGCACATCCGGAAATTCATTCACCTATATTAGGTTTGATGAGTGAATATATTGTTGGCTTATCTGATTATGCGGAACGATTGCGGCAACTAAAACAACAAGGACAAAGCATCGATCTAAAAGCAATAGCCATTGAAGGGGTGACGGTTGTCGATCGTTATAACTATCAAATTAAGGTTGTGGGTAAATATCCTCAGTTACGTTATTGGTTGGCCATGCCATTTTTCTCGCCTGTGCCGTGGGAAGCGGATGCATTTTATGCTCAGACTGGATTGATTAAAAAAAATATTACTCTGGACTGGTTCCCAGTGGGTACTGGGCCATATCAATTGACTGAAAATGATCCTAACAGCCGCATGGTGCTTGAAAAAAATCCAAATTACCGTGTTGAACATTATCCTACAGAAGGCGAAGAATTAGATCTTGAACAGGGCTTATTAAATGATGCCGGTAAGCGACTGCCATTTATTGATAAAGTTGTGTTCTCTCTGGAAAAAGAAAATACCTCTTACTGGAATAAATTTCTTCAAGGTTATTATGATGTTAGTGGAATAAGCTCTGATAGCTTTGATCAGGCTGTTCAGATGGCTAGTTCTGGTGAGTTTGGTTTGAGCGATAAGATGAAAGCCAAGGGGATTAAACTTAGAACAGCAATTGGTACTTCAACCTATTACATTGGTTTTAATATGCTAGATAGTGTTGTAGGAGGCAATAGTGAGCGAGCGAAAAAATTAAGACAGGCGATTTCAATCGCTATTGATTATGAGGAATTCATCTCTATTTTTACCAATGGCAGAGGCATAGCTGCTCAAGGAGCTATTCCACCGGGTATATTTGGATATAGAGATGGAGAAAAAGGTATCAATCAACGCGTGTATGATTGGGTCAATGGTGAGGTTAAGCGTAAATCGATTTTTCAAGCACGTGAATTACTGGCGCAGGCAGGTTACCCTGAAGGTCGAGATCAGCAAACAGGAGAGCCATTGATTTTATACTTTGATGTTCCTGCAAGCGGTCCAGATGCGAAAGCACAGTTTGATTGGTTGCGAAAACAATTTCAAAAGCTGGATGTACAACTGGTTATTCGAAGCACTGATTACAATCGTTTTCAGGACAAAATGCGTCAGGGTCAGGCGCAACTTTTTCAGTGGGGGTGGAATGCGGATTATCCGGATCCGGAAAATTTCTTGTTTTTATTGTATGGTCCCAATGGTAAGACCATGACAGGTGGAGAAAATGCTGCTAACTACCAAAATGCTGAATTTGACCGTTTATTTGAACAAATGCGAGTAATGCAAGATACGCCACAACGCCAACTGATCATTGATCAAATGATGACTATTTTGCACGAAGATGCGCCATGGATTTGGGGCTTTCATCCTAAGCAATTTTCGCTCTATCATGTCTGGAATAAAAATATAAAACCAAATTTAATGGCCAATAACTCCATTAAGTATCGTCGAATTGACGCTCAGCAACGATTTCAATTACAGCAACAATGGAATCGGCCGATATTATGGCCATTAATGTTAGTGATTTTCATTGTGGCATTATTTTTATTGCCTGCTTGGGTTGTTTACAGACGTCGGCAAAATGCAATAATCACTTTAAGTCAACATAGATAAAGATTTTTTGCTTAGCTTTCGGTAAAATCATTGTGTTTAGAAAACCAAGATTGCTGTGTACTAAGGAGATAAGGCAGTGGATTTAGCTACATTAGTCGGTGTTTTGGCTGCCTGGAGCCTTATTGTTGGTGCAATTGCACTGGGTTCCGATGCAATGGGGTTTGTGAATCTACCTTCTATGGTGATAGTGCTTGGCGGGACAATTGCTGTCGTAATGATGCGATTCTCGCTTGGACAATTTATTGGTTCAATAAAAACAGCAGTGAAAGCATTCTCACACAAAGCTGAAAGCCCTCAGGAGTTAATTGTAACCGTCATTGAGTTGGCACGTGTTGCTAGAAAGGAAGGGTTACTATCCCTTGAAAATCAAGAGGTTAATAACGAAGTGCTTGCTAAAGGTATCACGATGCTTGTCGATGGCTATGAATCAGCGGTAGTCAGAAAAGCATTAACAAGAGAAATGAATGCCAGCGTAAATCGTCATAAAATTGGGCAGGCGATTTTTAAGTCCATGGGTGATGCTGGGCCGGCCATGGGTATGATCGGTACTTTGGTTGGTTTAGTACAAATGCTGTCTAACATGTCAGATCCTAAATCAATCGGGCCAGCAATGGCTGTAGCCTTGCTAACAACATTGTATGGAGCGATGTTAGCAAACATGTTTGCGCTGCCAATAGCCGATAAACTGGCATTACGTAGCGCTGAAGAACAAATGAATAAAACGATTATTATCGAAAGTGTACTGGGAATTCAGGAAGGCCAGAACCCGAAAGTCCTAGAGGAACTATTGAATAATTTCCTACCCGCTTCAGCGCGTGATAGGGATGATGAGGAAGATATGGCTGCTGATGCCGCTGCCACTGAGTAATGAAGAAAAAACTAGGCAGACAAGGAATTACATCAGATGAGTGAAGAAGTAGAACAAACTGATTGTGATTGTCCACCAGAGGGCTTGCCAGCCTATATGGCTACCTTTGCGGATCTTATGTCATTGTTAATGTGTTTTTTTGTATTGTTACTTTCATTTGCTGAAATGGATGCATTGAAATACAAAATGGTAGTTAAATCTTTGGATAATGCATTTGGGGTACAACGTGAAGTGCTTGCTGATGACATACCCAAAGGCAGTAGCATTATTGCACAGGAATTCAGCCCAGGCGAGCCACGAGTAACACCTTTAAAAGAAGTTCGTCAGGATACTGTAGATGATTCTCGTGACGAAGTAAAAATGAAAATGGAAGCTGAAGAAGTTGCCTCTGCAGCCGCTGCTGCTGAAGCCGCTGCCGCGAAGCAGGCTGAAGAAATAGAGCAAGAAGTACAGACGTTTAAAGAAATTTTAGAAAAAGAAATTGAGGAAGGGCTGATTGATGTAGAAAGCCAAATGAATCGAATTGTAATTCGGATTCGAGAAAATGGCTCGTTCCAGTCTGGGGATGCTAAGCTAAATAGGGAGTTTATCCCGATTTTAGACAAAATTCATGATGTTTTGGTGAAGACAGATGGCCAGCTTGCTGTTGCAGGCCACACGGATGATGTACCTATTAATACGCCACGATATCGTTCAAATTGGGAGCTTTCTACATCACGAGCTACCTCTGTGGTGCATGTGCTGTTGAGGCATGAAGATATCCCCCCAGAACGGTTTGTATTGGAAGGTTATGCTGAAACACATCCCCTAGCTCCTAATGATACTGTTGAAAATAGAGCACGTAATCGTCGAGTAGAAATTGTCGTCCTAAAGTCGACGGCTAAAGATGAGGTTACACGCTCTATTGAAGAGTTGAATCGAGAATACGAAGAAGTTGAAGGTGAAGTAACGGTGATTGAGTAGTGAATGAGAGTAATCAATGAAGATAATTAAATATGTGCAATTACTGTTGGTGTTGGTGTCTTTAACGCCGTTAGTAGCTGGAGCGAATGATTGGATTGTTGTTCCTGAGCAATCACAGCTTAATTTTATTTCAGTTAAAAAAAGCAATGTGGCTGAAGTTCACCAATTTAAATCTGTGAGTGGTCAGTGGGATTCAAAAGGTGAATTGATAGTAGATATTGATTTAGCGACCGTTGAAACTGGGATTGAAATACGTAATCAGCGAATGAGGGAGTTACTATTTGATGTTTCCCAATTTAGCAAAGCGACACTAAAGTCATTCATTGACGTTCAGGTCATTGATGAATTAACTATATCAGAGACCGTGAGCCTTATAGTAACTGCTCAGTTATCCTTGCATGGGCAAATAAGGCCGGTTGAGTTGACTGTCCGAGTGACAAAGTTGTCGAGCGATAAGATCCTTGTTATATCGGACAAGCCAACGATACTTAATGTAGCTGACTTTGATTTAATCGCAGGTGTAGAACAATTACGTGAAGTGGCGAAGTTGCCAAGCATCAGTCACGCTGTGCCAGTGAGTTTTTATCTTACTTTCAAAACATCAAATTAAGAGGTTATTGAGCTTAAATGCAGAAGATTTCAGTTGTACAAGGTATTGTGATCCCATTGGATAGACCCAATGTTGATACAGATGCCATTATTCCAAAACAATTTTTAAAATCAATTCAACGCAGTGGTTTTGGCCCTAACTTGTTTGATGAATGGCGTTATCTTGATTTAGGTGAACCTGGAAAAAGCTGTGAAGGTCGGCCAGTTAATGAAGAGTTTGTGTTGAATCAAGAGCGTTATCAGGGTGGAACTATTTTATTGGCCCGTGAAAATTTTGGTTGTGGGTCAAGCAGGGAGCACGCTGTTTGGGCACTGGATGATTTTGGGATTAGAGTCATTATTGCACCAAGTTTTGCCGATATTTTCTTTAGCAATACGAGTAAAAACGGCATTTTAGCTATAAAGCTTGATGAAAAAATAGTCGATCAGTTGTTTGATGCTGTAAAAACAAATCCCGGCTATCAGATAGCAGTGAACTTGATAGAACAACAGATTGCTTTGCCTGACGGTGAGGTAATAGCTTTTGATATAGATCCATTTAAAAAACACTGTTTACTTAATGGGCTAGATGATATTGGGTTAACACTGCAGCATACTGACGAGATTCAGGCTTATGAAAGAAACCGTCAACAGCAGGCACCATGGCTGTTTTCATAAAGCGCAGTGAGTGACAATGTAATTTTAATTTTAATTAGTGAATATAAAGAATGACAAAAAAAATAGCAGTATTAGCTGGCGATGGAATTGGGCCAGAGATTGTCGCTGAAGCGGTCAAGGTTTTACAGGCATTAAAGAAAGATGGGCTGGATATTGAGCTTGAATATGGATTGATTGGCGGTGCAGCCTATGATGAAACAGGCACGCCTTTGCCTGATGAAACAGTAGCAATGTCAAAATCTGCAGATGCCATACTGTTGGGTGCAGTTGGTGGTTATAAATGGGAATCACTTGATATCAGTGTACGACCTGAAAAAGGTTTATTAGGTATTCGTAGTCAATTGAATTTATTCGCTAATCTTCGCCCGGCAATTCTCTATCCTCAGCTAGCTGATGCTTCAACCTTAAAATCAGAAGTTGTTGCCGGTCTGGACTTGATGATTGTACGTGAATTGACGGGCGGTATTTATTTTGGACAACCGCGCGGTGTTCGCACTCTGGATAATGGTGAAAAAGAAGGGTTTAATACTCTTGTTTATAGAGAGAGCGAAATTCGTCGAATTGGTAAAGTTGCTTTTGACATTGCTCAAAAACGTCAGGGTAGATTGTGTTCAGTCGATAAAGCCAATGTTCTTGAATGCACTGAGTTATGGCGTGAAACGATGACTGAGCTTGCGAGTGATTATGAGGATGTCGAGTTGAGTCACATGTATGTAGACAATGCGGCAATGCAACTAGTAAGAGCCCCTAAACAGTTCGATGTTATGGTAACGACAAATATGTTTGGTGATATTTTGTCAGATTGTGCTTCTATGTTGACCGGGTCAATTGGAATGTTGCCATCGGCTTCATTGGATGAAGATGGTAAAGGCATGTATGAACCGATTCATGGCTCGGCTCCTGATATTGCAGGGAAAAACAGTGCTAATCCATTAGCGACAATATTGTCAGCGTCGATGATGCTACGTTATACCCTTGATGAACCGGCACTGGCAGATCGTGTCGAGAATGCAGTAAGCAAAGTATTGGATCAAGGATTGCGTACGGCAGATATTTATTCAGAAGGGATGACTAAAGTGGGTACTTCTGAAATGGGCGATGCGGTTGTCGCAGCGCTGTAATTGGATTTTCTAAGGTTAGGTGAATTGTGAGTAAAAAAGTTGATGTTGCTGTAGTAGGCGCGACAGGTGCAGTGGGTGAGACCATGTTGGAAATTCTTCATCAGAGGAATTTCCCAGTTGGTAAGGTGTACGCTCTTGCAAGTGAACGCTCTGCGGGAAGTACAGTTAGTTTTGGTAATCGCTCACTTAGAGTTGAAGATTTGGCAACGTTTGATTTTTCCAAGGTACAAGTCGGCTTGTTTTCTCCTGGTGCTAGTGTTTCTAAAGAATATGCTCCTAAGGCTGCAGCAGCTGGGTGTGTGGTAATTGATAATACTTCACAGTTTCGTTATGACGATGATATACCTCTGGTAGTACCTGAAGTGAATCCTGATGACATTGCTGATTATAAAAATCGTGGCATTATCGCTAACCCTAATTGCTCAACTATTCAGATGTTAGTGGCGATGAAACCGATATATGAAGCAGTGGGTATTACACGTGTCAATGTCTGTACCTATCAAGCAGTGTCCGGTACTGGAAAAGCAGCAATGGATGAATTGGCAAAACAGACAGCTGCATTGCTGAATGGACGTTCTGTCGAAAGTAAGGTCTATCCAAAACAAATCGCTTTTAATGTATTGCCACATATTGATGTCTTTGAAGATAACGGCTATACCAAAGAAGAAATGAAAATGGTGTGGGAAACTAAAAAAATTATGGGTGATGATGCGATTTTAGTTAATCCAACTGCTGTACGAGTACCTGTGTTTTATGGTCATTCTGAAGCGCTACATATCGAAACCCGTGACAAGATAACAGCGGAAGCGGCTAAAAAACTATTAGCAGATGCTCCCGGGATTGTTGTACTTGATGAGCATGTTGATGGCGGTTATCCTACAGCAGTCAGCGAAGCCTCTGGCACAGATCCCGTGTATGTGGGTCGTATTCGCGAAGATATTTCATGTCCGAATGGCCTAAATATGTGGGTGGTGGCAGATAATGTACGTAAAGGCGCGGCCTTAAATAGCGTACAGATCGCTGAAATACTGGTTGAAAAATATTTGTAAGTGTTAGGATTGTGTTTAACAGGGATTAAAACAAGGTGATACAAGATGATAACTAGAATATTCGCCAGCGTGGTGGTGATGAGTACACTAGGTCTTTTGACCCCGATCCAGGTCTCTGCCCTTGGCTTGGGTAAGATCGAGTTATCATCAGCACTTAATGAGCCTTTCCAGGCAGAAATACCAGTGACAGCATTACGTGGTGATGAGGTCGGTAATTTACAGGTGCAATTAGCATCCGATAAGGAGTTTGATCGTGCAGGTCTGGTGCGCAGTCAAATACTCACCCAGCTTAAATTTGACGTGGTCGAAAAAGCAGGAACGACGACGATTGTTATTAGTTCTAAACAAGCTGTTAAAGAACCCTTCCTTGATTTTTTATTAACAGCTACAGCCGGTGGAGGACGTTTGATACGTGAATATACCGTGCTGCTTGATCCGCCTAAAAAAGTATTTTCACAAGCAGTTACCACACCTACAAAAGTTGAATCGAAGCCGGTCGTAAAACAACCGGTGACTACCGACTATCAATACACTGCGCCTAGTTCACCATCCTATGATGCAACAAATTATGGCCCTACAGGCCGTACGGATACCTTATGGGATGTTGCCTTAAAAACCAGACCAGAAAAATCAGTTTCCGTGCATCAGATGATGCTGGCACTGGTAGAAGAAAACCCGACAGCGTTTCTAAACCATAATATAAACGGGCTTAAGGCTGGTTATACCTTGTCAATTCCAGCGCTTGAGGACATTAATAAACTGTCCAAAAAACAGGCGGTTGCTAAGGTGGTTGAACAGAATACCCTATGGAAAAATCGAAATAAAATACCAGAGCCAGAGCCAGAGCCAGAGCCAGAAGCAGAACCAGAACCAGAACCAGAACCAGAAGGTGTTGTTGATGAGCAACAGGAACCGACTGCTATTTCAACAGATGTTGAACCCGTAGAATCAAAGGAAGTAGAAGCATTAGAAGAAGCCGTTGTTACAGAAAAAGTAAGTGAGGATACAACAACTGCACGTCTCCAACTTGTGATGCCTACCGATGAAACCTCACTGGAAGATAGTGAAGTCTCTCCGTTAGGTAGCGATCAAATTACTCAGCTATCCGAACAGCTAACATTAGCTCAAGAAACCATTGAAGGCCAAACACAGGAAAATATTGAGATAAAATCTCGTATGGCGGTGATGGAAGAACAAATCCAGACTTTACGTCGATTAATTTCATTAAAGGATGCCGATTTAGCACGATTACAAAGTGTGCTTGAACAAGATCAACAGACAAATCCTGATACCGCTATAGATATACTTTCAGAAGAGGCTTCGGCATTACTGTCTAGTGGTGAACAACAAGTTCGGAATGATTTAGATATGGAAGAACAGTCTGTTGATGCCATGAACGACACTGGCGTTGAACTGAAATCATCAGTTGAAGATGTAGTCACCACTGATGAGGAAACATTAGACACAGGCTCTGAAGAAGTTGCTCTAACTTCCATTCCTTTGATAGATGATGTCATCTCATATACTTCTGAACTAGCCGGCATTGATGAGAAGGAAATTCAATCTGGTGTAGATAAAGTAAAAAACATTGTCACTGAGAATAAAATGGAATCAATGTTGGCAGCGTTAGTGTTGTTACTTGCTCTCTGGTTAATTATTAGGAGAATTAACCGTCCAGATATGACATGGGATGAGGCATATGAAAAACTTGATGGCCAAGCCGCTACGACAAAAGTCAATTCACAAGCAGAACAGGATGAACCGCAGGAAGAAAAGGAATCTAGCCCTTCCAGAACAGTTGAAGATATCATCAATGATGCTGATGTTTATGTCAGTTACGGTGATTTCACAAAAGCAAAACTAGCACTACAGGATGCCTATAAAGATCAACCATCCAATGGAAATGTCATTCATAAATTGCTCTTTGTCTTATTCAAACAGCAACAAACAGATGAGTTCATTGATTTAGCCAATCAATATCAGGAGCTTGATAAAGATACAAGCCAATGGCAAGAAGTTGTCGAATGGGGTCGTGAATTAGCACCAAAACATCAATTATTCATGCAGCCAGAAATTGACAATAATGCTGTTGAGATCGGTGAGTCGCTGGCGATTGATATTTCAGAAGAAGAACCAGCAGAACCAACAGAGTTGCAAAATATCTCACTAGAGACTACTTCTTCTGATAGTGATGAAGAGGATGATTTACTGTCGTTCAATCCTAGTAGTCAAGCTGAAGAATCAACGATTATTGAACCGCTGGATTTAGCTAGTACGATTGAATCAACAGATGAGAACAGCATGTCTGATGCACCGATGTCACTGGATATCGAGAATGATGACGAGACGATAAA
Source organism: Gammaproteobacteria bacterium (assembly GCA_029882915.1). Taxonomy (GTDB): domain Bacteria; phylum Pseudomonadota; class Gammaproteobacteria; order Nitrosococcales; family Methylophagaceae. Next base: position 48,923 of record JAOUJZ010000001.1, on the reverse strand, counting down.
CATAGATATTGATGATGGAGCACTGACACTTGACATTGATGGGGTAGATGACGAACTACTAGAGCTCAATATTACTCTAGATAGTAACAGTTCACTATCTGACCTTGATGATGTGGGTCTGGAAGAGATTAGCGAAACAGAAATGGATGAAGCTATCAGTGAAATAGCAGGGAAAATAGATGATGCCGATAATGAGGTAGAGTTTGATTTAGGTGACTTTGACGAGGTCGACGAAGCTGAAACTAAGCTGGATCTAGCTACTGCATATATAGATATGGGCGATCCCGAAGGCGCTAAAAGCATATTGGAAGAAGTTCTTATTGAAGGTAATGACGAGCAAAAACATAGAGCTCAAAGCCTACTAGATGATTTGTTGTAGGCAGGGGGATGGGTGAGAATAGCCTTAGGTGTTGAATACAACGGTACACACCATGCCGGATGGCAAATTCAACCATCTCAACGTACCGTTCAAGGTTGCCTGGAAGATGCATTAAGTCGTGTCGCCAACCACTCAGTTAAGACGGTAGCTGCCGGTCGAACAGATTCAGGCGTTCATGCATTACAGCAAGTAGTTCACTTCGATACTGATGTTGAACGTGATGAGCGCAATTGGATATTGGGACTTAACACTAACTTGCCAGCGGATATCAACGTCACTTGGGCAAAACCAGTTGATGAGGATTTTAGCGCCCGGTTTTCAGCCTTAAATCGGAGTTACCGTTATTTGATTTTAAATCGTGTTAGCCGGTCTGCGCTTCAGGATAAACGTATGTGGTGGTTTTTTCGACCTCTTGATGAGCAACGCATGCAGGCCGCAGCAGATTTATTAGTTGGTCACCATGACTTTTCAGCTTTTCGAGCTAAAGAGTGTCAAGCTAAGAGTCCAATGAAAACCATGGAAAAAATTCAGGTGACTAGATATGGGCAATATATTGCTGTAGATGTTAAGGCACAATCATTCTTACATCACATGGTACGCAATATCGTTGGTGTATTAGTACCTATAGGCGAAGGTAAGGAACCGGTTTCATGGGCCAAATCCGTATTAGAAAGTCGCGCTCGTGCTCAAGGGGGAATTACATCGCCACCCGATGGATTGTATTTTATGAATGTAGAATATCCAGCAAAATATGCGCTACCAACAGTGTCAGCTTTACCAATGGTCTGGTAAAGTATCAGATTAGAATTTTTTCTCAGACCAAATTCATGAGAACACGTGTAAAGATTTGTGGAATCACTCGTCGCCAAGATGCTGAAATTGCAATTGAAATGGGGACGGATGCAATAGGATTGGTATTTTATTCGCCGAGTCCTAGAGCTGTGACAATTGCGCAGGCACAGGATATTGTCAAAGGGTTGCCTCCATTTGTAAGTATTGTTGCATTATTTGTTGATGCTGAACCAGAATTGGTGAGGTCCTGTTTATCGGCATTAACTATCGATTTATTGCAGTTCCATGGTGATGAATCTCCAGAGTATTGTGAACAATTTGATAAACCGTATTTAAAAGCGATAAGAATGCGCGATGATGTTGATATGATCCAGATTGCAGATCGATATGCTTCGGCATCAGCGATATTACTGGATAGTTACCAGGCCGGTACTCCAGGTGGAACCGGAGAGGTGTTTGATTGGTCTTTAATTAATGATATTGATAAACCGGTCATTCTCGCAGGAGGCTTAACAGTAGATAATGTGGCGATGGCAATAGAACAAGTTCGACCTTACGCTGTTGATGTCAGTGGCGGTGTAGAGTTGTCGAAAGGGATAAAAGATAAGCGAAAAATAAGCGCTTTTATGCAAGAGGTAGTAAATGGCTGAACAGTTGGATAATTATGATTCTTACCCAGACGATAGAGGGCATTTTGGATCTTATGGTGGACGTTTTGTAGGCGAGACCTTAATGGAGGCGATTTATGCGCTTGAGGAAGCCTATAATCGCTATAAAAATGACGCCGATTTTCAGGCTGAAATGGACAAGGATTTAGCCGACTTTGTTGGTCGTCCATCACCAATTTATCTGGCTGAAAACTGGACTGGCAAACTTGGTGGTGCTCAAATTTATCTGAAACGTGAAGATTTGAATCACACCGGTGCACATAAAGTAAATAACACTATCGGTCAGGCATTGCTTGCAAAGCGGATGGGTAAAAAGCGCATTATTGCTGAGACCGGTGCAGGTCAACATGGTGTGGCAACAGCAACTGTAGCTGCTCGTTTAGGCATGGAATGTGTTGTTTATATGGGCGCTGAAGATGTTCAACGCCAGGCAATGAATGTCTATCGAATGAAGTTATTGGGTGCAGAAGTTATTCCGGTCGAATCTGGCTCACGAACATTGAAAGATGCCTTGAATGAAGCGTTGAGGGACTGGGTTACCAATGTCGATGAGACATTTTATATTATTGGTACCGTTGCTGGTCCCCATCCATATCCAGCTATGGTTCGTGATTTTCAGTCTATCATCGGGCGTGAGGCTCGTAATCAAATATTAACAGCAACCGGACGCTTACCTGATGCGCTTGTTGCCTGCATCGGCGGTGGATCTAATGCCATTGGATTGTTTCATCCTTTTCTTAAGGATGAAAGTGTTGCTATGTATGGCGTTGAAGGTGCTGGTCATGGTATTGAAACCGGTCAACATTCTGCCCCGCTATGTGCTGGAACACCAGGTGTGTTGCACGGTAATCGCACCTATTTAATGCAGGATGACAATGGTCAAATCATTGAAACTCATTCTATATCTGCCGGTTTGGATTATCCGGGCGTTGGGCCAGAACATGCATGGCTAAAAGATATTGGTCGAGCGCAGTATGTTTCAGTCACTGATGATGAGGCTTTACAGGCATTCCATGATTTAACACGTACAGAAGGTATCATTCCAGCGCTGGAATCAAGTCATGCTCTGGCATATGCCAGTAAACTGGCGCCAACGATGTCAGCAGAGAAAATTTTGCTAGTTAACCTGTCAGGTCGTGGTGATAAAGACATGCACACAGTTGCCGCGTTGGCTGGATTGAATTTCTGAGAGAAAAGTAATGAGTCGTATTAGACAATGTTTTGAGAAGTTAAAGGCTGATGGTCAAACAGCTTTGATCCCCTATATTACTGCGGGTGATCCTGAACCATGGGTTACAGTATCCATACTGCATGCTCTGGTTGATGCTGGGGCGAATATATTAGAATTAGGTATTCCTTTTTCTGATCCCATGTCTGATGGCCCTGTTATTCAAAAAGCCTGTGAACGAGCTCTGAAAAATGATGTGTCACTTCATGATGTTTTAGATATAGTGCGTCAATTCAGAGAAAAAGATACAGAGACACCGATAGTACTAATGGGTTATGCCAATCCATTAGAAGCAATGGGATACAAGGAATTTGCTATAAATGCACAGAAAGTGGGGGTTGATGGTGTCTTAACTGTTGATATGCCACCTGAAGAGTCGGATGAGTTCTTGTCGATAATGGATGAGCATGACATCGATACTATTTTTCTGGTTGCACCAACCACATCAGTCGAAAGAATGGCTAAGATTGCTCAATATGCCAGAGGCTTTATCTATTATGTTTCGATAAAAGGTGTCACTGGTACTGCTAGCCTTGATGTGGCTGAAGTGACAGAGAAAATGGCTACGTTAAGGCAGTGTACTGATTTACCTTTAGGCGTAGGATTTGGAATTCGTGATGGAAAATCTGCTGCGGAAGTAGCTGAAATTGCTGATGCCGTAGTCGTTGGTAGTGCGCTTGTACGCTGTATTGAAGAACACGCTAGTCGACCCGAAGAATTACCCGCTGCCTTAGCCGGATTGCTAGCTGAAATGCGACATGCAATGAACACAAACGCTACGGCGAAATAACGTGCTATCGATTAAATACTACAGGTGAAAATATGAGTTGGTTTGAAAAATTAATCCCATCGAAAATTCGCACAAAGGTCCGTAGCCGGTCAGTACCTGAAGGTGTTTGGTGTAAATGTCAGGCGTGTGACAGTGTACTTTATCGTGCTGAATTGGAGCGTAACTTACATGTTTGCCCAAAATGTGATCACCACCAACGCATCAATGCTCGTACACGTCTTGAAAGCTTTTTAGACGAAGGAGAGCGAGTAGAAATTGCTGCTGATGTATCGCCAGTTGATACATTGAAGTTTAAAGACAGTAAAAAATACAAAGATCGCCTTCATCAAGCCCAAAAAGCAACGGGTGAAAAAGATGCGTTATTAGTCATGGAAGGAACCATCAATGATTTACCTGTAGTCGCTGTGTCGTTTGATTTTAGCTTTATGGGTGGCTCTATGGGCGCTGTTGTCGGTGAAAAGTTTGTTCGTGCTGCCCAAGTCGCGCTGAATAAAAAAATCCCACTGATCTGCTTCTCTGCAAGTGGTGGGGCACGTATGCAGGAAGGCTTGTTTTCATTGATGCAAATGGCGAAAACCAGTGCCATTCTTTCTCAGCTTAGCAACGCAGGTGTGCCATTCGTATCTGTACTAACAGATCCGACCATGGGTGGTGTTTCTGCCAGCTTGGCAATGTTAGGTGACATCAATGTTGCTGAACCTAAAGCATTAATTGGTTTTGCCGGCCCACGAGTTATTGAGCAAACCGTGCGAGAAACTTTACCAGAAGGCTTTCAGCGGAGTGAATTTTTGTTAGAACACGGTGCGATTGATATGATTATTGATCGGCGTGATATGCGAGATCGATTAGCAAGCATTCTAGCAATGATGCAAAAACGCGCTACTATTTAAACGTAAGTCAGAGCAGCATGCGTTTTCAAACCTTGCCACAGTGGCTACAGTGGCAGGAGAATCTCCACTTTACTGAAGTTGATCCCGGACTTGAGCGTGTGGGTAAAGTGTGGGAAAGCCTTGGGGGTGCAGCTAAATTACCCTTTACTGTCATTACGGTGGCAGGCACCAATGGCAAAGGATCATCTGTTGCCATGCTGGAGGCAATTTTACGTGCTGCTGGATATCAAACTGGCACTTACACATCACCACATTTATTAAGTTATAACGAACGTATCTGTATTGATGGGATACCTGTCGATGATATTGCTATTTGTAATGCTTTTGACCGAATTGATAAGGTTCGTGATCAGGTTTCATTGACTTATTTTGAATTTGCCACTCTGGCTGCAGTCGATATATTTAGCCATCAAAAAATTGATATCGCGATCCTTGAAGTAGGCATGGGTGGTCGATTGGATGCAGTGAATTTATTTGATAGTGATATTGCGTTAATAACACCAATAAGCCTTGACCATACTGCGTGGCTAGGCAATAATCGCGAACAAATTGCTACTGAAAAGGCCGGTATCATACGGGCAGGGAAACCAGTAGTGTGTTCCGAATCGCCGCCGCCGCAGAGCGTATTAAATTATGCGGTCTCACTAAACTCATGTTTATATCAGGCTGAATCTGATTTCAAGGTAGATAGACAAGCTCAGGTTTGGCACTGGTCGAGTATGGATTATCATTGGTATAACCTTCCATTTCCAGCTCTTACTGGTGCCTATCAAATCCAGAATGCAGCCGCTGTTTTGCAGGTGATTTCGTTATTAATCTCACAAGGATTTAAGATAAGGGAAGAACACATAAAAACTGGATTAATTAGCGTTCGCCTTGCAGGTCGTTTTCAGCAAATTCCCGGCGATGTTGAAGTTATTCTTGATGTTACTCATAATCAGCAAGGTGCAGAAAACCTGGTCAAATTACTATTGGAAAAGCCGTCCAATGGCCGAACCATTGCAGTCATAGCTATGCTTAAAGATAAGGACATATCTGCTGTTGTTTCAACATTAAAGGACGTTATAGATTTTTGGTACGTTGCAGGTATAGATGGTAATCGTGGCATGTCAGGTGAACAATTAGCCATAGAAATGACGAAACTCATTACCAATGACAGAATTCATCATTTCAACACAGTGGTTGATGCATACCAACAAGCAAAAAGAGATGCATTGTTTGGTGACCGAATACTGGTCTTTGGATCATTTCACACGGTTGAGGCAGTTCTTCGTTTTAATACTATTAACGAGATGAAGTAGTAAGTTCTTATTTCATTACATAAAATAAGGTTTATTTCAAAAAAGGTGATCTAATTCAGATAATTGAATCGTGTGATTGAGTATAATTTTAATTATAAAAATCAGCGGATCCTAATAATGTTAACAGTTAAGCAATTAGATTGGTTAATGATTACTTGTCCCATAAATAAGGGATCTGAGTAATGGTCTCACCACATGTGTTATTTATTAACGAAAAATCGAATAATTTAGCGATACTTAAAAAGTCACTAAAGGAACTTGATTGCCAGTTAACTATTGCTAACAAAGGCAAAGATGTATCAGCTTTACTTGAATCTCATCCTGACCGTTTTGATTTAATCATCATGGATCAAATGTTATCGAATAAAAACAATATTAATGTATTAGATCAAATATCAGCCCATTCCGCAGAGCAACATTGTCCAGTAATTATACAAACAGAAATGGTGAAAAAGAGTGCTGTGTTAGAGGGGGTTAAGGCTGGCGCATATTTTCTCACCAACCCAGTTAATGACGATATGTTGATATCGACAATTAATACTGCGATTAATTACCGACAACAATACAAACTATTACAATCAGGGCTAGATAAGTTAGCAAGGCCTTTGAAAAACCTACATTATGCAGAGTTTCAGTTTAATACATTGCTAGAGGCTCGTGATTTAGCTTTGTTTATTGCAAATGCTTGCCCAGATACACAAAAAATCATTATAGGTTTGTCTGAAATACTGATTAATGCGGTTGAGCATGGCAATTTGGGAATCACTTATTATGAAAAGACCTTGTTAATTAAAGAAGGACGATGGGAAAAGGAAGTGAATGACCGTATTCAACTGGAAGAACATAAAGACAAAAAGGTAGATCTAACGTTTCATCGCGACGAAACAGGTTGCCATATTATAGTTAAAGACCAAGGAAATGGTTTTGACTGGCAGGATTATTTAACAATATCGCCAGACAGGATAGCTCATAGTCATGGTCGTGGAATTGCCTTGGCCGCAATGGCAGGGTTTACTAAAATGGAGTACCGTGGTTGTGGAAATGAAGTGTATATATTTCTAGAAGTTTGAGAGTTTTTTTTCGGATATTTATTTCAAAGTTCGTCAAAAGTTAGTTATTCGCTATTAAGAAATTCAGTTGTACATTTTTTCAATATCACTTTTATAGTGAGAAATAACGTTTGCCCGTTTTGTTTTCATGGTGGGTGTGATTAAGTTATTTTCTATTGTCCATGGTTCCAGACTCAGTGTGACTTGCCGGATTTTTGCATAGGCGGGGAAGTCATGCAGCAACTCTCTTAAACGCTGGATAATGTCATTGTGCAGTGTTTTACTGTTCAAACTATTATGGTCAAACCCATCCAGACCATGCTGCTTGGCCAAACCAAACCAATGATCTGAATTCAGTACTAATAAAGCAGATAAATACGGTTTCCCTTCGCCAACAATCAGTGCTTGCTCAAATATATTATCCGCTAAGATGGCTGATTCAATATCAGTGGGCGGGACTTTTTCACCATTATTAAGTATAAGAATATCTTTTATTCGACCAGTAATATAAATATGGCCACTATCACTAATTCTGGCTTGATCACCAGTGTGTAGCCATCCCTGAGTAGAGATAGTTTGCGCTGTGGCCTTATGATTGTTCCAATAGCCTAGCATATTACCTGGACCACGAACTAACAATTCATCATTATCTCCAATCTTTACTTCAACCCCGGGAATAGCTAGCCCAACACTGGTGGGATCGTTATTTTCAGGTTTATTGACACTGATTACTGGACTGGTTTCTGTTAGGCCATAACCTTGCACTAGACTTAGTCCGAGACCTGTAAATAACTTTGAAACGGATGATGATAATGGTGCACCGCCACAAACAATCAAGCGTATATTACCACCCAGACGTTGTGTTACCTTTGATGCCACCAGTTTTTCAAGCAGGGGCCATAGTATAAAGTATGGTCGCCACCAACTTCGTCCTTGATGAAACTGGAAACGAGCCCATCCTGTTGCAACTGTTGTGATAAACAATGAACGGGAGATAAACGACTTATCTTCTAATTGCTTTTGAAGACGAGAATAAATACGCTCAAAGATGCGTGGCACAGCAATCATAATGCTGGGTTTCACTTCTTGCATATCTTCAGCAAGCTGAGGAATGCTGCGTGCATAAGCAACCGTTGAGCCAGCCATCATGGGTAAGTAATAGCCTGCTGTTCGTTCCAATGTGTGTGATAGAGGCAGAAATGATAAAAATACATCTGTTGGAAAAATATCAAAATACTGTAACGAGCCATTGGCAACAGACAGCATATTATGATGGCTTAACATGACACCTTTAGGGCGACCTGTGGTGCCAGATGTGTAGATGATTGAGGCCAACTGATGTGGATTGGCATCCCAATCCCGAAGGGCACCGTGGTTTATGGGTAGCCATTGCTGTGAATAGACGACACTATCTGATGGTGACAATACATCATCGTCAGAAGTATTAATGATAATACGTTTAAGGTGATGTTCTTCAGTGATAGAAGGTGCAAGTCGTTTCCATTGCCCAGTGTTTTGTAAGAACAGTAATTTAACATCAGCATCCTGCAATATATAAGCAACATTGTCAGGACGATCATCTGGATATAAGGGGACAACAACTAAACCAAGTCCCAAGGCAGCCTGATCAAAATAAACCCATTCCTTGCAGTTGCGAAGGTTTATAGCGACCCGGTCACCAGACTGAAGGTTTTCGTTTGCCATTGCTTCTTGCCAACGGGCAATTTGTATGGCCGCTTCCTGCCATGTAACGTCATACCATGACTTTGTCGTACTGGAATAGCTACGATACGCAGGGTGCTTAGGGCTACGCTTCAATCGCTCGCGAAATAATCCGTATAATGTTCCGGCTTGTTCTGTCTTAATGAAATCAGTCGATACTCCTGACATTTAATTTTCTCGCTGTTACATAAACCAACGAACTTGAACGCCTAGGATATCGACACTGGCATCGAAGTCCCCGCTGAGACGGTGTGGAATAGGAGACAGTGTTTCATCAATTTTTGGATCGCTGATAAATATATGGGTATAACCTGCATCTATAGTAAATTTATCAGACTGTTTATAGCTAGCCCCTATGGCTATCCATTTACGATCTTCACCAGCAATACGAGCGGTTCTGTATTGATCAGAAATAGGCGTTTCATCGAATGCGACACCGCCGCGTAACGTCCATTTATCATTATAGGCATATGTTACTCCCAGACCATAACGCATAGAGTTATCCCATTTTTCTTCTTTAGTGCTATTAAGTTTGTTGGCAGGATCAGGTGAATTAATAGCTAATTCTTGAAAGCGACTCCAACGTGTCCAGCTAGCATCTCCCATAACTGCCCATTTTTCATTGAGTTGATGGTGAATGGCAAAAGAAGCTGTTTCTGGTAAATCGACATCGCCAGATATCGCTGCATTAGTGAACCCAGAGGCAGTTGCTACAGCTTGAGTAACTGCATCATTTGGCACATAAAACTTTCCTTTGCCAGTTAGGTGATGTGAGATTTTTGAACGGTAAGACATGGCCAGTCTTGTTGCTTCGGTGACTTGATAAATTAACCCTAAGTTAAATCCCCAGCCCCAGTCATCTGCTGTGAATTTTGCTTTTCCATCATTATTTTTTGGGTTGGCGCAGGCATATGGTCCACCTGGAGCTATAGCACAAAGAGTTCCAAAATCAACGGCTTGAGTCATTTCAAGATCAATGTATTGTAGGCTTAGCCCGAAGCCAACAGATAATTTATCTGTAGTTTTGAATGCTAAAGACGGGTTGATATTAATGGTCATCAGGTCAGACTTGATGGCATGGTAACGCCCCTGCCAGTCATCATCATATTCGGTGACTAAACCAAATGGAGCACTGATACCAAGACCAAATACAGTTGTGTCATTAATCGGTCGGGCATAATAAAAGTTGGGAACCAGTGCATTATTACCGGCATCTCCGCCGTCGCTGCCTGTAACGGTCGATGAGTCATCATTGAACTCACTTTTTGGAGCAATGTAATTTATGGCTGCATCCATTTCGGCTCTATCAAGGTAGACCAGACCAGCGGGGTTAAAAAAGATGGTGCTGGCGTCTTCCGCAACAGCTGCACTACCGGCAAAGGCACGACCTAAACCAGTAACACTTTGTTCAATGATCGCAAATCCGGCGCCATAGCTTATCGAGCTAAATACAGACGCCATTACTAGGGTACTTAGTTTTAGAGTTTTAATGCACGCCATAATTAATTGCCTTGTTTTGTTATATCCTGAAATCAGAAATTAGCGTATGAAAACAAATGCTGCAAGTTTTATATGCTTTTACCGTCGTTTAAATAGTAAATCCCAGACACCATGACCCAATTTTTGCCCACGTTGTTCGAATTTGGTGAGTGGACGATAGTCGGGACGAGCTATATAGGTATCATCCTGAGAACAGTTAACAAAAACGTCACTATTGCTTAAATCTTCCAGCATTTGCTCAGCATAGTGTTGCCAGTCTGTAGCCATGTGAAGATGACCACCTGATTTTATTTTTTTTGCCAACAGGGTGATAAAATCAGGTTGAATGATGCGTCGTTTATGATGACGTTTTTTATGCCATGGATCTGGAAAATACAATTGCACTCTATCAAGGCTGTTATCAGCAATTCTGTGTTTGAGTAATTCGACAGCATCAGTGCAGGCAACACGGACATTTGTTAAATGACATTGTTCGACTAGATTGAGTAATTGACCAACCCCAGGGCGATGTACTTCAACACCAAGAAAATCCTGTTCTGGATGATTGGCAGCCATTTGCACAAGTGATGAACCGTTGCCAAATCCTATTTCTAGTACTTTAGGCGCATCTCGACTAAATAATTGATTGAGATTGATAATGCTTTCACCATCATCAATGGCAAACTGGGGCCAAAGATTATCAATAGCGCGTTGTTGTGCTGACGTTAATCTACCTTCTCGACGTACAAAACTTCGAACTGTGCGTAGTGGTCTGCCTTCAGTCATATATCTTGGTTGCCTTATTTGAAAATGAATATTGTTCTATATAAATGTGTCGTACAATTAGAACGTGATCATACCTGAAGATGTTGAGAATTTTTATGTCATCCTGTTGCAGTCCACCTGAAACGCCTGAACAGCAAAGTTGCTGTGGTAGTGAGCCAGCTAAAAAGTCGCGTCCTGATTTATTGCTTTGGATAACATTGAGTTTAGTTGCACTCGGTTATGTTATTGATTTAGTGGCTGCAGATTTAGTCTATCCATGGCCATCACTAGCCAGTTTAGTAGAAGCCATTCGTCATCTTATGGATAGTATGTGGATAGGGTTAGCATTAGGAATGTTGTTTGTTGGTCTGTTAGGACGCGTGCCAAGGGAGTTTGTTACTTCTTTGTTAGGCAAGGGCGACACCTTTTTAGGAATTTTAAGGGCAACCATTGCGGGATTGTTTCTGGACTTGTGTAGCCATGGTATTTTACTGGTTGCCATGCGGCTATATCAGCGTGGAGCGAGCCTAGGTCAGGTGATGGCATTTCTAATTGCCAGTCCATGGAATTCCTTGTCTTTAACGGTGATATTAATTGCTTTGATTGGTTGGAAATGGACATTATTATTTGTTGTGTTTTCAATGATGATCGGCATTATCAGTGGATTGGTTTTTGACTTACTGGTACGTAAGGGGGCATTGCCATCAAACCCAAACACCATTGAAGCCATTGACTTTCAACCATGGATAGAGACAAAAAAAGGTTGGAGGGAAACGAATTTTAGTGTTAATTGGTGGTCCTCCATGGCATGGGAAGGCATTAAAGATTCACGAATGATCGTGCGTTGGTTATTGCTTGGTGTGATACTGGCCTCAGCCATTCGTACTTTTGTACCCATTGACAGTTTTCAGACTTATTTTGGCGCTACCCTAGCTGGGCTCGGGATGACGTTAATTGTGGCGACAATTCTGGAAATTTGTTCTGAAGGGTCAACACCGATTGCCGCCGATTTGGTGACACGCGCACAAGCGCCGGGAAATGGCTTTGCTTTTTTAATGACTGGTGTTGCGACCGACTATACTGAAATCATGTCATTACGAGAGACAACAGGGTCATGGAAAGTGGCATTGTTTTTACCGATAGTGACTGTTCCGCAGGTGGTTGTAATTTCTTGGGTAATGAATTTGGTGGGCAGATAGAACTCACCAGAGATATACAGAAAATCCTGTGTGAAGCGTTGTTATATATGGATATTCAGCCATTAAACGTGGTAGTTGCACGAAGTTTTCCATGCGAAAAAGGCCTTTTAAAGGTATAATAATCTGCTATTTAAAATCCACAATGGGCTAAATTAATTTAGCTTGTTCATAATTTAGAGCTTTGTAGTGTTAACTTCTAACAGGGCATTATAGAAAAGGTAGTTTATGGTTCATCCAGTATTAAAAGCAGTCACTAACGAGGTTATTGAGCGTAGCCGTGAAAGCCGAGCGAAGTACTTGGCTAGAATTGATGCCGCTGTTCAAAATGGACCTCATAGAGCTCAGTTAGGCTGTGGTAATTTGGTACACGGTTTTGCTGCCTGTCCTGCGGCTGAAAAATCTGATTTATCCAATAATGTGAAAGCTAATATTGGAATTATTTCTGCTTATAACGATATGTTATCAGCACATCAGCCGTATAAAGATTATCCGGATATCATTAAAGAAGCTGCAAGAAAAGCAGGTGGTGTTGCCCAGTTTGCAGGTGGCGTTCCAGCAATGTGTGATGGCGTGACTCAAGGTCAGCCCGGCATGGAGTTATCATTATTTAGTCGCGATGTAATAGCCATGTCAGCAGCCATTGGTTTAAGCCATAACATGTTCGATGGCGCCTTATTTTTAGGAATTTGTGACAAAATCGTTCCAGGCTTATTGATTTCAGCCTTAAGCTTTGGACATTTACCTGCAGTTTTCGTCCCTGGCGGTCCAATGCCAAGTGGTTTGCCGAATAAAGAAAAAGTACGTATTCGCCAACTATACGCAGAAGGTAAGGTAGGTCGTGATGCACTATTAAAAGCAGAATCAGAATCATACCATAGCCCTGGAACATGTACTTTTTATGGTACTGCGAACAGCAACCAGATGATGGTTGAAATGATGGGTTTACATCTGCCTGGTAGCTCATTTGTTAATCCGAACACTCCATTGCGTGATGCGTTGACAGGCAGTGCAACAGAGCAAGTATTAAAATACACTGCGATGGGCGATGATTTCCGTCCATTGGGTTACATGATTGATGAAAAGGCAATCATGAACGCAATAATTGGTTTAATGGCCACAGGCGGATCAACCAACCATACTATGCATTTGGTGGCGATCGCCCGAGCAGCGGGCATCATCATAAACTGGGATGATTTTGATAAAATAACGAAAATCATCCCACTTCTCACCCGAATTTATCCAAATGGCGAAGCTGATATTAACCATTTTCAGGCTGCGGGTGGAATGAGTGTTCTGATTGGCGAACTATTAGAGCACGGCTTATTGCATGAAGACATAATTACAGTTGCTCCAAAGCGTGGCATGAGCACTTATACCGAAGAACCAAAATTGATTGATGGTCAATTGGTTTGGGAACCAGGGCCTGGTAAGTCGCTCGATCCGAAGGTTATTTCTACTATTGACAGTCCATTCTCTGAAACGGGTGGTTTGCATTTGATTCATGGCAATCTGGGTCGTGGCATGTCTAAAATCTCAGCGGTTTCTGAGGAGCATCAAATTGTAGAAGCTCCTGCTATGGTGTTCGATGATCAGGATGATGTTGTCGCTGCATTTAAACGTGGCGAAATGGAAAAAGATCTTATCGTCGTACTTCGTTTCCAAGGGCCGAAAGCGAATGGTATGCCTGAATTACATAAACTCACACCTTTATTAGGGTCATTACAGGATAGAGGTTTCCATGTGGCGATCGTGACTGACGGTCGTATGTCAGGGGCATCAGGTAAGGTCCCGTCAGCGATACATATGTGTCCTGAGTGTGAAGATGGTGGTCCCCTAACTCGTATACGAGCAGGCGATATGATTCATTTGAATACACAAACAGGTGAGTTAAATGTTTTGATTGATAATGACGTGTTTGAAAAGCGTACTCAATGCATTAAAGGTACTACTGAGCATCATTATGGTATGGGTCGAGAGCTTTTTGACAGTTTCCGTAAAGGCGTTTCATCGGCTGAAACTGGCGCTATCAACATGTTTAATGTTGAATAAAATTAATTAAAATAGATTTTGGAAAATAAAACATAATGAGCTTAACAATTAAAGAGATCATGAATATTTCACCGATTGTGCCGGTGATGGTTATCAACAATGTTGAACATGCGGTGCCTTTAGCACATGCGTTGGTAAAAGGCGGCTTAAAAGTCTTAGAAATCACCTTGCGTACACCAGTAGCATTAGAAGCTATTAAACGTATTAAAGCAGAAGTGCCTGATGCAATCGTTGGTGCAGGGACGATTATTAATATTGAAACATTAAACAAAGCCATCGATGCGGGCGCTGAATTTATTGTCAGCCCGGGTACTACAGATGCCATGATAGATGCTGCCTTGGCAACGGGCGTTCCTTTGTTGCCGGGCGTGGCAAATCCAAGTGAAGCTATGCGCTTATTGGAAAAAGGCATTACGGAAATGAAGTTCTTTCCAGCTGAAGCGGCGGGAGGTGTTCCAATGCTGAAGTCAATAGGTGCTCCTATCCCACAAATCACTTTTTGCCCAACAGGTGGCGTTAGTCAAAAGAATGTAAAAGACTATTACAATTTACCAAATGTAGCTTGCGTGGGTGGTTCATGGATGTGTGCGGCCAATCTGGTTGATGATGAAAACTGGGATGAAATTACCCGTCTATCTGCTGAAGCCATAGAGTTGGCAACCAGCTAAATTTCATTAGTATTAAGAAAATTAAAAGGCTGAAGATGTGATTATCTTCAGCCTTTTTTATTGCACGGCTATTAAAATTTCACGTTGAATCCAATCGGTAATAAGTGTTTTAGCTCCATCTAATACTACGTGAGGATTTGGGTGTTGTAGTTCCAATGCGATGCGCTCAGCAGCACTCTTACCAGTCAGTCCTTCATTGAGAAGATCAATAAGACGGGCACTGACGGGGTTTAATTCGATAAATGTCACACTGTCCTGAGTATTGCGATAAATAAGCAGAAATGTGGCTGTGTCATTGGCATGTGTGGGTTGATTATCAGGAGCTATCTGATGAACAGCATAGGAATATGCTAAAGGCCAAGCGAGTGGGGAGGTATTTAATTTTAGCGTAAGACAGTCTTGCTCTGGATTGACCTGCATAGGTTCAATCTCGGTATCTAAAACACTTAATGCCAGCTCAACCCATTCATAATGGGCAAGATCTCGGATAAAAATTGGATCATTTGTGCAGTCACGTTCTTTTTCGAGATAGATCAGGAACTCTCGCGCTATTTCATGAAATAAGGGTGTTTGACAGCGGTGTTTGCTCATAAAATCTCGCACCATACTGTGCCAGACTTCTTCGGAAGTAAGCTTCCTTAATACTGGAAAGGCATTAGCAATAAAGCCTTCTATATTGTTATAAAACAGTTCGCGATAAATTTGCATTCTGCGCTGTTCAATGTTGTCAGGTGCGGGATTTTGTTCCGGATCTCGAATATGGCGAGCAAATTGATATTGGGTATCAATAAAGTTTTGTGGTTCAGGCTGTGTATGCGACATGATTGAATTCCTGAACGGTTTGATAATGGCGGATTTTATCTAGTTCACTGACTAAAGAATCAAGTGATGGAATATTAAAGTCGCGCTCTAAAAGTGTTGGTAAAACACCATGTTGTTGATAGGTCGTTTCCAGTAATTGCCAGACAGGCTCAATAATATCCGCTCCATGTGTATCGATAATTAGGTCAGGGGCTTCATTATAGTGACCCGCGATATGCAGGTAGGCGATGCGGTGCTGTGGAACAGATTTAATATAGCGTTCAGGATCGTAACCATGATTAATGCTATTAACATAGACATTGTTTATATCCAGTAATAGGTCGCAATCCGCTTCTTTAATGACTGCGTTTAGAAAATCAATTTCAGTCATTTCCTGGCCGGGCGCTGCGTAATACGATACGTTTTCCATCACAATTCGTCGTTCCAGAATTTCCTGAACTCGCTGAATGCGCTTAGCGACGTAACTGGCAGCCTCCTCGGTGAATGGGATCGGCATCAAATCATAGAGATGACCATCATCACTACAATAGCTTAAGTGTTCGCTATAACAGCGTACATTGTGTTTATCGAGGAATTTTTTCAGGCGAAGCAGGAAGTGTTCATCAAGAGGGGAAGGGCTTCCGATTGATAAGGACAAACCGTGGCAGATCATGGGATAATGTTCAGCGAAAGAGGTGAATTTTTTACCTAATAGACCACCAATCTCCATCCAGTTTTCAGGAGCGACTTCGAGGAAATCAACAGCTTTATCTTGTTGTGCTGCCAGATCATCCATAAAACTACGTCGAAGCCCAAGTCCTGTACCTGATACGGGACAAGAAGCTGTATTCATGTGCTATCTCCTGGTGGTGGTTGTCTTTGTCATTAGGACAATTGGCAGGGAGAAATGTTACAAATTCACGCCCCGTTATTTATGACAGGGCGTGAATAAATATAATTAGTTTGAATTGATTTCAAACATAGTGCGATCGACGCCGACATTGCCTGTTTTTTTGTCATATAAATACACAATAGCTTTATAGTGTCCTGGCTTTTTGATCGTTGTGCTAGCTGAAAACATGCCGACAGGGCCCGTAAAGGCTAATTTAACGTCACCAACTTTCTTTTCATTCTGCATCAAGATTGCAGTCGCTTCATAATTGCTTGGATCCCATGGACCATCAGGGTAAATAGGACAGCCGCAAAGCATCGTCGCCTTGGTATAGATATCAACTTGACCACCTTCTAATACCCGTGTCCAAGCATCCACAATAAAGCCAGGCATATTGATGATGATTCCATCACCAAGCATGTCTTTGCCTGGGATGACCCAGCTTGTGACAGACGCTTCCTGTAGTGCCTGACGATATCCATAAGGCCCAATGAGTTTAAATCGCAGTAAACGAGGGCTGGAAATATCCACTTTGGCTACAAAGCCAGCAGTTTTATCATCTGTCAGTTGTTGACCACGTGAGACAGGTTCTTTGATAAGAGTTGTTGTACTGCCTGTATCACCGTTAATCCAGCCTTGGTCAAGAACTTCACCTGTTTCAGCATCTTCAACGACGACTTTCACACCACCAACACTGCTACCGATAAATTTGGCATCAATCGCTTTGGCGCGAACCATAACATTCGTTTCAGTTGCAAAAGCAGTGCTGCTGAGAGCAAGTGCCAATATGATTGTGGTCAGTAATCTGTGTAATTTCATAAATTAACTCCTACCTTAATTATGTGGATGAATGTGTTTGAAGCTAAGCGTGTGTTTCTGGTGGAATATCGCTACCTTCGCTCCAGGCATCGAAGCCACCGAGCATAGAATAGACGTTAGTGTAACCAAGATGTTGCAAGGTCGCTGTTGCCAACGCCGAGCGTCCACCACTTTTACAATAAACAACCACCGAGGCATTTTTGTTCTGAAAATCTGGATGATTACCAATCATAAATTCCAGCATACCGCGCGAAATATGCTTGGCATTAGGGATATGTCCAGTTTCGTATTCCAGTGATTCACGAACATCAAGCGCAATGCTTCCTTCAGAAAACATGGTTTTGGCTTGTTCAATAGTGACTTCGTTAATTGAAGCTTTGGCTTCCTGAACCAGATCCATTGTTGTTTTTGACATGTGACGCCTTATTAATTGATAGGTTGATACACGTATTCTAAATAACAATGACTGGATAAACAAAACAGTTTTATACTATTCTGAATTTAATCATTTATGTAATTTATGTTTGCCTATATTGTAAGAAGAATTTTGTATGCATTTCCTATTCTGATAGGGGTCAATGCACTCACGTTTGCCTTGTTTTTTATGGTCAATACGCCCGATGATATGGCGCGTATGAACCTTGGGGTTAAACATGTCACGCAAGAAGCAATGGATGCCTGGAAGCAAGAACGTGGCTACGATAAAGCGTTGTTGTGGAATAGTGAGAGTGAAGGTGTCAACAAAGCGACAGACACTATCTTTTTCGATACGTCATTAAACTTGTTTTCATTCCAGTTTGGCCGAGCCGACGATGGAAGAGATATTGCTGAAGACATAAAGACACGCATGTGGCCTAGTCTGGCCATTGCCGTTCCGGTATTCATGATTGGTTTATTGGTCAACATCACATTTGCCTTGTTAATGGTCTTCTTTCGGGCAACCTATGTAGATTTAGCTGGGGTGATAATCTGTGTCACCATCATGTCGATTTCAGGGCTGTTCTATATCATTGGTGGTCAGTTCCTAGTCGGTAAGCTGATGCAGCTAGTGCCTATTTCTGGCTTTGGAGATGGGTTTTCAGCTATTAAGTTTCTTATCCTTCCAGTTGCAATTGGTGTCGTTTCGGGCATAGGCGCTGGCTCTCGTTGGTATCGAACATTGTTCCTTGAAGAGGTATCCAAAGACTATGTGCGTACAGCCCGTGCTAAGGGCTTATCTGAAGTACAGGTGTTATTTAGACATGTTTTGAAAAATGCCATGATTCCTATCTTGACTGGAGCGGTTGTCGTTATTCCAACGCTGTTTATGGGAAGCCTGATATTGGAATCATTCTTTGGAATTCCGGGTTTAGGAAGTTATACCATTGATGCAATCAATGCCCAGGATTTTGCTATTGTGAGATCTATGGTGTTTTTAGGTTCAGTTCTTTATATTGTCGGTTTGGTATTAACAGATTTGTCATATACGCTGGTCGATCCACGGGTACGATTGGATGGCTGACCAAGTAAATGATCTACGTCGAAGTGCACTGGCTTGTTTGCTTATCACTGATCCACTCACAAAAGTTGAACAGACACAGCAATTGTATCAACGCTGGTTAGCTGGTGAGTTAATAATCTCCGAAGATGAATTGGCGGTACCAGATGTGGCTGGACATCCAGACAAACCTGAACTGGTCGCTCCCCGTGATTTGCCTAGACGTCGCAATAGTATCGACAATGGTGTCGCTCCCCTTATCCATGCCATCACCCACATTGAGTTCAATGCGATTAATTTAGCCTGGGATGCTGTTGCACGTTTTTCTGGTTTACCAAGAGAATTCTACAATGATTGGGCGAGAGTGGCTTTTGAAGAAGCAGAGCATTTCATCTTATTACGAGAGCATCTGCTTTCTTTGGGTTATGACTATGGTGATTTCCCTGCTCATAATGGTTTATGGGAAATGGCAAAAAAAACCCATCACGATCCATTAATTCGAATGGCTTTGGTACCGCGGGTATTAGAGGCCAGAGGGCTGGATGTGACACCTAAAATGATGAACAAATTACGTCATAGTGGTGACTTACGAGCTGTTGATATTCTGGAGATTATTTTGCGAGAAGAAATAGGTCATGTCACTATTGGCACGCGTTGGTTCAATTATCTATGTGAGCAACGAAAGGTCAACCCACTGGAGACATTTAAGGATCTACTGGATACGTATTTTGCTGGCGAACTGCGTGGCCCTTTTCACACTCAGGCACGTAAACAAGCTGGTTTTACTGATGCTGAAATGGCATTGTTAGAAGGCCGTTAATCAGTCAACTTGCATGTTTTTCCTGCTCAAGTTTTTTACGCTCCATTTCGGCTTTCTGACGACGAGACTCTTTTGGATCAGCAATCAATTTTCGGTAGATCTCAATACGATCTTTATCACGTAAACTGGCATTGAGTTTACACATCTTGCCAAAAATTCCGACTTTATCTGTGCCTAGGTCAATGTGTGGAAAACGTTCCAAAATGCCAGAACGCTTGATGGCTTCCTCAACATTACAGTCTGTCGAAACTTCAATGGGCAAGATGACCTGTTCTTCTGGCAGAGCATAAGAAACTTCAACGGTGATTAGCTTAGTCGCTTCCATAAATTTCCTGGGCACGTTTACAAAAGGCCTCAACTAGAGAACCAGATATTTGAGTGAAAATGGGGCCAGCGCCATGCTAATGAGTCGATTGGAAAATTCAAAATCCATATCCAACTGTACTCGACAGCCTTGATTGTCGCCAATCTTACTGAATTGCCAATGGCCTTCAAGGTGCTTAAAAGGACCGTCAATCAATTCGATAACAATTGACTCATCTTTAATCAGAGTATTGCGGGTTGAAAACACATGATGGATCCCGCCTTTGGCCAGATCCAAAGAAGCGGTAATAACATCATCAGATTTGCTAATGATTTTACAGTCACGACACCAAGGAAGAAAAGAGGGATAGGCCTCCACATCATTAACTAGATCAAACATCTGATCGGGTGTGTGCAAAACGAGTGAACTTCGAGTAATAGTGGTCATATATTAGTCTAATTAAAATAAGCCGATAATTTTGATGAATACAATCACAATGGCAGCAGGGGTGACATAACGGATCAGAGCTCGCCATATAATATATAATCTGGGCTGCTCAATAGCCAATTCATCCTCTGTGCTTTGTTGCTTCATTATCCAACCAGCAAAAATGGCAATTAATAAACCGCCTAAAGGTAACATAATGTTGGCAGTTAAATAATCAAGTAAACCAAACATGGTTTGGCCGAACAGTGTCCAGCTTTTCCCCACATTAAACGATAGCACGGTCAACAAACCTAATGCCCAGGTCGCAAAGCCCGCAATGACACATGCCCGCCGGCGACTAACGTCTTTGTTTTCTACTAACCATGCAATGGCTGGTTCGATGAGGGAAATTGCAGAACTCCATGCGGCAAAGACCAACAATAAAAAGAACATGCCGCCAAAAAATGTACCACCAACCATATGACCAAAAGCAATAGGTAAGGTTTCAAAAATAAGACCGGGTCCAGCACCTGTCGCCAGTTCATTTGCAAACACCAATGGAAAAATAGCCATGCCTGCCAGTAGTGCAACCAATGTGTCAGCAATGGAAATGGCTATGGACACCTTCATAATAGATGTTTTCTGGGGAAGATAAGAACCATAGACCATGATAGCTCCCATACCTAGGCTGAGTGTAAAAAATGCATGTCCCATTGCGGTCAACACACCTTCACCAGACAGTTTTGAAAAGTCAGGTTTAAACAAAAATTCCAGTCCCTGAGCGAAATATTCTCCAGTGCTTGCCGCATACCCAACTAACATCAGCAAGATGGCAAATAACGCTGGCATCAGGAATCTAACTGATTTTTCAAGACCACCTTTTACGCCACGGGCAACTACAACCATGGTAAACACCATGAACACAGTGTGCCAGGCAAGTAATCGTTCAGGGTCATTGATTAATGCCGAATAAATACTTTTTGCACCATCAGCGGTGACACCCTCAAATACACCGCTAAAAGTACGGAAAACATAAGCCATGGCCTGACCAGCAATGACACTGTAATAAGACAGGATAAGAAAGCCTGATAGAACACCACTCCAACCAAGATACTTCCAAAAAGAGTTCTTGCCTTCTTCAGCAGCTAGTGAATGCAAACTGTTGACGGGATTCTGTCTGCCACGGCGACCAATTAATATTTCGGCCATCATTACTGGAATACCTATAGCAGCGATACATAACAGGTAAACCAGTACAAAAGCACCCCCACCGTTCTCACCCGTAATATAGGGAAATTTCCAGATATTACCTAAACCAACAGCGGCTCCTGTAGCAGCAAGAATAAACGCCCAGCGTGACGACCACTGGCCATGAATAGATTTGGCTGGTCTGCTCATAATTTTCCCGAAGTAATCAAATGAAACTAGATTTTGTTGGATTTTAACCAAATGCTCAAGCTATTAAGCTAAATAGCACTATATAATATGCGAATGGCAACGAAAAAAAACAAAAAAAAGACAAATACTAGCAGTACGATCGCACAAAATCGTCGGGCTAGACATGACTACTTTCTTGAAGACAAATTTGAGTCGGGCATTGTACTGGAAGGGTGGGAAGTTAAAAGCCTGCGCGATGGACGTCTGCAATTGAACGAAAGTTATATTGTGATTCACAATGGTGAGGCATGGTTACATGGTGCGCATATCTCTCCCATGCTTTCCGCATCAACGCACATTCATCCTGACAATATCCGTCGTCGAAAGCTGTTATTGCACCGTTTAGAACTGAACAGGCTTATTGGTGCGGTTGATCGTAAAGGCTATACTATTGTCCCTGTTGCCATGTATTGGAAGAAGGGTAAGGCAAAGCTGGAGATTGCTTTAGCTAAAGGTAAACAGCACCACGATAAACGTGCGACAGAAAAAGATCGGGACTGGGCGAAAGAAAAAGCACGTATTTTCAGGAATAAATAATTCTTTTCTAGCAGTGAAACTAACGCTCATCTATACTGTCTCATTAGTACTTTGGGGGCGACCTGGCTTCGACGTGGGTTACAAAACTTAAGGTGCATGCCGAGTATGTCGGTTCTTCTCGTAAAACAGACTGACAAAATATAGTTGCAAACGATAACAACTACTCTCTAGCAGCTTAGGCTTGCTAGCCTCTGACTGAAGCCGTGCTTATGCGTTCAGATTTCAGGGGTCGATTCTCATAAGATCGTCTTGAAGCATGCTTGGTGCCGATAGATTAAAACTTAAACAAGATCGCTAACTGTTTTCCCTGTCCATTGGGTAGCTGGTAGTTAAAATAATAGATGGAATAAGCATGTAGAGCTGAAAGCGGAGGATTTGCGGACGCGGGTTCGATTCCCGCCGCCTCCACCATTTACCGGTCCATCGTAGACCAAGAAAGACCATGAAACCTCGCTATAATGCGGGGTTTTTTGTTTTTGGCGATATCATCACATAGATTAAATTGATAATTTTGTTTTTAAAGACCCGGGGTCAACCATCATGGACAATATCATCATTTCAAAACAAGAACAGCGGATTGTTGATGCGGCAATCAAGCTTGGAAACTGGTTTTTATCACTGCCTGAGGTAGGTGATAAGGAGGCTGGGATTATCAAAGCCGTTCAGGCGTCACTCACTATGTTGCCAGCAGTTGAGGATGGTGTTTTATCGCTTTATGGCTTCAGTATTGAGAAGGGTAACAGCACTCATGGACTCGTCCGTGGCTGGGATGTTTCTTTGGAGAATAGTTCAGAAACACCGGGATTGTTAGAAATATTCAGCTCGTACATTCTCATACCTGAGCCAATAGAGCAGCAAGCAATTGCGGAAAAAGAAAGTCATGAAGTTTATATGCACTGGAATGCCGGTGAGCAAGGTCAGAATGTTGCTGTTGATGCTGCAACAAAATGGATAGAAGAGGTGAGCAAGCCGCTCCAGTATTTTGATAATGGCGATATTCTGAGGTTGGAAATGGTACATAAAAATAATTATGCGGAGTTACAACTTCAACACCCAATTTGTTAGCGGTAGAGTCTCATTGATAAATAAATAGAAATCGACTGTCTAGAGAGTTAACTTCAGTCAGGCTTTTATATCCCCGCAGCATCTTTCATGATGGAGCCTACAGGTTCTTGAATCGGCCCCAGAGGATTATTACGAGTTTTTTCGGAGTCAATAATGGGTGTGCCACTCCAAATTTTGTAGACAACAACATCATGATGAATAACAATCAGGGCATTGAAAAACCAGCCAGTTTGGATGCTTTTACGCTTAAAATTTAATAAGTCTAAAAGTACATTACCAACACGAGTGCTAGTGTAGACTCCGGGAGTTGCTTCATAGGCAAGGCAAGCTTCACGTGATGCTAAACAGGTGCGTACACTTGGTGGCAAATCTTCAGATTTCACAGAGTCATTAGGACTGAATTTTCGAATAATATCCAGATAAGACAAAATTCTCACATTGGGTGTCTTATAAGGATTGAATCCCAATTCTTGCAACTGAGATGTGGTTGTTTCACGCAAAATAATATTGTCGTATGAGTTTTTAGCTTGTTCAAAACTATCCCATGGCGATTTAATTGTATCTGTCCCTTTTGGTAAAGGACCACTGCATGCACCTAGTAGCAGTGTCAGCCCAAAAAATAGACTTCTAGTCATAAAAACAGACATTTTATAGATTCTCCATGATGTTTAAAAACAACTTTTTAATGCTATCTCATCACCATATATCTTTCAGTTTAGACGAAAACACGCACTATCACCACGTAAATATGACCTTATCTTGATGATCGACAAGATTACTTTTATTGTTTGTGGATCGTGAGTAAACAGCTATAGACACCTATGCAAGCTTGGTGGTAGTTTGGTGAAAACAGATAACTTGTGGTGACAAAATAAACCGTTTTTTATCTTCAGCATTATTGTTCATAATGTTGAACCATTGGAGGCCTGAATTATGAAATCAACGATGATTGTGGTTGCTGATAGTAGTCGTGCACGTGTTTTTACAGCAGATTCCGCCATTGCGCCTTTACAAGAAATAGAGACCATGGCACATCCAGAGGGTAGATTGCACGAACAGAATTTGGTCAGTGATTTGCCAGGCAAAGATTCTGGGCAGGGTGGAAATGCAGGCGGCCATTCCTATCAAAATGAAACAGAACCAAAGCAACAGCAAGTCATTGATTTTGCCAAGCGAGTAGGAGGGTATCTGGATGATGCTCGTAAAGCCAATAAGTTGAGGAGATTACTGCTTGTTGCTGCACCCGCTTTTCTGGGCGAGCTACGCAAGCAGATGACTAAAGAAACGAGTGAATGCATTATTTTTGAGTTAGATAAAAATCTTACGCAACACCCGGTAGAAGAGATAAGAAGTCATCTTCCAAAATACCTGACTCATTAAATTATTAAGCGAGTTAAGCGTCCATTGGTGCTTGCTGCACCAATGGAACAAACGCCACTCCGAGGATACTTCTAGTGGTAATCGTATTCTGTTGATCCTTTGTGATGAGCAACAACTCCTGATACATATTAGGAAGGCCTACAGGTATCACCATTTTTCCTCCAGATTTAAGTTGCTCGGTGAGTGCTGGTGGAATATAGGCAGCAGCAGCGGTAACAATGATGGCATCATAAGGAGCATGTTCTAACCAGCCTTCGTAACCGTTACCGATATGAGTCTCAATATTGGTGAAATTCAGATTTTGTAAGCGCTCTTTTGCGGCTTCTGCTAGTGCCGAGATGAGTTCTACTGAATAGACCTTTTTTGCTAGTAGCGACAATACGGCGGTTTGATAGCCAGAGCCGGTACCAATTTCCAATACCGTAGACTCTTTTGTGAGTTCAAGAAGATCAGTCATCAGTGCAACAATGTACGGTTGTGAAATGGTCTGACCATGACCGATCATCAATGGGCCATTCGAAAAAGCCAATGCTTGTAATTCAGGCGGTACAAATTTGTCACGCGGCACAGTAGCCATCGCGGCCATCACTTTGGCACTGAGTTGGTCTTTACCGATAAACCCACGTGTCAGCAAAACTTCACCTTCAATATCGGCAATCATCTCTTTGATATTTTTACTCATGAGTTATCTCGTAAACGACTGTTCAGGTTCCTTCTTGCCAAGATGAAAGATAATGACTCTGCTCTTGAGTTAGTGTGTCAATTTGAATATTCATTGTAGCCAGTTTCAGGCTAGCAATTTCCTGATCTATCTCAGTGGGCACATTGTGAACAGTATTGGCCAATTTGTCGGTAGTCTTAACCAGATAGATTGCTGACAGGATCTGATTGGCGAAACTCATGTCCATAACTGTAGAAGGGTGGCCTTCAGCAGCAGCCAGGTTAACCAGACGACCCTGTGCAAGTAAGCACAGTTTTCGACCATCTGTGAGAGTATATTGCTCAACCGAAGGGCGAGGCTGATGTTTGCTAATACTCATTGCCTGTAGAGCCGGAATATTGATCTCCACGTTGAAATGACCTGAATTAGACATGACACAACCATCTTTCATTACATCCATGTGCCTTTTGTCGATCACATTTTTGTCACCGGTCGCAGTCACAATAAAATCTGATTGAGCTGCAGCTTCAGTCAATGGCATAACCTGATATCCGTCCATACTAGCTTCTAGAGCCCGTAAAGGATTAACCTCAGTAACTATGACCTGTGCTCCATGACCTTTGGCTCGCATCGCGATACCTCGACCACACCAGCCGTAACCAACAACAGTAAATGTTTTGCCAGCAAGCAGTATATTAGTGGCACGAATAATACCATCCAGAGTACTTTGACCTGTACCGTAACGATTATCAAACAGGTGTTTAGTCATGGCATCATTGACAGCGATGATAGGGAATTTAAGTGCATTTTCGTTTGCCATCGCCCTTAGGCGTATGACACCTGTGGTTGTTTCTTCAGTACCACCAATCATTTCAGGAAGTAGTTCAGGATGATTTTTATGAATTTCGCTAACCAGATCAGCGCCATCATCCATGGTGAGCATTGGCCGGTGATTCAGAGCAGCGTTGATGTGCTGATAGTAAAGCTCGTTAGATTCCCCACAAACAGCATAAACAGGAATTTGATGGTGCTCAACGAGTGCAGCGGCAACATCATCTTGTGTGCTGAGTGGATTACTGGCACAAAGAACGACATCGGCACCAGCGGCTTTAAGGGCTCGTACCAGATTGGCAGTTTCGGTAGTGATGTGAAGGCAGCAGCTCATGCGAACGCCCTGTAATGGACGTTCTTTGCTAAAACGTGTTGTAAGTTGTTGTAGAACAGGCATTTCCTGCAAAGCCCATTCAATACGATCACGACCTTGTTGTGAGAGCGAATGATCCTTGATATCGGATTTAATCATTTTCATGGCTATTGATGTTCCTTGTAATACAACGCTAGTTTAGTGATTAAAGTGTCTAGATCTGTTGAAGATTCGGTATCAATGGTGATGACTTCGGATAGCTCATTTTTAGCTAGTGGTTGCCAGTTAGCCAGTTGATGCTCAAGCACGGACTGGTCAGCGTCTGATATGTCTTTTTGTCGACTATTAATGCGTTGACGCAATGTGTCGGGCCGGGCGGTAAATTCAATAATAACAAAAGGAACAATTAGTCTGGCCGCAAGGTCACGAAATAAAGCCCGTTGTTCATACTTTAGACAAGCAGCATCTATGATAACTGGATACGCTGAACTTAAGATAACTTCAGCCAATTCAGCAAGATGGTGATAGATTTGTTGTGTTATTTCAGGTGAATAAAGACCAGTATCAATGCTTGCAGTGCTATCTGCATTGCCCGTTATCGTAAACAGACGTTTTCGTTCAACATCGGAACGAACTCGAATGGCCTGAAGTTGTTCAAGTAATGGTTGTGTCAGCGTGGTCTTTCCTGATGCGGACATACCACATGTGATAATTAACATTGGTTTTCTTGTTTGCAGGTAAGATTGGGCTAATTCAAGGTAACGACTACAAACGCCCTGATCTTTCTGTTGTTCTGGTGTGTTGTTGTTTACCTGTGATGCACTAATAGCAGCTACTTTTGCCCGAACCAATGCACGATAGACTAAATAAAATCGGAGGAGTTGAGTTGCCGAGTAATCACCGGTAATTTCGAGATAGGCATTGAATAATCGTTGGGCTAAATCAGGTTGTTGTAGACTGTGTAAATCCATAATGAGAAAGGCAATATCATTAATGGTATCTATCCAGCGAAGCTCAGGATCAAACTCAATGCAGTCAAAGGCAACGGGTTTATTATCAATGAAAACCAGGTTTCTCAGGTGCAGGTCTCCATGACACTCTCGGATAAAACCATCCTGTTTTCGTTGTTCGAATAGCAGTTTTAATGAGTCAAATGAGTTCTGGCTCCACTGTTCCACTTCATTGAGTTTACTGATTTGTTTTTCAGTAGCCAGCAGACGAAGCTGTATAAAGTTTTCCTTAATGGGTAGATAGACCTTTTCTAGATCACCATAGTGATCATTTTTGCTGGCAATATCTGTTTGTTGGTGAAAGTTTGCAATCCATAGAGCAAGGGCATCAATATGATCTATATTTAGACCTTCAGCTGACAGAAGACGATCCAGTTGCATTTCTTGTGGGAATTGCACCATTTTGATGGCGTAGTCGATGATCCTACCTGAGCCAGAGAAATTAGCGTGTTGTTCTGTTCCTGATATTGGAACAACATCAAGATAGATTTGCGGAGCCAGTCTGGAATTTAAACGTAATTCCTCATTACAATAAAAGTGGCGTTTTTCGAGTGTGGAAAAATCAAGGAAACCAAGATTGACGGGCTTTTTTATTTTGTACGCAAAAGGACCGGTTAGAATCACCCATGAGATATGAGTTTCGACGAGTTCAATCTTGTCCACAGCATGCTCATAGACCTCAGGATGAAGCAGTGAAGAGATAAACTGTCTGTCATTGTCATTCATATCAGGTACCTTTAATGGCACATTATAAAATCAGATGTAATTCGTTTTTAAAAACCTTATTTTATTCAAATACAAAGCGGTTACGCCCAGTTTCTTTAGCTTTATAAAGTCGCTTATCTGCCATTACGACAAGTGATTCGGGAGTATCGCCATGTTTCGGAATCACAGAGGCGCCACCTATGCTGAGGGTTAGAATATCGGCGGCTCTAGCAAATTCATGGGGAATTCGTAGTGCACGTATGGCTTCTAAAACAGAGTTAGCAATCAGGGTCATGCCTTCAATATCGGTGTTTGGTAATAAACAGACAAATTCCTCGCCACCATAACGAGCCACGAGGTCCATAGGTCTGTTCAAGGTCTTATCAATGATGTGAGCGACCTGTTTCAGTGTTGCGTCCCCAGCCATATGCCCATAGTGGTCATTGAATGGTTTAAAATCATCAATATCAACCATAAGTAATGCGATGGGTTCATGTTCTCGCAGTGCTTGTTTGTATTCCTTCGTTAGCAATTCATCAAATCGACGCCTGTTAGCAATACCCGTTAATCCATCTATTTCAGCTAGCGTTGCAAGCAGATCTCGTTGTTGTTTTAGCTTTATATGTGTCTGGATGCGAGCCTTGGTTACGACAGGGTTAACAGGCATGGTTATGAAGTCGACAGCTCCAGTTTCAAAGCCTTTTGTTTCATCACTATTGTGTGATTTCTCAGCAATAAAAATAATGGGAATATCTTTAGTGAGATCATCTTCATTAAGTTGTCGGCAAATATCGAAACTGTCACTTTCCTGCATACTGGTATCAAGCAATATAATATCGGGAAGCAGTTTTTCACTGATGGTTTTTAGTATCTCTGATGCATTTTTTATGACAGTAAAATTGTACTCTTTAACTAAAAGCGCACCCAAAGAATCGATATTTTCCATCGAGTCACTAATAAATAGAATAAGCGGCTTTTTTTCTCTCATCGTTATTATTCTCTATGCTTTATCGTTTTATACCTCAGTAATAACTTCATAA
Organism: Gammaproteobacteria bacterium; assembly: GCA_029882915.1. Taxonomy (GTDB): domain Bacteria; phylum Pseudomonadota; class Gammaproteobacteria; order Nitrosococcales; family Methylophagaceae. The sequence goes on along the minus strand of JAOUJZ010000001.1, from coordinate 19,426 downwards.
GCATGCTCTTTCAAGAGATAAGTTACTACTACCATATACTATCTATAGTTCTTTTCAAGCATTCATGAACGTTAACTGTTCCACAAAATTTAAACTAAATAGAACTAGGTGATTTATACTGATTTCGTCAGTCTGAGAATTTAACCAGAGGTGCTCGAGTTGCCATGGATAAATTAAAACAACTCATTAATGCAATAGATAACCATGGCTACAAGTCATACAAGCAACTTGTAGGTGATTATCAGTTTCCCGATTTTTTACTGCGAATCGATCATGTGCAAGGAGATCCTTTTGCCGATCCTTCGCGTTGTCGCATATTTATTAAAGCAGACAAAGCGGCCGTTGCTGACACACTGTTTAACACACGTAGTCGCACAATAGCACTGGAAGATTTTCTGGGACGCAGCTTTATGCGTGCGATTGATAATCATGTCAAAGGTGGGCGTGGCGATGGTATGAGTGGTGAAATGTCCATCGTGCAGTATGGACAGGAGGTGTTAGAACGTAATGCATTATTGATCCATGAGGGCAATATTGAGCTTCGTATTCGCATAGGCTTGCCAGCTGATAAGCGTACCGTTAATGCGAAACAGGCAAACATCATGTTGTTTGAAGAATTACCGGCTGTCATAGCTGCTGGTCTTGAACCGTTGGTATCTGCTCCAGATAAGGTGAAACGGCATGTTAACTCGGTGGATGATCAGCAGGCTTTGCGTCAACAATTGTCTCAACACAATTTGGTTGCATTTATTGCTGATGGAGCCTGTTTGCCGAGATTGAGTGGGATAGATGATAAGCCACTACCAGATGCTGTGCTATTTAAAGCGCCGGAAACTTTGGTGGTGACACTTAATCAACCTCACGGCGGAGTGATACGAGGTATGGGGATACCTGAAGGGATCAGCCTGATTGTTGGTGGTGGGTTTCACGGTAAATCAACTTTGCTACATGCCCTTGAACGGGGCGTATATGACCATATCCCCGGGGATGGTAGAGAAAAAGTAGTCACAATTTCCAGTGCGGTTAAGATTCGAGCTGAAGATCGGCGAGCTATCACTGAAGTTGATATCAGTTATTTTATCAGTAACTTGCCGCAGGGTAAGGATACACATCAGTTTACGACACAAGACGCCAGTGGAAGCACTTCACAAGCTGCCAATATTATGGAAGCACTGTCAGTAGGGACAAAAATGTTACTTATTGATGAAGATACTTCAGCAACTAATTTCATGATTCGCGATGAACGGATGCAGGCCTTGGTGTCAAAGGATAAAGAACCGATTACTCCTTTAGTGCAACGTGTTCAGGATTTAAAACGGAATAATGACGTATCCGTTATTTTGGTCATGGGAGGGTCAGGAGATTTCTTTGGTGTGGCCGAAACGGTCATCATGATGGACAACTATTACGCTAAGAATGTGACTGATGCGGCAAAAGCGCTGGCACATGATCCTGTACCAATCGATGTCGATTTACCTGCAGTGGCCGTCAGCAATATACGTTCAGTTCAATCGTCCTGTCTAAGTCCAAAATATCAAGCCGCTAAAGAGAAAATACAGGCTATTGAGAATCGAATATTACGTTATGGACAGAACGATATAAATGTTTCTCAAGTGGAACAATTGGTCGATGAGGCTCAACTCACAGCGATTGGTTATCTCATTCGATATTTTTATCAGTTGAACAGTGAGGATGATTCAGCATCATTAGATATGGTTGTCGGTTTGCGTGAGGCCTTGACTGACGCTGAACAGCAAGGCTTGGATTTTATCACGCCTTATATTACCGGAACTCTTGCTATGCCGAGACTGTATGAACTTGCTGCAACAGTCAATCGAATGCGAAATCTTAAGTTAAAACAATTAGATAAAAGAGATTAAAAACAGGATTTTGTTCTGGACATCATTATCAGAAACTCTCTGTGGTGTAGCGATAGGCTAGAAGGTCTGATGCCCAGTAGTTGATGGGTAATCCTGCTTTAAGCTTTAAATGTTGAACAAAATCGGTAGCATCTGGTAACGATTCCCATACGGACGGTAAAAAGGTGGCCCGATGCATGCCATCGTCAAGAATAAGCCCATCAATATCAGGTCGTAGTTGTTGAAGTAAGTCTTCTTCCGAGTGGCAAGGTATGATTTCAGCAGGACTGAGAATTGAGAGGTTAATATTGAGATCGTTCAGTTCATCTTCGGTTAACGGCGGAAATCGCGGATCTGAAAACGCCGCTGCATAACTGTTTTCAGCAATATCTTGGGCCAGCGGTCTGTGTGCTTCCAACATCCCAATACAGCCTCGTAATTGGCCGTGTTTTTGGAGAGTCACAAAGGTGGCTCGGATGACAGTGAGTTCTTGATCCAGTGTGCTCAGATCAATCTTCAATGGGCGACCATGAGCCAGACCGTGTTTGATAGAAGCAAGAGCCAGCTCTTTTAATGTCTGGCGATGACTTTCGGACAACATTATGTGGGTTCCGAAAAGAGATAAGCACCATAGCCAACTACACTGTCTTTGCTACCTGCCGTATCACCCGAATTTCTTAAATCAACAATAGCCCTATTTAATGGATGATGCTGAGCAAAGTCCAGTAGGCCTCTTATGCCAACACAGCCACAGGCATTATGAGAATGGATAGCATTGACATCAAGGTTAATAATGGCCTGAGAAGTTTGCGTGTCAAGTTGTTGTGCTGTTTGGTAGTCGTGATAGTGGCTGAGATCAGAGCTGATGACGATCAATGTTTCTGAACCTCCCCACAAAGTCTCTATCACCTCAGATACTAGGTCAGGGCTGGCATTGCCAGCGACAATAGGCACAATAGTAAATTCGTCTAATAGACGCTGTAAAAAAGGTAATTGAACTTCTAGACTATGTTCTGCTGCATGGGCTTCATTAAGTATATGTACACCCATGATTTCGGACAGTGTTTTTTGAGCGGTTTTATCTATGGGGATACGACCTAATGGTGTATCAAAGAAATCAGCATCACTTAAGGCGACACCATTAAAACCGACCCGATGTGATGGTCCAATAATAATCACACGTTGGATACGATGGCGAAGTTTCTGGAGATAAATATAGGCATTGGCAGCAATTGGGCCTGAATAGATATAGCCAGCATGTGGAACGATCAGTACTTTGGGATCGGGTAATTCACTATTTAGTGTTGCCTGCTTAAGATCTTGTTCAATTAAATTATTGAGTTCGTCAGGACGTGCAGGATAAAACAGGCCAGCAACTGCAGGGGGGCGAATTGTTTCCATTACGAGCTCCTAAAGGAGTAGTATTAAATGATAGTATCCTGCTGCTCATTCAGGATTGCAAGGCTTAGTTAAATTGAAATGTGTGAGGTGTCGTTATGACAAATACAGCTAGTGAAAAAGAGACCTTTCCTGAAGCTGTTGCAACTAAATACTGGCACTTACTAGACGATGGGCGAGTTCAATGTGATCTCTGTCCTCGGTTTTGCAAAATGCATAAAGGTCAGCGTGGATTGTGTTTTGTTCGTGCTAATCAAGATGATGCTATTGTATTGACTACCTGGGGCCGTTCAAGTGGCTTTGCAGTTGATCCAATAGAAAAAAAACCGCTTAATCACTTTTTTCCTGGAACGCCCGTGCTGTCATTTGGGACTGCAGGCTGTAATCTGGCCTGTAAGTTCTGTCAAAACTGGGATATCAGCAAATCCAGAGAAATGGATTCACTAATGGCAAAAGCAACACCGGATATGATTGCTTTAAAAGCAAAAGAATTAGGCTGCCGAAGCGTAGCCTATACCTATAACGACCCTGTTATTTTTCATGAGTATGCCATTGATGTTGCCCAAGCCTGCACTGAACACGGCATAAAAAATGTGGCAGTGACTGCTGGTTATGTCTGCCCTGAACCAAGAGCAGAGTTTTATCAATATATGGATGCGGCTAATGTTGATCTGAAGGCATTTACAGAAAGTTTTTATCACAAATTGACCGGTTCTCATTTGCAACCCGTACTGGAAACACTTGAATATATAAAACACGAAACCGATGTCTGGTTAGAACTGACAACGTTGATAATACCGGGCGAAAATGATTCAGAATCGGAAATTCAGGAAATGTCCCAGTGGGTGGTTGAGAATCTAGGACCCGATGTGCCGATGCATTTTTCAGTTTTTCATCCAGACTGGAAAATGATGGATACACCATCAACACCACCAGCGACTGTGAAAAGAGCGAGAGAGATTGCCCTAGAAAATGGTGTTCACTATGCTTACGTCGGCAATATGCACGATAAAAATGGAGACAGTACATGGTGTCATCATTGTGGTGAATTATTAATAGGTCGCGATTGGTATGAGTTGAGTGAATGGCAATTATCGACCGAAGGGAATTGTCTAAAATGTGGTACACGATGTTCAGGTATCTTTGATAAATCTCCCGGTAATTGGGGAACTAAAAGACAGGCAATAAGAATGTAATCAATCTTATTATGAAACAGGTTCTCTATATTAGATGTGAAGAGTCTTTTAATTTAGCAATTTCAGCTAGAACCGCCCCAATCTCTTTATCTAGCATTTTAATTAAATATCCGATATTGGCAGACCGATCTTTGATGGCAGATTCTAGTTCATTAGCCAAAGACTGTAACTGTATTGCATGTATAACTGATGCTGTGCCTTTTAATGTATGTGCAAGGATTTCTAGTCGCCTTACATCCTGCTGAATAAAGGCTTGTTTAATTTTAGCTCCAGCATCTGCTTCATATGTAGGAAATTTAAACAACATCTTGAAGAAACTTTCTTTGTTACCAAACGTCTCTACACCAGAAGAAATACTGATGTGATTTGTCTGAAATATAGTATTGTCTTTCTCTTTAATTACTGTTGAGGTCAATGTCTTGATCCTGTTTTGAATGAATTTCAATCCATTGACGTAAGGATTTTAACAATTTGTTGGGATTAATTGGTTTACTCAAGTGTTCATTCATGCCACTAGCCAGACTTTTGTCAGCATCATCGACCATTGCATTGGCCGATAGTGCGATGATGGGAATAGCTTTATGTTCAGAGTATTGCTGTTCCCATTGGCGGATAATTTGTGTTGCATCTAGACCAGACATGTTTGGCATCTGTATATCCATAAGAACAGCGTCATAGGGTGTGTGTAGTTTTATACTATTCTTAATTAGTTCAACAGCCTTAATTCCTTCACTGACTGCTTCGGCAATAATGCCTGCTCGTTCTAGGATTTCACATGCGATTTGCAGGTTAAAATCGTTATCGTCGACCACTAGAATTCTAGAGCCTTTGAGAGGATTTGCTTCACTTTCTGAATCCATTAATTTCTTTTCAAAGAGTGTTACGATATGGTCATATAAAGAGGTAGGGGAAACAGGTTTTAGTAAAAGGTGATTCAAATCAATCCCTGATACCCGGGTGAGAATATCTTCTAGATCTTTATCAGAATGCAGTAGAATTATTTCTGCTTCTTTCGAGAGTCTCAATTCCTTTGTTAGATCCTCAGCAGTGTCAAACGAAATGATATTTTTAACTATCTGCCAATCAAGTAAGACTAGATGGAATGGCTGGTTCATCAATGCTGCGTGTTGTAATAATTTTTTACCTTGTTCATAACCATCAGCTTCATCGACAGAAAGGTTAAATGACTCAAGCATCTTTAAATAGAATAGTTTGTCATTATTATTGTCAGTGATTATCAATACCCGAATATTATTCAAGTTATCAGGTAGTTGATAGCCTGATACAACTTCGGACGCCACCTTCTCAAATTGTAGTGTGAAATAAAAATTACTACCAAGACCCAATTGGCTTTCAATATGGATTTGTCCCCCCATTAATTCAACAAGTTCTTTACAGATGGTCAGGCCTAAACCAGTGCCACCATATTTGCGTGCTGTTGACGAGTCTAGTTGAGTAAAGGGAATGAATAATTCGGTTTGTTGCTGATGCGTCATGCCAACACCAGTATCTTGAACAGAAAATAATAAATCAATCGTGTTTTTCGAACTGTTAACCAATTTAATATGGATAACAACTTTACCCTGATCAGTAAATTTAACGGCATTCATGGACAGATTAGTCAGTATCTGTTCAAGGCGTAATGGATCTCCATGAAGCATGAGGGGTAAATCGCTTGAGGCATCCAAAATAAGAGGAATATTTTTTTGATGTGCATTACCTGAAATCACAGTAAATACGTTTTTTAAAACATCATGCAGATAAAAATCAACTGTTTCTATGGATAGTTTTCCTGCTTCGATTTTAGAAACATCCAGAATGTCATTAATAATAGAAAGTAAGTTATGGGCAGAGACATTTATTTTTTTTAGGTAATCCAGTTGTGGAATGGATAGCTTTGTCTGTAACGCTAGATGAACCATGCCTATAATCGCATTCATAGGAGTGCGAATTTCATGACTGATGATAGAAAGAAAAGTACTTTTTAAGCTATTCGCTTTTTCAGCGTTGTTTTTTTCCTCAATTAGAGCTTTTTGAGTTTTCTTAAGTTCTTGAACTACAGCTTCAAAATTTTTCTCGCGAAGTGTTGCAGGAGTAACATCCTGAATTTGAATGAGGCAGCTTTTTGAGCTGTCGTATTCTAAAGGAGTGATACTAACAGCTTGTTGTAATAAGATCTTAGAGTCAGGAAGATACAGAGGGAAGGGCGATTTATGGAATGCATGAGATAATACTGCTGGAAAATCAAACTCTAAAGCATTGTTTATTGCTGAGATGATACGGCTGTTGGCGCTATATTGCATAAGCTCAGGAAAAACTTCGTCTAATTTCTTTCCCAAGGTTTGATCGCTTGACTTTTGAGTATATTTCTCCAACCAGTCATTCCATAAAATGATTTCTTTCTTCTTGTTTAAACCAATAAGGCCTATGTCAATATTATTGATAATATCTTTAGAATTGATATTGGAATACATGTCCCTATTCATCCTGCTAAAGGCTCAATAAGATTGCATGAAGTTTTTGTTGTAGTATTCTCATGGATTCTGACTTCAAAATAAAAAGTACATTGCCATCAATAAGACTTTCACTTAAATGTAAATTGACTTTGACAAAAAAAACTACATTTTCCTTATCGAAAGTACTATGAGAAAGATTTTGTGAATCCAATTTTTCAAAAAGAGGGGGTGCAATCTTAAAGTGAACTTGTATGGCCTTTGAAAAGGAAGCGATGCACGCATTCAGTACTATATTACCTATTTCTAAGATGGCCTCTTGTTGTAGTTCAAGAATCATTTCATCAGAAAAACTCTCTTTCATTAAACAGCGAACTATTTCCAGGCTATTTTCCTCGGGAAATAACAGCATGGATTGGACTTCAAAATCGCTCTCCATAGATTGAGTAACGCAGCATATGTCATGACTAGCATTAATATGGTGTGATACATCGCAAAACTTGATGAACCGAACTTCCGGTACGGAAATCTCAATTTCCTGTTGCAACATCATGCTGAGTGAAGCTGCTGCCTGACCGATTCCCAGATTAAAAATCTCAATCAGAAAATCTTCTTCCAATGGATCGAGATTGACAGAGTTAGTCATTGAAATACTCCAGCATTTGACTAATTGATTGTTCTGTAATGGGTTTGTTGATGCATTTGATATTCATTTTAGTGGCTTTGTCGTGTGTACTTTGTTGGATGTTCGCAGTGAGCAATGCAAATTTTGCTTTGGGAGAGAGAGTGCATATCTTTTCAATGACTTCAAAGCCTTCAATTCCGGGCATATTCAAATCAACGGAAAAATAATCGATGGCTTGCTTCTTAGCCAATTCAATAGCTTCGTAACCATCGTTAGCTTCAACTATAAGCCAGTCTGGGTGAGCATTATGAATAATGCTTTTAGTCATCATCCTTGCAACCTTACTATCATCGACTATCATGAGGGTTTTTGAGGTTTCCATAATGTTCCCGCCTCCTTAATCAATATGATGAATTGTAATCTTACGCTTATTAATTACATTTATACAGTACGAGTATCTATTCTATAAATAACCATGTATATCATGGGTTTACTATGTGATCCGCATTAATTCTTTGGTGATAGTAATTTAGGGTGTAACAGCCAAAAAAGCAGAAAAGGATTGAAAAAAAAACAGCAATCTCATATTCTGAGGTTGAGGTTATTCTCCTGAGAGAGAATAAAAATTTCCTTAGCAATTCCATATGCATGAAATTCTGCTCCCTCATCAAGCTCACACAACAATAGAGCAATACTGTCTAAAGTTAGCTTAAGTAACGACGCGTGTGACTTTTGATATTTTTACTTTTAAATCTTCTAAATAGTTCAGGAGAAGGCATGAAGATAGGTATACCTAAAGAAGTACATCAAGGCGAAAAACGTGTGGCTACAACGCCTGATGAAGCAGAAAAAATCATCAAGCTGGGATTTGAAGTTTATGTTGAAAGTGGTGCTGGACAGGCAGCAGATATTCTTGATGAAGCATACAGAGAGGCGGGTGTAAAAATTAGTGATGACGCCAGATCGTTATGGCAAAGCTGCGACATCATCATGAAAGTAAGGGCACCAGAAATACATCCTGGGTTGGCTATAGACGAAGTCGACCTTATGCATGAAGGGCAATATCTTATTAGTTATATCTGGCCTGCGCAAAATGAGCTGTTGATGCAGCGTTTGGCCGAGAAAAAAGCTACGGTTTTGGCAGTGGATAGTGTTCCACGTTTATCGAGAGCTCAGAAAATGGATGCCTTAAGTTCTATGGCCAATATCTCGGGTTATCGCGCTATTGTTGAAGCAGCTCAGCATTATGGCCGATTTTTTACCGGTCAGATAACTGCTGCAGGTAAAGTACTTCCTGCAAAGGTTCTGGTCATCGGTGTAGGTGTTGCAGGCTTAGCGGCTATTGGCGCAGCTAAAAGTATGGGAGCCATAGTCAGAGCTTTTGATACTCGTCCTGAGGTGAAAGAACAGGTAGAAAGTATGGATGCTGAATTTCTGATGCTGGATTTTGAAGAAGATGGTTCAGGTGCTGGCGGCTATGCCAAAACCATGTCAAAAGAATTTATTGAAGCGGAAATGGCCTTGTTGGCACGACAAGCAATGGAAGTGGATATTATTATCACTACAGCCTTGATTCCTGGCAAGCCAGCACCAGAATTGATTACTGCCGGCATGGTGGAGTCTATGAAGCAGGGTAGTGTCATTGTTGATCTTGCAGCGGAGCGAGGTGGCAACTGTGCGTTCACAGAAAAGGATCAAGTAGTGATTAAGCATGGCGTGACCATAATCGGATACACGGATTTGCCTAGCCGTCTGGCGAATCAATCGAGTCAACTGTATGCGACTAATCTACGTCATTTGTTAACCGATTTATGCCCTGATAAAGATGGCGGTCTGGTCGTGAATATGGATGATGAAGTCATCCGTGGTACTACTGTCATTCAGGAAGGAAATACCACTTGGCCGCCACCAGCACCTAAATTGTCGGCTGCTCCAGCACCACAAACGGAAGCGCCGCCAACAACAGAAGTTAAAGTGAAAGGATCTGTCATACCTGAGCCGATCAAACAGCTGCTACCACTGGTAGTTGTGGGGTTAGTCCTGTTTGGTATTGGTGCTGTGGCACCTACCTCTTTTATGTCACATTTTACGGTATTTGTTTTGGCCTGTTTTGTGGGGTACCAAGTTATATGGAATGTATCAGCATCGTTACATACACCACTAATGAGTGTCACTAATGCGATTAGCGGCATCATTGTTATTGGTGCATTGGTCGAAATTTCAGCACCGGATAGATTAATCACTATTTTATCTGGGTTGGCTATTTTGATTGCAGCCATCAATATTGCAGGTGGCTTTCTAGTTACCCGTCGTATGCTTGAAATGTTTAGAAAATAGGGAAAATAGAATGTCACAAGGTTTAGTAACAATGTCGCATATTGCGGCCTCAATTCTGTTCATTTTGAGTCTAAGTGGGCTCAGCAATCAAACAACAGCTCGCCGCGGTAATTACTACGGTATGCTCGGTATGGCTATTGCTATCATTGCGACAGTAATGAGTGATGCCGTTACTTCCTACACAATATTGATCATTGCCTTGTTAATCGGTGGCGCTTTAGGCGCTAAAGCGGCATTAAAGGTGGAAATGACCCAAATGCCTGAACTGGTCGCTTTAATGCATAGTCTGGTAGGGATGGCTGCAGTATTGGTTGGTTATGCGAACTTCATGGACCATACGTCGACTCTTTCAGGTGCTGAAAAAACTATTCATGAAGTCGAAATTTATATCGGTATTTTGATTGGAGCGATAACCTTTTCAGGCTCGGTCATTGCCTTCGGAAAACTATGTGGTCGAGTCAGTGGTAAGCCAATATTAATACAAGGGCGACATTGGTTTAATTTAGTGCTGCTAGTGGCAGTGATTTGGCTTGGAAGTCTGTTTCTTGCAGGGACTGAAACCGGCGACGGTACAGTACCTTTGATGCTAATGACCATTATTGCTCTGATATTTGGTGTGCATATGGTAATGGCCATTGGTGGTGCAGATATGCCTGTCGTTGTTTCGATGCTGAACAGTTATTCTGGATGGGCTGCAGCGGCTACTGGGTTTATGTTAAGCAATGATTTATTAATCGTCACTGGGGCATTGGTTGGCAGTAGTGGCGCCATTCTGAGCTATATCATGTGCCGTGCAATGAACCGAAACTTTATCAGTGTTATTGCTGGTGGCTTTGGTAGCACTAGTGGGGGCGAGGCCACGGAAGTTGAAGGTGAAGTGCAGTCGATTAATACTAATGAAACAGTACAGATGCTTCGTGACGCCAAAAATATAATGATTATTCCTGGTTACGGTATGGCCGTGGCACAGGCTCAACATACTGTGTATGAAATAACTAAGTTATTGAGAAGCCAAAATAAAAATGTCCGATTTGGAATTCACCCGGTTGCTGGTCGAATGCCTGGACATATGAATGTGTTATTGGCTGAGGCCAAAGTCCCATACGATATTGTGCATGAAATGGATGAGATTAATGATGATTTTCCTGATGTTGATGTGAGTATTGTTATTGGAGCAAATGATATTGTTAACCCTTCTGCATTAGAAGATCCCAATAGCCCAATTGCGGGTATGCCTGTATTGGAGTGCTGGAAAGGTCATAGTACGATTGTCTTGAAACGTAGTATGGCGTCGGGTTATGCGGGTGTCGGTAACCCATTGTTTATACACGAAAATACGCGAATGTTATTCGGGGATGCTAGTGATTGCTTGCAGACAATTTTAAAAAAATTACAAAATTGAATAGATTAAATTTAAGCGCAAAACTAATGAAATTAGGTGATGAACTGTCTTTGTGTGTATTCAATGATAATAAGTCACAGCGAAAAGTTGTTTATCAAGAGTTTAGACAGTAAGAATCAACTGTCTGAGCTAAGTTTGAACATTAGTATTAAGTAATATTATAAAAAACCATTGATTGAGTATGGGATAGGATGCTTGCCAACGATAGAAAGTAGTGTTACTAATCTTACGGAATATTTCAGGGATTGCTTGCATGAATGTAGGTATAAAGAAATATCTTTCAGGCTGTGAATGCAGTCCAGCATAAGGAATAGAAATTTGAGTGTAGTAGTCAATTTTATAGGGTAGCAAGTTTAAATGTCGATATTTTCAGGCCTAATGGCCAACCTAACTAAAGATCGTATTATCGCTAGGCCAAGTTTTCACAGATGGCTTATTGCCCCAGTATCAGTGGCTATTCATTTATGTATTGGTTCGGTTTATGCGTGGAGTATCTTTAACCCCCCTTTGATAAAACAATTTGGGGTTGTGGCCAGTGCTGCCGATGACTGGAATTTCTCTTCTGTTGTCTGGATATTTTCTACGGCTATTGTTTTTCTCGGTCTTGCCGCTGCAATCGCAGGTAAATGGTTAGAAGAGGTAGGTCCTAGAGCAACAGGATTTTTGGCTGCGACACTATGGGGTGGCGGTTTTCTTGTCGGTAGTGTCGGTATATCAACTCACCAACTATGGTTAGTCTATTTGGGTTATGGTGCTATTGGAGGATGTGGGCTGGGTCTGGCTTATATTACACCTGTAAGTACCTTGATTCGTTGGTTTCCAGATCGACGAGGCATGGCCACGGGTATAGCTATTATGGGATTTGGTGGTGGAGCAATGATTGGTGCTCCCTTGAAAACCTATCTGCTCAGTCTTTATTATCAAGCCCCAGAATATTTAGGTAAGGTTGCAGATATTAACCTTATCACTGAAGGTGGTCGTCGTTTTGCTGAAGTTGCTGGGACGAAAGTGGAAGTTGTTATTGCTTCTGTAGCGGATATGGCAAAAGTACCTGTACCCGGACCTGAAGGTGTTTACGTGGTTGGTACAGGGGATACGGGAGCAGCAGGTGCTTTTATTACACTTGGTGTTGTGTATTTCATAGTGATGACCATCGCAGCATTTTGTTTTCGTGTGCCAGCTAAAGACTGGAAGCCTGAAGGTTGGGTGCCACACAGAGCAGAGGAATTAGAAAAAGAGTTAATCACACAGAGTAATGTGCACATTGACGAAGCTTTAAAAACGCCACAATTTTACCACCTTTGGATAGTCCTGTGTTTTAATGTGACTGCTGGTATAGGCGTTATTGGCGTTGCTAAAACAATGATAACTGATATTTTTGGTGCTAATTTACCGACTATCGTCGATGCCCGTTTTGCAGCTACCTATGTATTAATGATCAGTGTATTTAATATGTGTGGACGCTTTGTTTGGTCGTCCTTATCTGATTACATTGGACGAAAGAACACTTATCACATTTTCTTTGTGCTTGGCATGCTGCTGTATCTATCAATTCCATATGTAGCCACACAAGCCAGTGTCAACCCCGGTATAACATGGTTAATTATGTTCTACGCAGTCACCATGCTCATCTTCACAATGTATGGCGGCGGTTTTGCAACAATACCTGCATATTTAGCCGATATTTTCGGTACGTTACATGTTGGCGGTATTCATGGACGTTTACTCACCGCGTGGAGTACTGCTGGAATATTAGGTCCCTTTGCTATCACATATCTAAGACAATACTCAGTTGATAGTGCTCTGAACTCTTTGGCTCAAAAAGTTGATCCGATTGCCTTCCAGGAAAAATTTGGTTCGAGTATGAGTAATCTTCAAGAATTGATTGATGCAAAAACAGTATCAATCGCCAAACTGATGGAGATTGCACCTGCAGGGACTATTGATCCAACGCCGAGCTTATATAATTCAACGATGTATGCAATGGCCGCTTTATTGTTAATTGCGTTTATTTCCAATCTTACTCTTCGTAAAGTAGAAAGTAAGCATCATGTTCAGAATACCCATCCTGAACTAGAGGTAGAAAGTGTTAGATAATTGATTTATGCTTCTTGTCTGTAGCCGCAAGAAAATGTACGAGCAAGGCTGCAATCCAAAACTATAATTTTTAGGAGAGGGATATATGTCCAAATTTAAAGAAAAGGGTGGTGGCACCTTGATAAAAGTAGGACTCGCGTCACTGCTAATGACAGCCGGTCTGCAGAGTGCTTTTGCTGGTGAAGAAGTAACAGGTGGCACATTGTTTGGTGATATGCAAACTGTTACACAGGACCTGCTAGATAATGCAGCAGGCGATGCAAACAACTTCTTGCATACCAATGCTAACTATAATCAAACACGCTTTTATCCAGCAGAGCAAATTAATCGTGAAAACGTGCATAATTTGGAACGTGCATGGACTTTCAAAATGGACGTGGTTGATTCATTAGAAACAACTCCAATCATAATTAATGGCACTATGTATGTGACGTCGTCATTCAACCATGTTTATGCCTTAGACGCTAAAACAGGTAAAGAAAAGTGGCACTATCAGCATAAAATGGGGCCGATAACAACATACTGTTGTGGTCCAAATAACCGTGGTGTGCAAGCATATGAAGATATGGTCTACATGGGAACATTGGATTCTCAATTAGTCGCATTAGATGCTAAAACTGGTAAAAAAGTATGGGCAACGCAAATTGCTGATCCTGAACTTGGCTATAGTGAAACTATGGCACCAACCATTGTTAACGGAAAAGTGTTAATCGGTACTAATGGTGGTGAGTATGGTATTCGAGGCTTTGTAAAAGCATTTGATGCGAAAACTGGCGCATTATTATGGACATTCCATAGTATTCCTGAAGATTCAACAGGTGTATGGGCTGAAAATGATGCTACTGGTTTATACATGCACCGTGATATCGCAGCAGAGAAAGAAGCTCTGAAAACATTAGGCGACCCGTACAAAACTCTGGGTGGTGGTGTATGGCAAAATATGGCTATTGACCGCGATAACAACAGAGCGTATTTCGTGGTTGGTAACCCATCTCCTGATCTATATGGTGCTATCCGTCCAGGTGATAACCTTTACACCAATTCACTGGTTTCAGTAGATCTGGATTCAGGTGAAAAAATCTGTCACTTCCAATACATCGCTCATGATGTATGGGATCTTGATGCTGTAAGTCCTCCAATTCTTGTTCCAGTTAAGAATGAAGATGGTCAAACAGTGAAAGGCGTCTTGCACGGTGGTAAAACTGGTTATGTTTATGTGCACAATGCATCTGACTGTAGCTTGATCCGTCATTCAGAACCAATGGTAATGCAACGTGATCGTTGGGTATTGCCTACTAAAGAAGGTGCAAGCATGTTGCCTGGCGCTAACGGTGGTGTTGAATGGTCACCAATGGCAACAGATCCTAATCAAGGCTTAGCTTATGCAATCAACTTGCATCAGCCAATGACTTATCATGTTGAAGAAACACCATATCCAGAAGGTAAATTATGGCTTGGTGGTGCATTCAAAGTTATCCCAACTGAACAACAATGGGGTAATGTGACTGCTGTTGATTACAACACTGGTAAAATCAAATGGAAAGTCAAAACACAACAACCTATGATTGGTGGTATTTTGGCGACAGCTGGTGGACTAGTATTCACTGGTGAAGGCAATGGCTTGTTCAAAGCTTACAACTCAACTTCTGGTGAGTTAATGTGGCAAGATCAAACCAAAGCTGGTGTTAATGCACCTCCTGCTTCTTATAACGTTGCTGGTGATCAGTACATCGTTGTAGGTTCAGGTGGTAACGCTCAGATGAACTACAAACGTGGTAATGAAATTATTGCGTACAAGTTGAACAAAAAGTAAAATCTGAGTAATGAATTTGGCCACCTTCGTAAGGAGGTGGCCATTTTTATTTTTGAAACTAATAATCTATTCATTGGTCCTTACAAGTGAATAGATTATTAATTAATGGAAATATATTCAATGATGTTCAAATTAAAATCAGCTTGGTTACTAGTGGCTGCATTAACTATGTTTACAAGTGCAGTAATAGCAGATGAAGGTAAACTCGCGACCGGAACTGAAGCACCTATAGGCGAGCAAGATAAGTACGCCTCCGTACAAGAGACCTTGAAAACCTGTTTTAGCTGCCATGGTGAAAAAGGCGCGTCAACAATAGGTACTTTTCCTACCCTAGCAGGCCAGGAATTTTATTATATGTATGTCCAGCTAAAAGACATGAAAAAAGGCTTGAGAGCTAGTCAAGTAATGGGACCTATTGTTGCTGGAATTGAAAAAGAAGACTTAAAATTAATGGCCGAATACTTCTCAGAACAAGAGTGGCCAAAAACAGATTACAAACTAGATCCAAAACGGATTGCTGCGGCCAAATTGGTTGCTGATGCTGGACAGTGTGCTGCCTGTCACTTAGGCACATTTAAAGGCAATAGCCGCGTACCAAGACTTGCAAACCAACATCCAGAATATCTGAAAAACACAATGCACGATTTCAAAAATGATGTTCGTAAAAATGCACCTGCAATGGGTACATTGTTCAAGTCATTTAGTGAACAAGAGATACAGGATATTGCTGACTACATGTCCAGCTTTAAAGGAGAATAATTAACATCATGAAAAACAGAATTAGTCTTCCAATGTACTTATTGATGATCTTTTGCCTGCAGTTCTCGATTGCACAGGCGGACGAGTTTCGTGAGCTGAATTTCAAATTATTTGATGCGGCTAAGGAAGGCAATATCAATCAGGTGAAACAATTAATTGCTGAAGGTGCATCAGTCAAAGCACGTAATCGTTTTGGTAATTCAGCACTCATATATGGAGCAAAATCAGGCAACCTTGAACTTGTGAAATATCTGGTTGATCAAAAATCTGCAATCAATATGCTTAATACCCGAGGACAAAGTGCATTAATGCTTGCCTCAAAAGGTGGCTATCTGGACATTGTTGACTATTTATTAAAGCAAGGTGCTGAAGTAAACCATTTTAGTTTGAAAAACGTCACCGCACTAGCAGAAGCTGTTTATGGTGGTCACACTAAAATTGTCGAATTATTATTAGACAATGATGCGTTAGTCGATGTTGCTGACAACACGGGCAAGACAGCATTAATTTATGCAGCAGCAAGTGGTAATTTAGACATTATTAAACTTCTTTTGACGAAGACAGAAGAACTTAACAAGAAATATGGACATGACTTAACGGCATTAATGTGGGCGTCAGGCTATGGTAAAAATGAGGCTGTGACCTTGTTATTAGATGCAGGCGCAGATGCCAATCTTCAGGACGATCGTGGCCGAAGTGCGTTAATGATGGCTGCTAGTGGTGGGCATGTTGACGTAGTAAAACAGTTGTTAAATCGTGGAGCTAAAGCAAGTCTAAAAGACAAAGAGGGCAAGTCTGCTGCAGATTTAGCTACTGAAGCTAAAAATGAAAACGTGATATTAGCACTGGCTGCAGCTAGTTAATCTAGCGTTCAACAATTCAACTACTTGAATAATCACAAATAAATAAGGGGAGAAGCATGAGAGGGAATGCTTCTCCCCTATTTATGGATTTTATTAATTAACGTAATAATCACATCTACGCTGTGACTTCAAAATCCAAACGCAAGCCACCAAGTCAGGATTATTGAATTGTGTAATCCCAAATAGTGAAAGCAATAATACACATAGAAATGGTAGTTTGTTTCAGTATTTTCCCTACTGCGGCTGTTAATAAGCATGTTTATGATCTAGATCATAAATGCACAATTTGATGATGGGCTCTGAGTAAAAATGATCTAGTCTGTTTATCATTGTTCATTTCGCAAGAAGACAATGCTATCCTTATAGTCATCTAAATAAACTAGATGTCTTCAATGCCCATTGAGATTGTCCCTCAAGTGATTAACTAAGGTTAAGGTGCTATATGGTGACACGTATGTTACATGGATTAGACCTGACAGATTCACAGCAGTTTAATGAGGAAAGCATATACTCGCTTAATCGATTTGCGGCCTGGGATATTGCTAAGCGAACTTTAGCTGGGCCGTTTATTTGCCTATTCGGCATGCTTATAACAGTACCTCTGACATCTATTCTGGATGATGCGACCGTATTTACCTTTGCTTTAATCACGCTGTTATCTTTAAGCGCTTTATTCAGAGTATCTATTTTTCACTCTCTTAAAAAAGTACGTGATGCTGACCTAGAAAAGTGGAAGCGTATAACTTCACTCGCCATACTGTCGACTTCTGGCATATGGGGGATCTATCTTGCTGTAAATTTCTACCTATACCAATTAACCATAGCAACAATGGTTATTCTTGTTTTTACTGTTGCAATAGCCGCTGGTGTGGCAATTAGTATCTTTATCTGGAAAAAACTGGCGCAGTTGTGTGTCGTTGTAATATTTTTGCCTGCATATATTGTTTTGGCATTTCAATGGTCTGGAACAGCACTTAGTATCATTCTTGGAATGAACGTGTATCTGGTTTTCTTATATATCCAGATTATTCGTTCCAATAAAGAATACTGGGGAGCCTTATGCAGCAATAAATTATTGGAAAGTAATGCTAAAGAATTGGAAGAGGCGAGGTATTTGGCTGAAGAAGCGAATAGGGCGAAATCAGAGTTTTTATCAAGTATGAGCCATGAATTACGCACACCACTTAACTCTATCATGGGATTTACACAAATCATGGCAACTGATCCGGATGATCCTCCTTCAAAAGAGCATCTACAGAGCCTAAATTATATTTATGACGGCGGAAAACATCTGCTGGAATTGATCGATCAAGTGCTCGATCTGGCCAAAATTGAGTCAGGAAAAATGGACTTAAAACTTCAAAAGGTCAGTCTTTCAAATGTGTTGAATGAATGTCATACATTCATAGAAATACTAGCTAAAGAAAACAACATTGCACTGAATTTTGAAGATACTAAATATACAGTATGGGCGGATCATATGCGTCTCAAACAGGTCCTACTGAATCTGATTAGTAACGGTATAAAATATAACATTTCTGGCGGGATTCTCAACGTAACTTATCAGGATTTTCCTGACACCATAAAAATTAGTATCAGTGATACTGGTCAGGGCATTCCAGAAACACACCAACATTTAATATTCAGTTCTTTCAACCGCCTTGGCCATGAAAAATCTAAAATACAAGGTACTGGTGTCGGTTTAACAATATCAAAAAGTTTGATAGAAGCGATGGATGGCCAAATTGGATTCTTGAGTGAGCAAGATAAAGGATCTACTTTCTGGGTCGAGTTGCCCAAAGCTTAAATTCAGATAGTTGGGATTAATGCTTGTAAACAAAAAAGCAGCTAATCACTAAGTGACTAACTGCTTGAATGTATTACCAAATAATGGCGCGCCCGGCACGATTCGAACGTGCGACCGCCTGGTTCGTAGCCAGGTACTCTATCCAGCTGAGCTACGGGCGCTTAATCAAGTAATTATACGGAAAACACTGCCCATCCGCAATAATTATTGGCGGAGAGCGAGGGATTCGAACCCTCGATAGGGATTAACCTATACGCCCTTAGCAGGGGCGCGCCTTCAGCCACTCGGCCAGCTCTCCAAAGCGGAATATTATATCAGGTGTTTGCTTGTTAGAGCTAGTAAAATATTGGCTTTTAGCCTGAATTTGATTCGTCTTTTTCTGCTTGAATCCGATCGTAAATTTCTTCACGATGTACAGAGACTTCTTTAGGTGCATCGACGCCGATTCTGACTTGATTGCCTTTTACGCCTAGAACATTCACAACAACATCATCACCAATAATGAGTGATTCACCAACTCGACGTGTGAGTATTAACATGGTTTTCTCCTTGTTTCCAAAAATGCTTTCCTAGAGTGTGGTTTAGGATTGCCATTTTGGCAGTTTCCTAACCCTATTGACCTGTTAGTCAATAATATCCGGTTCATAGTTCTTATGATTCGAATAGATGGTTTTTATACAGTGATATTTTAACAACTGAAATCGATTATTACGAATTAATTATATTTTCTCAAGTTCAAAGGCATCATGTAATGCTCTGACAGCAAGTTCAAGATATTTTTCATCGATTACAACGGATATTTTAATTTCAGATGTTG